>JBFLVP010000021.1:0-83448 GCA_040758395.1 Pseudomonadota bacterium
GGTCCTTGGTGGCGATCTTGTTGCAGGCGCAGTAGAAGCAGACCGTGTCGCAGAAGGGAATGTGGAAGTAGAGCGAGAGCGGGCCGCCGAAGCTGTTGCTGCGCGCGAGCGCCTCGCGGTATTGCGCCTCGCCGAACTCGCCGTGGAACTGCACGGCGGTGGGGTAGGAGGTGTAGCGCGGACCGGCGGTGTCGTAGCGCTTGATGAGGTCGGCGTCGAAGATGAGGTCTTGGTTCATATAGAATCCGCGGTTCGCAGCGTCTCCCTTCGCCTTTGCGTCATCGCGAGGTCCGGAGGGCCGTGGCGATCCATACTCCCGTTTCATGGATTGCTTCCCACCACGGCCTTCGGCCTCGTGGCTAAAGGCGAGATCGCTTGCAATGACGTTGGGACGGGGTTGGGTGTTCTGCTGGCTAGAAGGGGGCGGTCTGATGGACGAGTTATTGAAGGCATTAGACTACTTTGGCGTTGTGGTTTTTGCCATCAGCGGCGGGTTGACGGCCGCGCGCAAGGGCATGGATCTGGTCGGCTTTGCCCTGATCGGCACCGTCACCGGCATCGGCGGCGGCACCCTGCGCGATCTTCTGCTGAACAAGCCGGTCTATTGGCTGACGGACTGGGAATATGTGCTGATGACCGTGCTGGCCGCCTGGGCTGTGTTTTTCTTCGCCCGTGCCTTCACAAGCCGCACCGCCGGGGCCTGGCTGAACTGGGCGGACGCGGTGGGTCTGGCGGTGTTCAGTCTGATCGGCGCGCAGGCTGCGCTGGCGGCGGGCACCTCGCCCTTCATCGCGGTGGTGATGGGTATGATGACGGCAAGCTTCGGCGGCCTGATCCGTGATCTGCTCTGCGACGAGCCGCCGATGATCCTGCATCGCGAGGTGTATGCCTCGGCGGCGGTGGCGGGCGCGACGGTCTTCGTCGTCCTGCACGAACTGGCCGCGCCCGCCCTGCTGACCCTGGCGGCGGGCTTCCTGGCCGCGCTGGGTGTGCGCGGCATGGGCATCGTGTATGGTCTGCACCTGCCGGCCTTTCCCAAGAGCAGTCCTTAGTTGTAGCCCGGATGGAGTGAAGCGTAATCCGGAGGGGCTGTCCCGGATTGCGGCCAGAGGCCTTCATCCGGGCTACGTTTTCCCTTGATGCGAGTGGATTCATGAGCGCGCTTGATATTCATGGCCTGACCAAGACCTATCGCAGCGGCACCCAGGCGCTGTCCGGCATCGACCTGACGGTGCCGGCCGGCGACTTTTTCGCCCTGCTCGGGCCGAACGGCGCGGGCAAGACGACCACCATCGGCGTGCTGTCCTCGCTGGTCACGCCGAGCGGCGGCGAGGTGCGGGTGTTTGGGCATGACCTGATCCGCGAGCGCTCGACGGTCAAGTCGCTGATTGGCTTGGTGCCACAGGAATTCAATTTCAATGCCTGGGAGCCGGTGGAGGAGATCGTCCGCCACCAGGCCGGTTTCTACGGGGTCCCGGCGCGCGAGGCGCGGCAGCGCACGGAGGCCTTGCTGGAGCAGCTCGATCTGGCGGGCAAGGCGCGCAGCCAGGCCCGCCAGCTCTCCGGCGGCATGAAGCGGCGGTTGATGATCGCCCGTGCGCTGGCGCATCGCCCGCGTCTGCTGATTCTGGACGAGCCGACCGCCGGGGTGGACGTGGAACTGCGGCGCGGGATGTGGGACTTCCTCACCCGCCTCAACCGGGAGGAGGGCGTCACCATCCTGTTGACCACCCATTACCTGGAAGAGGCGGAGGCGCTGTGTCGCCACGTCGCCATCATCGACGGTGGGCGCATCGTGGTGAGCAGCGGGATGCGCGAGCTGCTGGAGCAGCTTCCGGAGGAGAGCTTCCTGCTCGATCTGGTCGAGCCGGTGACCCAGGCGCCGGTGATCCCCGGCGTGCGCCTGCACCTGGTCAACCCCGGCACGCTGGAGCTGGAGGTGCGGCGCGGCCAGCCGCTGGACCAGATTTTCGCCGCCCTGCATCAGGCCGGGGTGCGGGTGATGAGCCTGCGCAACAAGAGCAACCGTCTGGAGGCCCTGTTCGTGAAACTGACCGGGCGCGGCGTGGAGGACAAGGCATGAACGTCGTTCTGGAGGCCCGCGCCCTGTGGACCCTGCTGGAGCGCGAGACCCTGCGTTTCCTGCGCATCTGGCCGCAGACCCTCATTCCGCCGATGGTCACCACCGCGCTGTATTTCCTCATCTTCGGCGGTCTGATCGGCGCGCGGGTGGGCGAGGTCGGCGGCGTGCCCTACATGGACTTCATCGCGCCCGGCCTGATCCTGATGGCGGTCATCACCAATAGCTACTCGAACGTGGTGTCCTCGTTCTTCGCCGCCAAGATGCACCGCCACATCGAAGAGCTGATGGTCTCGCCGATGAGCAACCTCAGCCTGATCCTCGGCTTCATGGCGGGCGGCATGGCGCGCGGCCTGGCCGTGGGTGTGGCGGTGACCGGCGTGACCCTGGCGTTCACGGACCTGGTCGTGCACGACTGGGGGCTGGTGGCGCTGGTCATGCTGCTGACCTCGGCGGTGTTCTCGCTGGCGGGCATGGTGAACGCGGTCTTCGCCAAATCCTTCGACGATATCTCCATCATCCCGACCTTCGTGCTCACCCCGCTGACCTATCTGGGCGGGGTGTTCTTCAGCCTGGAACTGCTGCCCCAGCCGTGGCGGGATCTTGCCCTGTTCAACCCGCTGCTGCACATGATCAACGCCTTCCGGCAGGCGGTGCTGGGCGTGTCCGACGTGCCGGTCGGGCTGGCGCTGGGCCTGCTGGCGGGGCTGTTCGTGGTGCTGCTGGCGGCCTGTGTGCTGATTCTGCGCAAGGGCTGGGGCCTGCGCGGGTGATCGCGAGACATGTAGGAGCGAGCTTGCTCGCGATCGGGGGGGCATCGCGAGCAAGCTAACGCGAAGCTGGCGCAAGCCCGCTCCTACAGAGGGCTTGCATAAGCATGGGCTAGCCCATAGAGTGCGCCGCGAGTCGGCCAGACCATCGCTGTGTCCCTTGCGGGCATGGAGGAAAGTCCGGGCTCCATAGGGCAGGTCGCCAGGTAACGCCTGGGGGGCGCAAGCCCACGGAAAGTGCCACAGAAAATATACCGCCTAAGTCCCACGCTTCGGTGTCGGGACCGGTAAGGGTGAAAAGGTGCGGTAAGAGCGCACCGCGAACGCCGGTAACGGCGTCGGCAGGGAAAACCCCGTCCGGAGCAAGACCAAATAGGGGGGCGATGATGCGGCCCGCTGAGTCCCCGGGTAGGTTGCTCGAGCCGTGTGGTGACACACGGCCCAGATGAATGATGGTCCTCGACAGAACCCGGCTTATCGGCTGACTCGACATTTTTCGACGCCCTCCCTTCGCGGAGGGCGTTTTCTTTTAAACCTGCCTCTGAGCACCGTCTTATAAGTGACTGTTTTTATGGGGTATGTGAGGGGCGGTTTTGGCTCATCAGAGGCCTCTAACTCATTGTGAATAAAGAATTTTTTCCGAGATTCATGTTGCGCGTGGTGAATCGGGTGGATATAGTGGCGGTAAGTGGAAATAAGTGGGAAAAGGTGGGACTACGGCCATGTTCCGTGGGATCAGCAACCTCAGCCTTGACGCAAAAGGTCGTTTCGCGGTGCCGACGCGCTACCGTGAAGACCTGTCTGCGCAATGTGGCGGCAGCCTGATCATCACCGTCAGTGCCGACGATCCCTGTCTGGCCATCTACCCGCTGCCCGTCTGGCTCGAAATCGAGCGCCAGCTGGATGCCCTGCCGGGTACCAATCGCAAGGCTACGCGCATCAAGCGCCTGTTGATCGGTCATGCCACCGAGGTATCCCTCGATGCCAGTGGTCGTCTGCTGGTGCCGCCCGAGTTGCGCGAGTTCGCCAGCCTGAACAAGGGCGCGGTGCTGGTCGGTCAGGGCAAGAAGTTCGAGCTGTGGGACGAAGAATCCTGGCGCGCGGCCATGTATTCGGATGAGGGCGAGGACGAGGGTGACGGTCCCGAGGCCCTGGAGTTGATCGCGCTATGACCGCTCAGACTCAACAGCAGCAAGCTGCCCACCTGCCGGTCATGCTGGACGAGGTGCTTGAGGCCCTCGATCTCCAGCCGACGGGCATTTATGTGGATTGCACTTTCGGTCGCGGCGGTCACAGCGGCGCCATCCTCGAGCGCCTTGGTCCGCAGGGGCGTCTGATCGCGCTGGATCGTGACCCATCGGCGGTGGCCGAGGCGCGCGACCGCTTCGCTGATGACCCCCGTTTCACCATCGTCCATTCCCCCTTCTCCGCTCTTCGTGAAGCGCTGGAGCCGCTGGGGGCATGGGGCAAGGTGAGCGGCCTCCTGCTCGATCTCGGGGTGTCCTCGCCGCAACTCGACGAGGCGGAGCGTGGTTTCAGTTTCATGCGCGATGGTCCGCTCGACATGCGCATGGATCCGACGCATGGTGAAAGCGCGGCTGAGCTGCTGTCGCATGTCGACGAGACCGAGCTGGCGGACATCCTCTGGCGCCTGGGCGAGGAGCGCTTCTCCCGGCGCATTGCTCGCGCCATCGTCGCCACCCGCGCCGAAACCCCGATCACCCGCACCGGACAGCTCGCCGAGTTGATCGCCGCCGCCGTACCCAGGCGCGAGCCCGGCAAGCATCCGGCCACGCGAAGTTTCCAGGCCCTGCGCCTCTGGGTGAACCAGGAGTTGGCGGAGCTGGAAGCCGTGCTGCCGCAGACCTACGAGGCGCTGGCGATCGGCGGGCGGCTGGCGGTCATCAGCTTCCATTCGCTCGAGGACCGGATGGTGAAGAACTTCCTGCGCGGCGAGCAGGCGCCGGAGCTGCCACCCGAGATTCCCTTGATGGTGGAGCAGCCACCTTCGCCATGGCGCCTGTTGGGGCGTGCCCGCAAGGCCTCCGCGGCCGAGGTGGCTCAGAATCCGCGCTCACGAAGCGCGGTTTTGCGTGTTGGGGAGAAGCGGTCGTGAGGCTGGTCGCGCTGCTGCTCTGGGGCGGCTGTCTGCTGTCCGCTCTGGGTGTGGTGCATGCCGAACACCTGGAGCGCAAGTACGTGTTGGCGGCGGAGAAGGCCGTCCAGCATCGGGACGAGCTGGCCATCGAGTGGGAGCGACTGCAGCTTGAGGAGGCCTCGCTGGCGGCGCATGGCAGGGTGGATGGCCTGGCGCGCACGCGCCTTCAAATGCAGGTGCCCGGTCGCGAGGCCGTGGTGACGGTGCTGCGATGAACAGCCTGCGCGACCGCATTGCCGCATCCGGCCTCGGCTGGCGTTTCGTCACCGTGACTGTGCTGTTCTTCGTGCTGGCCAACGTCATGCTCTGGCGCGCGGTTTACCTCAAAATCACCGAGCGCGAGTTCCTCGAAAAGCAGGGCGGAATGCGCTACGAGCGGGTACAGGAAATCTCCGCGCACCGTGGCCAGGTGCTGGATCGCAACGGCGAGCCGCTCGCGGTGAGCACGCCGATGGAAACCGTTTGGGTCAATCCGCGCGAGCTGATGCCGGCCATCGCCCGGTTGCCCGAACTGGCCAGCGCTCTTGGCATGGATGTTGTCCGCCTGCGCGACCATGTGCAGCGCAATGCCGACAAGCAATTCATGTACGTCAAGCGTCAGATCACCCCGGACGAGGGAGCGCGGGTCAAGGCCCTGCGCATCCCCGGGGTCAACACCCGCCGCGAATATCGCCGCTTCTATCCGACCGGCGAGGTGATGGCGCACATCATCGGCTTCACCAATGTGGACGACGAGGCCCTGGAGGGCATCGAGCGCACCTATGATCACTGGCTGCGCGGCCAGCCGGGCGCGCGGCGCGTCATCAAAGACCTGCATGGGGGCGTGGTTGAGGCCCGTGAGCTGATTCGCGAGGCCCGCCCGGGCAACGACCTGGTGCTGTCGCTGGATCGGCGTCTGCAATACCTGGCCTACCGCGAGCTGAAGGCGGCGGTGCTCGCCAACAAGGCCAAGGGCGGCACGGCGGTGATGATCGACGTGCGCACGGGCGAGATTCTCGCCATGGTCAACCAGCCGTCCTTCAATCCGAACGATCGTTCCAGCATCCGTCCGGATCTGACCCGCAACCGTGCGGTCATCGACGCATTCGAGCCCGGTTCGACCATGAAGCCGTTCTCGGTCGCGGTGGGACTCAACTCCGGCAAGTTCAGGCCGGATACGCCGATCGATACCCATCCGGGCACCATGCGCGTCGACCGATTCACCATTCGCGACCACCACAATTACGGTCTGCTCGACGTGACCGGGGTGATCCGCAAGTCGAGCAACATCGGGGTAACCAAGATCGCCATGGCGGTCGGCCCGGAGGCGTTGTGGAGCTTCTACGACTCGCTGGGTCTCGGGCGGGTCTCCGGCACCGGCTTCCCGGGCGAGTCGAGCGGTCGCCTTCGACATTTCCGCGACTGGAGCGGGTCCGACATCGCCACCCATGCCTACGGCTACGGCATGAGCGTGACCGCCCTGCAGCTGGTGCGCGCCTATGGCGCCATCGCTCATGACGGGGTGCTGATGCCGGTCTCCTTCCTAAAGCTGGATCAGGCGCAGGAGGGCAAGCGGGTCATGGATGCCAACGTGGCCGCGACCCTGCGATCCATGATGGAAGAAGTGGTCAAGAGCGGCGGTACCGGAACCAAGGCTCAGGTGGCGGGCTACCGCGTGGCCGGCAAGACCGGCACCGCGCACAAGTCTCAGTCCGGCGGCTATGCGGAGGACAAGTACGTGGCGGTGTTCGCCGGCATGGCGCCGGCCAGCAGTCCACGCCTGGCGCTGGCGGTCATGATCGATGAGCCAAGCACTGGGGTGTATTACGGCGGCCAGGTGGCCGGCCCCGTGTTCTCCTCCATCATGGAAGACGCGCTGCGCATGCTGAACGTGCCGCCGGATGGCATTTCACCGGGCACGGTGGTCAGCGTGCCGGGCAAGGGAGGGCATGGCTGATGAGTATCATGCTGGCCCAGCTGCTTGATGGCCTGGCACCAGTCGCCACGGCGGACGATCGTCTTGTGACCGGCCTGAACGCCGACAGTCGTCAGGTTCAGTCAGGCGATCTGTTCATCGCCCGCAGGGGTGGCAAGGTGGATGGCCTGGATTGCGCGCCTGAGGCCGTCGCACGCGGCGCGGTCGCCGTGCTGGCTGGGCATGGCGATGCCGCCCGGTTGGGTGAGGCCCTGGGCGTGCCGGTGTTCGTGGCTGAAGACTTCGCGCCCGCTCTGGGGCGGGTGGCGGACCGTTTCCACGGCGAACCATCGAAAAAGGTCCGCGTCATCGGTGTCACCGGTACCAACGGCAAGACCTCGGTTACCCATTTCATCGCCCAGGCGCTGGCCCAGGCCGGCCAGCCCTCCGGCCTGATCGGCACTCTCGGCATGGGGCCCTGGGGCCAACTCTCGAGCGCCACCCACACCACCCCGGATGTGCTGGCGGTGCATGCCGAACTTGCGCGCCAGCGCGATCTTGGCGTGCGCTACGTGGCGATGGAGGTGTCCTCGCACGCGCTTGATCAGGGGCGTGTCTCGGGCGTGCGCTTCCGCGCGGCGGTGTTCACCAATCTCACTCACGACCACCTCGACTATCACGGCGACCTGCACAGCTATGCCCAGGCCAAGAGTCGCCTGTTCGATCACGCCGAACCCGAGGCGGCGGTGCTGAACATGGACGACGCCCTGGGGCGCGAATTGCTTGAAGGTCTGCAAGGACGCATCCCACTGTGGGCCTACGGTCTCGGCGATCAGCCTTGGGCGGCCGAGGGCACCTCGCTGGTGGTGGCCTCGCGTCTGCAACTGGATCAGGCGGGGATGCGCATCCATGTGCGCACCCCGCATGGCGAGGGGGTGCTGGAAAGTCCTCTCCTCGGTGAATTCAATGCCAGTAACCTGCTGGCGGCCTTGGCCGCCCTGCTGGAGCTCGGTATGCCGCTGGACCAGGCGCTCGCCGGCCTGGCGCGGGTGCATGCGCCGTGCGGGCGGATGGAGCGTTTTACCGCCCCTGGCCGCCCACTGGTGGTGGTTGACTACGCCCATACGCCGGATGCGCTGGAACAGACCTTGCGCACCCTGCGCCGTCACACCAAGGGAAGGTTGCATGTCGTGTTCGGCTGTGGCGGTGATCGCGATGCCGCCAAGCGCCCGCGTATGGGCATGGTGGCCGTGCAGCGTGCCGACCAGGTGATCCTGACCGACGACAATCCGCGCAGCGAGGATGGCGCACTCATCATCGGCGACATCCTCGCCGGCATGCCGCAGACCGAGACCACCCGGATCGAGCGCGATCGCCACGCTGCCATTGCTCTGGCCCTGAGTGATGCCGCGCCGGAGGACATCATCCTTGTCGCCGGCAAGGGGCACGAAGACTACCAGGAGATCAACGGAGAGCGTCGGCCATACAGCGACCGCGAGACCGTGCGCAAGCTGCTGGGGGTGACGGCATGATCCGCATGACGCTGCTTCAGGTTGCCGCAGCGGTCAATGGTGTGCTCTATGGCAAGGAGAGCGCCATGATCGCGGGACTGTTCACCGACACCCGCAAGCCTGTCGCCGGAGCCCTGTTTGTGGCCCTGCGGGGGCCGAATTTCGATGCCCATGACTTCGTGAATACCGCGCTCGAAGGCGGGGCGGCCGCGGTGCTGGTCGAGCGCAGGGTGGAGGTGGATATCCCGCAGATCGTGGTCGAGGATACGCGGATCGCGCTCGGCCGTCTGGCCGCCGCCTGGCGTGAGCAGTGGGGCGGAAAGCTGATTGCCCTGACCGGCTCCAACGGCAAGACCACCACCAAGGAGATGCTGGCCAGCATCCTGCGTCAGGCAGGCCCGACCCTGGCCACCCGTGGGAACCTGAACAATGACATCGGCGTGCCTCTGATGCTGGCTGAGCTGGATGACATCCAGGCCTATGCGGTCATCGAGATGGGCGCGAACCATCAGGGCGAGATTGACTATCTGAGCGCGATGGCCCGACCGGACGTGGCGCTGGTGACCAATACCGGCCGCGCGCATCTGGAGGGCTTCGGCGGGCCGCAGGGGGTGATCCTGGCCAAGGGAGAAATCTATGGCGGCTTGCGTCAGGACGGAACGGCGATCATCAATGCCGACGACGCGGGCGCACCGGTGTGGATGGAGTTCAACCAGGGGCGTGCGCTGACCTTCGGTATGAACGCGCAGGCCGATGTGCAGGGCGCTTGGAGGCCCGGCAAGGCAGGCGTCCGGCTGGAGATCCAGGCCGGCTCGGAGGGCGTCGCCATCGAGCTGGCCGTGGCCGGCGAGCACAATGCCCGCAATGCCCTTGCCGCCGCGACCGCCGCATTGGCGCTAGGGTTGGACTTCGTCACCATCAAGGCCGGCCTGGAAGCCTTCGGTGGGGTGCCGGGACGGTTGCAGCGCAAGCGCGGCTTGAACGGCTGCGTGCTGTGGGACGACACCTATAACGCCAACCCCGACTCGCTGCGCGCGGGGATCCGCGCGGTGGCCGCGCAGGGCCATGAGACCTGGCTGGTGCTGGGCGACATGGGCGAACTGGGGGCGGATTCGGCCGCCCTGCACACCGAGTCCGGCGCGCTTGCACGTGAGCTGGGCGTGGCGCGGCTGTTCACGCTGGGCCAGCTGGCCGCGCGTGCCGCCGATTCGTTCGGTTCCGATGCAAAGGCTTTCGACGACATTGATGCCCTGCTGGCCGCCCTGCGCGGAACGGTCCGGTCGGGTATCCACATCTTGATCAAGGGGTCTCGTTCGTCACGCATGGAGCGGGTGACGCAGGCCCTGGAGGAAACCTCATGCTGACCGCGCTGTTCGAGGCACTGAGCCAGTACTACAGCGGCTTCAATGTGTTCCAGTACATCACCCTGCGCGCCATCCTCGGGGTGCTGACGGCACTGGCGATTGCCCTGATGGTCGGCCCCTGGATGATCCGCAAGCTGGCGGAACTGAAATTCGGCCAGCAGGTACGGACTGACGGACCGCAAAGCCACCTGAGCAAGTCCGGCACGCCGACCATGGGGGGGGCGCTGATCCTGGTGGCGATCGCGGTGGCCACCCTGCTGTGGGGCGACCTGACCAACCGCTATGTGTGGATCGTGCTGCTGGTCACCCTGGCCTTCGGGGTGGTCGGCTGGATGGACGACTGGCTCAAGATCAGCCGCAGGAACAGTGCCGGCCTGCCCGCGCGCTGGAAGTATTTCTGGCAGTCGGTGATCGGCCTGACCGCAGCGGTCGTGCTCTACGTGGGCGCCACCACGCCGGCGGAGACCTCGCTGATCATCCCTATGCTCAAGGATGTGGCGATTCCGCTCGGGGCGGGTTACATCGTGTTGACCTACTTCGTCATCGTCGGCACCAGCAACGCGGTCAACCTGACCGATGGCCTGGACGGCCTCGCCATCCTGCCGACCGTCCTGGTGGCGGGCGCGCTGGCGGTGTTCGCCTACCTGACCGGCAACATCAAGTTCGCCGAATACCTCGCCATTCCCTACATTCCCGGGGCGGGCGAGCTGGTGGTGTTCTGTTCCGCCATCGTCGGCGCGGGGCTGGGCTTCCTCTGGTTCAACACCTATCCGGCGCAGGTCTTCATGGGCGATGTCGGCGCGCTGGCGCTGGGGGCGGCGCTCGGCACGGTCGCGGTCGTGGTGCGGCAGGAGATCGTGCTGTTCATCATGGGCGGTATCTTCGTGCTGGAGACCCTGTCGGTGATCCTGCAGGTGGCCTCGTTCAAGCTGACGGGAAAGCGCATCTTCCGCATGGCGCCGATCCATCACCACTTCGAGCTCAAGGGCTGGCCCGAGCCGAAGGTCATCGTCCGTTTCTGGATCATCACCGTGGTGCTGGTGCTGATCGGCCTTGCGACCCTGAAGGTGCGTTGAGATGAGCGGCACGGCATCCATCCTGATCGTCGGACTCGGCAAGACCGGGCTCTCCGTGGCGCGTTTCCTTGCGTCGCGCGGCCTGGCCTTCGCCGTGGCCGACAGCCGGATGGATCCGCCGGGCCTTGCCGATCTCCATGCCGCGTGGCCAGGTGTCGAGACTCATCTTGGCGGATTCGATGCCGAAGTGTTCAGCCGCTACAAGACCCTGGTGGTCAGCCCCGGCGTCTCCATCGCCGAACCGGCCATCCAGCAGGCGAAACAGGGCGGTGCGGAGATCATCGGCGACATCGAGCTGTTCGCTCGCCATGTGCAGGGCCGCGTCATCGCGATTACCGGCTCGAACGGCAAGAGCACGGCGACCACCCTGGTGGGCGAACTGCTGGCGGCAGCCGGGCGCAAGGTCGCGGTCGGGGGGAATCTCGGCACGCCGGCGCTGGAACTGCTTCAGGGTGAACCGGTTGAGTTCTACGTGCTGGAACTGTCCAGCTTCCAGCTTGAAACCACGCACAGCCTCAAGCCGCTGGCCGCCGTGGTGCTGAATGTCAGCGAAGACCACATGGATCGCTATGCCGGTCTTGGGGCCTATGCCGAGGCGAAGGGCGTCATCTATCGGCATGCGGGCGTGGCGGTGGCGAATCGCGAGGACGTCTGGAGCATGCGCCTGGCGGTGCGTTCCACCGCCGAGCGGATCGTGAGTTTTGGTCTGGACATGCCGCAGGCTGAGCAATGGGGACTGCTCGAAAGAGCTGGGGAGGCCTGGCTTGCGCACGGTGATCAGGTGTTGGTGGCCGAGAGCGAGTTGACCCTGCGCGGGCGCCACAACATGGCCAATGCCCTGGCCGCGCTGGCCCTGGTGGGTGCGGCAGGCGTCGAGCCCGCCAGTGTCATCCCGACGCTGCGCGTATTTGCCGGGCTGCCGCACCGCAGCCAGGTCGTCGGCCATTTCGCCGGACTGGACTGGATCAACGACTCCAAGGGCACCAACATCGGCGCCACTGCCGCCGCACTGGCGGGGCAGACCGCGCCGGTGGTGCTGATCGCCGGCGGGATCGGCAAGGGGCAGGATTTCAGCGTGTTGCGCCCGTTGCTCGCGGAGAAGGCGCGCGGCGTGGTTCTGATCGGTCAGGACGCCGAGTGCATCGCCGAGGCATGGCAGGGCGCGGCGCCACTGGTGCGCGCGGGTGATATGGCCGACGCGGTGCAGAAGTCCATGGAGCTGGGCCAGCCGGGCGACGTGGTACTGCTGTCCCCGGCCTGCGCAAGCTTCGACATGTTCAAGGGCTACGACCACCGGGGCGAGGTATTCGCCGCCGAAGTGCGGACGAGGTTCGGATCATGATGCCCGGCGCGGAGACCTTGGTGACCCGACTCGAGCCCGGCATGGCGAGCGCCGGGACCAAGCGCGCGGAGAAGACCTTCTTCGGCCTGCGCGCATGGGGGCGCGCCCATGCGCAATCGTCCGGCGCGGCTGCGGCCAACAGCGCGGCACAGGCTGGCGAGGGGACCCGGATTGACGGCCTGCTGCTGGTGGCCGCGCTGGGGCTGCTGAGCCTGGGGCTGGTGATGGTCAGTTCGGCCTCGGTCGCCCTCTCGGACAAGCTTGGCTCGCCGTACCATTACGTCTCACGGCAGGCGATATTCGCGGCGATCGGTCTGGCAGTGGCCATGTACACGCTGTGGCGGGTCGACCTCGACTTCCTGGAGCGCCACCGTTATCTGTGGCTCCTGCTCGTCTTCATCATCCTTTTCGCGGTCCTGTTGCCGGGGATCGGTCATGTGGTCAATGGCTCGCGTCGCTGGATCGGCTTCGGTCCGATCAATCTGCAGGCCTCCGAGCCCGCGCGTCTGCTGCTGATCTTCTATCTCGCCGCCTATCTTGCCGCCAAGGGCGAGATCGTGCGCACCACCTTCCGGGGCTTCCTGATGCCGATCGTGGCCCTGGGCGTCGGCGCGGCCCTGTTGATGCTGGAACCCGATCTCGGGGCCACCGTGGTGCTGATGGCGACGGGGCTGACCATGCTGTTCCTCGCGGGCGGCCAGCTGCGCTGGATGATCCTGCTGATCCTGGCGGGAGTGGCCCTGCTCTATCTGGCGGTCATCATCGAACCCTACCGCATGCGCCGTTTCACCGGGTTCTCGGACCCCTGGGCCGATCCGCTCGATACCGGTTTCCAGCTGTCCATGGCACTGATCGCCATCGGGCGCGGTGGATGGACCGGGGTGGGGCTTGGGGACAGCGTGCAGAAGCTGTTCTACCTGCCCGAGGCACATACCGATTTCATCTTCTCGGTGCTGGCCGAGGAACTGGGCTTGCCCGGCATGTTGGGACTCATCACCCTCTACGGCCTGTTCCTGGCACGCGGATTCGCCATCGCCCGGTTGGCGGAGCGTACAGGCATGCTGTTCGGCGCCTACATGGCCTACGGCATCAGCACCTGGATCGGTTTGCAGGCCTTCATCAACATGGGCGTGAACATGGGGCTGCTGCCGACCAAGGGGCTGACCCTGCCGTTCATGAGCTACGGCGGCAGCTCGCTGGTCATGATGTGCGTCGCCACAGCCTTGCTGCTGCGCGTCTATCACGAGGCGACCGATCCGGTCCGGTTGGCGTCCGTCCATGGGCGCCACTCTTCGAGCTCGCCAAAGGGCGATCCCCGATTTGCTCCGGGCAAGTCGGTCCTGGCAAAGGTGAAGCCATGAATCGCCCGGTGATCATCATGGCGGGCGGCACCGGCGGACACATCCTGCCGGGCCTGGCGGTCGCTCGCCTGCTGCGCGCCAGAGGCATCCCGGTGCTGTGGCTGGGGACGCCGACCGGCATGGAGGCGCGGCTGGTGGCCGAGGCGGGCTTCGAGATGGCGGCGATCGACATCGGTGGCGTGCGCGGCAAGGGCTGGAAGACCCGTGTGGCCGCGCCGTGGAAGCTCTTCAAGGCCGTTCGCCAGGCGTTGGCGGTCATGGGCAAGTACCAGCCCCGTCTGGTGATCGGCTTCGGTGGCTTCGTTGCGGGTCCGGGCGGACTGGCGGCCCGCCTGCGCGGCATCCCGTTGGTGATCCATGAGCAGAACGCCATCGCCGGACTGACCAACCGGGTGCTGGCAAAACTGGCGAACAAGGTGTTGGCGGGCTATGCGGGCGCGTTTGCCGGGGCATCCGAAGTGATTGGTAACCCCGTGCGGCCGGACATCGCCGTGCTGCCGCCGCCGGAGCAGCGCATGGTCGGACGCGGCGGCCCGCTGCGCCTGCTGGTGGTCGGTGGCAGCCTCGGCGCACAGGCCCTCAACGAGACCGTCCCGCGCGCGCTGGCCCTGCTGGCCCCGGACGAGCGTCCCGAGGTCTGGCATCAGGCGGGCGGCAAGATGATCGACACCGCGCGCGCCATCTACGAACAGGCCGGCGTCGAGGGCAGGATCGAGCCTTTCATCGACGACATGGCCGCTGCCTACGCCTGGGCCGACATCGTGATCTGCCGCGCCGGCGCGCTCACCATGGCGGAACTGGCGGCGGCGGGAATCGGCAGCATCCTCGTGCCCTTCCCGCATGCGGTGGACGATCACCAGACCCGTAATGCTGCCGTGCTGGCGGAGGCCGGCGCGGCCGAGCTGATTCAACAGACCGACCTGACCGCCGGGCTGCTGGCCGAACACTTGCGCGTGCTGGGCGCCGATCGGGCCCGCGTGCTCGACATGGCCCGCCGCGCCCGCGCCCAGGCCCGCCCGGATGCCGCCGCGCGCGTGCTCGAACTGTGCGCGCCCTGGCTGGAGGAAACCGCATGACCCCGCTGCTTGCACAGAAACCTTCCATGCGCCGCGTGCGCCGTATCCACTTCGTCGGCATCGGCGGGGTAGGCATGAGCGGCATCGCCGAGGTGCTGCTCAACCTCGGCTACATGGTCAGCGGCAGCGACATGGGCGAAGGCGCTTCGGTGCGTCGCCTGCGTGAGCGGGGCGCGCAGGTCTGGATCGGCCATGACGCCGAGTGGGTGCATGGCGCGGACGTGGTGGTGGCCTCCACCGCCGTACGTCAGGACAACCCCGAGGTGGTCGAGGCCCGCGCGCAGCGCATCCCGGTCATCCGTCGCGCCGAGATGCTGGCCGAACTGATGCGCTTCCGCTACGGCATCGCAGTGGCCGGCACCCACGGCAAGACCACCACCACCAGCCTGGTCGCCTCGCTGCTGGCCGAGGGCGGGCTGGACCCGACCTACGTGATCGGCGGCAAGCTAAACAGCAGCAACAGCCACGCCCGCCTCGGTGCGGGCCACTATCTGGTGGCGGAGGCGGACGAGAGCGACGCCTCCTTCCTGCATCTGCAGCCGATGATCGCCATCGTCACCAATGTCGACGCCGATCATATGGAAACCTACGGCGGCGACTTCGAGCGGCTGAAAGACACCTTCGTCGAGTTCCTCCACAACCTGCCGTTCTACGGCATGGCGGTGATGTGCGGGGACGATCCGGTGATCCGCGAGCTGATCCCGCGTGCCGGACGCCCGGTGCTGACCTATGGCTTCGAGGAAGGCAACGATGCGCGGGCGCTGGACGTGCGCGCCGATGGCACCGGCATGGCGTTCACCGCCCAGCTGCCGGGCGTGGCGCCGTTCACGGTGCGCCTCAATCAACCAGGGCGGCACAACGTGCTCAATGCCCTCGCCGCGCTGGTGGTGGCGAATGAACTGGGGGTCGAGGTCGATGCCCTGCGGCGCGCCCTGTCCGGCTTCCAGGGCATTGGTCGTCGTCAGCAGTCCTACGGCACCCTGCAGGTCGAGGGGCGCAAGGTCACCCTGATCGACGATTACGGGCACCATCCGCGTGAACTGGCCGCGACCCTGGAGGCTGTGCGTGGCGCCTATCCGGGCCGCCGCCTGGTGCTGGCCTTCCAGCCGCACCGTTACACCCGCACCCGAGACCTGCTGGACGACTTCGCCACCGTGCTCTCCGAGCCGGATGTGCTGCTGCTCGGCGAGGTCTACGCGGCGGGCGAGGCACCCATCCCGAATGCCGACGGCCGTGCCCTGGCACGCGCGGTACGCGCACGCGGTCGTCTTGAGCCCGTGTTTGTCGAAAAGGTCGACGAGATGCAGGAAGTACTGGCTGGCCTGTTGCACGACGGCGATGTGCTGCTGGTAATGGGGGCGGGCAATATCGGCCAGCTCGCGCCACGTCTGGCTGAAATCTGGAAGGAGGGCGAGGCATGACCGATCCGAAGAGCTTCGGCCGGGTCGCGGTGCTGTTCGGCGGCTGGTCCGCCGAGCGCGAGGTGTCGCTCAAGAGCGGCCATGCCGTGCTGGCTGCCTTGCAGGCACGGGGAGTGGACGCGCAGGGCATCGACGCCGATCGCAACATCCTCACAAGCCTGAGCGATGGCGGCTTCGACCGAGCCTTCATCGTCATGCATGGTCGCGGCGGCGAGGACGGTGTGATCCAGGGCGCGCTGGAACTGATCGGCCTGCCCTACACCGGCAGCGGCGTGCTCGCCTCCGCGCTGGGCATGGACAAGCAGCGCACCAAGCAGCTCTGGCTCGGCGCCGGCCTGCCTACGCCGGCCTTCCGCGTGCTGCACAGCGAGGACGACGCCATCGCCGCTGGCCGCGAGCTGGCCTTGCCGCTGATGGTCAAACCCGCGCTGGAGGGCTCCAGCATCGGCATGAGCAAGGTCAACCAGGCCGCCGGGCTGCCGACCGCCTATCTCAAGGCCACAGGCTTCGGCCCGGTGCTGGCCGAGCAATTCATCAAGGGCGAGGAATACACCGTCGCCGTGCTGGGCGGTCCCGGGGGCGAGGAGGCCCTGCCGCCGATCCGGCTGGAGACCAGCCACGATTTCTACGACTTCGATGCCAAGTACCTCGCCAACGACACCCGCTACATCTGCCCCTGCGGCCTGCCGCCCGAGGCGGAGGCCGAACTGAAGACCCTTGCGGTGGCCGCCTTCCGGGCGGTCGGCGCGCGTGGCTGGGGACGGGTGGACGTGATGCGCGACGGCGAGGGCCGATTCTGGCTGCTGGAGATCAATACCGTGCCGGGCATGACCGACCACAGCCTGGTGCCGATGGCTGCGCGCGCGGCGGGTATGGATTTCGAGACGCTGGTATGGCGCATCCTCGGAACCACCCTGGAGGAGGGCGCCTGATGGCCGCCTACGCGCCCCAGGCCCAGCGCGGCAGCGCGGCGACCCCGGTGCGTCGCCTGCCCTGGCGCTGGATGGCGCAGCACAGTCTGCACCTGCTGGTGCTGGGATTGATGGTATGGGCGCTGGTATGGGGATGGCGCACGTTGCATGACCCTTGGTACTTCCCGATCCGGGTGGTGAAGGTGGATGGCGAACTGCAGCGGCTGATGCCCCGGTCGATCCAGGAGGCCGTCGACAACCGCCTGAATGGAAAGAGTTTCTTCGGTCTTGATCTGGCGGGTGTGCTGGCAGGGTTGTCCGGCCTGGCCTGGGTACGGGAGGCGCGGGTGCGGCGCGAGTGGCCTGACACCCTGCACCTGTGGGTCGAGGAGCACAAGCCCATGGCGCTCTGGCGCGGGGATGGCGTGCTGACTGCGGATGGAACGCTCATCTACCCGGGCATCGAGGGTGATCTCACCCGTCTGCCGGCCCTGAGCGGGGCGGACGGACGCGAGCTCCAGCTCTGGACGCTGCTGAACCGCTTGCGCCAGGACATGGCCGTGGTCGGCCTGCGGCCGCATGCGGTGCGCGAGGACCAGCGCGGTTCGCTCACCGTGGTGCTGGACAACGGCATGGCGATCCGGGTGGGGCGGGATGATGTCGAACAGCGTATCGGCCGCTTCGTGGCGGTCTTCGACAAGGCGCTCGCAGAGCGGGCGGCCGAGATTCAGGAAGTCGATCTGCGCTATGCGCATGGATTCAGTGTCCGTTGGAAGGCGACTTCCAATGGTTAAGTTCAACGTTTAAGGGCGGTTGCAATGTCCAAGAAGACCGACAAGAACCTGGTGGTGGGGCTGGATATCGGCACATCCAAGGTTGTGGCCATCGTCGGAGAGGTGGGGAACGACGGCGCGATCGAGGTCATCGGCCTCGGCCAGAGCGCCTCGCACGGACTCAAGCGCGGGGTGGTGGTGGATATCGAATCCACCGTCCAGTCCATCCAGCGCGCGGTGCGCGAGGCGGAGCTGATGGCGGACTGCCAGATCCACGCGGTGCGCGCGGGGATCGCCGGCAGCCATGTGCAGAGCCGCAACTCGCACGGCATCGTCGCGATCAAGGAGCAGGAGGTCACCCAGGACGACGTGGAGCGCGCCATCGACGCCGCGCGCGCCATCGCCCTGCCGGCCGACCAGCAGATCATCCACGTGCTGCCGCAGGAGTACATCATCGACGGCCAGGAGGGCATCCGCCAGCCGATCGGCATGTCCGGCGTGCGTCTGGAGGTGAAGGTGCACCTCGTGACCGGCGCGGTCAGCGCGGCGCAGAACATCGCCAAATGCATCGAACGCTGCGGCCTGCGGGTGGACGAGATGATCCTCGAGCAGCTCGCCAGCGCCGAGGCCGTCCTGCACGACGACGAGCGGCAGCTCGGTGTGTGCCTGGTCGACATCGGCGGCGGCACCACCGATCTGGCCGTGTTCCTCGACGGCGCGATCCGTCATACCGCCGTGATTCCCATCGCCGGCGATCAGGTCACCAACGACATCGCGGTGGGCCTGCGTACGCCGACCCAGTACGCGGAGAAGATCAAGCTCGATCACGCCGCGCTCGGTCAGGAGCCGTCCGGCGGCGAATACATCGAGGTGCCGAGCGTCGGCGAGCGCCCCGCCCGGCGCCTGTCGCGCAACAGCCTGGGCGAGATCGTCGAGGCGCGCTACGAGGAGATTCTCATGCATGTGCGCGAGGAGCTCCGCCGTAGCGGCTTCGAGGATCGTGTTACCGCCGGGGTGGTGCTGACCGGTGGCTGCGCCCTGATGGACGGCGTGGTGGATCTGGCCGAGGAGATTCTGCACATGCCCGTTCGCCTTGGCATCCCGCAACGTGTGACAGGCATGAAGGATGTCGCACGCAATCCGATGCACGCCACCGGCGTGGGTCTTCTGCTGTTCGGTCAGGGGGGCATGCGCCCCGCGACCGGGCGGCGACAGCCCGCTGCGGCGGGTTCGATCGTGGAACGGTTCAAGAACTGGTTCCAGGGAAACTTTTAACGTCGAGCAGGCCGATAGTACGGCAACTTTGTTCAGTTTTTTTGAGACAACTTGGGGCAAAAGGGGGGATTTGGAGATGAATATGTTTGAACTGGTGGATTCGTATTCCGACAGCGCCAACATCAAGGTGGTCGGCGTCGGTGGTGGCGGTGGCAACGCAGTGGCGCACATGCTGCAGACTGCGGTCGATGGGGTGGATTTCATCTGCGCCAACACCGATGTCCAGGCGCTGAAAAAATCACAGGCACGCGTCCAGCTGCAGATCGGCGCCAACATCACCAAGGGCCTGGGCGCCGGCGCCAACCCGGAGCTGGGCCGTCAGGCCGCGCTGGAGGATCGTGACCGCATCCAGGAAGTGCTGAGTGGCACGGATATGCTGTTCGTTACCACCGGCATGGGCGGCGGCACCGGTACCGGCGCGGCCCCGGTGATCGCCCAGATCGCCCGCGACATGGGCATCCTGACCGTGGCGGTCGTCACCAAGCCCTTCCCCTTCGAGGGCAAGAAGCGCATGGAACAGGCCATGAACGGCATCCATGAGCTGGAGAAGCATGTCGATTCGCTGATTGTCATCCCGAACGAGAAGCTGCTGGCCGTGATGGGCAAGTCGGCGTCCCTGATGGACGCCTTCAACGCTGCCAACGACGTGCTGCTCTCCGCGGTGCAGGGCATTTCCGAGCTGATCACCCGTCCGGGCCTGATCAACGTCGACTTCGCCGATGTGCGTACCGTGATGGAAGGCATGGGCGCCTCGATGATGGGCACTGGCGTGGCCACTGGCGACGACCGCGCCCGCGAGGCGGCCGAAGCGGCCATCCACAGCCCGTTCCTGGAGGACATCGAACTGCGTGGCGCACGTGGCATCCTGGTCAACGTGACCGCGGGCCCGGACCTGACCATCGGCGACTACAACGAGATCGGCGAAATCATCCGCGAGATGGCCGCCGAGGAAGCCAACGTGAAGATCGGCACCGCGATCGACATGGACATGACCGGCGAGATTCGCGTGACCGTGGTCGCCACCGGCCTGATTGGCAAGGAGGCCATCCAGGCCGAGCGTCCGCGCGTCGTGGTCAACAACGAGCGGGCCCAGCCGCGCGTGCAGGAGGCCCCGCAGTCGGTGGTGGTCGGCAATACCGCGCTCAACCTGGATCTGGTCGATATCCCGGCCTTCCTGCGTCGCCAGGCCGACTGATCCGTTCACTGCATCCAGGCATGACAAAGGGGCCCTTGAGGCCCCTTTTCTGTTGAAGGGCATGTGACCGGAAAAGGAAGGTTTTGTTGACAGGCCGAGCGAAGGGCGACCCCGTGGGGGTGCCTTTCTTTGGGCAAGCAAAGAAAGGTACTCGCCCGCACGCGCTGGACCATGAGCGAAGCGCAGCCGTGAAAGCGGGCGAAAAAGCGCATCAACGGCCATTCGGGCGGCCTTGATAAAGGTTGGCGAGGTGTTTCGCCCGCTTTACGGCGAGCACTTCGTCCAACCGGCATCTCACGCGGGCGACCCCATTTCTTTGTTCGCGCAAAGAAATGGGGGAAAGAAACGCGCCCCCACGACCACGCCCCCTTCGGGGGTGCCCGTGTCTGGCATGCCCGTCAGGGGGCCGGTTCCACGGGACATCCTGTCCCGGGGAACCTCAAACCGCCATCCATGGCGGTTTGACCCCCTGCCAGGCACGCCAGCCACGGCGCGGCCGAGGGGGACCCACCTTCACCCAGCGTTGTCACCCGGCCTGTCAACAAAACCTTCCCTTCGCGGACAGCCTGTCCCCTCAAAGCCCGTCGAATCGCATCGATAAGTCAATGGCCTGGATATCCTTGGTCAGACCGCCGATGGAGATGAAATCGACACCTGTCTCTGCGATCGCCCGTACGGTGTCGAGATTCACGCCACCCGAGGCCTCCAGCTCCGCCTTGCCGGCGTTCAGGCTCACGGCCGCGCGGAGCGGTTCGAGCTCGAAGTTGTCCAGCAGGATGCGCGGAACACCGGCCATAAGGGCCTCTTCAAGCTGAGGCATGTTCTCGACCTCGACCTCGATCAGCAGATCCGGGTGAAGATGGCGTGCACGCACGACCGCCTGGGTGATGCCGCCCGCTGCCGCGATGTGGTTCTCCTTGATCAGGATGGCATCGAACAAGCCGATGCGATGGTTCCATCCGCCACCGCACAGCACCGCGTACTTCTGGGCACGGCGCAGGCCGGGCAGCGTCTTGCGGGTATCCAGGATGCGTGCGCGGGTGCCGTGGACGGCGCGCACGAACTTGTGTGTCTTGGTGGCGGTCGCGGACAGGGTCTGGAGGAAGTTCAAGCCCGCACGCTCGCCGCTGAGGATGCCCCGGGCGGGACCGTGGAGCGTGCAGAGCAGGGCATTGGGGGTCAGTCGATCGCCGTCCTGGGCGGTCCAGCGAATCTCGATCCGCGGATCGATCTGGCGGAATACCTCCTCAAACCAGGCGGCACCGGCGAGGTGCATGTGCTCACGGGTGATCACGCGAGCATGGGCAGTCGCGTCTTCGGTAACGAGTTCGGCGGAAACATCGCCGCTACCAAGGTCCTCGGCAAGAGCACGGGCGACGTCCTGGGCGATGGTCTGAGGCGATGGCAGGATGATCATGGTTGTTCTCGTCTATCCGGGCGGTACTTTGGAATGGTAGCGCCGCCCCATGACGGGGCCTAGCTTGTCATGCAACTGTCACGCTATTGTCGTAAAAGACCAGCGCATAGATGACAAAGCTGTGAGGGCTCTATGTCCGGCAAGACTATCCTGATCGTTGAAGACGAGAAACCCATCCGCGAGATGGTGACCTTCGCCCTGGGGCGTGCGGGTTATACCCTGATCGAAGCTGGCGATATCGCCGAAGCCTTCGAGTCCCTGGCCCGGCAGGTCCCGGATCTTATCCTTCTCGACTGGATGCTGCCCGGCGCAAGTGGCCTTGAGCTGGCCCGTCGTCTGAAAAAGGATGAACTGACCCGAGACGTGCCCATCATCATGCTGACCGCGCGCGGCGAAGAAGAAGACAAGGTCACCGGTCTGGAAGCCGGCGCCGATGACTACATCACCAAACCCTTCTCGCCGCGTGAACTCCAGGCCCGGATCAAGGCTGTGCTGCGCCGCTCCACGAGCGAGGACGAAGGCGGGGTGATCCGCATCGAAGGTCTTGAACTGGATGCCGGCGGTCACCGCGTCATGGCACAGGCCCAGCCGGTGGAGATGGGACCGACCGAGTTCCGTCTGCTCGAGTTCTTCATGACCCATCCGGAGCGCGTCTACAGCCGCGGCCAGTTGCTGGATCGCGTATGGGGGCGCAACAGCTTCGTCGAGGAGCGCACCGTGGATGTACACATCCTGCGCCTGCGCAAGGCCCTGGCGCCGAGCGGCCACGACGCCATGATCCAGACCGTGCGCGGCGCGGGTTATCGTTTCTCCAGCCGCGTTTGATGACGAGCGGACTGCGGGCGGAAATCCTGCTGCTCGGTGCCCTTGCCACGAGCGGCCTAGTTGTCGGCTTGCTGTCCGGCCATGTCTGGGGCGGTCTGAGCCTTGGGCTGACGCTGGTCGTTCTGCGGCTGCTGTGGGTGGTCAGCCGTCTGGCGCAATGGCTGGAGCGTCCCGAAGCCGCGCCTCCAAGCCATTCCGCCGCGGGATGGCTGGCGGACCTGGGTGAACGGGTTCGCCGCAATCGCGCGGCTCAGCGCCGCCGCAACCGCCGCTGGCTGCGGCTGATCCGTGAATATCGCCGTGCGGCCGATGCCCTGCCCGATGCGGTGGTCGCCCTTGATCAGGACAACCGGATCCTGGGCTTCAACCCGCCGTCCAGGCATCAGCTGGGCCTGCGCCAGCGTGACGTGGGCTTGTCGATCGATCATCTGATCCGCCAGCCCGATTTCATGACCTATCTTCAGGCCGCCGATTGGTCACGGGATGTCGAGGTGCCCGCCAGCGATGATCCGAGCCAGATCCTCAATGTCCATGTTTCCCCCTACGGCCACGGCCGCCGTCTGCTGATCGCCCGCGACGTCACCCGTCTTCAGCGTTTGCAGGCGATGCGCCAGGATTTCGTGGCCAATGTCTCGCACGAACTCCGTACCCCCCTGACCGTACTGGCGGGGTATATCGAAACCCTTCTCGATACCGACGAGGATCTGCCGGAGGATCTCGGTCGCATCCTCCAGCACATGAATCAGCAATCGGAGCGTATGCGGCGCATCGTCGAGGACCTCTTGCTGCTTTCGCGGCTGGAGACCACCTCGCCCAGCATGGACCAGTTCGAACCTGTACCCGTGCCGGCCATGCTGGAGACCATCGCCGAAGTGGCCGAACAGGTGAGCGGTGGCGAGATGCATCGGCTGTTGCGCGAGATCGATCCCGGCCTGCGCATGCGTGGGATGCCGCGCGAGCTCGACAGCCTGTTTTCGAATCTGGTGTTCAATGCGGTCAAATACACCCCGGCCGGTGGAACCATCACCCTTCGCTGGGGGCGGGACGAGCGCGGACTGGTGTTCGAAGTCCAGGACACGGGTATTGGTATCGCACCCCACCACATCCCACGTCTGACCGAGCGTTTCTACCGGGTTGATGTAGGACGTTCACGTTCGCGTGGCGGCACGGGCTTGGGGCTTGCGATCGTCAAGCATGTACTGCTGAGGCACAAGGGCCGGCTTGAGGTGGAAAGCACCTTGGGGCAAGGCAGCGTGTTCCGCTGCATTTTTTCGGGCGAACTGGCCGCGCTTCCGGTCATGTCATAAAACCTTCATTTTTTTGTAATGGAGAGGACACGGAGGATAGGGACCATGGGCCGCGCTTATGCCTGCAAAGGCATGCTGATCGGGTCGGGCAGATGTCCGGTTCCCTGGATTCATCAAATGAGGACTTTCGAATGATGCGTTTCCGTATGACCCTTCTTGCCGGTGCCATGATGGCAGCCGGTGCAGTTCAGGCCGCCGATGTCACCACCATCAACGGTGCAGGCGCAAGCTTCCCGTACCCGATCTACGCCAAGTGGGCGGAAGCCTACAACAAGGAAACCGGCGTCAAGCTGAACTATCAGTCCATCGGTTCTGGCGGCGGCATCAAGCAGATCAAGGCCAAGACCGTTGACTTCGGCGCGACCGACGATCCGATGAAGGGTGACGATCTGGATGACACCGGTCTGGTTCAGTTCCCGGCCATCATGGGCGGTGTGGTTCCGGTCGTGAACGTGGCCGGCGTTGAGCCGGGCAAGATGAAGCTCGACCAGGCTGTCCTGGCCGACATCTTCATGGGCAAGATCACCAAGTGGAACGATGCCAAGATCGCTGCCCTGAACCCGGGCATGAACCTGCCGGAGAAGCTGATCTCCGTGGTTCGCCGCTCTGACGGTTCCGGCACCACCGCCCTCTTCACCGACTACCTGGCCAAGATCAGCCCGGAGTGGAAGGAAAAGGTTGGCGCTGGCAAGGCCGTCAAGTGGCCGGTCGGCATGGGTGGCAAGGGCAACGAGGGTGTTGCGTCCTATGTCAAGCAGATCGACGGCGCCATCGGCTATGTTGAATACGCCTATGCCAAGAAGAACAAGCTGGCCCACGTCTCCCTGAAGAACAAGGAAGGCAACTTCGTTCTGCCGGAAGGCGAAAGCTTCGCCGCCGCCGCTGCCAACGCCGACTGGAAATCCCAGCCGGGCTTTGGTGTTGTACTGACCGACCAGGCCGGTGCCAAGGCATGGCCGATCACCGGCGCCAGCTTCATCCTTGTCTATGAAGAGCCGGAAAACTGCGCCGCCACCGAGGCTGCCCTGAAGTTCTTCAGCTGGTCCTTCAAGAACGGCGGCCAGATGGCCCTGGACCTTGACTACGTGCCGATGCCGCAGAACGTCGTCCAGCAGATCAAGGCCACTTGGGCTGAAGAGATCGAGTGCGACGGCGTGGCCGCTATCGCCAAGTAAGGATATACAATCATGCTCCCAAGGACGGGAGCACCCTGGGGTTCAGCTATTGAACCCCTCATCATTTCTGAGGCTGGCGAGTTATGTCCAACACCCTTGAAAGCGCCCTCGACGAGGGCAAGACAACCATGACCGCGCATCGATCATCAGGCGGAATTGCGCTGGGCGATATGGCCTTCAAATGGTTGGCACTGTTCTTCGCTTTCCTGGTGCTGATGGTACTCGCCGGCATCATCTTCATGCTGGCCAAGGGCGCGGTACCGGCCTTCGAGGCCTTCGGTCTCGGGTTCATCACCAATGACGAGTGGGACCCGGTCAACGAGATCTACGGCGCCTGGTCCGCGCTCGTCGGCACCTTGGTGGCGGCGGCGATCGCCATGCTCATTGGCTTGCCGCTTTCCTTCGGCATCGCCATCTTCATTACCGAGATGGCGCCCCAATGGATGAAGCGTCCTGTCGGTACCGCCATTGAACTGCTGGCGGCGGTACCGTCCATCATCTATGGCATGTGGGGGCTCTTCTTCTTCGCCCCCTGGTTCGCGGCTCACGTTCAGCCCGGGTTGGTCGCCTTGCTGGGGCCACTGCCGTTGATTGGTGCGCTGTTCCAGATGCCGCTCATGGGGGGCTCGAGCGGGGTGAGCGTCCTCACTGCCGGAATCGTGCTTGCCATCATGATCGTGCCGTTCATGGCATCCGTCATGCGTGACGTTTTCGATATCGTCCCGGGGGTGCTGAAGGAGTCGGCCTACGGCATCGGCGCAACGACCTGGGAAGTGATCTGGAACGTCGTGCTGCCCTACACCAAGACGGGCGTAGTCGGCGGCGTCATGCTCGGTCTGGGGCGAGCGATCGGCGAAACGATGGCGGTGACCTTCATCATCGGTAACGCCTCGCAGTTGGGCGCGAGCCTGCTGGAGCCGGGCAGCACCATCGCATCGAAGCTTGCGAACGAGTTCAACGAAGCCGACGGCCTGCAGATGGATTCGTTGATCGCCATGGGTCTGCTGCTCTTCATCATCACCTTCTTCGTCCTGATGTTGTCCAAGCTCATGCTGATGCGCTTGGCCGCCACTCAGGAAGGCCGTCAGACCTGAGGCACCGAGCATGAATCTCTACACACGCCGCAAACTGATCAATACCTTCAACATGACCGCTTCGGTCATGACCACGCTGGTCGGACTGTTCTTTCTCGCCTGGATCCTGGTCGTTCTGGTCACCAAGGGGGTGAGCGCGATCAACTGGTCGCTGTTCACTGAAATGACCCCTCCTCCGGGCAGCTCCGGCGGCCTGGCCAACGCCCTGCTCGGGAGCCTGATGCTGACGGTTGCCGCCGTGGTGATCGGCACGCCGATCGGCATCATGGCGGGCACTTACCTGGCCGAGTACGGCAAGGGCAGTGGCTTTGCCGAGGTGGTCCGTACGATCAACGATATCCTGCTGTCGGCCCCGTCGATCATCATCGGAGTTTTCGTGTACGCCATGATCGTCGCGCCGCAGGGGCACTTTTCCGGCTGGGCGGGGGCCGTAGCCCTGGCGATCATCGTGGTGCCGGTCGTGCTGCGCACCACGGAGAACATGTTGAACCTGGTGCCGACCACCATGCGCGAGGCCGCTGCCGCGCTCGGCGCTCCGCAGTGGAAGGTCATCATGCAGGTGGTTTACAAGGCAGCCATCGCGGGCATGGTGACCGGGGTGGTGCTGGCGGTTGCGCGTATCACTGGTGAAACCGCGCCGCTGCTGTTCACCGCGCTGAACAACCAGTTCTGGACCACCAACATGAACGAACCGATGGCCAACCTGCCGGTGGTGATCTTCCAGTACGCCATGAGCCCCTATGATGACTGGCGTGAGCTGGCATGGGCCGCGGCCCTGCTGATCACGGTCCTGGTCCTTGGCATGAACATTCTGGCTCGCAGCCTTCTGCGTGGTCATAAATAAGGGTTAAAACGATGAGCACGGAGAATCCGAGCATGAGCACCATGGCAGAACAGCAAGGCCAGAATGTCAGCTTCAACATGGCATCGGCTGTCAGCAACACCATGCATCACGGGCATGAAATGACCGAAAAGGTCGACGGTATCCGTCACGTGGAGGATGCGAAACTGAGCCTTCGCAACCTCAACTTCTTCTACGGCAAGTTCCAGGGTTTGCAGGACATCAACGTCAACTTCCCCGAGCGTCAGGTGACCGCGTTGATCGGTCCGTCCGGCTGCGGCAAATCCACCCTGCTGCGAACCCTGAACCGCATTTACGATCTCTATCCGGGGCAGCGCGCCGAGGGTGAGATCATCATGGACGGTCAAAACCTGATCGCCAAGGGTGTGGATGTCAACATGCTGCGCGCCAAGATCGGCATGGTGTTCCAGAAGCCGACGCCGTTCCCGATGTCGATCTACGACAACATCGCCTTCGGTGTGAAGCTGTACGAGAAGCTGTCGAAGTTCGACATGGATGATCGTGTCGAATGGGCCCTGCGCAAGGCCGCCATCTGGGACGAGGTCAAGGACAAGCTCAAGCAGGCCGGTACCGCGCTCTCCGGCGGTCAGCAGCAGCGTCTCTGCATCGCGCGCAGCATCGCGGTCAAGCCTGATGTCATCCTGTTCGACGAGCCGACTTCCGCGCTTGACCCGATCTCGACCCTGAAGATCGAAGAATTGATCCATGAGCTCAAGGAGGAGTTCACCGTGGTCATCGTGACCCACAACATGCAGCAGGCTGCTCGTGTGTCCGATTACACCGCCTTCATGTACCTGGGCAAGATGGTGGAATACGATCACACCAACATCATCTTCACCAAGCCGGGCAAGAAGGAAACCGAGGATTACATCACCGGTCGTTTCGGTTGATTCGCTTCTCAGCGTGGATATGAAAAAGGGGCTTCGGCCCCTTTTTTAATGTCTGGTGTTTCTTCGGAGACATGAAAAGGGGGCCGCAGCCCCCTGTTGATTGTGTGCGGATGGCTTCCGCCAACCGTAAATGGACCTGCTCAGCCGGTCACTTCGCGCAGCATATCCTCGTGGGTCAGGTGGCGAACATCCTTGCCCTTGACCAGGAAGATCACATATTCGCAGATGTTGGTGACATGGTCGCCAACGCGCTCCAGCGCGCGCAGGCACCACAGGATGTCCATGCTGACGTCCAGGGTGTTCGGATTGTTGACCATGTGTGACATCAGTTCGCTGAGCACCTTGCGGTAGGTGGCGTTGACCTCGAAGTCCTCGCCACTGATGCGGGCAGCGGCTTCCGCGTCCATGCGGGCAAACGCATCCAGGGAGTCGTGCAGCATCTTCTGGACCTGGTTGCCCATGTGGCGCATCTCGGTGGCGAAGGAATGGCTTTCCAGAAGCGGGGCGAGGGCCAGGGACAGGCGACCGATCTTCTCGGCCTTGTCACCGATGCGCTCAAGATCGGTGATGATCTTGATCACGGTGAACAGGAAGCGAAGATCATTGGCGGTAGGCTGGCGGCGTGCGATGGTTTCGACCACCAGCTCATCGATCTTGACTTCGAACTCGTTGACCTTGTAATCGCTGGCGGCGGCGGCTTGCCCAAGTTCGAGGTTGTGTTCGAACAGCGCACGCAGGGCGTTGTCGAGCTGCTGTTCCACCAGGCCGCCCATGCTCATGACCATGCCGCGTGCCTGTTGAAGTTCGGCGTCGTATGAACTGGTAATGTGCGGGGTATGCATGTCCATGGAATCTCCTGACGGGCGTGATTGAAAATGTCGCACTGTTTGAGCTAGGGTGAACCCCGTTTGCAAAATATTGAACCCCTTGAATCAAGGGGTTCAATATTTAGAACAATCTTCATTTTATACACCTCTTTTTTGCAAAAGCATGACGCTTTGGGCGCCGATGGAAGTCACAATGGGAAAAAACTCTGCTCCGATGATCAACCGTGAACTCAGCTTGCTGAAGTTCAATCGCCGCGTGCTTGAGTTGGCCATGGATTCGAGCATGCCACTGCTCGAGCGCTTGCGCTTTTTGTGCATCTCCTCGAGCAATCTTGACGAAGCGTTTGAAGTCCGGGTAGCCAGCCTGCTTCAGCAGATCCGTGCAGGTGTGTTTGGGCCGGGTGAGTGTGGCATGACGCCCGCCGAACAGCTCGAGGCGGTCTTCCAGGAGGCGCATCTTCTGGTCGCCGACCAGTATCGTGTGCTCAATGACGTGATCATCCCGGCGCTGCGCGACGAAGGTATTCGCTTCGCCCGCCGCACCCACTGGACCAAGGCCCAGGCCGACTGGGTGCGCTCCTATTTTCAGCAGGAACTGGCGCCGGTGCTGACCCCGCTGGGTCTTGACCCGGCGCACCCCTTCCCTCGCGTGCTCAACAAGAGCCTGAACTTCGTGGTCACCCTCGAGGGTGAGGATGACTTCGGTCGCGAAGGGCAGATGGCCGTGGTGCAAGCACCGCGCAGTCTGCCGCGAATCGTGCGCATGCCCGAGCCAGCAGGCGATGGGCCCAATGACTTCGTTTTCCTCAGTTCGATGATTCACGCCCACGTGGATGACCTGTTCCCCGGCATGACGGTGACCGGCTGCTACCAGTTCCGGGTGACCCGCAACAGCGACCTGCTGGTTGACGTGGATGTTGATGAGGACCTGCTGGAGGTGCTGCAGGGCGAACTGCTGCAGCGCAACTATGGCGATGCCGTGCGCCTCGAGGTGGCGGACAATTGTCCCGACGAAGTGGCCGACCACCTGCTGGAACAATTCGATCTGGGCCGTCGCGATCTGTTCAAGGTCCACGGCCCGGTGAACCTGAACCGACTCACGGCCGTGCTCGATCTGGTGGATCGTCCGGACCTCAAGTTCAAGCCCTACATCCCCGGGATCCCGCGCGAGCTGCAGGGCTTCGACAGCATCTTCGATGCCATCGCCAAGCATCGCCGCATCCTCATGCACCATCCCTACCAGTCCTTCACGCCGGTCGTGGACTTCATCCGTCAGGCCGCGCAGGACCCGAAGGTCGTGGCGATCAAGCAGACCCTCTACCGCACCGGAAGCAACTCGGCGATCGTCGATGCGCTTGAGCAGGCCGCCCGCGCGGGCAAGGAAGTCACCGCGGTGATCGAGCTGCGTGCCCGCTTCGACGAGGCCGCCAATATCGAGATGGCGACCCGCCTGCAGAAAGCCGGCGCTTATGTGTCCTACGGGATCATCGGATACAAGACCCACGCCAAGATGACCCTGGTCGTGCGTCGCGAGGGTGATGAGCTCAAGCGCTTTGTCCACCTCGGTTCCGGCAACTACCACGCGGGTACCGCGCGCGCTTATACCGACTACGGCCTGCTCACCGATGATCGCCAGACCGGCGAGGACGTGCACAAGCTTTTCGTCCAGCTGACCGGACTGTCTCGCGGCATTCGCCTGAAGAAGCTGCTGCAGTCGCCGTTCACCCTGCGTGAAGGCATGATCGAGCGGATTCGCCGCGAGGCCGAGAACGCCCGTGCCGGCAAGGCAGCCTTTGTTCGCGCCAAGATGAACGCCCTGATCGACCCCAGCATCATCCATGCCTTGTATGAGGCCTCGCAGGCCGGCGTCCAGGTGGAACTGGTCATTCGTGGGATCTGCTGCCTGCGGCCGGGCGTGCCGGGCATGTCCGAAAACATCCGGGTGCGCTCGGTGATGGGGCGCTTCCTGGAGCACGCCCGTGTCTTCATGTTCCATAACGGCGGCAGCGACGAGGTCTTCGTTTCCAGTGCCGATTGGATGCCGCGCAACCTGTATTCGCGCGTGGAGACCTGCTTCCCGATCGATGAAAAGGCGCTACGTGCCCGGATCAATGAGGAAGTGTTCGAACTGGCCTTCACCGACAATATCGGTGCCTGGGAACTGCAGCCGAATGGGGAGTACCTGCGTGTTCAGCCGGGTTCTGGCGAGGCCGGGCGCTCGGCCCAGCTCACTCTGTTGGAGCGTCTGGCGCAATCCAACTGATGCCACGCAAGTCGATATGAAAAAAGCCGTGCATATATGCGCGGCTTTTTTGTCTTGCGTTGAGGCTGTCGGTCAGCTGGGCAGGGGGTCAGTTGAAAAAAAGGCGCAGATGAGGGGCCAGGTACGCAGCCTCCCGCTCCAGGTCGGAGTGGGTCAGTGGATGACGGTCCAGCCAGTCAGCCGGGAAGTTCAGGTGTAACTGGTTGTTGTCGGCATTGAGCTTGAGAGCGGGGATCGTTCCGCGCGGTGAGCGCGAGCGATGCAGGGTGACCGCCAGACGCAACAGGGCTACCAGACGCAGGTTGGCGTCACGCAGTTCGACAGGCTGCTCGTTCAACCAGCTCTTCTTCAGCTTGCGCCGGTGCGCGATGATGATGGACGCCAGGCGTTGCTGCTCGGGCAGGCTGAAGCCGGGCATGTCCGCGTGTTGCAGGATGTAGGCGGCATGTTCATGGTAGCCGGTGTGGGCGACCATCATGCCGAGTTCGTGCAGGAGGGCCGACTTGCGCAAGGTCTTGCCGTCGGATTCCGGATCGAGTTCCCAATCTTTGGCGACCTGCTCGAAGAAGCGTAGGGCGGTTTCCGCCACACGCTGGGCATGGGCGCGATCCACCTGGAAATTGCGCTGCAGACGGTCGAGCGTTGCATGGCGGACGTTGATCCCGCGCATGCGGCCGACACGATCGAAGATCAGGCCTTCTCGCAATGCGCCTTCGGAAATGTGCATGGTCTCGACGCCGAAGGCGTCGAACACGGCCTGCATGACGACGTAGCCGCCGGCGAATACCGGCCGGCGCTCTTCACTCAGCCCCGGAAGGTCCAGCTTGTCGATGCTGCCGGCCTTGAGCAGTGCCTTGCGGATGCGGCCCAGCCCCTCGGCGGTCAACTGGCCGGGTTCACACCAGCCGTTCGCCTCGCAGACCGCGGCCAGTGCCTTGGCCGAACCGGACGCGCCGACCGCGCGTTGCCAGCGATGATGGCGGAAGGCGTATTCGTAGGGACGGGTTTCCAGGCGGGCTTCGCTCTCGGCGCGCTTGAGGGTCTCACGGGTGAGCAGGCCGTTTTCCAGAAAGCGCCGGGTCATGCTGACGCAGCCGAGCGGCATGCTTTCCATGAACTCCGGGACAAACCCCTGGCCGACGATGACCTCGGTGCTGCCGCCGCCGATGTCGACCACCAGGCGTTTCTCGTTGGTTTCAAGGTCGGTGTGGGCCACGCCAAGATAGATCAGGCGGGCCTCCTCGCGTCCCGCGATGATCTCGATCGGGTGGCCGAGGGCCTGTTCGGCGCGCTTGAGGAACTCGGCGGAGTTTTGTGCCCGGCGCAGGGTGTTGGTGCCTACGGCGCGCACGCTGCCGCGCGGCATGTCGCGCAGCCTCTGGCCGAATCGGGCGAGGCAGTCCAGCGCGCGTTCCGCGGCATCCGGGCTGAGGTTGTGATCATCGTCGAGGCCGCCGCCCAAACGTACCATCTCCTTAATCCGGTCGAGGACCTGGACCTGCCCGTCGAGCAGGCGCACCACCACCATGTGGAAACTGTTGGAGCCGAGATCAATCGCGGCGAGCAGGGTGCCAGATGCAGACATGCAGAGTTCCAAACCTTGGACAAAACCGGGGGATTATACCCCCCGCCCCTAGCAGCCTGTCGGACTTGAGCCGAACTGGCTGCAAAAGCTTGCGGAATCCATCCCTGGATTCCGCCCTTCGGGTGATGCTTCGCATCCCAACGCCACTCCAAGCGGCGTTGTTCTGGCCGGCCCATATTTCGCCGCTTTTTTGGGCAATAGCGCCCACTATTGCCCGGCAAAATCGTCAAATTCTGTCCTCGGCCAGCGACTTTTTCGCTTCAGCCGTTCAAGTCCGACAGGCTGCTAGCCCAGCGCGCGAAGTACCCTTGGAGGCAGCATGGCGATCAAGGTGGCGCTGGCTGGCTGGGGCTGTTCCAGGTCCAGCACGGCCACGCCACCCTTGCGAAACGGCATGCTCTCACGCGCTGAGTCGCCGTGGACCAACAGGGCGAGCAGGCGCGACAGGTGCGGCTCGTGGCCGACCAGGGCGATGCGTTGCGATTTCTTGCGCTTGCTCAGCCAGGCCAGGGTTGCCTCCGGATCGGCTTCCGGCTCGAGGTCGGGAGCGATCTCGGGTTTCAGGTTGGAATAGACCTCGCACACGATGTCGGCGGTCTGGCGGGCGCGCATCAAGGGGCTGGTGTACAGGTGGTCGGGTGTTTCCAGCACCCGCCGCAGCCCCTTGGCACCGCGCCGCATGCGCTTGACGCCCTCGTCGGTCAGCGGGCGTTCGTCATCCGGCTGGCCGCTCAACGACCATTCGATGCGGTCCCCGGCGGGGGCGTGGCGTATCAGGATCAGTTCCATCAGAGCTTCTCCCTGCGCTGACTCTGGCGCAGACTGGCGGCCGCAAGCGCGGTCTGGGTCGGGTCGGTGGCAAAGGCGAAATGGCCGGGGATATCCTCGAGTCCCGCCTTGCGCAGTGGACGGTAGACGGCCGCGTGCATGCCACTGAGAACCACGCCGATGCGTTTTTCGCGCAGCCGGTCGAGGGCGGACTGGAGGGCATGGATGCCGCTCATGTCCAGGGTGGGGACGCGGGTGAAGTCGATGATGATGACGCTGATGTCGGGATGCTCGCGGGCCGCGCGGTCCAGCGCGGCGAAGGCCTGCTCGGCGGCGCCGAAGAACAGCGGACCGTTGAACTCGTAGAACACCGCCCATTCCGGCAGTTCGAACGGCATGGGCTCGTCGCGCCCGCGCTCACGCCCGCCGGTCAGCTCCGCCATCTGATGCATGAAAATGAACGCCGCCAGCACCATGCCGACCCCGACCGCCGCGACCATGTCGATGAAGATGGTCAGGCCGAAGCAGGTCAGCAGCACCGCGACGTCCGTACGGGGTGCAACCTTGACCATATGAACGAAGTGCGGGGCTTCGCCAAGATTCCAGGCGGTCAAGACCAGGATGGCGGCGAGGGTGGCCATCGGCACGTCGGCCAGCAGCGGCGCGAAGATGACCACCGCCAGCAGGATTACCAGCGCGTGGAAGACCGCGGCCAGCGGCGAGCGAGCTCCGGCACGCACATTGGTGGCGGTGCGGGCGATGGCGGCGGTGGCGGTGATGCCGCCGAAGAAGGGCACGGCGAGATTGCCGATGCCCTGGCCGACCAGTTCGGCGTTCGGGTCATGGCGGGTACGGCTCATCCCGTCCGCCACCACTGCGCACAGCAGGGACTCGATCGCGGCCAGCATGGCCAGGGTCAGGGCTGGGACCAGCAGGTCGCGCAACAGGGTCCACGACAGGCCGATCGGCTGGCCATGGGCGTCCGGCAGGCTCCAAGGCATGACGATCTGCGGGGCGAACGGGGGAATGCCCTCACCGCTCTCGCCGTGCATGCTCCAGGTGAAGCGATCGCCGAGCGTGAGCGGATCGAAGGCGGGCCAGAAGACCTGCAGGATGGCGGCCAGCAGGCTGACCATCACCAGAGCGGCGAGCTGGCGGGGGATGGGCGTGCTCAGACGATCCCAGCTCAGCAGGATGCCCAGGGTCAGCAAGCCGACGACAATATCCGGCCAGCGCGCGCTGGGCAGGGCCTCGATCAGGATCTGCAGTCGATCGATGAAGTGCTCCGGCATCTCGGTCACGCTCAGGCCGAGCAGGTCCTTGATCTGGAGGAAGGCGATCACCACCGCGATGCCGGAGGTAAAGCCAAGCACGACAGGGTAGGGGATGTACTGGATCAGCCGCCCGAGGCGCATCAGCCCCATCGCGACCAGGATGGCGCCGGTCAAGAGGCCGGTCAGCAGCAGACCCCCGAGCCCGTGCTTGTTCACGATCGGGATGAGAAGGACGATGAAGGCCGCGGTGGGGCCGGAGATATTGAAGCGGGAGCCGCCGGTGAGGGCGATCAGGATGCCGGCGATGATGGCAGTGTACAGGCCGTGCTGTGGCGGTACGTCGATGGCGATGGCGAGCGCCATCGCGAGCGGCAGGGCCAGCAGGCCAAGGGTCAGTCCGGCCAGCAGGTCGGCGCGCAGATCCTGGCGTCCGTAACCGCGCAGACTCTCGCGCAGGGCGGTGGCGATGGGCCAACTCGTGGGGGTCATGCACGCCTCATGCGTTGATGCCTGGGACCGGCCAGTACTTGCGGAATACCACGTCCGGCAACGACCACACGCGCTGGTGCAAGGTGTGCATGGCGTCCAGGTCGTTCAACAACTCCGCCCGCTCGGCCGGGCTCAGCGCGGCGGGTCCTTCGTGCAGGGCCTTGTCCAGGATCCAGGCGCGTCGCAGACGCACGCTGTCCGGCAGGTTGCGGCGCGGGCGCAGGAAGGCGCTGTGCAGGGCATTGGCGGTCGGCTCGACCACGGCCAGCACGAAGCCGTCGACGTCGCCCAGGCGCTTGCGCTCGGCGGCATAAAGCTCCAGGCCCTTGCGGTATTCGGCAAGCTCCTGCGGAGCGCTGACCTCCTCCGGGGTGACGAACAACCTTGAATCTCGCGCACGGCGTCCGATGGCCCCCTGGCTGGTCAGGCGCGCGAGCGGAATCGAAAGGACAAGGCCGAGCAGTACCGGCGACAGCCAGGCGAAGAAAATCGGGCTGGCAAACCAGGCGACCAGGCCCCAGGCCAGCCCGAGCAGGGTGGTGCCGCCGTAGTTGCGCGCGGCTTCGCCCCAGCTCATGACGAATTCGCCGCGCTGCTGTGCGCCCCAGGCGACGGTCTTGCTCATCAGGGTGAGGATGATGAAGCGACTGTGGAACACCATCCGCACCGGCGCGGACAGGGCCGAGAGCAGGGTTTCCAGCAGCACGCTGGCGGTGACGCCAAAGCGGCCACCGAAGCTGGCCGCGCGCTTGCTGTCGAACAGCGTGATGGTCAGGCTGAGGATCTTGGGCAGGAACAGCAGGCCGAGGGTGACATAGAACAGGTGCAGGGCGTCCTCGGCCGAGACCCTGGCGTTCTCCGGGGTGATCCAGGCGAGTGCGGTGGTGAGGATCAGCAGGGCGAACCAGAGCAGGGAGCCGGCGTAGCTCATGATCCCGTTGATCAGCAGGAAGCGCTGCATCGGCGGCAGGCCCTCGGCGATCATCACCCCGGCGTGCTGCAGGTTGCCCTGGCACCAGCGGCGGTCGCGCTTGAGATCGTCGGTCAGGCTGGGGGGATACTCCTCCCAGCTGCCGCCGAGGTCGTAGGCGACCCAGACCTCGTAGCCCGCGCGGTTCATCAGCGCCGCCTCGACGAAGTCGTGGCTGAGGATCTCGCCGCCGAACGGCTTGATGCCGGGCATGCGCGGCAGGTTGCAGTGGCTCATGAACGGTGCGATGCGGATGATGACGTTGTGGCCCCAGTACTGGCCGTTGCCCAGCCACCACCAGGCCAGCCCGCTGGCGAACATCGGCGAATAGAGCCGCCCGGCGAACTGCTGGATGCGCGCGTAGAGGGTGTCCATGCCCTGCGAGAAGGGCAGGGTCTGGATGATGCCGACGTGCAGGTTGCGCTCCATCGCCTGCACCATGTGGACCAGGGTCTGGCCGGACATCACGCTGTCGGCGTCGAGCACGATCATGTACTCGTGCTGTTTGCCCCAGCGGCGCAGGAAATCGATGATGTTGCCGCTCTTCTTCTTCACCCGGTACTTGCGACGGCGGTAGAAGATGCGCTCGAAGCCATCCACCTCGCGGCACAGGCGCGACCAGGCCAGCTCCTCGTCGACCCACTTCTCCGGCACGCTGGAGTCGGACAGGATGTAGAAGCGGAAATGCTCGAGCTGGCCGGTCTCCTTGAGCGACAGGTAGGTGGCGCGGATGCGGGCGAAGACCTCGTCGGCGTCCTCGTTGCAGATCGGCATCACCACGGCGGTCGAGGCCAGTGGGGTGGGTTTGCCGTCCAGGCGGGCGTTGAGAGTGCTGATCTTGAGCCAGTCGCGCCCGGTAAGGGTCAGCGTGAAACCGATCAGCGCGGTCCACAGGCCGATCCACAGCCAGGCGAACAGGATGCCGAACAGCGCAAGGATGAGGATTTCGAGCAGGTGCCGTCCGCCGAAAGGCAGGGCATTGCCGAGCAGCCACATCCCCGCCAGGGTGGGGACGATGACCAGGAAGGCCAGGGCCAGGCGCCGATCGCCGGCGACGGTTTCGATTTCTTTGCTACGGATACGCATCAGGATTCCGGCGACTCTTCGTTAAGGCCGAGCAGGCGGGACAGCAGCCCTTCCGGGGCCGGACGGATGTCGGCGGGCGTCACCACGGCGCGCTGCACGGCGGGCATGGCCGCGCCGCCGCGCCACTGGAACTGTTTGCCTTCGTGCGAAAGCTGCAGCGCGCCGGTCGGTACCGCGCGCCAGGTGCATTCGGTGCAGTGGGAGTGACGCCACACGGCAACCCGCCAGGCGGCCGATCCGGTCATGGCATCGGCAGGGATCAGCCCCTGGGTCTGGGTGACCTGGCGGTTGAGGAAGTTGTGCAGCTCGCGCATGGCGGCGACCAGCGGCAGTTCGTCTGGATGGGCCCGGGCGCGCTCCATCATGGCCTCGACCATGTCCTTGCGCGCGGAATCGATCACGCGGATCGCGCGCAGGTAGCTGTCGACGCGCCGTTCGGCCTCGACCCAGGCGTCGGACAGGTTTTGCAGTGGGTTCTGCGGCACGGTGACCTTCTCCTTGAAGGCGTGATTAACGTGAAACAACGCGAAGCGTTGCCTCGTCCCCCTCTCCCGCAAGCGGGAGAGGGCACGGGTGAGGGGCGGACATGGCGAATCGACGTTTCATTTTCCGAGGTGGCGATTCGCCATGTCCGTTAGGATGATTCTAGCAAGCGGGCGGGGTGAGGCACTCCTCCGGATCAGGGTGGATAGGCCGCGCTCCAGGTCTCGCTCAGCACCTCCTCGCCACGCTTGAGGAAGGCGCGCAGTTCCGCGGTGCCCTCGCGTGGAGGCTCGACGAAGAGCGTCAGCCGCCAGCCGCCGGTATGGGGGTTGGGTTCCAGGCGCTGGTTGCGGATACGCCCTTCACCCTGATGGGTGCTCACCGCCTGTACATCCCCAGGCTGGTGCAGTTGACTCAGTGCGCCGCCGGCAAAGTCCACCAGATAGCGCACCACCCCCTGGTTTTCCGGCAGGCGCTCGGTGTTGGAGGTGGACAACCGGGTGGCGATGACCCGCGCGCCGCCGAACAGGGCCTGGTCGTCCTTCAGCCAGCGCATCCGGTAGCGAATGGTCATGATCTGGCCTGTCTGCGGCGCGGCGTTGGGCACCCATGAGGCGACGATGTTGTCGAGCGTGCTGTTGTCGCTGGGCAGACGCACCAGTTCGACACCACCGGCACCCCAGTCGCCCTCGGGCTCGATCCACAGGCTGGGACGGTCCTGGTAGCGCCATTCCAGATCCTGGAAATGGTCGAAGGCGCGGTCGCGCTGGAGCAGACCGAAGCCGCGCAGGCTGTCGGCCATGAACCGGTTCACCCGCATCTGTGGCGCGTTTTCCAGCGGCCGCCATAGCCATTCGCCGCTGGCGGCATGGATCAGCAGGCCGTCGGAATCGTGTTCTTCCGGGCGGTAGTCGCCGAAGCTGTTGCCCGTCGCCTCGCCGTGCAGGAACATGCTGGTCAGCGGGGCATAACCCATCTTCCTGCCGCCTGCGCGCGGGATCAGGCGCGCCTCGACGCGTATCACGGTTTCCTTGCCCGGCTCGATCACGAAGCGGTAGGCGCCGGTCATGCTCGGACTGTCCATCAGTGCGAGCAGGGTCAGACTGCTTGCCTTGGCGGAGGGCTTTTCCAGCCAGAAGTCGGTAAAGGCGGGAAATTCCTCGCCGCGTGCGTCGGCGGTGTCGATGGCAAGGCCACGTGCCGAGAGGCCATAGTGCATGTCCCGGCCAAGCGCACGGAAATAGGTTCCGCCCAGGAACGAGGCGATTTCGTCCTGACCGCCGGGCATGTTGAGCGGGAAGTGCAGGCGGAAACCCGCGAAACCGATATCGCTTGGTACGCGGCCATTGAACGGCAGGCTGCCGTAGTCGAAGGCGTCCGGCTTGAAGTCAAGACGGCGAGCCTTGCCCTGTTCGATGACGTGGATGCGCACCGGGCGGGTGTAGTGATGGCCGGGGTGAAAGAATTGCACCTGGAATGGCAGCCCCTCCTTGCGCCACAGCGCTTGCTCGGGGCGATAGCGGATTTCGCGGTAATGCGCGTAGTCCAGGTTGACGAGGAATTCGGGCAGGACGATGGCGGGCGGGAGATACGGTTTCTTCGCCAGCTGTTCCGCTTGGCGGGCCACGTCATCCAGATTGAAGGCGTGAGCAGGTACGGAGCTGCCGAGCAGCAGACCAAGGAAAACCAGGGCGGACACGACGCGACGCATGAACAAGCACTCGCAAGGGTTACGGGCAGGACGCCTGCATCTGTCATTTTGTCAGGGCAGGGGAGTCACTGCCAAGCCCCGGTCCCGAGTCCGGGGTAGGCCCTCAGTCATGCGGGGGCGGGTTGACTAGCCAGCGGGCGAGGGTGGCTTGCAGGACTTCGGCGCGGAAGGGTTTGCTCAGGAAGTCATCCATGCCGGCGAGCATGCAAGCCTGACGGTCATTCTCGGTGGCGTTGGCGGTGAGGGCGATGATCGGCAGGTTCGCACCTTGGTGGCGGATCCGGCGGGTGGTCTCGAGTCCGTCCATGCCGGGCATCTGGCAATCCATCAGCACCGCATCGAATGCGCCGGCGGCCGTATGCTCCAGCGCGGCTTCCCCGCTGGGGGCGACGGTGACCCGCAGGCCGAGGCGCTCCAGGATCTTGCGCGCGACCATCTGATTGACGGGATTGTCTTCCACCAGCAGAACATGCTGGCCGGTGAGTTCGCATGCAGGGGGCGAGACGGGCAACTCGACGGGGGCTGGCATGCGCAGTGCTGGTTCGGACATGGCTCGCAGGGGCAGTTCGAACCAGAATAGCGTGCCCTTGCCCGGTGTGCTCTCGACACCGATCGTACCCGTCATGCTTTCCACCAGCCTGCGGCAGATGGCCAGCCCCAGACCGGTGCCGCCATAGCGCCGGGTATGCGAGCTGTCCACCTGGGTGAAAGGCTGGAACAGCTCCGGCAGGCGCGTTGCGGGGATGCCGATGCCGGTGTCCTTCACCTCGAACCGCAGGGACTGCTCCTTCCTCGCGAGGCCTAGGCTGACCGAGCCTTGCTCGGTGAACTTGATGGCGTTGCCGAGCAGGTTGTTGAGTACCTGCTGCAGCCGGGTCGGATCCCCCCTGACCTTGCGCGGGAGCTTCGCGTCGACATGAACCTCCAGTTGCAGCCCCTTGTCCCTTACCAGGCCATGCAGGCTGCGTGCAGTCTGCCGCGCGAGCTCCGCGGGGTCGAACGGGATGTCCTCCAGTTCAAGCTTGCCGGCCTCGATCTTCGAGAGGTCGAGGATGTCGTTGATGATGTTGAGGAGTAGTTCGGCCGAGTGCATGGCCGTGCGCACGAGTTCAGTCTGCTCCGTCCGCAGGTCGGCGTCGAGCAGTAGCTCGAGCATGCCGATGACCCCGTTCATCGGGGTGCGGATCTCGTGGCTCATGGTCGCCAGGAAGTCCGATTTGGCACGGTTGGCGGCGAGGGCCTCGTCGCGCGCCCGGATCAGTTCCTCGGTCCGCTCGCTGACCTGGTTTTCCAGGCTCTGTGCAAGCTCCCGCAGCGCCTTGTTGGCGGTGAACAGATCCCTGCTCTTGTCCTCGAGCAGGGCTTCGGCCTGCTTGCGTGCCAGCCGTTCGCGCTGCAGGCGGCGTTCGTAGAGGTTGAGCTGGGGAGCGTCAGCCGGCGCGGGCGAGGTCGAATCGGACACGGGTGAGGCCGGGCTCGGAGAGGTCGTGCTGGCTGAGCTGGATGGTTTCACCATAGTGCTCGATGCACCCCAGGATCAGGCCTTCGGCCAGGGCGGCAAACGGCCGGCGGGACTCATAGATCATGACCATGCGGTCGCTGGCTCTTTCCGGGGTGTCGAAGGTCGGCAACTCGACATCATCGTAGAGCTTGCGCACTTCAAGATGGACATGGTTCTCGATGCTGTCGAGAAAATCGAACACGGTCGGCACGCCCTCGAAGAAGGCGGGATAGAGCTCGACAAAGCGATGGAACAGGTGGCGACCGTACTCGCGCACCAGATCGCCGACAGGGACCCCGGTTTCGTGCGCCAGGGCGGTGATCAGGGCCAGCATTTCCTCGTGGTCGTAGGTGCCGACCGCGGTATAGGCCCCGCCGGAGGGGAGGTCGGCCGCCTCGATGATGCGATCCGCGATCTCGGGCGAGAAGCGCGCCTCGACCATTTCGATGAACTCGGAAAAGACGATGCCTTTCATGGGGGGCTCCATCGGATGGGGTGGACGTTATCCAAATCGCTGATGGGGAGCAAGCAGGATGGCTTGATGGGGGCATCAAGTCAGTCGGTGACCGGTGTGCCTTCCTGGACCGGGGTGTTCTCCGCGCAAAAGCCGATCACCTGTTCGATGGCATCTCGTGCAGCCTCGTTGAAGGCCGTCACCGCACCCTGGGCGTCCTGGCTGAAGGCGGGGCGTACCGCCTCGACACTGCCCGAGGCCAGCACTCGCGCCGACGCGGCGTCAACGAGCTTGACGCGCAGGCCGAGGCGGATCTCGCTGCCCTGGCTTGCGCTGCTGTCCTTGATGACGTGCTCGAGCGCGGTCAGTTCGGTGATCAGGCGGAGATCGGCAGGCAAGCGTGTTTCCGGGCCGAGCACGACGCGATAGAGCCCGGCATCCTCCAGGGCACGCGCCAGTTGATCGACCAGCATGTCGGCGGGCGGCGAGGCCCAGCGGCTCTGGGTGTAGTAATCGAGTCGGTAGGTGGAACGGCGGTAGGCGATGCGCTCGCTGTTGAGGCCCGGCGCGGCCTGCATGCGGGTGACCTGCAGGGTGTACGGATGCGGCGCGCCGGCCGCGGGCTGGATCGTAAGGTCCGGGGCGATGCGGTAGGAGGTTGGCGCCTGCGGGCGTTCGAGAGGGTTGGCGCAGCCCGCGAGCAGGCCGAGGACGAACAGGCCAAGGACACATCGGGCAGGGAGCAGGCGTGGCAGCGGACGGATAAAGGACATGGTGAAACCTCGCATCATTATGTTCACTCTTCGCCCGGACCCGGCGGGGCCACGGGGGCGCCGCGCACGAACTGGGCGGGGTCGCGTCGGAGTGTGCGGCTGAGGGCGTCGATCCCGTCGGCGGTCTGGTCGATCTGGTCGACCAGGGCGTCGATCTTGGGCTCCAGGCTGCGACGCAGACCGCCGAGCTCCTTCTGGGTGCTGGTGGCGGCCTCGCGCAGGGCGGTGCTGGTGTCGCGGAAATTGGCGGCCGCGCTGCGCACCTCGCGCAGGGTGGCCTCCAGCTCGGCCATCACGCTCGGCAGTTGTTCGAAGGCCTGGGTGCCGGCTCGGGTCATTTTCTCGCCGTTGGCCAGCACCGCGCCGATCTGGGCGCGCTCCTGTGCCAGGGTTTCGCTGACCAGCGCGACATTTCGCAGCAGGGTGCCGAACGACTCGCGATTGTCCTCGTTCAGCAGGTCCTGCACCTGGGCGGCAATCTCGTCGAGGTTCTCTAGGTTGCGGCTGAGCGCGACGTCAAGCCGTCGCAGCAGCGAGGGCGCGGGGGCCAGCAGGGCGGGCTCGCCGTTCGGTCCGGGCTCGAGGTCGGGGGCGGCCAGCGTTCCGCCGGAGAGTTCGATGAAGGCGAGGCCGGTGACCCCCTGGGTCGCGATCGAGGCACGGGTGTCGGTCTTGATCGGGGTGCCCTGTTCGATGTCGAGGACGATGCGCACCTGCTCCGGGTTTTCCAGCGACAGGCTCTTGACCCGCCCGACCTCCACGCCCCGGTAGCGGACCACGGAGCCGGGGTTGATGCCGGCGGCCGATTCCGTGGTGAGGAACATGTAGGGCTTGTACTGCCTGGTCTGCACGTCCGCGCCGAGCCACAGGCCCAGCGCGATCAGCGCGGCGCTGAGGATCAGGACGAAGACGCCGACGGTGGCATAGGCGACGCGGGTTTCCATGTGGGTCACATCTCCATGGGCATCGGGCGGGTGCCGAAGTAGGCACGCAATTCGGGTTCGTCGCGGCGCGCCAGCTCCGCGGCGGGGGCCATCGCCAGCACGCGCTGGCGGGCGAGGAAGGCGACGCTGTCGACGCCGTGCCAGATCGAATCCAGGTCGTGGGTGATCTGGAACACGGTCAGGCCGAGCAGCTCGCGCAACTCCAGCACCAGCGCGTCGAAGGCGCGCGCGCCGACCGGATCGAGGCCGGAGGTCGGCTCGTCGAGGAACAGGATTTCGGGGTCCATCGCCAGGGCGCGGGCCAGCGCGGCGCGCTTGATCATCCCGCCGGACAGCTCGCTCGGGCGCTTGTGGGCGGCGTCGGCGGGCAGGCCGGCGAGGCGGATCTTGAGCATGCCGACCTCCTCGCGCAGCGCGCGCGGCAAGGTGGTGTGCTCGCCGAGCGGCAGGCAGACGTTTTCCAGCACGGACAGCGAGGTGAACAGCGCGCCCATCTGGAACATCACCCCGAGGCGCAGCTGCAGGGTCTGCCGCTCGCGCAGGCCGAGCGTGCTCAGGTCCTGGCCGAGGATGTGGATCCGGCCGGCGGTCGGTTGGGTGAGCATGATCAGGTTGTTGAGCAGCACGGTCTTGCCGCTGCCGCTGCCGCCGACCAGGGCGACCACGCTGCCGCGCGGCACGTCCAGGTCCAGCCCGTCGTGGACGGTCTGCGCGCCGAAGCGGTTGACCAGCCCGCGCACGGAGATGGCTTGTGAGGCATCAATGGCGTTCACAGATCCAGCTCCCGGAAGGCGATGGAGAAGGCCGCGTCCACCACGATCACCCAGAAGATCGCCTGCACCACGCTGGAGGTGGTGGCGCGCCCGACCTCGGCGGCGCTGCCCTTGACCTTCATGCCCTCGTGGCAGCCGATCATGGCGATGATGGCGGCGAACACCGGGGTCTTGATGAGGCCGGTCCAGAGATGCGAGTTCTTCAGCAGCTCCAGCCGCTCGAAGGCCACGCCGACGTCCAGACCGAACATCTGGTGGGCGATCAGCAGGCCGCCGAACAGGCCGGCGATGTCGGCCAGTACGGTCAGCAGCGGCAGGGCGATGACCAGCGCGACGATGCGCGGGATGACCAGCATTTCCAGCGGCGGCAGGGCCAGCGCGCGCAGGGCGTCCACCTCCTGGGTGACGCGCATGGTGCCGATGCGCGCGGCGTAGCTGGAGCCGGTGCGGCCCGCGACCACGATCGCGGTGATCATCGGCGCCATCTCGCGCAGGGTGACGACGCCGACCATGTCGGCCAGGAAGATATTGGCGCCGAAGCGGTCCAGGGTGGCTCCGCCCTGGTAGGCGATGACCACGCCGATCAGGAAGGCGAGCAGGGCGACGATGGGGATGGAGAGGACCCCGGCGGCCTCGATCTCGTTGATGACGGTCGCCCAGCGCAGACGCCAGGGGCGGAGCACGAGCGGTGCGGCATGACGCGCCAGCTCGCCGGTAAAGACGAGCTGATCCCAGCTGTGACGGAGCAGGGTGAGCGAGATATGCCCCGCGTGCTCGAGCAGGTTGAGGGGGGACGTGGGGGCGGGCGGGCTCAGGTCGCCCGGGCGCTGCACCAGCTCCAGCAGTTCCTGATGGCGGTCAGGCAAGGCACTCCGGTCGGCCGTGTGCCCGCTGGCCTGGATGCGCTCGACCAGATGCAGGAGAAGCATCGCCCCGGCGGTATCGATATGCTCGATGGAAGCGGTGTCGAGTCGCCAGTCGCCGGTGGGCAAGGACGCCGTCGCCAGCCGCTCGGCGAGCGCTCCGCAGCCGCGAGCGTCCCAGCGCCCGGAGGCGCGCAGGATACCGGGTGTGCCTTGCCAGTCCAGGGCGGCATCGTGGCGGCGAGTTGAGCGGGATTCCATGGGCATGAACGCAGGATAGCACCGGGAGGGTTTCGTCCAAGATGTATCATGCCCGCATGAATTAAATGCTGGGCACTTCTATAAATCCGCTGAAGCCGCGCTGGCTGCGCCAAAATTCGGCTCAAAATGCTCACATACTGCATGTATGCTGCGCTTTTTCGCCGGATTTTGGCTTGCCATCATCGGCTTGATCGAATTTATAAAAGTGCCCTGCTGAAAAAACGCCGCCCTGGATTTTTTTCGGCTCACTCGGGGACGGGACCTGCCCGCCCCCCCACGACAGGATTCACCATGAACGGCGAACGCTTACAGAAAGTGCTGGCGGGCTGGGGGCTGGGCTCCCGCCGCGTCATCGAAGAATGGATCGCCGCCGGCGAGGTGACGGTCAATGGCCAGGTCGCCACGCTCGGCACGCGCGTGCTCCCCACCGACCGCATCGAGGTGCGTGGTCAGCCGGTGCGCGTGCGCGCCGAAACCTTCACCCGTCGCGTGCTGATCTACCACAAGCCGGAAGGCGAACTGACCACGCGCTCCGACCCGGAAGGTCGGCCGACCGTGTTCGAAAGCCTGCCGCCGATCCGCGACGGGCGCTGGATCACCGTCGGTCGACTCGACTTCAATACCTCCGGCCTGCTGATCGTCACCAACGACGGTGAACTGGCCAACCGCATGATGCATCCGTCGCGCGAGCTGCTGCGGGTCTACGCCGCGCGGATCTTCGGTGAACTGACCCCGGTCATGCGCAAGCAGCTGACCGAGGGCGTGGAACTGGAAGACGGTATGGCGCGTTTCGAGTCGGTGGACGATGCCGGCGGCACCGGCATGAACCACTGGTATCACGTGGCCCTGCGCGAGGGCCGCAACCGCGAGGTGCGGCGCATGTTCGAGGCGGTCGGCCTGACCGTCAGCCGGCTGATCCGCATCCAGTACGGCGACATCGTGCTGCCGCCGCGCCTGCGGCCGGGCAAGTGGAAGATGTTGAGCGCGGAGGAGGCCGATGCGCTGGCGGCGAGCGTGGGCATGGAGGTGAAAAAGGCCGCGCCGGGGCCGGCGCGCCGTGGTCCGCGTCCGCCGTCCCCGCCGCGTGCCGGGCGTCCGGCGCCGCGCCGCGAGGAGGCTCAGCCCGCCGCACGCGAGCGGAAGGTCTACACGGTGCGCGAGGGCAGGGCGGAGTTCCGCGAAACGGTGGAGGCGCAGGAGCGCAAGCCCGCGCCGTCGGCTCCGGCGGGGCGTGTCAAGCGTGAGCCTCCGGCGCGCCGCGAGGGAGGGGCGCGGGGGCGTCCGGAGCAGCGTGAAGGCACGCCGCGAGGACGCTCTGCTGGCGGTGGCGCGGGACGGTCGCCGCGCAGGAAATAACGGCCCGATTCGAAGGTTCCGGCAAGCACCTGCTGAGCGGGTTTCAGGTGCCCCAGCGGAGCCGAACAGCCGGTTGCGGCTGTTCATTCCCCAGGCGCCAACCTGCTAATTTCGTTCAGAAGCCCGCCTGCAACAGGAGTCCGCACCATGAACCTCACCTTCCTCGGAGCCGCTCGCGAAGTCACCGGATCATGCTATCTGGTCGAAACCGACGGTGTCCGCTTCCTGGTAGACTGCGGCATGTTCCAGGGAGGCCGCACCACGGATTCCAGCAACCGCGCGGCGCCCGGCTTCGACCCGGCGGACATCGACTTCATCCTCCTCACCCATGCGCACATCGACCACTCGGGACTCCTGCCCCGGCTGGTGGCGCTGGGCTTCAAGGGACCGGTCTACTGCACGGAACCGACCCGCGACCTGCTCGGCGTGATGCTGCCCGACTCGGCCCACCTGCAGGAGAAGGAGGCGGAGTGGGAGACCCGGCGTCGACGTCGGGCCAAGGGCGGGCGCGGCCAGGATGTCGCCCCGCTCTACACCGTGGCCCAGGCCCACGCCAGCCTGAAACACCTGCACGGCCATGACTACGATGCCCCCCTGCACCCGCATCCGCAGGTGCGGGTGCAGTTCCGCGACGCCGGTCACATCCTCGGCTCGGCCATCATCGAGGTCTGGGTGGAGGAGGTGGGGCTGACCACCAAGCTGGTGTTCTCCGGCGACCTGGGCCAGCCTTCGCGTCCGCTGATGCATGACCCGACGCCGATCGAGGAGGCCGATATCCTGCTGGTCGAATCGACCTACGGCAATCGCCTGCACAAGCCGCTGGAGGCGACCCGCGAGGAACTCGCGCAGGCGATCAACGACACCCTGTTCAAAAAGCGCGGCAACCTGATCATGCCCGCCTTCGCCGTCGGCCGTACCCAGGAGATGCTGTACATGCTGCACGAGCTGGCCGAGGCGGGGCGCATCCCCGAGGACATCGAGGTGTACGTCGACTCGCCGATGGCGACCGAGGCCACGCGGATCACCCTCAAGTATCACGAATGGCTGGACGAGGACGCGCAGCGGGCCTTGCGCACGCGCGGACGGGGGCCGCGCGTGCGTTTCACCGAGAGCGTCGAGGAGTCGATGGAGCTCAACCGGATCAGGCACGGGGCCGTCATCATCGCCGCCTCGGGCATGTGCGAGGGCGGGCGGATCCGCCATCACCTGCGCCACAACCTGCCCAGCCGGGCCAATACCATCCTCATCACCGGATTCCAGGCGGCGGGCACCCTCGGTCGCCGCCTGGTCGATGGTGCGAAGGAGGTCAACCTGTTCGGCGAGGTCATCCCCGTGCATGCCGATCTCTATACCCTTGGCGGCCTGTCCGCGCACGGCGATCGCGATGCGTTGCTGGGGTGGCTGGGGCGTTTCCGCAAGCCGCCGCGCCAGACCTTCATCGTGCATGGCGAGTCGGAGACCGCGCAGGGCTTCGGCGCGCTGGTGCACAAGCAGCTCGGCTGGCGGGTGGAGGTGCCCAGAAAGGGGGCCCGCTACGCGCTATGACTCTCCGCGAGGTGTACCAGCGGCTGGACGCCGCCTGGGGGCCGCAGCAGTGGTGGCCGGGCGAGTCGCCGCTGGAGATCATGCTCGGCGCGGTTCTGACCCAGAACACGGCCTGGAGCAACGTCGAACGGGCGATCGCCAACCTCAAGGCGGCGGGGGCGCTGTCGGTCGAGGCCTTGCTGGCTCTGCCGCTCGACGAACTGGCCGGGTTGATCCGCCCGGCGGGCTATTTCAACGTCAAGGCACGGCGCCTGCGCGCCCTGCTGGAATGGGTCAGAAATGAGGGCGGGATCGAGGCGCTGGCCGGGTGGCCGGATGCCTCGCTGCGCACGGGCCTGCTCGGGGTGCATGGCGTCGGTCCGGAGACGGCGGACGACATCCTGCTTTATGCCTTCGGGCGACCGGTGTTCGTCATCGACGCCTACACCCGGCGCATCCTCGGTCGGCTGGGCCTGGTCGATCCGGCAGCGGGCTACGAGTATCTGCGTGTGGTGATCGAGGCCGAACTTGGGCCCGACGTGCCCATGTACAACCAGTTCCATGCCCTGCTGGTCGCGCATGGGAAGGAAATCTGCCGCCCGCGACCGCGCTGCGCGGTTTGTGTGCTGAGGGAGGATTGTCCTTCCTGCGTGCCGTAGGAGCGAGCTTGCTCGCGATTTGCGCCTGTCTCGCGAGCAAGCTCGCTCCTACATCAGCATGTCGACCAGCTTCCCTGCCACCTTATCCACCGGCGTCAGTCCGTCCGGCCCCTCGCCCGGGAACAGGCGCGCGCGCAGCGGGGTCGGCATGGGCGGCGGGGTAAACAGCTCCGCCCGGATGGCGGGCTGTTCCTCGGCCCATTGCGCGGCCTGGCGCGCCAGCCCCGCCTTGGTCACGCCGTAGGCGCCGAGGTAGCTGGTCGCGCAATCATCACCAATGAACATCAGCGTGCCCGCACTGGCCTTGAGCAGCGGCAGGCAGGCGCGGGTGAGCAGGAAGGGGGCGGTCAGGTTGACCCGCAGCAGGCGGTTCCAGACCGAGGGGTCGACGTGTGCCAGCGGCGCGGGCGCGCCGGCGTCGGCGGCGAGGTGCAGCAGGCCGTCCAGGCGCCCGGCATGCACGGCGACCAGCTCGGCCAGCTGGGCATAGTCCTCGGCCTGCGCGCCGGACAGGTCGATGGCGTGCAGCAGCGGTTCGTGAAGACCACCGGCCGCAACGACCTCGTCGGCGAGCTGCATCAGTGTCTCCGGCGTGCGGCCGAGCAGGATCAGGCGGGCGCCGCGGCGGGCGGCCTCCATGACGGTGGCACGGCCGAGACCGCCGGTGGCGCCGGTGAGCAGCAGGACAGGTTGGGGTGTGATCGCCATGGAACGCTCTTCCGCAAAACAAAAAGCCCGCAACAGCGTGCGGGCTTGCGATGATGGCGGAGGATCAGCGCTTGAACAAGCTGTCGATCAGGCTGCCGAGCAGAGGGCCTAAGGCGGCGATGACTTCCTGCACGTCGACGCGCCCGTCCCCGTCCTTGTCGAAGGCCTGGGTCGCCATGCTGATCAACGATGTGACGTCCATGGGACGCCTGCCTCAGGATTGCTTGGGGATGCGGATCTTCTGCCCCGGGAAGATCAGGTCCGGATCCTCGATGACCTCGCGATTGGCCTCGAAGATCAGCGGGTACTTGTCCGCGTCGCCGTAGAAGTGCTTGGCGATCTTGGAGAGCGTGTCGCCTTTCTCGATGATGTAGTACTCGACCGCTTCGGCTTCGGTTTCGGCCACCGCGGCAGCCGGCTGGCCGGCCACCGTCAGTGCGTCGGCCTTGACCTCGCGAATGCCGAGCGCGTTGCCGATCATCAGGATGACTTTTTCCCGGGCGGCCGGCGAGGCGGCCTCGCCCTTCACGGTGGCGACGCCCTCCTTCACGTCGATCTGCAGGTTCTGAACGCCGGGATTGTTCTTCTCGATATGCTGCTTGAGTGCCGCCGGGGCTTCGTCTTCCTTGCCGAAGATCTTCTTGCCGATATCCTTGACGAAATCGAATAGACCCATGGTCATGCTCCTCTCTTGAGGGTGAGTGGCGTCCTCGCCGTTTGGCCAGGACGGAGTTTTACTCTTAGCACACGGATTCGATGGGCGGGTTTAATGGACGGGTTCAACGGGCGGGCAGTCGTCCGCGGCGCGCCTTGCGCGCGGTGCGCCAGCTGAGCCACAGCAGGCGCAGGGGAGTCAGTTCGGGGCGCTGGTCGAGCAGCCGCCAGCCGTCCTGGGCCATCGCCTCGAGCAGGGCCTCGGCCTGGGCCAGGCTGACCAGGGCGATGAGCTGGCGCGGCTGCTCCTCGGCCGGGAGCATGGCGCGGGCCTGGCCCAGCTTCGCGCGGGTCTGTTCACCAAGCTGGGCCAGCATGGCGCGGACGCCTTCGGAGGTCTGTGGATGCAGCAGATCGCCGACATCCAACCCGTACCGGGCGAGTGTTTCGCGCGGAATCAGCACCTGGCCGCGGGCGGCATCGCGTCCCAGCTGGTGAAGCACGCGGGTCCAGGCCAGGGCCTGGCCCGTGGCATGGGCGAAGTCGCGCTCCAGGCGTCCGGCGCGGCCTTCGGGGTCGGTCAGGATCAGCCAGGGGGCGGTGTCGTGGCGGTAGGCGTGCAGGCCGAAGTCGCGCTCCTGTTCGAGATGGCCGTGTCGCAGGCGGTCCTGGGCGCCGGCCACCATTTCCTCCAGCAGCGCCAGTCGCCCCGGCTGGTTCAGCACATGGCCCATCAGGGCCTGGGCGACCGGGTGCTGGGCCGTGCCTGCCGCCGCCGCCGAGAGTTCGGCCAGCCACCAGTCCAGTCGAGCCTGGGCCACGCTGGGTTCGGCGATGCGCGTGCTGGCCTCTTCAAGTTCGCTGCGCAGCGCAAGCAGTGCGAAAGCGGAAGGTTTCTGCTGTTCGGGCAGGAACAGGCAGGCATAGTGGGCGGCCGTCCCTGTGGGGGCGGCTTGTTCGCGGCAGAAGGTCACGGGATTCATGCCTGCATGGTAACACCGCTGCTTGCACGGAGAATGAAGATGGCTTGCCTTTTGCTTGGTTAATAAAAAACGGCCTTGGCCGATACTGCAACAAACTCGCACAGGACGATTCAACCATGTTGACAGAACCCAGCATCCTGCGTCGCCTGAAGCTCAGCTTTCTGGGCTTCGGGTTGTTGATGGGCGTGATTTTCCCCGTCTATGCCTCGTTCTTCGTGGACTACCGACCGGGCATGCAAGGCTGGTTCATCGCGGGATGCGTCGTGGCCGGGCTTCTGGTCGGGGTGTTCAACTACGTGGTGACCGAGTTCGTCCTCCTGCGCAAGCTCGGGCGCATTGCCGAGGTGGCTAGCACGATCCGTGAGGGGGACCTGACCTACTCATGCAGCATACGCAGCGCCGACACGATCGGTCAGATCATTGACGCATTCAACGGCATGGTCAGCCAGTTGGCCGGTTACATGCGCCAGATTACCCGCCAGAGCAGCCGGGTGCGGGCGGGGGCACGACAAATGAGCGCCATTTCCGGGGAAATCGTGCGCCTGGGTGAACTCGAGCGCAGCCGCTCGAGCGAGGTGGCCTCCGTGGCTGCACAGGTCGGCGAGCTGGCCGAGCAGGCGAGGGATGCGGCGGCGCGGGCCCAGCAGGCGGCGCATCAGGCGATGGAGCATGTGCGTGCCGGAGAGGCGACCCTCCAGGCCAGCCGCCACGCGGCCGAGGAAAGCGTGTACGAGGTGGAGTTGGCCGCGGCCGGCATTCTGGCCCTGCAGGAGGCAGTACAGGGTATCCAGCGCATCACTGGCGTCATCAGTGCCATTGCCGAACAGACCAACCTGCTTGCCCTCAATGCCGCCATCGAAGCGGCGCGCGCGGGAGAGCATGGGCGAGGGTTCGCCGTGGTGGCGGACGAGGTGCGCGGTCTGGCGAGCAAGACGCAGGCGTCGACGCTGGAAATCAGCCGCCTGATCGAGCACCTCACCCAGCGGGCTGATGAGGGTGGGGCGGTGATGACCCGGGTGGTCGGACGCGTGCGCGAGAGCGGCCGTCTGGCCGAGGAGATCATTTCGGCGATGAGCGGCATCGACGCGCAGGTGAGGGTGACCGCGGACATCAACCAGGACATCGCCAGCCGGACGCTGGAGCAATCGAGTCGCGTCGAGGCCCTGCGGAGCGATCTTGAGCATCTTTTCCGGGTGCTCGATGACAATGCCGAGCGCATGCGGGCCACCCAGGTCGTGGTGAGTACACTGGATGAGGCGGCGGATCAGCTCAATGAAATCCTCGGCCATTTCACTTTCGGCGGGCTCGACGAGAAGCCGGTGTTCGAGAAGCGTCAAGGCAGTCGGCAAAGCTGCTTCTTGCGCGCCACGGCACAGGACGGCGGAGGGGGCGAGCTTCATGCTGTCGTGTTGGATCTGAGCAGTTCGGGCGCGCAACTGCATGTTGACGAGGACATCGACGCGCGCGACGTCAGCCTTGATATCCATCCACTCCAGGCCTCGACCTGGACCGAGCGCATCCAACTCAACGGGCGAATCGTGCGCAAGGACAGGGTTGAGGGGGGCTACGACCTGGGCATTCGCTTCAGCGGCCTCGACAGTTTGCGGCAGGCGGCGCTGGAGGCCCTGATCAGCGAGGCGAAGCACCAGCGTTGAAGTTGCATCCGACCGCCGGGCCGGGGAGGCTGAAATGGGTGTGAAGCATTGGTCCGCCTTCAAGCGCTCGCTACAATCGCGCTTTCGTGTTCTCGGCCGAGTGGGATGATGCTGGAAACCTTGCTGAGGAAAATTCAACAGGCGCCGGACTTTCCAGCCTTCTCGCGCACCGTGCAGGAGGTCAGTGCCCTTGTGGCTGACCACGACCAGCGCTCGATCAATGACCTGTGCGCCCTTGTCCTGCGTGATGTCGCCCTGACCAAGAAGGTGCTGGCCGTCGCCAATACCTTCAGCGTGCGCGAGGCGAGGGGGGCGGTGCACACGGTCTCGCGGGCGGCGATGCTGCTCGGCTTCGAGGAGGTCAGGAAGATCGCCCTCACCCTCGTCCTGTTCGAGCACCTGCAAGGGCAGGGACATGCGGGGCAGTTGCTTGGCCGTATGCTGCAGGCGCTGTTCGGCGCCTTGCTGGCTCAGGCCCTGGCCCGCCCGCTACGGGTTGGCGGGGATGAGCAGGTTTTCCTTGCCGCGCTGTTCCAGCATCTGGGACCGCTGCTGATCTACCGTCATCTGCCCGAGGCGGTGCCTGAGATCGAGCGGTTGCGCATGGAGGATGGCCTGGATGAAAAGACCGCCATTCTTCGCGCAACGGGCATTGTTTCCGATCAACTCGGCCGCGAGGTGGCCTCGCGTTGGGGTTTGCCGGACGGGCTGCGTGCGGCCATGCGCCCCATCCCCGTAAACCTGCAGCGGGACGAGATTCCATCTCAGCAGCAGTTGCCCTGGATGGCCTCGTTCGCGAATGCCGGTGTGTCCATCCTGCTGAGAGTCCGTTCGTCACGGCAGGCCGAAGCCGAGTTCGAGGAACAGGGACGCCTCGCAGGCATTGAGTCGGAAATCGTGCAGGGCGCACTGGAGGAGGCCCGCGACCTGATGGCCATTTATGCCAGGCTGATCGAGGGCGCGGGCGTGGCGAGCGATATTCTGGCTCGATTGGGCGGCAACCTGCCGACCGATCTTTCGCAGGAGGAGAGCCCTCCGGCCCCTGCGGGCGCAAGCGGGGTGGAGCGCTTGCTGGGCGGCGTCGAGGATGTGACGGCCTCGCTGCTTGGGGACTACACCCTGCCCGGGTTGTTCTCGAGCATCCTGGAAACCCTCTACCAGGGACTCGATCTTTCTCTCGTGACACTCTTGCTGCACGATCCCCGGTCGCGTGTCCTCCGAACCAGCATGGGCTACGGGGAGCATGGCGGGGATGTGCTCAAGGGGGGCGAGCTCTCCATGCAGGCCGCCCATCCGATCGTGGACATCCTCCTTGGTGGCGAGGATCGCGTGGTCCATCGGCAGCCCCCGCCCGGCGGACGCAAGGAAGCCTGGTCCTGGGCAGCCGCCGATGCGGATACCGCCCTGATCCTTCCCGTGTACGTCAACCGGCGCCCGGTGGGGGTGTTTTATGCCGAAGGACGAAGCGCCAGTCTCACGTCCGATGCGCTCAAGGTGGTCAAGACACTGCGCAACCAGGCTGCTCTGGCGGTGATGAACAAGTCCGGCCGGGCCTGAGAACCTGTGAAAATATCCCCTTGCCTACTGCGGCTGCCCCTGGACGCGCCCGGCGGCGTTGCGGGGGCCCCGGAAATCGCTCACGTAGGCCCCGCTACGCTCGCGATTTTCTGCACCCCGCGCCTTGCCGGACACGCCCAGGGTCACCCTACCGATTTGTCGGGAACAAATCGGGGATCGCCGAAGGCGAGCCCGAAGGGCGCCGACCTGGGAAGGTCGGCATCCGCGACGGCAGGGGATATTTTCACAGGCTCTGAGCGGCGGGGTCAGCGGCCGCAGCTGCCTCCCTTGCTCGTGCCCCGCGATCCGGGAAAGAGGGCACGACCCAGCAGGCGCAAGAACTCTCGCGGCGGCAGCTTCGGGCGAATGAACGGCGCGTCCGGATCGCGGCGCATCGCCTCCAGCAGGAAGCCGGTGTAGAGCATCGTCCAGCGCAGACGTAGGCGCAGCGGGAAGGGGGCGGTCAGCCCAAGCGGCGCGCTTCCTTGCAGGACCTTGATCGCCTGTTCCGCCAGATGGCCGGCCATCCGGCGCAGGGCGAAGTCGTGCCGTCCCTCGACCAGCTGGCTCTTCTCGACCATGAAGCGCTGCATCACATCGCGCGGAGGCAGGACGAGACCACTTGCGGCATCCTCGCGCAGGAAGATCAGCATTTCCGACAGCCACAAGGCCACCCCCAGGCCCTTGGACAGGGCTAGGTCGTGCGGGCCGGCCTTGGGCCAGAGGTGCCGCAACTGCTGCTGCATCAGCTCGCCGCCCAGGTTGCGGGCGGCGTGCATCAGGGCGGCGGTGTCCGCGTGGCCCTCGCGCAGGGTCGCTTCGACGCCGTTCCAGAACGTGTCATCGCCGCGCGCGGCCCGCGCGAGGGGCGAACCGGCCTGCATCGGCAGGGCCAGGGTCAGCAGAGGGTGGCGCTTGCGGAAGGCGATCACTCGATATCCTCCGCGCCGTCACTCTCCAGAGCTCCCTGCACCAGGGCTTCCGGCAGCGACTTGGTCGACTGCACCCCCAGGGCGTGCAGGCGCTGGGCCCGGCCAATGACGTTGCCGCGCCCGCTGGCGAGCTTGTTGAACGCGCCCTCGTAACTCTTCTGCGCCTGCTCGAGGCGCTCGCCGAGCTTCTCCATGTCGTCCACGAAGCCGACCAGCTTGTCGTACAGATCACCCGCCTGACGGGCGATCTCCTGCGCGTTGCGGTTCTGCTGCTCCTGGCGCCAGAGGTGGGCGATGGTGCGCAGCACGGCGAGTAGGGTGGTAGGGGAGACCAGCACGATGTTGCGCTTGAGCGCGTCCTGGAACAGCTCCTTGTCATGCTCCATCGCCAGCATCAGGGCGGGCTCGACGGGCACGAACAGCAGCACGAAGTCCAGCGTGCGCAGCTCGGGCAGGTTCTCGTAGGCCTTGCCCGACAGCCCCGCCACGTGGTTGCGCAGGGCGGTGACGTGTTCCTTCAGGTGGCGCGCGCGCTCGGCCGGATCGTCGCTGTTGACGTGGCGCTCGTAGGCGGACAGCGAGACCTTGGCGTCGACGATCACCACGCGGTTCTCCGGCAGGTGGATCAGCACATCCGGCAGGACGCGGCCGCCGCTTCCGGGCAGGCTGACCTGGGTCTCGTACTCGTGGCCCTTGCGCAGGCCGGAGCTCTCCAGCACGGTCTCCAGGATCATCTCGCCCCACAGCCCCTGGGTCTTGCGCTCGCCTTTCAGGGCGCGGGTGAGGTTGTGCGCCTCTTCGCCGAGGCGGGTGTTCATCTCCGCCAGGCGCTTGAGTTCCTCACGCAGGGCGTGGCGCTCGCGGGCCTCCTGGCCGTAGCTGTCCTCGACCTTCTTCTGGAACTCGCCCAGCCGCTCGCGCAGCGGGTTGAGCAACTGGCCGAGCTGGCTCTGGTTCTGCTCGGTGAAGCGGCGGGTCTTCTCCTCGAGGATCTCGCTGGCGAGCAGCTTGAATTGTTCGGCGAGCTGTTCCCTGGCTTCGATCAGTAGGGTGAGCTTCTCCTGCGCTTGGCGGCGCTCGGCCTCGAGCTGGGTCTGGGTCTGGGCGAGGGTTTCGCGGACCCGGTCACGCTCGGCAGTGGTCTCGTGCAGGGCGCGCTCGATAACCTCGAAGCGGGCGCGTAGCGGTTCCAGCTCGGCCACAAGGCTTGCCGTGCGCTCACCCTGACGGCGGCGCTCGTCTTCCAGCTTTTCGAGCTGCGCACGCAGGGCGGTGGCCTCCTGTTCCAGCGGCGCGATGCGACTGGTTCGTTCATGCAGCGCTGCGCGTTCCTCGCTCGCGCGTTGCAGGCTTTCGCGCAGCAGATGGTTCTCGCCCTCGGCCTTCTGGCGTTCGGTCGCCTGTTCCTGAATCTCTTCCTCGGCGGCGCGCAGGCGCTCGCCAAGGCTGGCCTCCAGCGTCTTGCGGCTGGCGCGCATGAACAGCCAGGTCAGCAGGATGCCGAACAGCAGGCCGCCGAGGGCGGCAAGGATCAGGCGTTGTTCGGGGGAGAGGGCGTTCAGCATGTGGTCATCTTTCCGTCATGGCATGCAGTTTGGAATATCCGTAGGAGCGAGCTTGCTCGCGATCTTTTCAGACCCCGGAACATCGCGAGCAAGCTCGCTCCTACGGGGCGTTGCTGTTCCCCTCGCGATGAGGCATCGATGCCTCAAATCCACCCATGCAGTTCCTCGGCATGGTTTACCACCGCGTCCGCGCCCCAGGCGTGCGGATCGTCATCCTCCAGCACGTAACCGAAGGCGGCGGCGATGGACGGGCTGCCCGCCGCGCGTGCGGAAGCGATGTCGCGCTCCGCATCGCCGATCATGATGCAGGCGACTTCGGGCAGACCGAGCAGGGCGCAGGCGTGGCGCACCGGGGCCGGGTCGGGCTTGCGCACCGGCAGGGTGTCGCCGCTGACGATGCAGCTCGCCCGCTTGTGCAGGCCCAGGCCTTCCAGCAGCGGCTCGGTCAGAAAGGCCGGCTTGTTGGTCACCACGCCCCAGGCGCGGCCTTGGGCCTCCAGTGCCTCAAGCACGCCCGCCATGCCGGGGAACAGCACGCTGTCCACGCACAGATGCGCGGCGTAGACATCGAGATAACGAAGACGGAGGGCTTCCAAACGCTCGGGGTCGAGATCATTGCCGAATCCCAGTTTCACCAGCGCCGTTGCTCCATGCGAAACCCAAGGGCGGATGACCTCGTAGGGAAGCGGCGCGATATCGTGTTCGGCGCGCAGGCGATTCAACGTCCCGGCCATGTCCGGGGCGGTGTCGACCAGGGTGCCGTCGAGGTCGAAGAGGAAGGCTTGGGGATGCATCGTGGACTCAAATGGCCTTGTTGTAACCGCAATGACTGAGCTGGAGCGTGCGCAGTAGCGGGTAGATTTCGGGGATGGCGTTGCTCCGCATGGGCCCGCATGCGCTCACCGTATCCCTTATCTCCTTGGTGAGTTCGTCGATGGACATGAGTCGTGCTCCGGCAATGGTATCCCGTCCCTTGGGATGGGAGGGAAAAACCGCGACCTGACGCAGGGGAGTGTCAGAGCTCAACCATGAAAACACTTCTATAAAGATCAGCTTTTTCGCGGCATCGAATTTCTTTTGAAACCGGGCCTCGCGGGTTTCCCAGGCATGCGCATCGACCGAAGGCTCATAGTGGACCAGGTCGTTGGTGTGAGGGTTATAACCGATCACGTCCAGTTCCATTTCCCAGCCGCCGTGCTTCAACCGCCCAACCTTGGTATTTCGGCGAACGAGATAGCCTTGCCAGTCAAGGTATTCGACGATCAGGGACTCAAGATGGGACATGACGATTAGGGTTTGCGTGCCGCCACGAGGTAGTTCACATCCACCCCCGGCCCCAGGTAGAACTGGCGCGTCAGCGGGTTGTAGTGCAGGCCCTGCTGGTCGGCGACCTCCAGTCCGGCCGCACGCAGCCAGTCCGCGAGTTCGGACGGGCGGATGAATTTCTTCCAGTCATGGGTGCCGCGCGGGATCATGCCCATGATGTATTCCGCGCCGACGATGGCCAGCGCGTAGGCCTTGGGCGTGCGGTTGAGGGTGGAGAGGAACAGCCAGCCGCCCGGCTTCACCAGTGTGGCGCAGGCCTGCACGATGGCGGCGGGATCGGGCACGTGTTCAAGCATTTCCATGCAGGTGACGACGTCGAAACTTTCCGGGGACGCGTCGGCCAGTTCCTCGACCGGAATCTGGCGGTAGTCGATGCCGAGTCCCTCGGCCTGGGCATGCAGGCGCGCGGTGGTCAGGCTGGCGGCGGCCAGGTCCACCCCGGTGGCGATCGCGCCGTCACGTGCCAGGGCCTCGGTCAGGATGCCGCCGCCGCAACCGACATCCAGCACGTGCTTGCCGCTCAGGTCGGCGTGCTGGTGAATGAAATTCATGCGCAGCGGGTTGATGGCATGCAGGGTCCAGAGTGGACCGCCCTTGTCCCACCATTGGCTGGCCAGGCCGTCGAAGTGGGCGATCTCGTGGTTGTCCAGGTTGTTGCTCATGCCTGATCCTGCTCCACGATCTTGCTGGCCCACATACTGGCGTTGGCCAGCAGGTCATCCTCGTACAGCGTCAGCAGGCGGCGGTCGTTCATCAGCATCTGGCCGGCAACCCACAGGTGGGTGACCTGCTGGCGGCTGGCGGCGTAGATGATCTGGGCGATGGGGTCGAACAGCGGCTGCGTTTCGATCTGGGCGAGGTCGATGGCGATCACGTCGGCGGCCTTGCCGACCTCCAGCGATCCGATCCGATCGTCCAGTCCCAGCGCGCGGGCGCCGCCGAGGGTGGCCATGTAGAGTGCCTCGGCGGCCGGGACGGCGGCCGCGTCACCGGACGCGCCCTTGGCCAGCAGGGCGGCGGTGCGGGTCTCGCCCAAGAGGTCGAGGTCGTTGTTGCTGGCCGCGCCGTCGGTGCCGATGGCGACGTTGACGCCAAGCGCCTTGAGCCGGGCGACGGGGGCGATGCCGGAGGCGAGCTTGAGGTTGGATTCCGGGCAGTGGGCGATGTGCACTCCGCGTTCGGCCAGCAGGGCCATCTCGCCCCCGGTCAGCTGGGTCATGTGCACGGCAAGGAATTGCTCGTTGAGCAGGCCCAGCCGATCAAGCCGCGCCAGCGGGCGTTCATCGTGCAGCCGTTCGGCCTCGGCGACCTCGAACGCGGTCTCGTGTACATGCATGTGCACGCCAATGCCGAGCTGGTCGGCCAGCACGCGGATGCGCTGCAGCGGCTCGTCGCCGACGGTGTAGGGTGCGTGCGGCGCGAGCATGAAGCTCATGCGCGGGTGGCCATGCCATTCGTCGCGCAGGGCCAGGCCCTTGCTCAGGTACTCGTCCGGCCCGCTGCCCCAGGGAGTGGGGAAGTCGATCACCGGCAGGCCGACCGAGGCGCGCAGGCCGGCCGCCTCCGCGGCGCGCAGGGTCGCCTCCGGGAAGAAATACATGTCGTTGAAGCAGGTCACCCCGCCACGGATCAGCTCGGCGCAGGCCAGCAGGCTGCCGTCGTGGACGAAGCCTTCGGCCAGGAAGCGGTTTTCCAGCGGCCAGATATGCTCGGACAGCCAGGTCATCAGCGGCAGGTCGTCCGCCACCCCGCGCAGCAGGTTCATGGCGACGTGGGTGTGGGCATTCACGAAGCCCGGCAACAGGGCGTGATCCGGCAGCTCGATGGCGCGCGCGCCGGTGCTTCTCGCCAACTCGCGGGCTTCGTGGGTGGGCAGGATGGACTGGATTCGACCGTCGGCCATGACCAGGCTGTGGTCTTCCAGCACCTGGGCATGCGGTTGGATGGGAATGACCCAGCGGGCGTGGAGAATGGTATCGGCGTGCATGGTTTCGGCTAGCTCGGGGTTGTTGTCACTATACCCGCTTGACCGCGCCCGTTGCACAATGGCGGCCATGAACGAGGGGATGACGATGGACAGCGATGCACTCTGGAATACCGTGGTCGATGGCCTGGCCGGACCAGGCTATGCCGTGGTGCCGAAGGCCTTCCCACCGGAGCTGGTCGCGGCGGTGCGCGCCGAGGCGCTCGCCCGGCGGGACCGCTTCCGACCGGCGGGCATCGGCACCCAGGCGACGCGTATGCAGGCGGTGCGCGGCGATGCCATCGACTGGCTGGAGTGGGGCGAGGGCGGCGAGACCATGCAGCCGTTCTGGCAGGCCATGGAGGCCATGCGCGAGGCGGTCAACCGCAGCCTCTACCTCGGCCTGCGCGAGCTGGAATGCCATTTCGCGCTCTACCCGTCCGGCGGCGGCTACCAGAAGCACTACGACAACCCTCAGGGACGCTCCGCGCGCACCGTGACCATCCTGCTCTACCTCAATCCGGACTGGCGGCCGGAGCATGGCGGGCAATTGCATATCTACGATCCCGGCGATGAGAGGCGCCTTCTGCTTGAGGTCGAGCCACGCGCCGGGACCTTCGTCGCCTTCCTGAGCGAGCGTTTCCCGCACGAGGTCTGCCCCGCGCGTCATGAGCGCCTGAGCCTGACCGGCTGGTGGCGGCGGGCTGGCGCATGAACGAGCCGGACATGCTGGCCGCCCTGCGCGCGGGCGCGACGTTGGTCACGGTCAACAACCGCCTCGCGCGCCACTGGCGCAAACGCTTTGCCGATGCCGCGCGACAGGCTGCCAGCGTGTGGCCTGCGCCGGACATCCTTCCCTGGGGCGCGTGGCTGCGTCGCCAGTGGGAAGAGGCGAGCTTGCTTGCGGACGATGCGCCGCTGCTGCTGGATGCGCGCCAGACGGGACGGGTGTGGCAGGACATCATCGACGATGGCGGCCTGCCGCTGTTGCAGGCCGCCGGCAGCGCGAGACTGGCGCAAGAGGCCTGGACGCTGGTGCAGGACTGGCATCTGGCGTTGCCGTTCGAGCCGCTGGAAAGCCATGACGATGTGCGGCATTTCGAGCGCTGGGCCGCGCGTTTCAACGACATCTGCACCCGCCAGGGCTGGCTGGACGAGGCGCGCCTGCCCGCGCGGCTGATCGAGGCACTGGCCGAGGGACGGCTGGCGGCACCGTCGCATCTGCTCCTGCTGGGCTTCGAGGACTGGACGCCGCTCCAGCGCGCCGTGCTGGAGGCCCTGCGGCTGCGTGGTTCGCGCATCGACGAATGGACTGAGCCTGCCCATGCCGTGCCCTCACGCGCCGTTCGTCACGCCTTCCCCGACATGGCGACCGAGGATGAGGCCGCCGCACGTTGGGCGCGCGCCCGGCTCGACCAAAATCCGGAACTGCGATTGGCGGTCATCGCGCCCGATCTGCGGGACCGCCGCGCCCGCCTGACCCGCCTGCTCGATGCCCAACTCGCGCCGCACACCCTGCTGCCCGGCCAGGGCGATGAGGCGCGGCCGTGGAACATCTCGCTCGGCCTGCCGCTGGGCGAGCACGGCATGGTGCGGGCGGCCTTCCTGATCTTCGCCCTGGGCGATGCCCGGCTGGAGACGGAGACCCTCGGCCAGGCCCTGCGCAGTTCCTTCCTCGCCGGATTCGCGCAGGAGCGCGATGCCCGCGCCCTGTTGGACGCAAGCCTTCGAAAGCGCGGCGAGCGGCGGGTGTCGCGCGATTACGCCCGCAGGCAGGCGGCGGAGGGCGGGTGTCCGACGATGGGCAGGCTGCTGGCGCGATTGCATGAGGCCCGCCAGTCCCAGCCTTCGCGCCAGTCGCCCGCTGACTGGGTACGCAGCTTGCGCGACGAGCTGAAGCTGGCCGGCTGGCCCGGCGACGCGGCGCTGGGCAGCCATGCATTCCAGCTGCGTCAGACCTGGCTGGATGCCATGACATCCCTCGCCCGGCTGGCGGTGGTGCAGCCGCGCATGACCCGCGCCGAGGCGCTCGCCCAGCTGCGTGCCCTCGCCGCCGAGACCCTGTTTCAGCCGGAGGCCGTGAGCGATGCGCCGGTCCAGGTGCTCGGCCCGCTGGAGGCCATCGGCTTGTCCTTCGACGCGGTCTGGCTGCTCGGCATGCACCACGAACAATGGCCGCCGGATGCGCGCCCCAACCCCTTCCTGCCGATGCGCCTGCAGGCCCGTCTCGGCCTGCCGCATGCCTCGCCGGCGCGCGAACTCGCCTACCTGCGCCGGGTCAGCGCACGCCTGCTCGAACTGGCGCCGGAGGTGATCGTCAGCCACCCGGTCCAGGACACCGGGCGGGATTTGGAGCCCAGCCCGCTGTTCGATCATCTGCCCTGGCTGGAGGGCGCGTTGCCGCAATCCGCCCTGCCGATGCCCGCGCAATGGGCCGTGCCCGCGCTCGATCTCGATATGGAGCGGCTGGACGACACCCAGGCCCCGCCGCTGGAGGAGGGTGCCCTGGCTCCAGGCGGTGCGCGGGTGCTGGAACTGCAGTCCGCCTGCCCGTTCCGCGCCTTTGCCGAATTGCGCCTGCAGGCGCGTCCGCTGGAAGAGCCCGACCTTGGGCCGGATGCCCGCGTGCGCGGCAACCTGCTGCATGGGCTGATGGAGCGGGTCTGGGGTGAGCTGGGCGACCAGGCCGGTCTGGAGACCATGTGCAGGAGCGAGCTTGCTCGCGATCCAGGTTTTTCGCGAGCAAGCTCGCTCCTACAAGAAATGGTGCAAGGTCACGCCCGCGCCGTGGTGGACGAAGAGGCGCGCCATCGCCGTGACCTGTGGCCGGATCGCCTCAAGGCGCTGGAAACCGCGCGGCTGACCGAGCTTGCGCTGGAATGGCTGGATGTCGAGCGAAGTCGTCCCGCCTTCACGGTGGAAGCGCGCGAGGCGCAGCAGACCGTCGAGATCGGCGGTCTGCGCCTGCACGTGAAGCTCGACCGGGTGGATGCGCTGGAAAACGGCGGGCGGATGATCCTCGACTACAAGACCGGTCAGGCCTCGCCGTCCGATTGGGATGGCGAACGGCCCGCGGCGCCGCAGCTGCCGCTGTATGCCGTGACCACGGACGATGTGCGGGCCATCGCCTTCGCCCGCCTGCGCGCGGGCGAGGTGGGCTTGCTGGCGCGCGGCGAAGGGTTCGAGCCGGCGCGCGGCGATGAGCGTGACTGGCCGCAGGTGATGGCCGACTGGCGTCGGGTGCTGGAGGGACTGGCGGCCGATTTCCGCGCCGGACGCGCGGCGGTCGATCCCCGCAAGCCGGGTGTATGCACCCACTGCCCTCTGGGCATGCTCTGCCGCATCCACGAGCAGGCGGGGACGGCCTTTGCGCTGGGGGCTTCCGAACAGTGAAACGCTGGAATGTATGTTTTGTAGGAGCGAGCTTGCTAACGCGAAGCTGGCGTCAGCCCGCGATGCCCTCCCATCGCGAGCAAGCTCGCTCCTACGTCAGCCCCGGGGATCGCCCGTGAACGCCCCCATCGACGCCGCCATCCGCGAACGGGCCCTCGACCCGCGCCTATGCTGCATCGTCCAGGCTCCGGCGGGCTCGGGCAAGACCGAGCTGCTGATCCAGCGCGTGCTGGTGCTGCTGGCGGAGGTCGAGCGGCCGGAGGAAATCCTCGCCATCACCTTCACCAAAAAGGCGGCGGGGGAGATGCGCGCCCGCGTCCTGCATGCACTGCGCGACGCCCATGCGCCGCTGGCCGAGGACGCCCCCGAGCATCTGGTCCGTCAGCGCGAACGGGCGCGCGCGGCGCTGGCGCGGGATCGCTCGCTCGGCTGGAACCTGCTCCAGCAGCCCGCTCGACTGCGCATCCAGACCATCGATTCGCTCTGCGCCGGACTCGCCGCCCGGCTGCCGCTGACCGCCGGCTTCGGCGCGCAGGCAGGCATCGCCGACGAGCCGGGCGAGTTGTACCAGGAAGCCGCCGCGCGGGTGGTCGAGAACATCGAGGCCGCGATGGACGACGACGGCGAATCGGTTGCCCGGCTGGAAATCCTGCTCCGTCACCTCGGCAATGACCTGGCCCGCGTCCGCGACCTGCTGGCCGCGATGCTGGGCAAGCGCGACCAGTGGCTGCGTCACGCACTGCGTGCCGAGCGCGAGGCGCTGGAAGGGGCGCTGCGGCGCATGCTCGAGGACGAGCTGGGCAACCTGCACGACCTCTTCCCCCGTCACCTGCATGAAGAGACCGGCGTGCTGGCGGCGATCATGTGCGCCAACCTGAGCGAGCAGGACGTGCAAGACGATGACCCACGCATGGAATGGCAGGTGCCGGGCTGGCCCGCGCCGGGCATCGAGGGGCTGCCGCGCTGGCGCGGTCTGGCCGAGTTGTTGCTGACCGCCTCGGGCGAATGGCGCAAGGCCTTGAGCGCGAAGAACGGCGTGCCCGCGCCGAGCGAAAAAGGCATCGACAAGGACGCCAAGGCGGAACGGACCGCCTTCAAGAACCGCGTCGGCGAACTGCTCGAGGCCCTGCGCGAACACCCCGACCTCGCCGCCGCCCTGCATGCCACGCGCGACATGCCCAGCCCGCATTACGGCGATGGTGACTGGGCGGTGCTGGAGGCGCTGCTGCACCTGCTGGTGCTGGCGGTCGCCGAGTTGCGCCTGATCTTCGCCGCGCGCGGCGAGGTCGATTTCGTCGAGACCGCGCTCGGCGCCCAGCGCGCGCGGGGCGAGCCGGACAACCCCAGTGACCTGCTGCTGGCGTTCGACTACCGCATCCGCCACATCCTGGTGGACGAGTTCCAGGACACCTCGCGCACCCAGTTCGAACTGCTGCGGCGCCTGGTCGGCGGCTGGCAGGCGGGCGAGACCCCGCACACCGAGACCGAGGGGCGCAGCCTGTTCCTGGTTGGCGACCCGATGCAGTCGATCTACCGTTTCCGCGAGGCGGAGGTGGGGCTGTTCCAGGAGATGCAGGAGCGCGGCATGCCCATCGGGGAGGATGGGGGCGACGACGCACTGGCGCTTGCCGCGCTGATGCTGCGCACGAATTTCCGCTCGCAGGCGGGGGTGGTCGAATGGGTGAATGCCGTGTTCCCGAGGGTGCTGGCCGAGCGCGCGAACATTGCCGAGGGCGCGGTAGCCTATTCGGACGCGCCCGCCGCCGCCTTCCATCCGGCGGTCGAGGGCGAGGCGGTCCGCATCCACCTGTTCGAAAAAGCCGTAGCCTGGATGGAGTCCGGCAGGCCGCAATCCGGGGAAGACGATCCCGGATTCGGTAGCGCTTCATCCGGGCTGCAAGCGGGCGAAGCCGAGGCTGCCGAGGTCGTGCGTCTGACGCGCGCGGCGCTGGCGGACATGGAGCGCGATGGCGAGGTGAAGGAAGCCGACCGCACGGTCGCCATCCTGGTCCGCTCGCGCGGCCACCTTGCGCGCATCCTGCCTGCCCTGCGCGAGGCCGGCATTCCCTTCCAGGCGGTCGAGATCGAACAACTGGCCGAGCAGCCGATGGTGCAGGACCTCCTGGCCCTGACCCGCGCCCTCCTGCACCCCGCCGACCGCATCGCCTGGCTCGCCGTGCTGCGCGCGCCATGGTGCGGCCTGCGGCTGGCCGATCTGCATGCCCTGGTCGCCGAGGCCCCCGTGTCCACGGTCTGGCAGTGCATGCATGACGAGACACGGCTGGCCGGGCTGGAGTCCGACGCCCGTGTCCGGCTCGCCCGCCTGCGCGACGCGCTTGAGCCCAGCCTGGCGGACGGCGGCCGCCTGCCGCTGCGGCGTCAGGTCGAGGGCGCGTGGCTGGCGCTTGGCGGCCCCGCCTGTGCTCGGGGTGGCAGGGAACTGGATGAGGCGCGCATCTTCTTCGACCTGCTCGACTCGCTGGGCGACGATCTGACCCCGCACACCCTGCAGAGCGAGCTGGAGCGCCTGTTCGCGCCGCCGGAGGGCGAGGCCTCGGTGCAGGTGATGACCATCCACAAGTCCAAGGGCCTGCAGTTCCACACCGTTCTCCTGCCGGGGCTGGCGCGGGTGCCGCGCGGCGGCGACAGCCAGTTGCTGCTGTGGCTGGAACGTGAAACGGTGACTGGGGCGGGTGTCGACCTGCTGCTGGCCCCCATCAAGGGCCAGAGCCAGCGCGAGGCGCCGCTGTATGGCTGGTTGCGGCGCGTGCTGGAGACGCGCGGCGGCTACGAGGACGGCCGCCTGCTATACGTGGCGGCCACCCGCGCCATCCGGCGCCTGCACCTGCTGGCCGAGGTGCCGCTCGATAAGGGCGGCGACTGGAGTCCGCCCAGGCGTTCCCTGCTGGCGCGCCTGTGGCCGGGCATCGATGGGATGGTCGAATCGCCCCCCCGTAGCCCGGATGAAGTAAAGCGGAATCCGGGGGGCGCATCCCCGGATTCCGCCAAGGCTTCATCCGGGCTACGACGCCTGCCCGCCGACTGGCGCGCACCTTTGCCGCCGGCTGGGCTTGACGTCGTCCGTGCCGCGTCGCGCATACCCAGTGCCCGGATGGGTTCGGAGGTGGCCTTGGGCGTGGACTGGGACGAAGGCGACGAGACGCCGCGCCATGTCGGCACCCTGGTGCACCGCCTGCTGGAGCGGATCGCACTGGACGGGCTCGATGTCTGGGATCAGGCTCGCCTGGGGGCGCTGGAACCCGCCCTGCGCAGCCAGTTGGCGCAGTTGGGCGTGGCCGCTGAAAGGGTGGATGGCGCCCTGTCACGCGTGCTGCAGGCATTGGAGGTGACCTTGAATGATGCCCGCGGCCGCTGGATCCTCGCCGCGCACGCGGAGTCGCGCTGCGAATGGGCGCTCGGCGCCATGCTCGACGGGGTCGCCATCAACGCCGTGATCGACCGCAGCTTTGTCGACGAGGGCGTGCGGTGGATTATCGATTACAAGACCTCCGACCCCCTTCAGGGCGAGCCGCTGGAGGCCTTCCTCGACCATCAGCAGGCGCATTACCGCGCCCAGCTTGAAAGCTACGCCGCCTTGCTGCGCCAGTTCGATCCGCACCATCCGGTGCGCGTTGGGCTGTATTTCCCGTTATTGGCGGCCTGGCGTGCGTGGTAGCGCATACCCCAGCGTGACTATGAAATTGTATGGGTGCATGAATTTACGTAATTTTTTTGTCATGGGCGGGGGGATTAGCATCCTCTGATTGATGCCGCCGAACCTCCTCTCGGCGCCACTGCCAGCAAGGAGCCGCCATGCGCCTGACCTCCAAGGTCTTTACCGATCTCGCCATCTGGATGATTGCTTTTGGGCTGGGGATCGGCCTGGTGTTTCCCTTCTTCCTGCGTGCGCTGGGCGTGCCGGTCGATCTGGTGATGAGCCCCGGCTTCCTTGCGGCCTGCCTCACCGCGGGGGCGCTGGCGGGAACCTTCAACCAGGCCCTCGCGCGCTGGGTAGTGGGCTCCCGCCTCAGGTTGCTGGCCGAGCGGATGGACTTTGTCGCCGCCAACCTGCGCAGCAGCGAGTCCTTCGATCATCGCAGCTGCGGCCCCGACCACTGCCGCATCCCGGACGACTCCGACGACGAGATCGGCGCCAGCGCTCGTGCCTTCAACGCGATGGTGCACGCCCTGGCCGAGTCCTACCGGACCGAGCAGGCGGTGCAGAGCTTCTCCGACCTGATGGTCAGTCGCATCGAACTCGGGCCCTTGGCGGAAGAGGCCTTGCGTCACCTGATGACGGAAACCGGCGCATCCGGCGGCGCCCTGCTGCTGGAAGAGGATGGCGAGCTGCGCGTGCGTGCGAGGCAGGGCTTGCGCGAGGACGAGGCGTTTGTACGCGGCGATCAGCTCCGTCTGGCGATGGAGGAGGGGGGCATCCGACTGATCAACATCCCCGAAGGGCTCCGGGTGGACGGCGTAGTGATGGAGTTCCGCCCGCTGGAAGTGCTGATCGTACCGATCCTGTACAAGGAGGTCGCGCTCGCGGCCGTGGTGCTGGCCAGTGCGACGCCCTTCCCGGAGGGCACTCGCGTGCGGCTGGAAATCTTCCGCCGTGCGCTCTCGCTGGCTCTGCGCAACGCTATCGCCCACGACAATCTGCAGCGGCTTGCCGCGCTCGACCCATTGACCGGACTGTTCAATCGCCGCTTCGGTCTGCAGCGCCTGGCCGAGGAGTTCAGCCGCGCGGTGCGTACCGATGTGCCGCTGGCCGTGCTGATGCTGGACATCGATCATTTCAAGAAGATCAACGACACCTATGGCCACCTGGCGGGCGATCGCGCCATCCTCAAGCTGGCGCGCCTGGTGCGCTCCATGCTGCGCGAGGGGGATGTGGTGCTGCGCTATGGCGGGGAGGAGTTCATGATCATTCTGCCCGGTGCCTCCTGCAACGATGCCAGGGCCATGGCCCAGCGCCTGCGCCACGCGGTCGAGGACTTGGTCATCACCCAGGGCGAACACAGCTTCCGCATGACCATCAGCATTGGCGCCGCCTCCTACCCTGAGTTGAACGCCGACAACCAGGAGACTTTCGTGCAGGTTGCCGATGAGCGCCTCTACCGCGCCAAGGAGAGCGGGCGGAACTGCGTGGTGGCGGGGTGAGGGGCAGTGATGTAGGAGCGAGCTTGCTCGCGATTCACTAGGGTGGTTGATCGCGCGCAAGCTAACGCGAAGCTGGCGCAAGCCCGCTCCTACGGACAGGGAGTCCCATTTCGTTGAGTGACAGGTGCGCGTCACTCGTCACCCAGACCTCAGGCCGCTTCGGCCTCCTGGTGCCGCCCGCGCAATGCCATGCCACGGATCACCAGATAGAACACCGGCGTCAGCAGCAGGCCGAAGAAGGTCACGCCCAGCATGCCGAAGAACACCGGGATGCCGATGGCCTGACGCATCTCCGCGCCCGCGCCGGTGGCCAGCACCAGCGGGACGACGCCGGCGATGAAGGCGATCGAGGTCATGATGATCGGCCGCAGACGCAGGTGGCAGGCTTCCAGCGCCGCCTCCATCGGGCTCATGCCGGCATCCTCGCGGACCTTGGCGAACTCCACCAGCAGGATGGCGTTCTTGCTCGCCAGGCCGATCAGGACCAGCAGGGCAACCTGGGTGAGGATGTTGTTGTCGCCGCCGGTGAACTTGACCCCGAGCATGGCGAACAGCAGCACCATCGGCATGATCAGGATGATGGCGAACGGCAGTGACCAGCTCTCGTACAGCGCCGCCAGCACCAGGAACACGACCAGCACGGAGATGGCGAACATCTGCAGGGTGGTGTTGCCGGCGATGATCTGCAGATAGGTCAGCTCGGTCCATTCGTAGCCTGTGCCGGGGGGCAGGATGTCGCCCAGCAGCTTTTCCATGATCCCGATGCTCTGGCCGGAGCTGACGCCCGGCGCGGCGGAACCGTTGACCTCGATGGCCGGGTAGGTGTTGTAGCGCACCACCCGGTCCGGGCCGGTCACTTCGGTCACCCGCACCAGACCGGCCAGCGGCGTCATCTGGCCGTCGCCGGTACGGGTCTGCAACTGCTCGATGGCCGAGGGCCCTGGCGATAGTCCGCGTCGGCCTGGGCGATGACCTGGTAGGTGCGGCCGAACAGGTTGAAGTCGTTGACGTACAACGAGCCGAGGTTGATCTGCAGGGTGTCGTAAAGGTTCTGCAGGGGCACGCCGCTGGTCAGCGCGTGTTCCGTATCGATCTGGGCGTGCAGCTGCGGCACGTTGTTCTGGAAACTGGTGAACAGGCCGACCACGCCCGGCGTCTGGTTCCCCTGGGCGATGACCTGCTTGGCCACCGCGTCCAGCGCATCGAGACCCACGCCGCCGCGGTCCTGGATCTGCAGCTTGAAGCCGCCCAGCGAGCCCAGACCGCGGATCGGCGGCGGCGGGAAGACGGCGACGAAGGCCTCCTCGATGCCGCCCAGTTTCTTGCGCAGCTCGCCCGCGATGGCATTGGCCGACAGGCCTTGCGGGACGCGCTCGCTGAACGGGCGGAGCGGGACGAAGATGGTTGCGGCGTTGGACGAGGGGCCGAAGCTGACGATGGACAGCCCGGGGAAGGCCACCGCGTTGCCGACGCCCTCGGTGGACTTGATCCGCGCCGAGACTTCCTTGACCACCTCCGTGGTGCGCTCCAGCGAGGCGGCGGGCGGCAGTTGCACGACGGTGATCAGGTAGCCGCGATCGCCCGGCGGGATGAAGCCCGCCGGCACGCTGTAGAGCGTCTGGGCCGAGAACGCCAGCAGGCCGGCGAATACCAGCAGCACGACGGCGCTGATGCGCAGCAGGCGCCTGACCAGGGCCTCGTAGCCATGCGCGCTGGCGACGAAGGCGCGGTTGAACAGGCGGAAGAACCAGCCGAACAGCAGGTTGATCAGACGGGTGGGTACATCCGGCCGCGCGTCATGAACAACGCCGTCCGGAACGGCGTTGGAACGCAAGGCGTTCCCCGAAGGGCCGGGGCCATGGAAGGTCCCGGCCGGTTTGAGCAGCATCCCCGCCAGCGCCGGACTGAGGGTCAGCGAGTTGAGCGCCGAGATCAGGGTGGCGGAGGCGATGGTCAGGCCGAACTGGCGGTAGAACTCGCCATTGATGCCGGAGATGAAGCTGGCCGGGATGAATACCGCCGCCAGCACCAGCGAGATGGCGATGATCGGTCCGGTCACCTCTTCCATGGCCTGGCGGGCGGCGGCCTTGGGCGCCATGCCCTCGCTGATGTGACGCTCGACGTTCTCGATCACCACGATCGCGTCGTCCACCACGATACCGATCGCCAGCACCATGCCGAACAGGGTCAGGGTGTTGACCGAGAAGCCGAGCGCGTTGAGCAGGGCGAAGGTGCCGATGATCGACACCGGCACCGCCACCAGCGGGATGATGGCCGCGCGCCAGGTCTGCAGGAACAGCATGACCACCACCACGACCAGGATCAGGGCCTCGATGAAGGTGGTGATGACCGCGTTAATGGATTGCTGCACGAACTGGGTGGTGTCGTAGACGATGCGGTAGTCGATGCCCTCCGGGAAGTTCTCCTTCAACTGGGCGATCGTCTGCTTGATGTTGGCGGCGGTCTCCAGCGCGTTGGCACCGGGGCGCAGGAAAATCGGAATGGCCACCGCGTCCTGCCCGTCGAGCATGGAGCGGATGGCATAGGTGGCGGCGCCCAGCTCGACTCGCGCGATGTCGCCGAGGCGCACGATCTGGCCGTTGGTGCCGGATTTGACCACGATGTTGCGGAAGTCCTCCACCGAGCGCAGGCGCCCTTGCGAGGTGACGGTGAGCTGGAAGGCGCTCTCCAGCGTGCCCGGCGGCTGGCCGACCGAGCCGGCGGCGACCTGGAGGTTCTGCGCCCGCACCGCGCTGACCACGTCGGTCGCGGTCAGGTTGCGCGCCACCAGCCGGTCGGGGTCCAGCCAGATGCGCATCGCGTACTCGTCCGAGCCGAACACCCGGGTGTCGCCCACGCCGTTGACCCGCTTGAGCTGGTCGCGGATGTTGAGTACCGCGTAGTTGCCCAGGTAGAGCGAGTCGTAGCGGTGGTCGGGCGAGATCAGGTGGATAACCAGCAGCAGGTCGGGCGATTGCTTGCGGGTGACGATCCCCAGTCGCCGGACTTCTTCGGGCAGGCGCGGCTCGGCGTTGGATACGCGGGATTGCACCTGCATCTGGGCGATGTCCAGGTCGGTGCCCAGCTCGAAGGTCAGGGTCAGGCGCATCTGCCCGTCGGCGGTCGATTGCGAGGACATGTAGAGCAGGTGCTCGATGCCGACCAGTTCCTGCTCGATCGGCGCAGCCACCGTTTCGGACAGGGTTTGCGGGCTGGCGCCGGGGTAGCGGGCCTGGACCTGGATGGTGGGTGGTACGACCTCCGGATACTGTTCCACCGGCAGGGCCTTGAGCGATACCCAGCCGCCGAGCAGGATCAGTGCGGACAGCACGATGGCGAAGATCGGCCGGTCGACGAAAAAGCGGGCGAAGCGCATGGGGGGGGCCTCGGGGTCTTGCGGGCTGCGTTGAATGATCCGTAGGAGCGAGCTTGCTCGCGATATTCCGCTTCGCGAGCAAGCTAACGCGAAGCTGGCGGTAGCCCGCTCCTACATGTGTTGTGTGGAAGCCCTCAGCGCGAACCGCCGCCGGCGAGGCAGTCGTCGATCGCCTTGGCGGCCACGGCTTTCGTTCCTTCAGCGGGATGGCATTCGGCTGAGTCCGTGGACGGCTCCAACGGCTGAGGCTCCACCTTGCTGCCCGGTCGGGCCTTCTGCAGGCCGTCGACGATCACGCGCTCGCCGGCCTTGAGCCCGCTCAACACCGGGCGCTGGCCGCCGATTTCCGGGCCGAGGGTAACCGGCCGGTATTCCACGGTGTCATCCGCGCCGACCACCAGCACGTATTGGCGGCCCTGGTCGGCGCCGACGGCGCGGGTCGGAACGCTGACGGCATCGAAGCGGCGAACACCGAGCAGTTCCGCTCGCGCGAACATGCCCGGTGCAAGCTGACCCTTGGGGTTGGGCAGTACGGCGCGGAGCTGCCGGGTGCCGGTGGCCGGGTCGAAGGTGGGGGCGACGTAATCGATGGAGGCGGGATGCCGGAAGCCGGCTTCGCCGGCCAGTTCGAGCTTGACCGGCGTGCTGGTCGGAGGCGTGCCGCCGAAGCCTTGCAGGCTGCGTTCATCCACCTCGAAATACACATGCAGGGGGTCGATGGGGGTGATCGTCGCCAGCAGGGTGGTGCCCGAGCCGCCGGGGCCGTTGACCAGGTTGCCCACGGTGACCTGGGTACGGCTTATCAGGCCGCTGATCGGGGCGGTCACGCGGGTGAATTCAAGATCCAGACGCGCGGCATCCAGCGCGGCACGGGCCGCGCGCAGGTTCGCGTCGGCCACCTGCTTGGCGGCGTTGCGCTCATCGATGGCCTCGCGCGAAATGGCTTGCGAGCTTGCCAGGGCACTGCCACGCGCCTGCATGGCGCTGGCCTGGCGCAGCAGGGCCTCGGCCTGGGCGACGCTGGCCTGCGCGCGGGCGACCTCGGCGGCGTAGGGGCGTGGGTCGATCTCGTACAGCAGCTGGCCTTTTTTGACCATGCCGCCATCGGTAAAGGCGACCTTGTCGATCAGACCGCCAACGCGCGGCCGGACCTCGACCTGCTCGGTTGCGCGCAGGCGGGCGGGGAAGATCGCGCTTTCACTCAGGGTGCCGGGCACCACCTGGATGACCTTGACCGGCGCCGGAGGCATGCCGCCGGCCGGGGGCGCGGCATGCGCGTGCAGGATGGGCAGGGCGAGCAACAAGGTTAACAGCCGGGCGACGTTGCGGTCGGGCATGATCTGCGTCCTTGAACATCAGGAAGCCCTAAAGAATATCCGAGCTTTCCGCTTGGGTGGTCATAAAAGATTTATTGATCCGCGGGCGCTCGATAAACAAACCTGCCCGGTATCAGCTCTTGCCACGCAGCCGGCGCAGGATCTCGCGGTCGTGGCCTTCCGGGCGCCTGGCGGGCGCGGTCGTGCCGCCGGCCAGCTTGCGCAGTTCGCGTTCATGCTCCCGGCGGGCGATGCTCTCGGGCGTCTCGCGGTAGAGCAGGGCAGCCTCGCTGGCCGGGCGGCGGCTTTCGTTCAGGGCGAGGACCTGGAACAGCCAGTGCTCGCCGGCGCGGTTCACGTCCAGTTCATCTCCAGGACGCACCTTGGCGGCGGGTTTGGCGGTGTGGCCATTGAGGCGAACCTTGCCACCCTCGATGGCCTCCTTGGCCAGGCCGCGGGTCTTGAAGAAACGCGCGGCCCACAGCCAGGTATCCAGGCGCTGGAAGTCTTGTCCCTGGCTGTCGCTTGCGGCGGAAGATCGCATATAGTCTGGAAGCTCCTCATTGATTGACGGAATGACACGATGAAACTCGAACTGGTCGGCTTCAAGATCTGCCCCTTCGTGCAGCGGGTCAATATTCTCATTCAGCACAAGGCCATTCCCTGCGTGGTGACCTACCTCAATCCCAAGGAGCCCCCGGAATGGCTGGCCGTGCTCTCGCCGCGCGGCAAGGTGCCTCTGCTCAAGGTCGACGATAGCGTGCTGTTCGAGTCGCAGGTGATCAACGAATTCCTCGACGAGACCCATCCCCCGCCCCTGCTGCCGGCCGATCCGCTGACCCGCGCGCGGGATCGCGGCTTCGTCGCCCTGGCGGACGACCTGTTCGGCGGGTTGTGGCACTGGATGACCGCGAAGGATGCGGACAAGGCCGTCGAGGCCCGCACTTCCCTGCGCCATCTGCTCAACGTGCTGGAGACGAGCCTGAACGAGGGGGGGGCGTATTTTTCCGGCGTGGAGTTTGGCCTGGTGGATTGTGCCTTCGCGCCCTTCTTCATGCGCCTCGACCTGCTCGAGGCATCTGGGGCGGAGGCCTTGACGGGCCAGGACCTTCCGCGCGTCGCGGCCTACCGCAAGGCCCTCGCTTCCCTGCCGGCGGTGCAAGCTTCGGTGGTGGCCGAGTTCCCGCAGCTCTATCTCGGCTTCGTCAAGGGGCAGGGTGGTGCGCTGGGCGGGCAGTTGGAGGACTGAGAGCCTGTGAAAATATCCCCTCACCTACTGCGGCTGCCCCTGGACGCGCCCGGCGGCGTTGCGGGGGCCCCGAAAATCGCTCACGTAGGCCCTGCTACGCTCGCGGTTTTCTGCACCCCGCGCCTTGCCGGGCACGCCCAGGGACACCCTCGCGACGGCAGGGGATATTTTCACAGGCTCCGAGCCCGCCGGGAGGTACGCCCTCCACCATGCCCGTAGCCGCAGGTTGGGTCGAGCGTGTCGCCCGGATGGTGGTCTTGGCCGCCATCCGGGGAAGGAGCTTCCGGGATTCCGCTTGGCTTCATCCGGGCTACGGCAGCTGAGGTCCCTTTGTAGGAGCGAGCTTGCTCGCGATCAAAAACTCAAGCCCTTGCGGCGTCCATGCCGCAAGGTCCTTCGGACTGCGGCTTTCGAGAGCGTCGCGGCGCATGTCCGCGACGGGCTCCGAAGGTCAAGCACTTAGCGTGCTTGACCTTCGTGCAAGCCATCCATGGCTTGCCTTAACAGGCTGTTTTTCAACAGCCTGCTAAAGCCCCTTCAAAGCCTCGTTCAGCCAGTCCGTGAATTCCGGGTGGAAGTGCGCCAGGCCCTCCATGATGCCGGCGGCGTAATTGCCGTTCATACCGAACATGCCGCCCTCCGCCAGGTAGAGGTGGCCGTTCTGTCCGGTGGATTCGGCCTGCGCCAGGGCCTCGCGCCGGACGTCCGTACGGGCATTGTGGACCAGGACAGAGGGGATGCCGCTGGCCAGCACCGGCAGATCGTTGCCACTGTCTCCCGCGAACAGCATGTTGGCCGGGTTCACGCCCAGCAGGCGGGCGAGGAATTCGATGGCATGCAGCTTGGTGGCGCGCTCGGGCAGGATGTCGAACAGGCCGTCGCCGGTCAGGTCGTCCACGCTCCAGATCAGGCTGGCGCACACGCCAAGCGAGGCGAGCCGCGCACTCACCGCGGCGCGCAGGCCCTGCACGTCGATATCCGCCGGGACGTAGTAGCTGAGTTTGAAGGTGTTCTGCTTGGCCGGCTCCTGCAGGCGTAACTCGCGAAAACCCTCCAGCGCCTCGGCCAGTTCGGCATGGGTCAGGCCGGCCCAGTCCGGGGCGATCTCGGCCGACCATTCCGGTGACGCCGACCATTGCCCATCCTTGATGGCGTAGAGCGTGGTGCCGACGTCGCCGATGGCGTAGTCGGGCACGGGCAGGTCGTAGGTTTCGATGGCCTCGTGCAGCAGTCCGAGATGGCGGCCGCTGACATAGGCGAGGGTGACGTCCGGGCGCTCGGCCAGGCGACGGAACAGCGGGCGGGCCAGGGGCGACTCCGGCGGCTCGCCGTTCGGCATCAAGGTGCGGTCGAGATCGGTACACAGCAACAGGGCGGGCTTCATGATGGCCTCCTTCAGTCCCTCGGCGGGGTGGCCGGCTGGGGGAAAATGCGTTTGAGGGCGTCGATGATGCCCAGCGCGCCGCGTGTCCCGGTGATCTCCACATGCTGGGCGTTGTCATCCACCATTACGCTGAGGCTGCGCTCGAGCGGGACGATGCCCTGGGTGTTGCCGGCCAGCATGTCGGTATCGCCGCTCTCCCCGGCGATCACCACCACGTGTTCAAGCGGGATGTCCCAGCGCTGGGCGAACCAGCGCAAGGCGTAGCCCTTGCCCGCGCGGATCGGAATCAGGCTCAGCCGGTCCGGCTGGGCCTGGATCAGCTTGGCCTGTTCGTCGTGACGGCGCAGGTGGCGCAGCACTTCCTCGGTGCCCGGGAAGCCATCGTTGCGTGTGTCCACGTCCAGGTGCAGGACGAACGGCCCCTGTTCGCGCGCCGGGCGCGGGCTCAGTCCGGGCATGTCGCGCAGCAGGCCGAGCAGGATTTCGGGCGACCAGTGATGATCGATGTGACGGCTCCAGGCACTGTCGGCGCCCAGCTTCGGGCCGTAGTGGATGGCGGTGCCGTGATCGGTGATCAGCGCGTCGGGGTCGGGCAGGCCCAAGGTCTTCAGGCGCCTGACGCTCGCATCCAGAGGCGCATTGCAGCTGACCACGAATACCGCGCGGCGGCGCTGGGCCTGGAGCTGCTCGCGCAGGGCGGGCAGGGCCGGGTCGGCGGAGTCGATGGCGCTCAGCGACAGCACGATGGCGCGGTCGTGCTCGCGCCAGTCCGGCGCGAAGGCGCGTTCCGGCAGCGGCGCGCGCGCGGCGCTGACGAGTCGGGTGATGGCCTCGAGGTAGCGACCTGCGTGGGCGCCCCAGCTGTAGTGCCGGTTCACCCCTTCCAGTCCGTTGCTGGAGAAGCTCTGCCATTGTTCGGGGTGGCTCAGGACGTCGAGCAGGCGCGAGGCGATGGCCTCCGCGTCCAGCGGGTCGACCAGGTAGCCGTTCTTGCAGGCGGCGAGGATGTCGCGCGGGCCGCCGTCCTCGGTCGCGACCACCGGCAGGCCGCAGGCGGCGGCCTCCAGCAGGGTCAGGCCGAACGGTTCGGTCAGGGCGGGGTTGACGAACACGCCCTTGAGCGAGGCGGCCAGCCGGTAAAGCGCGGCGACCTCATCCGCGCCCAGGCTCTTGGGATAGGCAATGCGGCCGTACAGGTCGTAGAGGTCGATCTGCAGCAGCATGTCGGTGAGGATGCGCCGCGAGGCCTCGGGCAGCTCGCGGATGTCCTCGCGGGTGCCGACCACGATCACCAGGTTGGCCGCATCCCGCAGGGCGGGGTTTTCGCCGTAGGCACGGATCAGGGTGGCGTTGTTCTTGCGCTCGTCCGCACGCGAGAGAGCGAGGATCATCGGCTTGTCCGGATCCCGCAGGAAGGGCATCAGGTGGCTCTTGAGCGAGCTGAGCCAGGGGTCCTGCGCGTCTTCCGGCGCGGGCGGGTGGAAGCGCTTGAGGTTGGTGCCTGGCGGGATCACGCGCATGCGCTCGGCGCAGGCGTCGTCGTAAAGGGCGTACTGGGCGTCGATCTCGTCCTGGGTGCTGGTCACCACCAGGTCGGCGTTGTAGAGCGCGGTCTCCTCGGCCTCGATCCGGCGCGCGATGTGGTACTTCGTCTCGATGGTCTCGGCGGTCTCGCCGCTGGCCAGCAGGCGGCGGCGCTTGACCCGGCCGAGCGAATGGCCGGTGAAGACCAGCGGAATGCCGAGGATGTTGGCCAGCCGGGCGGCCACATAGCCGGCGTCCGCGTAGTGCGCGTGGAGCAGGTCCGGCAGGCGTTCGGCGCGGCGGAAGTGCTCCAGCGCGTTGTCGACGAACTGGTCGAGATGCGGCCACAGCTCTTCTTTGCGCAGATAGCCTTCCGGCCCCGCTTCGAGGCGCACGATGCCGGCCTTGCCGGCGGTGTCGAGCGGTTCGAAGGGTTCGCCATAGCTCGGGTCGATGGCGGGGTCGACGATGCGGCGGGTGAGCAGCTCGACCTTGCCGATCTCCGGCCGGCGGGCCAGTTCGCGGACCAGCTCGACCACGTAGAGGATCTGCCCGCCCGTGTCGGGGTCTCGCCCCAGTTCCATGCCATCACCCCGCACCAGGCCATGCAGGCTGAGATGGGCAAGATAAAGCGGTTTCTGTCCGGTACTCATCGCGGCAAACTCCCGAAGCCAAGGCGGATGAGGCTGTCAGGGGCATCCAGCATCATGCGTGAAAGAATCAGGGCGGTCGCGCTCCAGACCTGATCGAAATTGGCGCGCCGGCCGATCAGGCGGCCCTGGCGTCCGTCGTAGTATTCCGGCCAGCGGTCGCGCGGCAGGCGTTCCTGGGCGATGGCGAAGGCCCGCTCGGCCAGGTCGCGACGGTCGTGCTGCAGGCAGGCGGCCACGAAGGGCCAGAGCAGCACCGGCCAGTTGCCGCCGTTGTGGTAGGACCAGGGGGTGTTCTTGGGGTCGGAGCCGGTCACCAGACGCCATTCCTTGCCGTCCAGCGCGGGGTAGCAGATCTTCAGTGGCATGCGTCCGACCAGGTCGTCCCAGCGCTGCTCGAAGGTCTGCAGGATCTGGCGCGACTGGGTGGGGCTGGCCAGGCCGAACATCGCGGCCAGCAGGTTGCCCTGGGCGAAGAAGCGCGGGTCGAAACGACTCGGGCCGAGGTTGCCGAGCAGGTAGCCGGCCCCTTCCGGCAGCCAGTCCACCACCCAGTCCGGGATGCTTTCCGGATAGATGTTGAGCGGGTTCTCGATCTCGGCGCCGAACATCTCGGTGCTGTAGCGGTGGATCTCGTTCAGGCGCGCGAGGTCCAGCCAATAGAAGTGACGCACGTAGTCGCGCAGCACGTCGAGGCGAGAGCGGGTCAGCTCGATCAGCCACTGGTTGCCTTCGTCCGGCACCAGCAGTTCCAGCGCGGCCTCCAGCATGGCGTGGAACAGCGCCTGGATCTCCAGCGGATGGCCGTTGACCCCCATCCGGCGGTCGATCATGAAACAGCCGTCCGGCACCAGCAGGGTGGGGAAGACCTCGAAGCGGCCCTGCAGGCAGAGATTGAGGATCTGGCGAATCTGGCGCTGGCACTCGGGCAGCTCGGCCAGGGTACGGTCGCCGGTGGCGCGGGTGTAGGCGCGGATCAGCAGGATCCACCACATCATCGAATCGACCGGCGCGACCCGGCCGATCGCGCGGTCGCCGAAGTCGGCGCTGACGGTTTCGCTGCCATCGGGTTCGCGGGTGATCTTGAAGCTGGCGGGCAGGACGCCGGTGGCCAGATGCTGGCCGGCCAGCTGTTCATGCTGGTCTTTCAGGCGCATGACGAGGTGGAGGAAGTCACGCACGATATCCGTGCGTCCGTCCAGCAGGAAGATCAGGGCGGAAGGAACGAAGTCGCGAACGAAGCAGTCGTGGTAATTGGCAGCCGCCACGCGCGGGTCACACGTGGCGACCGTGCCTACGGGGCGGTGTTCGTGATGGATCAGGGCACGCTCAAGCAGGTCGAGCGCATCCTGGATCGCATGGGACATGCGGAACTCCTGATTTGGTCTCATTCCTTTTTAGACCATAACACAGGCTTTTTTTCCGGGGCGGATGTCAGGCGCGGAGCTTGCGACTGCTCCACCAGCCGAACAACCAGGTGCCGACCAGCATCCCGGCGATGATCGGAATGGCGTAGAGCTTGCCCTCGCCGAGCATTGCGAGCACGGTGCCCGGGCAGCCACCGGTCAGACCCCAGCCCAGGCCGAACAGCAGACTCCCGGCGATCAGCGGGCGGGCGTAAGGCTTGCCTTCGAAGCGGATCGGGCTGTCCTGCCCCAGTGCGCGCAGCCGGGTCCGGCGCATCAGGGCGATGCCGGCCGCGCCCACGGCGATGGCGCTCGCGATCACCCACGGCAAATGGAGATTCTCGAACAGGAACATGCGCGCGATGAGTTCCGGCTGAGTCGCCCCCGCCCGGCTCAGCAGGACGCCGAACAGCGCGCCCAGGGCAAGGAAGCGCAGCCGCGGATGCATCTCACACCAGCCCCGAAAGCCGTGCCAGAACGTGCACGGTCATCAGGCCGCCGACGAAGAACAGCGCGGAAGCCAGCACATTGGCCGGGTTGAGCAAGGCCACGCCGACGAGGGTGTGGCCGCTGGTGCAGCCACCCGCCATGCGCGCGCCGAGCCCGATCAGGACCCCGCCGACGAACAGGACCAGCGCCTTCAGCCAGCCTGCCTCCGGCAGCATGACGTCATAGGCCGTACCCATCGACGTCACCCAGCCGACCTGTCCGGCACTCAGCGCGGCGTACAGTCCGCCGAGCGGCAGCCCGGCAATGAACCACAGGCGCCACTGGCCGGCCGGGGAAAATTCGCCGGCCTGGAAATAGGGCAGGCGAGAGACGACGCCGCAGGCCTGGCCGAGCGGCGAGGAGCAGCCCAGCGGGCGGCCGGTCAACCAGTACTGCAGCAGCACGTACAGGCCGATGGCCCCACCCGCGAGCCAGGCATTCCACAGGATGAGGTCTGCGTTCATGGCATGTCGATCAAAGCGCACATGCCAGGAAGTCTAGGGAAAGGGTCGGGTATTGCGGAAAGCAAAAATGCCGATGGCCGCATAAGGCGGTCATAGTGCGAACCGGCGCGGATTGTGCAGGAGCGGGCTTGCGCCAGCCTTGCGTTAGACCTCGGGCCGCGATATGGGGATCAACCCAGGCATCGCGGCCCGAGGTCCGCTTGTGTCTTGGGAATGCGCCCTGATCAAGGCCACCCGGGTCCGCATGCCCTCAGGGTCCATACCCCGTCACCCCGGCGAAAGCCGGGGGCCAGGTTCCTGAATGGTCTGGATTCCGGCTTTCGCCGGAATGACGGATTGTAGGAGCGACCTTGGTCGCGATCATCCTTCGCTTGGGAAAATCGCGGGCAAGCCCGCTCCTACAGCTGGATCAGCCCTTCGGATCGGACTCCGGCAGGACGATGTTCAGCTCCAGCACCTCGACGCCATCCTCGCGGTCGAGCTTGACCTTGACCGCCTCGTCGCTGACGTTGACGTAGCGACGGATGACCTCCAGCAGTTCCTTCTCCAGCTTGGGCAGGAAATCATGGCCACCCCGGGTCTGGGCACGCTCGTGGGCGATGATGATTTGCAGCCGTTCCTTGGCCTGCTTGGCGGTCGATTCCTTCTTGCCCCGGAAAAAATTGAGCAGACTCATAACTTATTTCCCGAACAGGCGGCTGAACAGCCCCTTCTTCTCGGCGGTCATGAAACGCAGCGGGCGGTCCTCGCCCAGCAGGCGCGCGACGGCATCCTCATAGGCCTGGCCGGCATCGGATTCCATGTCCATGATGACCGGCTGGCCGGCGTTGGAGGCATTCAGCACGGCGTGCGATTCCGGGATCACACCCAGCAGCGGCACGGCGAGGATTTCCAGCATGTCTTCCACGCTCATCATCTCGCCGGCCTCGGCGCGGACCGGGGAATAGCGGGTGACCAGGAGGTGCTGCTTGATGGCGCCCAGGTTATTGATGGCCCGGTGCGATTTGCTGGCCAGCAGGCCGAGCATGCGATCGGAATCGCGTACCGAGGACACCTCCGGGTTGGACACCACGATCGCCTCGTCGGCGAAGTGCATGGCCAGCTGCGCGCCCTTCTCGATCCCCGCCGGGGAGTCGCAGACGATGTAGTCGAAGCCGTCGGCCTTCAGGTCCTCCAGGACCTTCTTCACGCCTTCCTCGGTCAGTGCATCCTTGTCCTTGGTCTGCGAGGCGGCCAGCACGTACAGGCCTTCGACCCGCTTGTCCTTGATCAGCGCCTGGTGCAGATTGGCCTCGCCGTTGATCACGTTGACGAAGTCATACACCACGCGGCGTTCCACGCCCATGATCAGGTCCAGGTTGCGCAGGCCGACGTCGAAGTCGATGACCGCGACCTTGTTGCCACGCTGGGCCAGGCCCGTGGCGATCGAGGCGCTGGTGGTGGTCTTGCCCACGCCGCCCTTGCCGGAAGTTACGACGAGAATCTTCGTCACCTTGGTTCCCCTCTAAGTGTGTGTCGTGCCCTCAGCCGAGGGCACGGATGATCATTTTCTCATTCTGTATTTCGATGACCGCCGGCTTGCCGAGCAGGGCGGGGTCGAGATCGTCGCGCGTGCGGTACATGCCATTGATGGAGACCAGCTCCGCATCCAGACTGCCGCACCAGATGCGCGCATCGCCGCGTCCGCGAGCCCCCGCCATGGCGCGTCCGCGCAGCGGGCCGTAAATGTGGATGTCGCCATCGGCCACCACTTCGGCGCCCTCGTTCACGGCGGCCTCGACGATCAGGTCGCCGCCACGAGCATAGACCTGCTGGCCTGCGCGCACCGGCTGACGCATGACGATGTCGGTGGCCGCCGGGCTCGCGGGTTCCGCTGCTGCGGCAGCCGGTTCGGCAGCAGCCTTCGACTCAACCTTGTCGGCGCTACTACGCCCCGGTTTGTCCGGGAAGAGCGCCAGTCGCGCACGAGCGGCGGCGGTGCGCTGCTGTTCGTTGCCACCGATCACGCCCACGACCGTCAGGCCGTGGTTGTCGAGCAGGCTGACCAGGGCTGGGAAGTCCACCACCTTGAACCCATCTTGCAGCGGACTCAGGTCGACCGCCAGTGGAGTGTTCTTGAACAGGTTAGGCGCCTGGGCCATGTGCTCCTTCAGCTTCATGGCAAGTTGTACGATGTTCGGGTTGTGCAGCTCGAAGACCATCAGGGTGAGCATGCGCCCCTTGAGCTGGAAGGCAGTGTCCGTGGAGTCGGCCATGTTTTTCGGGATGTGGATGTAAGTCGTGTTCAGAGGGCGCAGCAGGCCAGGCCGAAGTCAATGTCCTCGGCGACCTGGTTGGTGCGGCCGTCGTCCAGGTTGAGTTCAAGGAAGCGGATGGTAAAGCGTTGTTTGCCGGCGCTCACCTCCGGGAAGACGGTGGCATCGTCCGGCAGGGAGACCCGGATCAATTGGAACGGGTGGTGCGAGTCCAGGTTTTGCTGGTAGAAACCGCCTTCCGCCTTCAACGGCACGCTGCCGGCGCTCTTGCGGATCAGGTCCAGGATCAGGCCGATGCCTTCCTGCACCATGGCAAAGGGAGTCAGCCAGTTCAGCAGCATGTCGCGCCGGTCCTCGATGGGCTGGCGTAGCCAGTGATGCAGCATCGGCAGGTCGAACTCGCACAGCCCGCCGGGAATCTTGCTGCGCTGGGCGATGGCGGCCAGGAATTCGTTGTTCTTGATCACCGCGCCGATCGGTCCGCTCAGGCCGTGCAGTCGCTGGATAAGCACCTTCTGCTGCTCCAGGACCGCCTTCAGTTTGTCGGTATCGATATCGGGGGTCCGTGCCAGACGAGTCAGGTTGGCATTCTGGCGTTCAAGTTCCTTCATCAGCTCGCGCTTGAGGTCGACGCGGCCCGTCAGTTCGCTGAGCTCGATCAAGGTCAGAAGCGCGCAGTGGGTGTCATGCTCCGAAACGCCGATAAGGAAGTGCTGGGCGCGCTGGAACAGCTCGCTCAGGCGCAGAAAGGCACGCATGCGCTCATTGAGAGGGTGCTCGAAGATGTTCTGCGCCGTCATGCCAAGGAAGCCGTGAGAAATTTCTCTGTATTTTGCTCCGAAAAGACGTCGCGTACAAACGGCCGCAGATATAAGGTGCATCCGGCCGCCTTGCGGGGTCATTCGTCATCAAAATGCAAAAGAGTGTTGACACGATTCTCCGGGTCCCTATAATGCGCCCCCGTCAGCACTGCTGACTGCCTCTTCAGCGTCCCCATCGTCTAGAGGCCTAGGACATCGCCCTTTCACGGCGGTAACCGGGGTTCGAATCCCCGTGGGGACGCCACTTATTCTCTCGGTCCGGTATGTTCCGGGCGTC
>JBFLVP010000022.1:0-76721 GCA_040758395.1 Pseudomonadota bacterium
TTGGGGGCTCGCGATGACGAGAACTGCCATCATTGCGAGCCGACGGCGAAGCAATCCACAAGCCCCCAGCGTATGGATCGCCACGCCCCTTCGGGGCTCGCGATGACGAGAACTGCCGTCATTGCGAACCGACGGCGAAGCAATCCACAAGCCCCCAGCGTATGGATCGCCACGCCCCTTCGGGGCTCGCGATGACGAGAACTGCCGTCATTGCGAGCCGACGGCGAAGCAATCCATTCCCCCTGTGTATGGATCGCCACGGACCTCCGGTCCTCGCGATGACGGCCTTTTTACGGTTCGCATAACTCCTTTTGCACTTGTTCTAACGCACTTTCCCAATGCGGCATGTGGATGCCGAAGGCGGCGCGCATCTTGTCCGTGCAGAGCACGGAGTATTTGGGGCGCGGGGCCGGGAGGGGGTACTCCTCGGTCCTTATCGGCAGGATGCGTTCGGTCTTTACAGGTTCATGCTGGCGCTGGTGCTCGACGATGCGGCTGGCGAAGTCGTGCCAGGTGCCTTGGCCGCTGGAGACGAGGTGGTAGGTGCCGGTCTTGGCGGCCCAGGCAGCGCGATCCTGTCCGAGTTGGGCGAGGATCTGGGCGGTGGCTTCGGCAATGTGGCGGGACCAGGTCGGGCAGCCGTGCTGGTCGGCCACGATGCGCAGTTCTTCGCGCTCCCGTGCCAGTCGGCGGATGGTGCGCATGAAGTTGTGTCCGCGGGCGCCATAGACCCAGCTGGTGCGCAGGATCAGGTGCGGCGTGTCTGAGGCGCGGATGGCCTCTTCGCCTGCAAGCTTGGAGCGGCCGTAGGCGCTTTGGGGGTTGGTGGGGGCCTCTTCGGTGTACGGCTTGTCGGCGGTGCCGTCGAAGACATAGTCGGTGGAGTAGTGGACCAGCAGCGCGCCCACGCTTTTGGCGGCTGCCGCAAGCTCACCCACGGCCCGGCCGTTGATGGTGGTGGCGAGTTCTTCTTCCTGCTCGGCCTTGTCCACGGCGGTGTAGGCGGCGGCATTGATGATCCAGTTCGGGCGGGTGGCCTCCACCAGGGGGGCGATGGTTTCCGGCCGAGCCAGATCCAGGGCGTGTGTGGCCGTGCTGCGGCCGGCGGCAATGACATCGCCCAGCGTCGCCAGGGTGCGCTGGAGTTCCCAGGCGACCTGGCCTTGATCGCCGATGATGAGGATGCGGGGTGGGGTCATCTTCACTTCGTTTCGATGGGTTAGGGGTGAGGGGTTAGAGGCAAGGGGCTGCAGATTCCAAATCCGTCATCGCGAGGGCCAAAGGCCCGTGGCGATCCAAGCGCTGCAGGTTTATGGATTGCTTCGCTGCGCTCGCAATGACGAATGCAGGATATCTCCTCACTTCTTACCCCTGACTCCTCACGTATCAAATGGGTTAGGGGTGAGGGGTTAGAAGTAAGGGGCTGCAGATTCCAAATCCGTCATCGCGAGGGCCAAAGGCCCGTGGCGATCCAAGCGCTGCAGGTTTATGGATTGCTTCGCTGCGCTCGCAATGACGAATGCAGGATATCTCCTCACTTCTTACCCCTGACTCCTCACGTATCAAATGGGTTAGGGGTGAGGGGTTAGGCGTGAGTTTTTTACTCCTCACTCCCTTACTCCTGACTCTTCACGTACACCGGCAGGCGTTCACGCGGGAAGTCCGCCAACCGGACCCCTTGGGCATCCTTGGCGGAGAGTTCGGGGCTCTCGACCGGCCAGGGGATGTTCAGGTCCGGGTCGCTCCACAGCACGCTGCCTTCGGCCTGGGGGTTGTACAGGTCGGTGCACTTGTAGGCGAAAAGCGCGGTGTCGCTGGTGACGCAGAAGCCGTGGGCGAAGCCGGGCGGGATGTAGAACTGGCGCTTGTTCTCGGCGGAGAGCATGACGCTGGTCCATTGGCCGAAGGTGGGGGAGCCGAGTCGGACATCCACCGCCACATCGAATACCTCGCCCTGCAGTACATAGACGAGCTTGCCCTGGGCGTTGGGGTTCTGGAAATGCAGACCGCGCAGCACGCCCTTGCGGGAGAAGGACAGGTTGTCCTGTACGAAGGTCGCGGGCAACCCGGCATCGGCATAGCGGGTCTGGTTCCAGGTTTCCATGAAGAAACCGCGCTCGTCTCCGAATACTTTGGGTTCGATGATGACCGCACCTTCAAGCACAGTTTCAATAATATTCATAAGCATCTCCTGATGCTTTTATATGAAGTTTTTGTTTCATGGTTATGACGGAGGTTATGGGCAACCGTGGTGTTGATGCTGGATTCCGGCTTTCGCCGGAATGACGAATGGAGTGTCGATTGTCACAACAGCAAGTAGCCCGGATGGAACGAAGTGCAATCCGGGAAACTATCCCTCGGACTCCGCTTTCACTGCATCCGGCTACAACCTCCTCCCTGTAGGAGCGACCTTGGTCGCGATCATCGGCCAACCCGTAGCGCGGCGCGGGAGCAGACCTCGGGCCGCGATACCTCGAAGCCTGGCGCTGGATCGCGACCAAGGTCGCTCCTACACGGGCCGAGGGGGCTGTGGCGATCCATGGCCTCACAGCCCGAACGCAACCTTCGCCGCCACCGCGATCTGGTAGATGATCTGGGTGATGCCGCGGGTGACTTCGATGTTCTTGCTGTCGACCTTCGGCAGCACCATGATCTCGTCGCCGGGTTGGGGCTGGGCCTCGCTTCCTTCGCTGAAGCTTCCGTTCTGGTGCAGCACCACCAGGCGCGAGCCGTCGGCGTTCTGGGTGTAGCCGCCGGCCTGGCGGATGTAGTCCTCCGCGCTGGCTTGCGCGTCATACACCACAGCGTTCGGGAACAGCACTTCGCCGTGCACCATGACCAGGGAGCTGGTCTCGGGGATGCGGATGGTGTCGCTGTCCTCGAGCAGGGCATCGCTCGCCTCCTGCGTCTGGGCCAGGACAATCTGTCCTTTGGGCTGGACCGACTTTGCGCGTTCCACGAATTGCAGAATCAGCTCCGCTTCCTTGGTGCGCAGGGCGGCCTCCTCGCTGGTGGCCGAGCGCGCGGTGAGGACATAGGCCTCCAGGCTGCGCAGGGAGTTGTCCAGCATTTCCTTCTGGCGAGTGGCGATGGATTTGCGGAACAGTTGGGCGGCACGCAGGTTGGCTTGCGGCGCCGGGCGTACTCGCTCAAGGGCGTCTTTCAGCCGGGCGCCGTAGGGCAGGACCAGCGTGTGCTCGCCCAGGTGCGCGCCTTCGATGCGGACCAGGATGGTGCCGGGGTATTTGTCGGCGGTGACGCTGATTTCGTCGCCCGGCTCGATGTGGACCTGCGTGGCCTGCTGCAGCGGGTAGTACTCGCTGCGGCGCTCGGTGCCGGTCTTGCGCACGATGCTGATGTGGGTGGCTGCGGCGCGCGGGCGGGCGTAGGCGAGGACGTCGGCCGCCGTCATCTTCGGGTTGTCGAACTCGAACTGGTAGGGGTTGAGTACTTCGCCGGTGACCAGGACGGTGTGCTTGCGCGGGCCGACGACGATGGTGTCGCCATCCGCCAGTTGCAGCGGCTGGATGGTGCCGTCGAGCAGGAAACGGTATAGGTCGAAGCGGGCGCGGACCTTGTCGCCGCGCCGCACGGTCACGTCGAGGAAGCTGCCACGGTCGGCGTCGATGCCTCCGGCCTTGTCCAGGTAGTACAGGATGGAGTCGGAGGAGAGTCCGCCGTAAAGCCCCGGCTGGCGAATGAAGCCGGTGACGTAGACCTTGACCGGCTGGGCCGCTTCCAGGGTGGCGTAGACGCCGACGTTGGAGCGGTAGACCTTGGTGATGTGCTTTTCGACGTGCTTGTTGAGGTCGCCGTTGCGCACGCCGAGCAGGTTCACCGGGCCGACGTTGGGGATGAAGATGTTGCCCTGCGGGTCGACGATGGAAACCGCTTCATAGGTGAAGGCTCCCCACATGCGCAGGTTGATGCGGTCACCCACGGTGATCTGGTAGTTCGGGTTGAAGCCGCTGAACTGTTGCTGGGCGAAGGCACCGGTGAACATGTTGGCGCCGAAGACGACCGGGGCGCCCGGTGTGGCGACGGGCGCGGGCGGCGGCAGCGGGGGAAGCTTCGCTTCGTCGTTGGTCAGCCCGCGCGGGCTGGTCTGAAGGAGGTCCGTCGCGGCCATGGCGGGGCTGAGCAACAAAGCGCCAGCAAGGGCGAGGATGAGGGCGCTCAGACGCTTGAGGATATGGATTGCTTCGCTACGCTCGCAATGACTTGACCCAACGTCATCGCGAGGGCCGAAGGCCTGTGGCGATCCATGTATTGGTGGTTCATGGATTGCTTCGCTGCGCTCGCAATGACGGGGTGTGAGGTTTGCGGGTCTGTCAGTCATGGCGCGCTGGTCGAAACCGTCATCGCGGATACCGGAGCATCCTGTCCGGCCCCCTTCGGGCCAGCTTCGCGATCCATCGTCGTTTCCTGCAACGATGTTAGGGCCGAAGGCCCGTGGCGATCCATGGATTGCTTCGCTTTGCTCGCAATGACGCATGAGTTTGAGGGGCTGGTGCGCTGCCCATGTAGGAGCGGACCTTGGGCCGCGATACTCCGAATGCTGGGCGCTGCATCGCGGCCCGAGGTCCGCTCCTACGGCCAGGGTGTGCGATGTTTCCATCCTCGGGTGATCGGCCCATGTAGGAGCGAGCTTGCTCGCGAACGCTTGCCTCCAGTTCTGGCACATCGCGTGCAAGCCCGCTCCTACAGTTTTTGTCCTTCGTGTCATGGACATGCGTATTTATTCCCGATGGTCTTCGATGGTCGCAATGGCCAGTCGCGCGATGCCGTACAGCAGCAACAGGGCCAGCAGGAGGGTGATCATGTTGTAGAGCTCGCGTGGGTAGATCGCCTTTTCCGGCAGGGTTGGGGACTCGACGATCACAAGGCTCTTGAGTTTGCGGCTGGCCTCGATGCGGGTGTTCTCGACGGCGGCCAGGGCCAGCTTGTAGGCGTCCTCTGCGAAACCGGCATCGAGCATGAGTTGCTGGAACTCAGCCGCCAGGGTGTTGAGGCGCGCATCGCCGCCGGAGGCGACCCGCTTGCGCTCCTTCTCCAGTTGCGCCTTGAGGGCGCCGATCTGGTTCTTCAGCGCCACGACCTGGTGGGCGTCGTCCTGAAGGTAGGTGAGCTGGTTTTTCAGTTCCGCCTCGAGCTTGCTGATCTCCCCTTCGAGTTCGGTGCCAAGCCCCGCCATGGCCTGGGCCTGGGCGATCGGGTCCAGCATGTTGTGCTTGTTCTGGAAGTCCAGCAGGCTGGCCTTGGCCTCCTGGTAACGCGCCTTGGCCTTGTTCAGTTCACCCTCGGCGAAGTCCATCTGGTCACGCGCCATGCGATGGGAAATCTCGTTCACGAAGCGCTCGCTCTGTGCCAGCAGTTCCTTGTTCAGGGCCTGGGCGAACTCAGGGCTGAAGCCTTCCGCCCGCACGCTCAGCAGCGACGAGGTGTCGTCGAATACAACCTCGACACGGCTGCGGTAGTAGTCAAGGAACCACTCCTGGCTGGTGCCGCCGTAGAGCCTGAAGAAGGGGTCGAGCTTTTCGGATTCGAAGTGTGTGCGCAGGTTCAGGGTCTGGTCCAGGTGCTTGAGCATGTCGAGCGAATGGATGTATTCGCGCAGGTAGAGGGTGTCTTCACGCGAGGGCGGGTTGACGCCCGCTAGCATCAGGGCAATGCCGGGCACGTTGCCGCCACCGCTATCGGAAGCCTGGCGCACGGTGATGATGGATTCGCTCACGTAGCGATCCGCGGAGAGAACGGCGTAGTAAATCACGGCCAGCAGCATGGGCAGGCCGATCATGAGCAGGGCGAGGTATTTGGCGCGGGCTTTGTCCATGGGGTTAGTTACTTTTCGAAGGCGCGGTAGAGGTGGGGGCTTGATAGGCCTGGATGCCTTCTTCGATATCGTCAAAGACAAGGACCTGTCCATCCTGGACCAGGAGCACGATGTCACAGTATCGGCGGATGTCGCCCATGTTGTGGGATACCAGAATCATGTTCGACTGGCCGCGCTTGGCGGCGAAGAGGTCCTGGCTCTTCTTCCTGAACTGGGCATCGCCGACAGCCATGACCTCGTCGATCAGCAGATAGTCGAAATCGAACGCCATGCTCAGGCCGAAGGCGAGGCGCGAGCGCATGCCGGAGGAATAGGACTTCACCGGCTGGTCGAAGAATTCGCCGATCTCCGCGAACTCTTCCACGAAACGGATCTTTTCCCGCATGGCCTCGCCCTTGGCGCCGTAGATGCGACAGACGAACTTGACGTTGTCGCGCCCGCTGAGGGTTCCCTGGAAGCCCCCGGAAAGCCCGACAGGCCAGGAGATGCTCTTGTCGGTGATGATCTTGCCGCTGTCGGGGGTGTCCATGCCGCCGATGAGGCGCATCAGGGTGGACTTGCCCGCGCCGTTTCGCCCGATCAGGCCGATGCTCTTGCCTTCTGGAAACACGCAGTTCAGATCGCGGAAGACGTACTTGCGCCCGTGGGTGGTTCGGTAGGACTTGGTCAGATTGCGCAACTCGATCATTGCGCCACCATATCAAGGCGCCGATAGCGGTAAAGCCAGAGGCCGATGAACCCGAGGACGACAGCGACCGCCAGCACGTACATGGTGCTGATCCCATGGGCCACGGGGTAATTGACGAAGAAGGCGCCCCGGATCAACTCGATGGCGTGCAGCAAGGGGTTCCACAGCAGCCAGTCGCGGTAGGGCTGCGGGATGATCGTGAGCGGGAAGAAGATGCCGGACAAAAAGTACAAGGGCATGAAGGCCAGCCTGACGATGCTCTTGGCCTCGAGCAATGCATGTCCGACTACGCTCAGGATCAGCCCGAGACCGAGGCCCAGGGCGGCCAGCAGGAGCATGATAAGGAGGAATTCAAGCGGCTCGACCAGGGTGACGTTCACGCCCAACCAGAGCAGCGCCAGGCTCAGCAGCGCGAACACCGTCGAATAAAGCAGCACCTCGAGGAGAACGCGCGCGATGAAAGTATCCATCGGCTTGACGTGCCGGTAGGCGAACAGCCCGCGGTTGCTATCGAGGCCGTCCATGATGCGCAGGGCGATGCTCTTGAACATGAAGAAGGGCACCAGCCCGGTCAGGATGAACACGGAAAACTCGATGCCCGCGAGCGAGCGGTCACGAATGAAGCCGAAAACGAGCATCAACAGGACGATGTGCGCGGCCGGCTCAAGGAACAGCCAGACCGCGCCCAGGCGATGCGCACCGAAGCGCGTCTTCAGCTCACGCAGCATGAGCGCTGAAACCACGGCTTGCTGAATTTGCCAGGGGGTGCGTTTCATGCCGCGCCGAAAAATCCTGTAACACCAGTGGACATCTGTCCGATCAGTTGCCCGAAAGAATCCGAAGGGCTTGGCATGCACCTTGATGCCAATGAAACGCAAAGGGCGACCGATAAGGCGCCGCAGGACCCTGTGGAGGTTAGGGATCGCGTTCTACCCTGGAAAGAGGCGCATCATCTTCGCTAATGAAGCCGGTTCAGGCAAGCCTGATGGGCTCTTGCCGAAGAAAGCGATTGCAAGGGGGGGAATTTTGGAGGCTGGACCCGGAATCGAACCGAGGTACACGGATTTGCAATCCGCTGCATCACCACTCTGCCATCCAGCCAGGATGTCGCTTGGAGCGAAGAGAGAACTGGAGCGGGAAACGAGACTCGAACTCGCGACCCCAACCTTGGCAAGGTTGTGCTCTACCAACTGAGCTATTCCCGCTCGGGAGCCGTGAATTTTAGGGGCAAGCACGCCACTGTCAAGATGAATCTCCTGTGACGGACAAGATTTGGGCCGCAGGCAAGGCAGTGTGCTCAGGCTGGTATAAAATGCGCGTTTCGCATTCTCAGTGGGTTCATCGCATGCTCATCCTGCCTGGCCGTTCGGCGCTCTCCCAAGCCCGTCTCGACAAGCTTCTCGCCGATCTTCGCCGCGATGAGCCGCGCATCACCGCCCTCTCCGCCCAACTTGTCCACTTCGTCGACCTGGAGTCCGCGCTGAACGATGCGGAACGCCGCCAGCTGGAAGCCGTGCTGGATTACGGTTCCGGCGACGTCCGGCCGCTCGACGCCGTGCAACGGGCCGAGCGACTGGTCGTCATCCCCCGCCCCGGCACCATTTCCCCGTGGGCCTCGAAGGCGACCGACATCGCCCACAACTGCGGCCTGTCCAGCGTCCATCGCATCGAGCGCGGCATCATCTACACGCTGCAGACCCGTGACGGCAAGCCGCTGACCGCCGGCCAGCGCGAAGCGGTCGAGGCCATGCTGCACGATCGTATGACCGAGGCCGTGATCCCTACCCTGGACGATGCGGTGATCCTGTTCCGCAGCACCGAGCCCAAGCCCTTGCGCGTGGTGAACGTGCTCGACGGCGGCCGCCCCGCGCTGGAACAAGCCAACCGCGACTGGGGCCTGGCGCTGTCCGACGACGAGATCGACTACCTGGTCGAGAACTTCCAGAACCTCAACCGCAATCCGAGCGACGTCGAGCTGATGATGTTCGCGCAGGCGAACTCGGAGCACTGCCGCCACAAGATCTTCAACGCCGACTGGGTGATCGACGGCCAGCCGCAGGCCAAGAGCCTGTTCGGCATGATCCGCAACACCTACCACCATGCACCGCAGGGCATCCTGTCCGCCTACAAGGACAACGCCTCGGTGATCGAAGGCGCACGCGGCGGGCGCTTTTTCCCGGATACCGACGGCGTCTACCGGGCTCATGAGGAAGACATCCACACCCTGATGAAGGTGGAGACCCACAACCACCCGACCGCGATCTCCCCCTTCCCCGGCGCGGCGACCGGCTCCGGCGGCGAGATCCGCGACGAGGGCGCGACCGGGCGCGGCAGCAAGCCGAAGGCGGGCCTCTGTGGCTTCTCGGTCTCCAACCTGCGCATCCCCGGCGCCGAGCAGCCGTGGGAGAAGGATCACGGCAAGCCCGACCGCATCGTCTCCGCACTGGACATCATGATCGAAGGCCCGTTGGGCTCCGCCGCCTTCAACAACGAGTTCGGCCGTCCCAACATCTGCGGCTACTTCCGCACCTTCGAGCTTGAGGCCCCCGCGCCGGAAGGCAGCGAGCTGCGCGGTTACCACAAGCCGATCATGATCGCCGGCGGTCTCGGCAATATCCGCGCCGATCACGTGGAGAAGAACGTGATTGCCGACGGCGATCTGCTGATCGTGCTCGGCGGCCCGGCCATGCTGATCGGGCTGGGCGGCGGCGCGGCTTCCTCGGTCGCCACCGGCAGCCAGGCGGAAGACCTGGACTTCGCCTCCGTGCAGCGCGGCAACCCGGAAATGGAGCGCCGCTGCCAGGAAGTGATCGACCGCTGCTGGGCGATGGGCGCGGACAACCCCATCGTCTCCATCCACGACGTGGGCGCGGGCGGGATTTCCAACGCCTTCCCGGAACTGGTCAACGACGCCGGACGCGGCGCGCGCTTCGAGCTGCGCGCGGTGCCGAACGACGAACCCGGCATGGCGCCGATGGAAATATGGAGCAACGAGTCGCAGGAGCGCTACGTGCTCGCCATCCCGCCCGAGAAGCTGGAGCTGTTCCAGAGCATCTGCGAGCGTGAGCGTGCGCCGTTCGCGGTGGTCGGCACCGCCACCGCCGAACAGCAGCTGATCGTCGGCGACGCCCATTTCGACAACACCCCGGTCGACCTGCCGATGGACGTGCTGCTCGGCAAGCCGCCAAAGATGCTGCGCGACGTGAAGCACCGCAGCTTCCAGCGTCCGGCACTCGATTTTGAAGGCGTCGATGCGACGGGGGCCGCCTACCGTGTGCTGCGCCTGCCGACCGTGGCCGACAAGCGTTTCCTCATCACCATCGGCGACCGCACCATCACCGGCATGGTCGCGCGCGATCCGATGGTCGGCCCCTGGCAGGAGCCGGTCGCCGACGTGGCCGTCACCGCCACCGCGCTGGACAGCTACAACGGCGAGGCCATGGCGATGGGCGAGCGCACTCCGGTCGCCCTCATCGACGGCCCGGCCTCCGGCCGCATGGCGGTCGGCGAGGCCATCACCAACATCGCCGCCGCGCCGATCGGCAAGCTCGGCGACATCCGCCTGTCCGCCAACTGGATGGCCGCCGCGGGCTATCCCGGCGAGGACGCCATCCTGTTCGACACCGTCAGGGCGGTGGGCGAGGAGCTGTGCCCGAAACTCGGCATCGCCATCCCGGTCGGCAAGGACTCGCTGTCGATGAAGACCGTCTGGGAGGAGCAAGGCAAGAAACGCGAGATGACCGCCCCGCTCTCGCTCATCATCAGCGCCTTCGCCCCGGTCACCGACATCCGTCATGTCTTGACCCCGGAACTGCGCCGCGATGCAGGCGACACCGACCTGATCCTGATCGACCTCGGCAAGGGCCGCAACCGCCTGGGTGCCTCCTGCCTTGCGCAGGTCTACGGCCAGGTGGGCGATGCGGCCCCGGACCTGGACGATGCCGACGCGCTCAAGGCCTTCTTCGGCGTGATCCAGGACCTCAACCGCGACCAGATGCTGCTGGCCTACCATGACCGCGCGGATGGTGGTCTGTTCGCCACCCTCGCGGAGATGGCCTTCGCCGCCCACTGCGGGGTGGAGATCAACCTCGATGCCCTGGGCGACGCCACCCTCCCCGTCCTGTTCTCCGAGGAACTCGGCGCGGTGATCCAGGTGCGCCATTCCGACACCGACACCGTGCTCATGAGCCTGCGCGAAGCGGGGCTTGGCGCCCACAGCCATGTGATCGGCGGACTGCGTGACGACGACCGCATCGTCTTCACCCACGGCGGCACAACCGTGCTTGACGAGTCCCGCGTCGACCTGCAGCGTGCCTGGAACGAAACCAGCTTCCAGATCCAGCGCCTGCGCGACGACGCCGACTGTGCCCAGCAGGAATTCGACCGCCTGCTGGATGCCGAGGACCCTGGCCTGTCGGCCAGCCTGAGCTACGACATCGACGACAACATCGCCGCGCCGATGATCGCGACCGGCAAGCGTCCGCGCGTGGCGGTGCTGCGCGAACAGGGCGTCAACGGCCAGACCGAGATGGCGCATGCCTTCACGCGCGCCGGTTTCGAAGCGGTGGACGTGCACATGAGTGACATCATCGAAGGTCGCGTCACCCTGGACGGCTTCACCGGACTGGTCGCCTGCGGCGGCTTCTCCTACGGCGACGTGCTCGGCGCGGGCGGCGGCTGGGCCAAGTCCATCCGCTTCAACCCGCGCGCCTTCGAGCAGTTCTCCGCCTTCTTCGCCCGCCAGGACAGCTTCGGCCTCGGAGTGTGCAACGGCTGCCAGATGCTCTCCCAGCTCTCCGACATCATCCCCGGCGCCAGTCACTGGCCGCGCTTCATGCGCAACCGTTCGGAACAGTTCGAGGCGCGCGTGGCGATGGTCGAGGTGATGGATTCGCCCTCCATCCTCCTGTCCGGCATGGCCGGATCGAAGATGCCGATCGCCGTGGCCCATGGCGAAGGCCGGGTGGAATTCGGCGCCGGCCTCGATCCGGACGCGGTCGCCGAAGGCGGCCTGGTGGCCCTGCGTTACGTGAACAACTACGGCGAACCGACCGAGGTCTACCCGCTGAACCCGAACGGCTCGGCGCACGGCATGACCGGTTTCACCAGCGAGGACGGCCGCTTCACCATCATGATGCCGCACCCGGAACGCGTATTCCGCGCCGTGCAGCATTCCTGGCGCCCGCAGGGCTGGGGCGAGGACGGCCCGTGGATGCGCATGTTCCGCAACGCGCGGGTGTGGGTCGGATAAACTACGCCCCGCACAAGAAAAAGGCCGCGAGATCGTTCATCCCGCGGCCTTTTTTCATGCCTGGCGATGTGCTTCAGACCCGGAAGCGTGACGCGAGGTTGTGCAACTCGGAAGCCAGGCGAGCCAGATCATGGCTGGCCTGGGCGGATTGCTGCGAGGTGGTCTGGGTTTCCGACGCGATGCTGCTGATCGAGGCGATGTTGCGGCTCATTTCTTCAGCCACCGCACTCTGCTCCTCCGCCGCGCTCGCCGTCTGCAGGTTCATGTCGGTGATGGAGGCGACCGCATGCGTCACCTCCTCAAGCATGGCGCCCGCCGACTCGGCGCTGCCGGCCGCTTCCACCGCGCGTCCCTGACTGCTGCTCATGACCTCCACGGTTTGCCGTGCCGCATCCTGCAGACGGCGAATCAGGGTCTGAATTTCCTCGGTGGAGGTATGCGTGCGCTGGGCCAGGGTTCGTACCTCGTCGGCCACGACCGCGAAGCCACGCCCATGTTCACCGGCACGCGCTGCCTCGATGGCGGCATTCAGCGCCAGCAGGTTGGTCTGCTCCGACACTGAACGGATCACGTCAAGCACGCTCCCGATGCCTTGGCTGTCTTCCAGAAGCTGCTGAATGACACTGGCCGACTGAACCATGTCATCACGAAGTGAGCGGCTTTGCTGGACGGCGACAGAGACGACCCGCTTGCCTTCGCGTGCCTGCTCGTCCGCCTTGCGCGTATTGAGCGCGGTGGTATTGGCATTTTCAGCCACCGACTGCGAGGTGGCCGCCATTTCGGTCATGGCTGTGGCCACCATCTCGGTCTCACGCTTTTGACGCTCCACCACATCACTGGTGTGGGCGGCGATGGCCGACATCTCCTCGGAGGCACTGGCCAACTGGTTGATGGAGGCACTCAACTCACTCACGAGGAAGGCAAAGCGCTCCAGCATGGCATTGAAGGCACGTGCGGTCTGGCCGAGTTCGTCCTCGCCCATGATCGGCGCGCGCAAGGTCAGGTCCGAACGATCCTGAATCTGACGCATGGTGGACTCGAGCGCCTGTAGCGGACGGGTGATGCTTCGGTAGGTCAGGGTTCCCAGAATCAGGAGCACCACGATCACGAACGCCCCGGCGGCAACGAACCCAAGCTCGCTCCTGCTCGCCATCGTATTGATCTGCTGCCGTTCCTGGTTCGCGACCCTGAGTTGCAACTCGATGAGTTCGGAAATTTTGCTGCTGATCGGGTCGATGGAGGCATACAGCGGACCGTCGTATTCATGCAGATTGCCTGCAATAACACCCGTCTGCCCGTCGAGGTAGGCCTCCAGCGTCCGAATGGCCTGATTGGCCGGGGCGAAAAGCTGATTCGCCTCACGCGCCAGACGCTGCTCCTCGTCGGTCAATTCCGTCGCCATGTAGACCTTCCAGTTGCTGTCGATCAGCCCCTTGGCCCGCGCCAGTTCAGCGCGTATCTCCTCCGCGACGAACAGTCCCGAATTTCCCTTGTTGACCGCGTCGATCACATTCACCGCGTAAGCATCCGCGATGACCTTGAGCTGCTTGAGCGGTTCGACCCGATCGTAATAGATCGAATCCACACCCGCTCCGATCCGGCTCATCAGCAGCAAGCCGACCGTAATCGCACCGACCAGCGCCACCACGGGCATGGCCACAAGAAATCCGAGGCGTGTCTTGACCGACATCTTTTGAAACATGAGGCAATACCGGAGGATGAGGGGTGTGGAGTATAACGGCCTGATGGCAACACTCTTGAGCGTATCCCGAAAGTCTTCGAGGCAAGGCCCTCAATCCCCCATCAGGGCGCGGATATGCCTGGCGACGCTGCGCGACAAGGCGTGGGGTTCATACCCCCCCTCAAGCATGGAAACGATACGTCCATGCGCCGATGTTTCAGCCAGTTCAAGCAGTTCACGGCTGATCCAGGCGTAATCGTCCTCGACAAGACCCAAGAGCGACATGTCGTCGTCACGATGGGCATCGAACCCTGCGGAAATCAGCACCAGTTGCGGGGCATGATCCCTCAAGGCCGTGAACCAGGCCGCGCTGACGGCCGCGCGCCACTGGGTACCCGTCGTACCGGCGGACAGCGGCACCGGCAGGCAATTGGAGGCCTTGGGCGGAATCCCGGTGTAGGGATAGAAGGGGTGCTGGAAGCTCGAACAGAACAGGATTCGCTCATCGCCTGCAACGATATCCTCGGTGCCATCGCCATGATGGACATCGAAATCGACTATGGCGACGCGTTCCAGTCCGTGCCGTTCCAGCGCATGCAGCGCGGCGATGGCGATGTTGTTGAAGATGCAGAACCCCGCCGAACGGGTTCGCGAAGCATGGTGCCCCGGAGGCCGGATGGCGCAGAAGGCGCGCCGACCGGATTGCTCCAGGACCCAGTCCACCGCCCGCAGGCCGCTTCCGGCCGCATGCAGAGCGGCCGGAAGCGAGTACGGATTCATCGCCGTATCACCGTCCAGCGATACAACACCCTCTTTCGGAGCCTCGCGGAACAGCAGGTCCACCAGACGTTCGTCATGCGCCAGCAGCAGGTCCGCCCGCGTTGCCTGGGGCGCCTCGAGATGCACCAGCCAGGGGTCGAGCCCCGTGGCGATCAACTGGTCCTGAATCGCCTCGATACGCCCTGCGTTCTCCGGATGATGGGGGCCATTGCCATGCAGCAGACAGGTCGGGTGGGTAATGTAGGCAAGGTTCATGCGCGCGCAATCCAAATCCGCCATCATAGGGACGAATCATGGCACGGAAGGAACGCGATGGGCGCACATATCCTCGAAAAGCTGTTCAATCCCCAGGGCGTGGCCCTGTTCGGCGCGAGCGAGCGCGAAGGCGCGGTCGGCACCATGGTGCTGGCCAACCTGATCAAGGCCGGGTTCAAGGGGGCCATCGTGCCCATCAACCCGAAGCATGACACGGTCCAGGGCCTGCCCTGCCAGCCAGACCTGAGCCATGTCGACCACAGCGTCGACCTTGCCATCATCGCCACCCCCGCTCCGAGCGTTCCGGGCATCCTGCGCCAATGTGGTGAAGCCGGGATGAAGGGCGCGGTGATCCTGTCGGCCGGCTTCGGTGAGTCTGGCAGTGACGGCCAGCGCCTGCAGCGTGAGTGCGTGGAAATCGCCCAGCGCTACCGGATGCGCCTGATCGGTCCCAACTGTCTGGGCATCATGCGCCCCGGTATCGGCCTCAATGCCACCTTCAGCCACAACCAGGCCCTGCCCGGCCAGCTCGCGCTGGTGTCCCAGTCCGGCGCGCTGGTCACCGCCGTGCTCGACTGGGCGCAGGCGCGCGGGATCGGCTTTTCCGCCATCGCCTCCACCGGCGATGCGGCGGACGTCGATTTCGGCGACGTGCTCGATTACCTCGCCCTCGATCCGCAGACCAAGGGCATCCTCCTGTACGTCGAAGGCGTGCGGCATGCACGCCGCTTCCTCAGTGGTCTGCGCGCCGCCGCGCGGATGAAGCCGGTGATCGTGCTCAAGTCCGCCCGTCATGCCGAGGGCGCGCATGCCGCCGCCACCCACACCGGCGCCCTGATCGGCGGAGACGACGTGTTCGACGCGGCGCTGGAACGCGCCGGCGTGGTGCGCGTTGAACGCATCACCCAGTGGTTCTCGGCCGCCCAGATCCTCGCCCACGGCCTGCACCTGCGCGGCGAGAACCTGCTGATTCTGACCAACGGCGGCGGCCCGGGCGTGATGGCGACCGACCGTGCCTCCGATCTCGGCCTGCCGATGGCCGAGATCGCACCCTCGACCATCGAGTCGCTGAACAAGGTCCTGCCGGCGCACTGGTCGCACGGCAACCCGGTGGACATCCTCGGCGACGCCACCCCGGAGCGTTACGGCGAGGCGGTGCGCCTGTGCCTTGCCGACCCCGGCGTGGACATGATGGTGGTGCTGCTCACCCCGCAAGCGATGACCGATCCGACCGGCTGCGCCCGTGCAGTGATCGAGCAGGCCCAGGCGAGCACCAAGCCGGTGCTCGCCTGCTGGATGGGCGAAACCCTGGTCGGCGAGGCTCGCGAGTTGTTCGACGAGGCCGGCGTACCGCAATTCCGCACCCCGGAAACCGCGGTCGAGGCTCTTGCCTACCTGATCGCGCACCGCCGCAACCAGCGCCTGCTGATGCAGACCCCGGGTCCGCTGAGCGACGACGCGCCCGCCGACGTGGAGGGCGCGCGCCTGATCCTCAAGGCCGCGCGCGGCGAGGGCCGCAAGGTCCTGACCACCCGCGAGTCCAAGGCCGTGCTGGCCGCCTTCCACATTCCCACCAACCCGAGCATCCTCGCCCGCAGCGCGAACGAAGCCATGCTGGCGGCGGAGAGCATCGGCTTCCCGATCGCGCTCAAGATCAGCGCCCCCAAGCTCAGCCACAAGAGCGACGTCGGCGGCGTGCGGCTCAACGTGCGCAGCGTGCAGACCACCCGCCAGCAGGCGCAGGACATGCTCGACCAGGTCAAGTCCGCCTTCCCGGACGCGGAGATCGAGGGCGTGACCATCGAGCGGATGGCCGAGGTCGGTCACCCGCGCGAACTGCTGATCGGCGTCACCCGCGACCCGGTGTTCGGCCCGGTCATCGCCTTCGGCATGGGCGGCACGGCGGTGGAGGTGCTGCGCGACCGCGCCATCGCCCTGCCCCCGCTCAACCGGCCGCTGGCCGAGCGGCTGATCCGCCACACCAAGGCCGCGCGCATGCTGGACAGCTTCCGTGGCGCGCCGCCGGTCGAACAGGCGGGGGTGGAGAAGGTGCTGCTGCGCATCTCGGAGATGGTCTGCGAACTGCCGGAGATCGCCGCGCTGGACATCAACCCCCTGCTCGCGGGCGAACTGGGCGTGATCGCGGTCGATGCGCGGATCGAGCTTGCCGACGTGCATCACCCGGCCGAGCGCTACGGGCACATGGCCATCCACCCCTACCCAGCCCACTTCGCCCGCCGCGTCACGGTCGGCGACGGGCGCGAGATCGAACTGCGCCCGATCCGCCCGGAAGACGCGGAACTGGAGCAGAACTTCGTCCGCAGCCTGTCCGAGGAGAGCCGCTACATGCGCTTCATGCGCGCCATCGACGAGCTCACCCCGGACATGCTGGTGCGTTTCACCCAGATCGACTATGACCGCGAGATGGCCTTCGTCGCCCTGCATGAGGCGAACGGGGTGGAGACCGAGGTCGGCGTGGCGCGCTACAGTGTGGAGCCCGACGGCGAAAACGCGGAGTTCGCGGTGGTGGTCAGCGACGCCTGGCACGGCCAGGGCATCGGCAGCCTGCTGATCGAGGCTCTGATCGAATCGGCCCGCCAGCGCGGCGTGCGCGAACTGATCGGCGAGGTGCTTCCGCGCAACCGCGCCATGCTCGCCCTGGCGGAGCGCATGGGCTTCACCCAGCAACTGCTCGCCTCGGATGAGGACGTGGTGCGAATCAGCCGGCGGCTCTGAGCCAAACCAGACGAGAACGCGGGGTTGCTCCCTGTAGGAGCGGGCTTGCCCGCGATGCTTCCTGCCGCACGACGATCGCGACCAAGGTCGCTCCTACAAAAAACGCCGGCGGTTATTCATCCTCGCGCGGTCTCCCCCACCACCTGACGCATGCGCAGCAGGCGGTCTGGGTTGAGGGACAGGGAATCATCCCCCACTCGAGCAGGCGAGGTCCTACCGCGCAACCGCGCCATGCTCGCCCTGGCGGAGCGCATGGGCTTCACCCAGCAACTGCTCGCCTCGGACGAGGACGTGGTGCGGATCAGCCGACGGCTCTGAGACAGAGCAGAGGAGAACACGGGGTTGCCCCCTGTAGGAGCGGGCTTGCCCGCGATGCTTCCTGCTACAGGATGATCGCGACCAAGGTCGCTCCTACAAAAAACGCCGGCGGTTATTCATCCTCGCTCGGTCTCCCCCACCACCTGACGCATGCGCAGCAGGCTGTCTGGGTTGAGGGACAGGGAATCATCCCCCACTCGAGCAGGCGAGGTCCTGCCGCGCAACCGCGCCATGCTCGCCCTGGCGGAGCGCATGGGCTTCACCCAGCAGCTGCTCGCCTCGGACGAGGACGTGGTGCGGATCAGCCGACGGCTCTGAGACAGAGCAGAGGAGAACACGGGGTTGCCCCCTGTAGGAGCGGGCTTGCCCGCGATGCTTCCTGCTACAGGATGATCGCGACCAAGGTCGCTCCTACAAAAAACGCCGGCGGTTATTCATCCTCGCTCGGTCTCCCCCACCACCTGACGCATGCGCAGCAGGCTGTCCGGGTTGAGCGAGAGGGAATCGATCCCCTGCTCCACCAGGAATCGGGTGATCTCCGGGAAATCAGACGGGGCCTGGCCGCAGATGCCGATGTACTTGCCCTGCGCGCGGCAGGCGCTGATCGCCATGCGGATCAGTTCCAGCACCGCCGGGTCGCGCTCGTCGAAGCCGGTCAGCAGGCCGGAGTCGCGATCCACGCCCAGGGTGAGCTGGGTCAGGTCGTTGGAGCCGATGGAGAAGCCGTCGCACAGATCCAGGAACTGATCCGCGAGGATGGCGTTGGAGGGAATCTCGCACATGATGTAGAGCTTGAGACCGGCCTCGCCGCGCTTGAGGCCGTTCCTCGCCATCAGCTCGATGACCTCGCGGGCCTCGCCCACCGAGCGCACGAAGGGCAACAACAAGGCAACGTTGTCCAGCCCCATGGTCTCGCGTACCAGTTTCATCGCCTCGCACTCCAGCGCGAAGCCCTCGGCGTAGTCCGGATGATGGTAACGGGCCGCGCCGCGCAGCCCGATCATCGGGTTCTCCTCGTGCGGCTCGAACGGCGCGCCGCCCAACAGGGCTGCGTATTCATTGGATTTGAAGTCTGAAAAGCGGACGATCACTGGACGCGGGTAGAAGGCGGCGGCGATCTGCGCCACACCCTCGGCCAGGCGGCGGACGAAGAAATCACGGCCGTCCTGGTAGCCGCGCGTCAGACGAGCGATCTGCGTGCGTGATTCCTCATCGACCTTCTCCGGCTGGAGCAGGGCGTTCGGGTGCGCCTGGATGCCGCGCATGATGATGAACTCGAGCCGCGCCAGGCCCACGCCATCGGCGGGCAGACGGGAGAATTCGAAGGCCTGCTCGGCCTGGGCGACGTTGACGTAGACCTTGGTGCGGGTGTGCGCGGCGGCCTCGTCCAGGCGCTGCTCCTCGACCCGGAACGGCAGTTCGCCGCGATAGATGAAGCCGGTATCGCCCTCGGCACAGGAAACGGTGACCGCCTCGCCGCTCGGCACCGTCTGGGTCGCGTCGCCGCAACCGACCACCGCCGGAATGCCCAGTTCACGCGCGATGATGGCGGCATGGCACGTCCGTCCGCCCCGGTTGGTGACGATGGCGGAGGCGAGCTTCATGATCGGCTCCCAGTCCGGGTCGGTGATGTCGGTGACCAGCACCTCGCCCTCCTTGAGCTGGTGCATGTCGCGCGCATGCAGGATCACCCGCGCGGTGCCGGTGGCGATCTTCTGGCCAACGCTGCGACCGCTGGCGACAATCTCATGCTTCGCCTCGCCTCCCCCTTCAAGAATGTATTGCTTGAACAGGCTGACGTCGGCGCGTGCCTGGACCGTTTCCGGACGGGCCTGAAGGATCAGCAGCTCACCCGTGTTGCCATCCTTGGCCCACTCGATGTCCATCGGGCGACCATAGTGTTCCTCGATGATGACGGCCTGGCGGGCGAGCTCCAGCACCTCGTCGTCATCGATACAGAAGCGATGACGCTCCTCCGGCGGTACCTCGATGTTGCGGGTGGAGCGTCCGGCCAGGCTGTCATGGGTGTAGATCATCCGCATGGCCTTGCTGCCGAGCTGGCGCTTGACGATCGGTCGGTGGCCACTGGCGAGGGTCGGCTTGAAGACGAGGAATTCGTCCGGGTTGACCGCGCCCTGCACCACGTTCTCACCCAGGCCGTAGGCGGCGGTGACCAGGACCGCATCGCGGAAACCGGACTCGGTATCGAGGGTGAACATCACGCCGGAGGCCGCGAGGTCCGAACGCACCATGCGCTGCACACCGATCGAGAGCGCCACCTTGTCGTGCTCGAAGCCCTGATGGGTGCGGTACGCGATGGCACGGTCGGTGAACAGCGAGGCGAACACGCGCTTGCAGGTTGCGAGCAGGCTCGCCTCGCCACGGATGTTCAGGTAGGTCTCCTGCTGGCCGGCGAAGGACGCGGTCGGCAGGTCTTCGGCGGTTGCGGAACTGCGTACCGCCACGTCCAGGTTGTCGCCCATCTGGCGGTAGGCCTCGCTGATCTCGCGGGCCAGTTCGTCGGGAAGCTCGGCATGCGTCAGCCAATCGCGGATGGTCTGGCCCACCTCGGCCAGGCGGACCACGTCGCTGACATCCAAAGTGGCAAGCAGATCGAAGATGCGCCCGCGCAGGTCGTTGTGATCGATCACCGCCCAGTAGGCCTCGGCGGTGGTGGCGAAGCCGCCAGGGACATTCACACCCTTCGGCTTGAGGGTGCGGAACATCTCGCCCAGCGAGGCGTTCTTCCCGCCCACCAGCGGCACATCATCGATCGTCAGTTCATCGAACAAACGGACATAGCGCATGCATCTTCCCCTGTGCGTGTGATGACTCGCCCCCAGCATAGCGCCGCCTTGGTCGTGGCTCCACGACAGCTTTATGACACTGTCATTTAACTTGACAAGCTCGAATGCATCCCTATAATGCCTTCCATCGATTGCGGGGTGGAGCAGCCCGGTAGCTCGTCGGGCTCATAACCCGAAGGTCGTAGGTTCAAATCCTGCCCCCGCTACCAAGATCGAAAAGGCCGGAAGTGAAACTTCCGGCCTTTTTTATGTGCGCGCGCCGAGCGCTGGCAACCATCGGCAAACCACACGCTAATGCGGTACGCTTGGCCCGTTGATATCATGCAACGAAGACGGAGCCGCCCATGTCCGAGCCGGACACTCCCAAGCCGAACCCCGAACTTGCCGCCGATGCCTTCAAGCGCTTGATTGAAGGGCTTACCCAGCGCGTTTCAAGCCTGTTCGATCAGATGGTCGACATCCTGCTGGGCATGGCGGAGAAGAGCGCTTCGCTGCAGGAACAACACCTCTATTTCGACGCCATGCGCATGTTGCGCGCCTCGCGCAACGAAATTCTGAGCGCATTCGAGCAGAATCTGCGCTCGGCGGGGGGCGATGATACGCCCCAGGCCCCGGCCTCCATCAATCAGCTGGAGCTGGTGTCCAACGAGGCGATGGACGAGAACGTCACCCTCGCTACCCTGGCCCAGCGCATCGCCAACCGCGCCGGTGACGAAATCCAGGCGATGGCCACCCGCATCGGGTCCATCGGCGAAACCGGGGCACCGACGTCCATCACGCCCGAAGCCGCGTTACGCGCGCTGGAAATGGCCTTGCGCCACGCTTCGCTGGAGTTCGAAACCCGCCAGGTGGTGTACCGCGTGCTGGAAAAGCAGGCCGTACACTCCCTCGCCAACGTCTATGCCGAAATGAACCAATGGCTGGTCAACCAGGGCGTGCTGCCAAGCATCCCGGTCGGCTATCTGCGGCGCGGCGCAGCCAGCGCCCCCACGCCCAGAACCACCGAACAGATGCAAGCCGCCGCCCCCGAGCAAGGCTTGCGCTCGTTCAGCCTGAACGATATGGAAACAGCGCCAGCCGTTCGGCCCCCGGCTCCGGGCCAACCCCCGAGCCCGTCCGGCTTCCCGCAGCTGGCCGCCTTCGGTGAAGGACTTGGGAACTATCCCTCGCCGCTTCCGACCGATCTGGCCGCGCCCTGGCTGGGCCAGCAACTTGAAAGCCTGGGTGCTCTGCCTGCCGCAGCAACGGGGGCCTCACCGATTGGTCAATCCCTGGCCCGCATCACCCCCGCACTGAATCAGGTGGCCGCCTACGACCGTGGCGTGGTGCATGATCGCCGTCACCCGATGCGCCGCGCCCTGACCCTGCTGTCCGATCTTGTCATCGACCTCGAGAGCGAGGACAAGTTTGCCGATATCGGCGAGGAAATCGCGCGGATGATCGGCCTGATGGAGTCCCGTGCCGCGAGCGGCCCTGGCTTCTGGCTGCATGTCATCAAGTATCTGCAGTACCTGAAGGAAGAGATCCACAACCGCCTGTGGAATGAAGACGCCACCGCCGATCATCAGGAACGCATCAAGATCGCCCGCCGGCTGGCAACCCGGCAGATCCAGTTGCAGATGCGTGGCAAGCGGGTGACCCCCACGCTGCACCGAATGCTGACTCACCTGATGGGCCCGGCGCTGGCCATCCTGCTGCTCAGGCACCGTCACGAACGTGATTCCGTCGTGTTGCGCAATACCCTGCAGATGCTGCATGAGCTGATCGAAAGCGTTCAGGATCTGCCGACCTCGGTCGAGAGCATGCATTACCTGGAGCATGCATCCGGCCAACTCCTGATCCGGCGTCTGCGTGCTTTCCTCGGCACCTTCTCGGGTTTCGATGCCACCTTGATCGAAACCGCGCTGGACGAGCTTCATACCGACCACCAAGCCTTGCTGGAGGCCATCGAGGCCCGTAACCAGGAGCTGCTGCTCCCGGTCATCAACATCGAATCGGGTCTCGCGCGCGAGGAGCGTGTTCACCTTCCCGCCATCAGCAGCGACATCGTGGAGGGCGAGCTGCTTGACGAAGAGCCCGCCCCCGCCGTTCTCCCTCCACCGGTCGAGCTGCCGGAACCGGACATGGGCGCGCTCGAAAACCTTGCGCTCGACGCCCTGCTCGAACGACTGGAGCGCGAGCACCGCTTTGCATGGTTCCAGATCCATGTCTGCGAGGGTTGCGTGCTGCGGCGCCTGATGTTCAGCGGTTACGATGCCGACAAGCGCATCGTAACCTTCGTCAATGTGCGCCAGGAACCGAGTGTGATGATGTCGGTTGTCGACTTCGATGCGGGATTGCGCGCCGGGCTCACCCGCCCCATCTTCGACGATGCCGCGCTACAGCTGCTGGTGCAGGAATACGTCGAATCACGCCCCTCGAGCGGCGCCACCCTGCATTGAGAGCCTGTGAAAATATCCCCTCACCTACTGCGGCTTCCCCTGGACGCGCCCGGCGGCGTTGCGGGGGCCCCGAAAATCACTTACGTAGACCCTGCTACGCTCGCGATTTTCTGCACCCCGCGCCTTGCCGGACACGCCCAGGGTCACCCTCGCGACGGCAGGGGATATTTTCACAGGCTCTGAGGCAGGCGCGCATGCGGGGCGTTACAATGCCGCCCCTTTCGAACGAATGAACGCCGGCATGATCGACCGCCGACTCTCCACCGCGCCCATGCTGGACTGGTCTGACAGACACTTCCGTTACTTCGCCCGCCTGCTCAGCCGCCACACCCTGCTCTACACCGAAATGGTCACGACAGGCGCCATCCTGCATGGCGACCGAGACCGTCATCTCGGGTTCAACCCTGCCGAGCATGCTGTCGCACTGCAACTGGGTGGCAGCGACCCCGCCGATCTGGCGACGTGCGCGCGCATCGGCGCCGGCTACGGCTATGACGAGATCAACCTGAACGTCGGCTGCCCGTCCGACCGGGTGCAGAGCGGCCGGTTCGGCGCCTGCCTGATGGCGGAGCCATCGCTGGTCGCCGAGTGTGTGGCGTCCATGCGTGCAGTCACCCCTGTCCCGGTGACGGTGAAATCACGCATCGGTATCGATCATCAGGAAGGCTACGAACCGCTGGCCCGCTTCGTGGAAACGGTTGCCGACGCGGGCTGCGAGATTTTCATCATCCACGCCCGCAAGGCTTGGCTGCAGGGCCTCTCCCCCAAGGAAAACCGAGAGATTCCGCCGCTGCGTTATGACATGGTCCATCAGCTGAAGCAGGATTTCCCGCAACTGAGCATCAGCATCAATGGCGGCATTCGCAGCCTGAACGACGCCGAGGCGCAGCTGGCGCATGTGGATGGCGTGATGATCGGCCGCGCGGCCTACGAAAACCCATTCCTGTTGCTGGAGGCCGACCGCCGCATCTTCGGCGATGCGCGTCCCGATCCTACACCCGAAGAGGCCATGGGCAGCTTCATGGCGTATGTCGAAAAGGAAACGGCGAAGGGCACGCAGCTGCACGCCATGACCCGCCATATTCTCGGCGCCTTTCACGGCCAGCCTGGCGCACGCGCCTTCCGCCGCCACCTGAGCGAGCACGCGCCGCGCAAGGAGGCCACGCCGGAGGTGTTGCGCGAGGCCTTGCGCCTGATGCGGATCAAGGTCTGAGACGCCCCCGTCAGCCGCGCAGGTGCTCGACCAGGGTGAGGCCTTCCAGCCGATAAGCCTTGCCGAAGCCAGCCACATAGCGTCCGGCCTGGGGTGTCAGCCTGAACAGGTGAAAATCAGGCAGACTTCGCAGCAAGGGAACGATGCCGCCGAACGCGGCCTCCATGCGATCGAGCAGAGTCCCCCCCTCCTCAGACTCGCGGTCCAGCGAGTCGACCTTGCAGGACAGGCTCACCCGGCGGCGGGCGAAGGGCTGGCGTGTCTCCGCCTCGTCCTCCAGCAAGAGGACCTCCGCCCGCGGCTCGCGACGCAGGTTGCGGGTATGCGGGGCAAGATCGCTGAGGAAAATGACGAAGCCATCGACATCGGCCACGAACGGCGCCACGCTCAATTCCGCCCGACCCTCATCGCCCCGCGTACCGAGAACCAGCGAGGCACGGCTGGCCAGGAAAGCGCTCAGTTCCTCCCGAACCGGGGCCAGATCACTATTCGCTGCGATATCGGCCATGCAGGTTCATCACTCGGGCAACGTAATTGGTCGTTTCATCATAGGGCGGAATCCCGCCGTACTTGCGCACCGCATTCTCTCCCGCGTTATAGGCCGCCACCGCCAGGCGGGCGTCATGGTCGAACATGTTGAGCAGGAAGCGCAGGTAGGACACGCCGCCGCGCACGTTCTCCACAGGATCATAGATATTGCTCACCCCAAAGCGCTCGGCGGTGGCCGGCATGAGCTGCATGAGTCCGGTCGCCCCTTTCGGAGACAAGGCACGGGGATTGAAGCCGCTTTCCGCATGCACCACCGCACGCACCAGTGCGGGATCGACCCCGTGCTGCGCGGCGGTGCTGCGGATGAGATCGTCATAAGCCTGGCGATTGAGCGCCCAACGACTGCTGGAGGCGGGAGAGTCGTTCCAGCCCTTGGGGGAGTAATACGCCCGCTTGGAGAGCAACTGTTTGGAGCGGTCCGGAACATTGGTCAGGTAGATGACGTTGTCCGGGCCCTTGTAGTGATAGATGTAGCCATCCGGCGCACGCTGCTTGCCGGTGCTCTTGTTGCAATCATTCGAGAACGATGCCACACCGTCGGCATTGACCGAGCGGCAAAGATCCGCCCAGCCTGGCTGAGAAAGCCCCAGCAGGCCAAACATCAGGCTGAGAAAGAATCCTGGATGATGCATGGCTGGTATCTTAACCCCCTTCCGTGAGCTGACAACTCATGTGCCTCAATGCGCCAGGCCTGGGAACAGCTCACCCATCCCCTTCGCCATCATCTCCACCGCCAGCGCGGCGAGGATCAGGCCCATCAGACGAGTGACGAGGTTGACCCCGATGGTCCCCAGCCGCTGGGCGATCCAGTCGCCGAAACTGAAGACCACGCCCACCGCAAAGGCCACCAGGATGATGGCCGCCGCCAGCGCCACGTAGACATCGACGCCACCACCGTACTGGTGCGACTGGATGATGACGTTACTGATCGCCCCAGGCCCGGCCAGCAGGGGTACGCCCAACGGCACGACTGCGGCGGCATTGCGGTCGGGTGTTTCCTCGGCCTCCTCCGGGGTCTGGCGCAGACCGACCTCCTGCGCGCGCAACATGGACAGCGCAAGGATCAAGAGGATCAGGCCGCCGCCGACCGAAAAGGACGCGAGGCTGATACCGAATATCCCCAGCATGCCCTCGCCTGCGATCAGCGATGCCATCAACACTGCCAGTACGGTAAATGCCGCCGTGCGCGCGGCCTTGAGGCTGCGCTGGCGTGTCCAGCCCTGGGTGACCGCGAGGAAAAACGGCACGATCCCCACCGGCTCGACAATGGCGAACAGGCTGACGGTCATCTTGAGAAAATCGGTTGGCTCGATCACGAGGCGACCCCATCCTGGCGCAATGGAGGAAATCTTAGCCTGAAACGCCCACATCAGTGTGAGGATTGGGCCTGTCACACAGGGCTGTTAGACTGCCGGCCCGTTCGGACTCTCGCCATACCATCCCATGTTCCATCTGATTGCCTCGCGCGCGCCGCGCAACGCTCGTGCCGACATGCTCTCCGGCCTGACCGTCGCCCTCGCCCTGGTGCCGGAGGCGGTGGCCTTCGCCCTGGTCGCGCAGCTTCATCCGCTGATGGGCCTGTATGCCGCCTTCATCGTCGCACTGATCACGTCCAGCTTCGGCGGACGCCCCGGCATGATCTCGGCGGCGGCGGGCTCGCTGGCGGTGGTGATGGTGGCCCTCGTGGTCCAGCACGGACCACAGTATCTGCTGGCGGCCGTGGTGCTGATGGGCCTGATCCAGATCGGCGTGGGGATGCTCAAGCTGGGCAAGTTCATCCGCATCGTGCCGTATCCCGTGTTTCTCGGCTTCGTGAACGGATTGGCCATCGTGATCCTGCTGGCCCAGTTCGAGCAGTTCAAGATGACCACGCCGGAAGGTCTCAAGGTATGGATCAGCGGTAACGCGCTCTACGTCATGCTCGGCCTGATCGCGCTGACCATGGCCATCATCCATTTCTTCCCGCGCCTGACCAAGGCGGTGCCCGCGACTCTGGTCGCCATCATCGCCGTGACTCTGCTCGTGGCTGCGATCGGGCTGGACACCCGCACCGTGGGCGACATGGCCTCGATTGCGGGCGGCCTGCCCGAGTTCGCCATCCCACAGGTGCCGATGACCTGGGAAACCTTGTGGATCGTGCTGCCCTACGCTTTCGTCTTTGCCGGGGTTGGCCTGATCGAGTCGCTGCTTACCCTGCAACTGGTGGACGAGATCACCGAGACGCGCGGCAAGCCGAACCGCGAATGCGTGGCGCTGGGCGCGGCCAACGTCACCAGCGGCCTCTTCGGCGGCATGGGCGGCTGCGCCCTGGTCGGACAGAGCGTGATCAACGCGGAATCCGGCGGCCGCGGGCGCCTGTCCGGCATCACCGCCGCGCTGGCCCTGCTCGCCTTCATCCTCTTCCTCGCGCCGCTGATCGAGCAGATCCCGCTGGCCGCGCTGGTCGGCCTGATGTTCATGGTGGTCATCGGTACCTTCGAATGGGGCACGCTGCACATGATCGGCAGGGTGCCCAAGCGGGAGATCGCCATCAGCGCGATGGTCGCCATCATCACCGTGGTGGTCGACCTCGCGGCGGCGGTCATCACGGGCGTCATTGTCTCCGCGCTGATCTTCGCCTGGGAGCATGCCAAGCACATCCGCGCCGAGACCGAATTCCGCGACGACGGCAGCAAGGTCTACCGCCTGATTGGCCCGCTGTTCTTCGCCTCGGTGCAGAACTTCCACGAGCTGTTCGATCCGAAGAGCGACCCGGACGAGGTCATCATCGATTTCGCCCGTTCGCGCGTGGCCGATCATTCCGCGCTGGAGGCCATCGACAACCTGGCCGACAAGTACCGCGCCCTGGGCAAGATCCTGCACCTGCGTCACCTCAGCCCCGAGTGCCGGGAGCTGCTGCGCAAGGCGGGCGATCTGGTCGAAGTGAACATCTCCGAAGACCCGCGCTACCACGTGGCCGAAAACGACACAGCGGGCCAGCCCGCTCGGAGTTGAGGCCATGAAAAAGGCCGGGTTTCATGCCCGGCCTTGCAGGTAAGCTGATGCGTGGGGAATCAGGCGTTACGCAAACCCTTGACCCACGCCTCCATCGCCTGGGTGGCGACCGGCATCGGCGGCTCGAGGAAGTTGATCACGAACTTGTCGCCCAGATCGGCCACGCCGATGGAGCGCGGACGGACCGCCATCACGTGCGGGTTGGGCAACGCGGTGCCGAAGCAGAACACGATCAGCTTGGCATCCAGGATGTTCGGCGCCACCTGGCCTTCGGGCAGGCCCTTGGTGTGGCCGTAGTGATCGAAGACACCGATGAACGCGGCAACGGGATGGGCATCGATCTTGGCCTTCAGGTGAGCGATGATCTCGTCGACGCTCTTGAAGCTGGTTTCGGACTTGCCGAGCTCGAGTTCGAAGATCGGGTATTTTTCCATCAGGACGGTCTGTTTCACTGTGACGCTCCTCGATAAAGTTTATGTGCACATAACACGAATTAATTATTAACCCATGTTGCCCACCGCGTCCAATCCCGACCACAACGCTCGGTTGCTCCGTCTGGCCACCCAGGCCAGCCTGGCGACCGCACTGACGCTGATCATGGCCAAGCTGGGCGGCTGGTGGTTCACGGACTCGGTCAGTCTTCTGGCCTCGCTGCTCGACTCCTCCGCCGACCTGGTCGCCTCCCTCCTCACCTTCCTGGCCGTGCGCTGGGCCCTGGTGCCGCCAGATCATGACCACCGCTTCGGCCATGGCAAGGCCGAAGCCCTCGCCGCGCTGGCCCAGTCCATGTTCATCCTGGGTTCAGCGGTCATGCTCGGCCTGCAGGGGGCCTGGCGACTGACCAATCCTCAGCCGATAGAGCAGACCGACGTCGGCTTCGGAGTCATGATCCTTTCGATGATCCTCACCGCCCTGCTGGTCAGCTTCCAGTTCGCCGTGGTGCGCAAGACCGGCTCGACCGCCATCCGTGCCGATGCCCTTCATTACGCCACCGACCTGCTGAGCAATCTCGCGGTCATCCTCGCCCTCCTGCTGAGCCTGTGGGACATGCACAGGGCGGATGCCATCATCGGCATCCTGATCGCACTCTACGTCGCCTGGAGCGCAATCAGCATCGCGCGCGATGCGCTCAACCAGCTCATGGATCGCGAGCTGCCGGACGAGATCGCCGAACAGGCCCGCGAACTCGCGCTCACGGTCGAGGGCGTGCACGGCATCAGCAGCCTGCGCAGCCGCCAGTCCGGAAGCGTCTACTTCTTTGAACTATATATCGTGCTTGACGACAACATCACCTTGCGCCGCTCGCACGACATCGGCGACCAGGTCAGGCATGTACTGTGCGCAGCCTTCCCGGGGGCCGACATCATGATCCACGAAGAGCCCGCCGGCGTCGTCGCCACCGAGGTTGGGTAAGTTCGCCGTGTGCGGCACAATAGCCGCCCCTCTTGAGCCCAGAATCGCATGACCACCCCCATTCTGCCGAACCGCGACGTCCTCCTTTTCCACCTCAGCCACAACGACCTCGACGGTTACGGCGCGCAGTACATGACCCGCGCGGCGGGCTTCCGCGCTCGCTATTACAACGCCGACTACCGCGACGTGCCGGCCACCCTGGAACGCATCTTCGCGGACATGGCTCAGGTGAACGAACCGGCCATGCTGCTGATCACCGACCTGAACCTGACCGTCGAACAGGCCGACATGGTGGCCAGGCGCATCGCAGGCGAAGCCGTCGCCGTCGAGAAACCGGCCAAGCAGACGGCCAAGCCCGGCCTGCTGAGCGCCGACCTGGCCACCATGCTCAAGCAATCCATCACCCCTGAGCGGCCCAGGCACACGGTCATGCTGCTCGACCACCATGCCACCGGCGAGGACGCGGCCGCCAAGCATGACTGGTACTACCTGGACACCACCCGCTGCGCCAGCCGACTGGCCTTCGAGGCCGTCACCCCCTATCTGAGCGCGGCCGATCAGGCGCTGTATGGTGCGCGAGCCGACTTCATCGACGTCGGCGACCGCTGGCTGAAGGACGATGCGCGCTTCCACCGCTCCATCTTCCTGATCGGACTGATCATGGAGGACGACCAATTGGCCCCGCCGCTGAGCGAGCTCAAGCGCGACTTCCGTTTCCATATCATGGATGCCTTCTTCCAGCGCATGGAGCAGGGCGCCAGCCTGGAGGAGCTTGAGCGTGGTGTCTACGACTACCGCAAGGACTTCCTGCGCGGCCGCATCGCCGACACCGCGGTCGACGACAGCGAGGCCCCGCTCAAGGACAAGTTCCACAAGCTCTGCGCCGAGGTCATCCCGCCCAGCGAGATTCCCATGCTGCGTATCGACGGGTACCGCGCTGGAATCTTCTTCAACTGGCCGCACGACGTGTTCCGCGGCGTGGTCATGGAGTTGATGGAGAACCAGGGCAAGATGGACATGGCGATCCGTGTCGGCGGCAATGGCCGCATGTCGCTGCGCTCCAACAACGGCGTGGACGTGGGCATCATCTCCGGCCGCTATTTCGAAGGCGGAGGCCACCCCGGCGCGGCCGGCGGCGTGCTCAAGGACAACCGCCTGAAGGACGTCCAGCAGGCCATGCGCAGCATCAGCCAGACCATCACCGAGAAAAAGGGCCAGGTCGAAATCATCCCGGTGTGAGCATGCACGGCTCCAAGTACATCACCCCCGAGGGCCACCGGCGCCTGACCGAAGAACTCAACGACCTCTGGCGCGTGCAACGCCCCAAGGTCGTGCAGGCCGTATCCGAGGCCGCCGCGCTGGGCGACCGCTCCGAGAACGCCGAGTACATCTACGGCAAGAAGATGCTGCGCGAGATCGACCGCCGCGTGCGCTTCCTGCGCAAGCGGCTGGACGGCATGGTGGTGGTTTCCGAAACACCGTCCGATTCTTCCCGCGTGTTCTTCGGTGCCTGGGTGGTGCTGGAAGACGACGATGGGATGGAGCTGGAGGTTCGCATCGTCGGTCCCGACGAGTTCGACCCCAAGCGCAACTGGATCAGCCTGGACTCGCCCATGGCCCGGGCCCTGATGCGCCGTGCGGCGGGCGACGAGATCACCGTGCGCCTGCCGGGCGGGGAGCGCAGCTACTGCATCATCGAGGTGCGGTACGGCGCTTAAATCGTAGGCGCGAGCTTGCTCGCGATGACGGGAGATCGCGAGCAAGCCCGCTCCTACAGGGATTCATCCCCAGCCACCCAGGCCTGCCGGTGCTCCGGCGCCGAGCGCATCTGCCGATAATCGAAGCGCGCCGGATGCAAGGCATGCAGCAGATCCTCCGTCAGTGGCAACGGATCGCCGTTCAGCTCGCTTGCCAGCAGCTCGCCCAACAAGGCCGTCCACACCAGGCCGCGCGCGCCATGGCCGGTCGTCACCCACAGCCCTCTGAGCAAACGCGCCGTCGGGAAACGCCGCGCGGGCCAGCCGAGATGCAGCCCCTCGAACTCCCGCCGGAAGGCCTCGGCATCATGCAGCGGACCGGCCACCGGAAGCCGGTCAGGGGTGGCGCAGCGATGGCTGACCCGCCCCCCCAGCGAATCAGGCGACCTCTCCTCGACGTCAGGCAGGATGGCGCGCAGGCGATCGACATTGCCCTCATGATCCTCCCGGCGCGGCCCCGGATCGTGCACGCCGTGCGCAAAACTGGCGCCGAAGCAGTGCAGCCCCTCGCGCTCCGGGATGACATACCCCTCACGACAGGCCACCGCGCGCAGTCCCGCAAGGCTGTCCCTGGACGGCGACAGACTGATCTGCCCACGTACCGGCGCCAGCGGCAATGCCCCGGGCAGCAGATCGTTCAGGGCATGGGCATTCGCCAGGATGACTGTCTCGCAGACCGCAAGCGAATGGCCGCCCTCGCCGACAACGACCCAGCCGCTCTCGTCCCGCTGCAACGCTGTGACAGACGCACCGGTTTGCAGACGTATCCCCGGGTGATCCAGCAGCGCCCTCACAACAGCCGGGGGATGCACCCAGCCGCCGCCCGAAAACCACCAGCCGGGCTGCTCAACCCGCGCACCGATGAGCTCCGAGCCTTCCTCCGCCTCGACCCAACGGGCGAATTCAGGCGGCAGGTTCAGGCTGGCGGCGATCTTGAGCTGTTGGGCGGCATGCCGCGGATTGCGCGCCAAGCGCAGGACCCCGCAAGGATGCCAGTCGATCTCGGGGTGCGTCTGCGCCAGTCGGTCCAGCATCCGCCTCGCATACCCCAGTCCAAGGCTGGCGATGCGACTGAGCGCATTCCATTCCGCACTGAGCACTGGCAGCAGAATCCCCGCGTGATTGCCGGAGGCCTCCCGCGCGGGGTCGGCATGGCGCTCGAGCACCTGCACGCACCAGCCTCGCTCAGCCAGCCGCCGGGCGACCGAGGCTCCGGCAATGCCCGCGCCGATGATCACCGCCTCACGCCCGCTGGGTGTCGCCCCACACGGGAACCACGGCGGACCGCGATCCGGCAAGGACTCCCCCGCCCAGTGCCCGACCAGCATCTCGCGCTTGCGGCCGAATCCGGGACGTTTCTCGCACACGAATCCAGCGGCAGCCAGACCGTCCCGTACCATGCGGGCACAGGTGAACGTCGCAAAGGTCGCTCCGGGCGCCGACAGGCGGGCCATGACCTCAAATAACGCAGGTTGCCACATGGCGGGGTTCTTCGCCGGAGCGAAACCATCCAGGAACCAGGCATCAACCCGCATGCGCGCAAACGGCAGGATCTCCAGCGCATCGCCAAACAGCAGGGTGAGCACCACCCTCCCCCCGGCAAGCTCGAGCCGGTGTGTTCCAGGAATCAGATCCGGATATTGGGCAAGAAGCTCGGCCGCGAGTCCGGCCAGCGGATGATCCTGCGGGTACAGAATGGCGAGTTGATCCTTCCGAATGGGATGCTTCTCAACCGATACGATGTGCAGGATCGCATCCAGTGGGGCTGTATCAAGGAAGGCCCGTGCGGCCACAAGCGCGTTCTGTCCCGTACCAAACCCCGTCTCGCCGATGACGAATCGCTGACAGGCTAGCCAGCGATCCGGCAAGCGATTGGCCCGCAAGAACACATGCCGGGTTTCAGCCAGACCACCGTCGGCCGAGTAGTAAACATCACCGTACGCCGAGCTACGCGGCAGGCCGGCGGCATCAAGCTCGATCTCGGCCGGACACAAAGCCTCAACCTTCATCAGTCATTCTCATGAGACTCGCATTTTTCTTATGGACCATCCAAGCGAAGGCATTTAAATTAGGTTACAAATACAAAGAAGCTTGTTTGATTACCGAAAAGCGGGACTGATCATCGTGCGCAAATACTCACGCATCCAGTTCGACACCGACGCTCAACTTGAGACCCCGCAGCAGCGCTTCGCTGTGCACATTATCGATATTTCAATCAAGGGCGTACTCCTCGAAGTCCCCGAGGATGCCCATACCCCCGATAACGCACGCTTTTCCCTGCATATTCCCTTGTCCGACGAGAGCTTGGCCATCCACCTTCAAGCCGTTCCTCGCCATCGGGAAGGTCGACGTCTTGGCTGTGAGTGGGTCGCGATCGATCTGGACAGCATGACCAGCCTGCGCCGTCTGCTTGAACTGAACCTTGCCGACAACCGCCTGCTCGAACGCGAACTCGGGCAACTTTGCCACGGCTGAAATACAGGTCACCATGTACAACGACTACCCTGACACTCCGGAAGAAGCCGCTTCCAATCTGCGCCTTGTGCTGCAAATGATGGGGCGCCACGAAATCCCTCCCAATCCGCGCAACTATGCACTCTGCTACGAATACATCCTTGCACGGAGCCCCTCCCTCAACAGAGCCATCGACACTCAGCTCGAGCAACACGGGCGACTGTCTGAGGATGCCTCCCTCAGCCTGTTTGACGAGCACATCGCTCACGGCGCCATCGGCACCGTGCAGGGCGCCCAGGAAGAACTCAAGCGCATCCTGCGTTCGGTCATGCTTCAACTGCTCCATACCGGCAACGAATTCGCCCAATATGCCAACGGCCTGGGTACGCACATCGAGCGCTTGAGAGGCGACCCCGATGCCAGCCTTCTGCGCGAAATCACTCAGCATGTCGTCGATGACACACGTCAACTCGAAACCAGCAGCAAGTACTCGAGCACACGCCTTTCCGGCGCAACGGAAGAAATCGAGCGGCTCCGCAAGGAACTGGACGAAGCAAGAAAGGATGCCAGCACCGACCCCCTGACCGGCCTCCTCAACCGACGTGCTTTTACCACCGTCATCGCCAATGCCATCACCAAGCATCGCGCGGACCAGCAGCCGTTCTGTCTTCTGATGCTGGACATCGACCACTTCAAGGAAGTCAATGACACCTACGGGCATCTGGTCGGTGACAAGGTTCTGCGGTTTGTTAGCCGACTCCTGTCGCAAGTCCTCAAGGGACAGGACACTTTGTGCCGATTTGGTGGCGAGGAGTTCGCCGCACTGCTCCCGGATACCGGTCTTGATGGTGCGGAGCACGTGGCTGAAACCATCCGGAGTCGCCTGCTGAACAGTCAACTCCGCCTGACGGAGAGCGGCCAGTCGCTGGGCGAAATCACCGCCTCCTTTGGCGTCGCCAAGTTCCGAGGCGACGAGACCATCGAGGAGATCATCCAGCGCACCGACCGTGCCCTGTATGAGGCCAAGCGCCTGGGCCGCAACCGGGTTTCGCGCGCGCAATAAAAAGGCCGCCCCATGGGGCGGCCCCTGCAAGGTGGTGGGGGCAGCCACACTATCCGGCTCTAATGGCGCCACAGAAGCGTTCTTGCAGCGCGTGAATTTCGAGATACCGTCAGAAATACCGTCACCGAGAAGGCGCTGCTGCCTTGTTATCCACTGTTACCAGCCTGTTCTCAGGGTCAGCGCTCGACAATCGGATCAGGCTTCGGGCCTTTCACGCGCTCAAGCCTGGGCTGCGGGTCGCCGGGTTTGGTGTCGTGATTCCTGGCCCGGTTGCGGGTTGCTGGGGTGCTGTCCGGCCTCATGGGGTTCTTCGGCTCGGTGGGGCCTTTGCGATTGCTCACGGTCGTCTCCTGTGTTTGCGGGCTGCCTCGCGCTTCGCGTGCGCGGTGAGGATGTCCCAAAACTTGTCGAACTCGTTGTCGTCCATCATGTCCGGGTCCAAGCGCTCCAGCGGCGGCTCAGGGCCTGCGTTTGTCCCGGCGAGGGTCGATGATGCGGCCGCGCCCTTGCGAAGGCGCTCAATCTTGCGGCGAGGGTCGTCCATCGCCATGTTCCAGCTGTCGAAGCGCTTGGCGGACCTCGGCCAAGAGCAACAGCCCGACCTGGGCCTGAGAGTCGCCGAGGTCTGCTGATTGGCGAAGCCGCTTCAAGTAGCCCTCTCGCGTCGCCTTGTCGGGAATCAGGTTCGCACTGCCTGCGGGCCTAGCCATGTGAGCCCCTCCTGCGGCGCGATGCCTGCTCAGGTGCAGCCGGGGCCACATCCTCGGGCTCGGCCTTCTCAACGGGCGGAAGTTCGTCCGCAAGCTGCTGGATACCCGCTTGGGCGGCCTCAAGATCATCGCCAAGGTGATGCCAGTTTCCCTCGGAAAGCAGCCAGAAACCCGGACGGTTGATCCCCTTCGGCGGACGGGAACCATTCTCGATGTCCCACAGCCAGAATCGGGTCACGCGCGTATATTTGACGCCACGGCTTTCGAGCATCGACTTGATTTCAGCAAGCCCGCGAGTGCTGGCCATTACTCTTCCTCAAAGATGGGCTCGGAAAACGGGCCGTCTGCGATTCCGTCAGCTTTGCGCATATCGTCAAAGGCTTTATCCAGGTCCTCGTCAGAAATCTCACTCAGGATATTGCTCGGTGCCGATTCAAAACCACGCGACTTGGCGTAGGTATACATCGTCTCGGCGGGATTCCTTCCAGCCGCAACCTCGGCCCGAATCAGGCCGCCGACCTCGGATTCCAGCGCGGCGTCCAGTTGCTCGTCGGTAAGCCCGAAAGCCTTGTATTCCTTCCGCCTGCCATCGACGACATGCTTGAGGGCGTCCGCGTAGTCCGGGCGCTGCGCCGCGAACTGTTTGGCCTGGCGGGCCACCTGGGCTTGAAGCTGCTGCATCTGCGCGGCCTGCGCCTGCTGCTGCGCGAAGGCATTCATCGCGTTGAGAATAGAATCCTGCTGGGCTTTCAGATAACCGACCGGATCATCTTCAAACCACTCTTGGTGACTCGTGTAATTGCGGGCCATGGGAATACCTCGCTTTGAGAATAGGTGGGCGGAATTAACGTCGCCGCCCACGACGGTTTGGCAATCGGCCTGGCAGGTAACTCAAGCCGATTGCCTGAATTCATATTACCGCACTTTCACGATTTACCGAAGGTTAATGCCTGATTAACCCATACTGGTTTCTTGAGGCGCGAAAGAGGAATTAATGGGCGGACGAATCAGCATGTGCAGAGCGCTCAAAATGAGCACTTGAAAACCGCCGAAGCTCTCGCCGAGCAGTTCGGGCAAATGTTCGAAGCTTGCGGGCAAATGTTCGGACCCAGTTCTGGCAGCCTCGGGCGGTGAGTTTTGTGAGTTATTTCCGGCCCTGTTTATGTAAATGGCAGACTGGATGCTCCGCCAAGGGAAGGGACTTGTTCATGGTGGCCCCATAAGGGCTGGGCCTCGAAAAGTACCCGGATAAACTCCGTCAAGCCCCGCCTTTCAGGCTTACAGCCGCCCTGAAAGCGAAGGTTGCGGATTCGCCCGTCTGCACTCTGCGCAGGAAGTCAGCGGCGGCGTCCGCGCTCTCGAAACAGGCGGAATCCATCAGGCGGCCACCGCGCACCAGCACGGCCCGGCTCGGCAAATCGGGGTCCGAGTTCCAGCCATCGGGATGGCCTGAATAGTCGTTGGAGCACAACCGCTTGAGCGCCGGGAGGTGGGCGCGGATCGCTGCCCGGTCGGCATCGGTCAAGCGTCTGGACGGATTCACCAAAAGCCGGTTTTTCGCATCAAGCCGAAAGTCGAAGCCGCGCTCGATCATGGCGAATAAAAATTCGGCGGCGGTCACCAGAATTCCTCCGGGTCATCCATATCTTCGCCAGTCCCGTTTTCTAGGTGGACATGGTGGACAGGTGGACAAGGCCAGTCAGAATGCGGGTTTGCGCCCGTCCACCCGGTTTCATCAGTGGTGGACAGGTGGACAGCCTCGCCCCCCCTCGTGTCCACCTGTCCACCGTCCCCGTGGATATGGTGGACAGCCTCTAGCCCGCGTTGCGCCTGGGTTTGTCCACCCTGTCCACCTTGTCCACCCGATTTCGAGGGCTGCCCGGTTTCTTCATCGAACAAGATGGAATCCTTCACGGTGTACCAGCGGCCCCGGCCTAGCGGGGTGGATACTTGCGCCATCAGCTTTCGGTCATTGGTGAACAGGTGCCCAGCGCCCCGGATGGCCTGGGCAATGCTCTTCACGTCATGGCCCGGCGCGGCCTCAATCAAAGCCTCTTTGCTGAACATCCAGCGCCCCCCGGTCACGTCCCGGAATCCGGCGCGGTCGCGTACCTCGATCTCGCTCGCCGCGTCCTGAAAGCGTGCCCCATGTCGCAGGATGAAGGCGCGCACGGCCTCCAGGGTGCGTTCCCCGTCCGTGCCTGTAGCGTTGCTCCCCCATTGAGCGGCGACGGCTTGCACGGCCTGCCACACGCGGGCAGGGTTGACCGGGAGCACATCATGTCGGGCGGCGAACTCACCCGCCCATGCGATCAGGGCGAAGCGACGCAGGGCGCGGATTTGCTCGGGGGCGTGGTGCGGGCGTGTCATGTCCGCCGTGGCCTTGTCCAGGTGCTCCCGTACAGCGGCGCGGGCGGACTGGGCTGCGGGACAGGTGGCGATGATGGCGGACAGGACAGCAGGCCCCGCCGTGCCGTAGTTCACGGCGCAGGCCCGTTTCAGGTTTTGCACGAAGGCGGCGCGCTCATCCTCCGGCAGGTGGGCGGCGATGTCTTCCACCTCGATGTCCAGGGCGCGATGCAGCAGCCCGCCCTTGACCGGCCCGGTTTCGGACAGCTTGCCCTCGATGCTCATTTCCCCGGTGCTGATGGCGATGGTTCGCCATGCCCTGGGGGCCTTTAGCTGGCGGTCTGCCGACATGGCGGTTTTGCCCTGCCCTCCGGCTAGCTGATAGATCAGCGGGGCCATGTCCCGGTGTTGCCCGGCTCCAAGCTCATCCAAACACAGCGGAAGGTCGGCATGGGCTTCGGCCAAGCCCTCCAAGCCGTTGCCGGTAGTGTTCCAGCGGCGGACAAAGGACAAGGCCGGGGCCTCGGCAGGATCAACACCACAACCCCACACGGAAGCGGCAACCTGGGCAAGGGTGGTCTTCCCTCGGGACGTGGTGCCCCACAGGTGCACGATGAAGGAATCACCATCCCCCAGCAGCAGCCAAGGCGTGGCGAGCCCAGCGCAGACTGCGAACAGGAGCGCGTCACTCCCGGCGATGCGTTCCCCTATCTCCCGTTGCCAGTCCTCCAGCGTGCCGGATGCGTGCACGGTCAAGGCGGTCGGGCTATACCGCTCCGGCTGGTAGACAACCTGGACGTTGCCTTCGGCAGTCAGCACGCGGTCGGGAAACACGAAGGCCATCCCCCCGTCCCGCCGATCCATCCAGCCAAGGCGCGGGGCGCTCGGGATGCGGTCCTCGGGCTTGAAGCTGGCGAGATAAGCCACCAGGCGGCGCTCTTTACCGGGGATGATGGCAAGGCCCATATTCGCCAGTTCGCGGGCAAGGATGGCGGGGTCCTCATGCAGGCGGGCGGCGGGGATGGCGAGCTGGCGGGCGTGCCCGTCATGATCCACGAAGGCCACCAGGCGGCCCCAATCTCCAGCGGTGCCGGTGGTCAGCCCGACAACCCACAGCGGGCCACACACAGCCTCCAGCTTGTGGCCTTCACCATCCTTGCCGGGCCTCACCTCGAACACACCCGCGCCCCCTAGCTCCCAGCCATCCGGCGCGGCGATGCCATCCCACGGGCGCGGCGTAACTTCCACGTCTTCATCATGCAGCATGGGCCACCCCCTTGGCTTTGAACGCGGCGAAGCCGTGCAAACGGCTGTTGATGGCGACGTGAACGGCCCCGGCATGGATCAAGCAACGGCCAAGACGTTGCAGCACCTCGGCGCGCTCGCCGGTGTCGATAACAAAGGCATGGCGGCTTTCGCGCACCACTCCCCAGTTGAAGCCCTCGGGCGCCTCGCCAGGGGGGAGGATCACCGCCTGGCCCCGCCAGTTGCGCGCCTCGCTCCAAGCCTGCGGCCCTGAAATGACGATGAGGCTCGCAAAGGGGGCGGATTGGTGCAGTGCCGCAATGGCGGCGAATGGGGGGCGGCGTTGCCGCGTCATGGCTTAACCCACCCCAGTTTTGAGGGGCTTGCCGCCCTGGGCGGCAGTGAACGAGCAGGACGCGCTGCCGCCACGCTGCTGGCAACGGGCTTCGATCCAGGCGTTAATTTCGTCGTCGCGCCAGGCGGCCACTCGTGGGCTGATTTTTACAGGCTTTGGTGCTGTTCCGAGACTGACCCAGTGGTACCAGGTCGAGCGCGATACTCGCACTCGCGCCTGGACGTCGGGCCAGCGGAGGAATTGAACGGGTTGTTTCATGGGGCGTCTCCACACGGTTCCGGAGAGAACCGACTGGAATCCATGATGCCCGGCAGCGCTTGGCTAAAGCAAATCCTGAAAGGTGTTCAAAAACAAGGGCATACAGCGCTTAATACACGTATCTACGCAAGGATACTATGGCAATTGCTTATAGTTTGCTGCTGATCCATAAGCAAAACAGGTGTCAGGCCACGGACGGGAATCGGACCACCTCAGCCCCCGCTTTCAGCTTGCCCAGGTAGTCCGCCCACGCCTGCATCATCTTCCTGCGCTCCGGCAGGTGGGCGGTCCGGTTATAGGCCCTGCCGTTGGCATCCTTCACGGCGTGCGCCAACTGGTGCTCGATGAGGTCGATACGGAAGCCCAGCACCTCATCCAGCAGGGTGCGGGCGATGGCGCGGAAGCCGTGCCCGGTCATCTCATCCTTGTGGATGTCCAGGCGGCGCATGGCGGACAGGATGGCGTTATCGCTCATGGGACGGGCGCGGGTGCGGGCGCTTGGGAAAACGTATTCACTCGCGCAGGTCAGGGGGTGAAGCTCGCGCAGAATCTCGACGGCCTGGCGGCTCAGGGGAACAACGTGCTCCGTCTTGGTTTTGCTTACGCGGTACACCCATTCGGCGGCGTCCAGGTCCACATCACGCCAGCGCATGGTGCGCAGTTCGCCAGGACGGACGAAAACCAGCGGTGCAAGGCGCAGGGCGCAGGCCACGATGAAACCACCCTGATAGCCGTCCAGGGTGCGCAGCAAGGCCCCTACCCTTCGCTCGCGTTCCTTCGGCTCCAGGGTGCCATCAATGACGGCGGCAAGATGCTTTTCCCGTGCTGGCGGCAATGCGCCGCGCAGGTCGCCCGTGGGGTCGCGTTCGGCCCGTCCGGTCGCCACGGCGTAGCGGAAGATTTGCCCGCAGTTGCCCAGCACCCGGTGGGCGGTTTCCAGCGCCCCGCGTTCCTCGATTCGGCGAAGGTGAATCAGAAGCTCGGGCGCCTTGATGTCGGCAATGGGCTTGCTGCCCAACCAGGGGAAGATGTCGCGCTCCAGTCGCTTGGTCATATTGTCCACATGGCGCGGGGACCAGGTGGGTGCGTACTTTGCCAGCCACTCGCGTGCGACTACCTCGAAGCTGTTCGCGGCCCGCTCCTGTCCCGCTTGCTTGGCGGCCTTCCTGTGTTCGCCGGGGTCGATGCCTTGTGCAAGCTGCTCTCGCGCCTCGGTGTGTTTCCTGCGCGCTTCTTTCAGGCTCACGTCGGGGTAGGCCCCCAGGGCGAGGGTCTTTCGCTTGCCCATGTGGCGGTAGTCGTACCTCCACAGGCGTCCTCCCTTGGGGGTCACGAGAAGGTAGAGGCCCGCGCCGTCAGTCAGCTTGACGGGCTTGTCCGTGGGCTTGGCGTTGCGGATGGCGGTGTCGGTAAGGGGCATGACGGTATCTCGTCTGGCGGTAGCTCAAGTACCGTCAAAGATGCCGTCACATACCGCCGGATTTCAAGAGGCGGCATCGCACACAGTCGGACGATGCGACAATAAAAAACCCGCTAGAGTGCGGGTTTCGTGGATGTCTTCGGATGTCGTCGGACTAAAATTTGGTGGAGGTGGGGGGAGTTGAACCCCCGTCCGCAAGCCCTCTGCTGTTGGCACTACATGCTTAGTCTCGCCTACTGGATTTAACCGCTCAGTCTCCGACGGACGGGATGCTGAACAGCGAGCCCTGAAGTTTTAGCCGCACGCTTTCGGGCAAAGCGCTTGGCGATTCTGTAATGGATGACCCCTGAATGGCCTTGCGGCCTCCGGACTTACAGACAAGAACCGGTCAGAGGCCCAGCCGGGTTAAGCGGCCAGGGAGTATACGTCGTCGTTGGCGTATATTTTTTTTGCGGCTGTTTCACGAGGTTTCCGCACCTCGGCATGCACCTCGAGCTTTGCAACCCACGTCGAAGCCAGGTCACCCCCGAAGCATGTTAGGTATGATGAGGCTTGGCGCGAAAAGTTCAAGGGCTGATTGAAGAACCTGTCTTCAAAACGCCCACCGGCTCACACGAAAAAAGCAGGGGCGTGCTCAAGCAATTGCTCGCGGGTGAGCAGGAACACACCGTCCTCGCCATGCTCGAAATGCAGCCAGGTGAAAGGCACCTCGGGCCAGGTGGTTTCAACATGCACCATGCTGTTGCCGACCTCGACCATCAACACGCCACCGGCCTCCAGATGGTCCGGCGCCTCGCGCAAGATGCGGCGCACGATATCGAGCCCGTCCTCGCCCGCCGCCAAAGCCATGCGCGGTTCGTGCAGGTACTCGGGTGGCAGTTCGGCCATGTCGCGCGCATCGACATAGGGCGGGTTGCTCACAATCAGGTCGTAGCGACGCCCCATCACCGGTGCGAAGAGATCACCCTCCAGAAGCTCAACCTGCTCCGTCAGCCCGAGCTTTTGACGATTGAGATGGGCAAGGTCGAGTGCCTCCGGAGACAGGTCAACCGCGTCAACCATCGCCTCCGGGAAGAAATGGGCACAGGCCAGCGCAATGCAACCGCCACCGGTGCATAAATCGAGGACCCGCTGGACGCGGTCGCCTTCCACCCAAGGCTCGAAACCCTGCTGGATCAGCTCGCCAAAGGGCGAGCGCGGAACCAGGGCACGAGCGTCAACGTGAAACTCCAGCCCGGCAAACCACGCGCGGTTGACCAGATAGGCGGTTGGCACTCGCTCCACGCAACGGCGACGGAGGAGTTCGGCGACATGGTGCCGTTCGGTCGCGCTCAGGACCGAATCGAACCACTGCTGATCCAGATCCGGAGGCAGATCGAGGGCCTGCAGGACCAGATAGGCGGCCTCATCCAGCGCATTGTCGGTGCCATGACCATAATGGACCTGGTGGCGCGAGAAGGCACTCATGGCCCAGCGCATGAAATCGCGCAGGGTGTGAAGATCCCTGGCGGCCTCGTCGAAACCCATCTCCTGCAATGGCTGCTTGTGCATGCTAGTCCCGTTCCCGCCCCTTCGGACGGTGTATCATCAAGTTTTCATTCCGAGCCACGCAAACCATGTCATCCAAGCTGCGTGACGCCCTGTTCGTCAGCCTGCAATATATCTTGCCTCACCACCTGATCTCACGCGCGGTCTACGCCATGACCCGCTGGCGTACACCGTTGACCGCGCCCGCAATTCGAGCCTTCAGTAAGCATTTTGGAGTGAATCTGGAAGAGGCCGTGGAGAGTGACCCCTCCGCGTATCCAACCTTCAATGCCTTTTTCACCCGCCGACTGAAGCCCGGTCTCCGTGAATTTGCCGAAGGCGAAGACGTGGCCGCGTGCCCGGTGGATGGCACCATCAGCCAGTTCGGCCGCATCGAGGATGGCCGCATCTTCCAGGCCAAGGGGCATGACTATTCCCTGGTCGAATTGCTGGGTGGTGACCTCTCGCGGGCGGAGCCCTACCGCAACGGCCAGTTTGTCACCATCTACCTCTCACCGCGCGACTATCACCGTATCCACATGCCGCTGGCCGGCCAACTGACCCAGATGGTGCATGTGCCCGGTCGGCTGTTCTCGGTCAACCCGTTGACGGTCGCGCGGGTGCCACGCCTGTTTGCCCGCAACGAACGCGTCGCCGCGTTATTCGAAACAGCCGAGGGGCCGATGGGCATGGTGTTGGTTGGGGCGATCAATGTCGCGGCCATCGAGACCGTATGGTCCGGCTTGGTAACCCCGCCACGCGGGCGGGAAATCAGCGTATGGAACTATGGTGAGCAGGTCAGCGTCAATTTGCCGCGTGCAGCCGAGATGGGGCGTTTCAACATGGGATCGACCGTCATACTCCTGCTACCACAGGATTTTGCCTTCCGCCCCGACCTGGCCCCCGGCATGCCGGTCCGCCTGGGTGAGGCCTTGGCCCAGCGCCTGCCCTGGCCAGAGTCCGCCTAAACCGCCGATGGTGGTGACCACGATGAACAGGCTGTGAATAACTCCACTCGAGCCGCATTGTAATCAACGTGGAGTAGCTATACTGGCCTTGAACATCGCGATATGGAATTGAACATGGATGCTGGCCTTACCGAGCAACTGCTTCACAGTCCTGACAAACTTCGCGAACACCTGGCCTCGCAGGCGAGCATGAGCCCGATGCGAGATGCACTTGCTCTGAGTGCCGTGCTCAGTTCATCCGAATTCGCGCTGTTGCATGGCAAGACATTGGTGGAGTGTCTTGAAGCCGCCTGGCCCAGCGCGTCGGAATGGCTGAAGTCCATCGAACGCAAGATCAACCTCGCCTGCAACCAGAGCAACTCTGAGGAATGCGAGGATCTGCATGCCCACAACCGACTCTCATCCAGTCTGCTTGATGGTTATCAGCGCTCCATCGAGGAACTGCGGGGTACCCGTGAACCATGGTGGGGGTCCTCTCCCCGCTTGATTGCACTTACCCGTGCAGCAGATCTATTGGTTCGCACGGCCATCCTGAGACGGCAACTCTACAATGGGACACCCGATAAGCTGTGGCTCAGCCTGCATGCACTGATCCAGGAGGCTGAACGCACCCACCTGCTGACCAAATCATTTCAGCACGGGAATCGGGAAGCCGCTGAGCCCAGCCTGCAAGCACGTTACATTGCCTTTGCCCTGCTCAACACAGCTTCGCCCGAAGGGATGCCCGCGCACGAAATCCCCCCCCTTCACGCCTACCTCCTTCATCTTGCGAGCCAGACCACCCTCGGCGCCACCCTGCACAATCAGCCCGGAAGTTTCCTCCTTCTCCACTTGGAGTGCGATGCACCACCGGTTCTGGAACATGACATTGCAACCCTGAACGCCATCGATGCCCGTCTGATCGACCCCGCGCCAGTCATCCATGCCTTGCGCTTGATGCTCGCACAAAGCGATCAGGATCATCTTCTTGTTAGGGAATCGGCTGTCGTGCTCTCACGCGCCACCATCGAGCGCTGTATCGAGCGATTGGGCGAGCGAGCGGAACGCAAGTCACAACGCTCGACGGCGAAAGGGATAGCCTGCCTGTGGTCTGGACGATGCAGTGTCATCCATCGCCTGCAACAGCGGGCAAACATCCCCCAGGCGTGGCGGGAATGTGTGAACGCTCCACCCGAGGCATCCCCTCCTCCCGAAGAAATCATTCATCTCGATCGTGAAGGGGTGGATGCCCCACCGCGCGAAACGCTGCGACTAACCCCATTGCGTCGCTCACATTCCGCGGATGAGCTTTGGGAAATGGTGTCTCAGCGCCACCTCATCGAGGATAAACAGACCGGTGGCAAGACGTCAGATCACTCCCCTCAGCCCGCGGGTGATCTCAAACCATCCAAACTGATACATGGCATGTCACTCCTGGATGCGAGCCTTCAGGGCTTGCGCTTGCGGGGTCCAAGCCCAGCCGGCCAGCCCCTGAAGGTCGGCGATCCACTCTTGATCGAGTTTCCCGATGCAAGCCGTGATGGTTACGTCATTGGCGTACTGCGCTGGCAGAAGAGCCTTGGCGAGCAACATGTCGAGGTCGGCATCGAGGTTCTCGCTCACAGTGCCCTCCCTTTGCGGGTCTCGGCTCCTCAGAGCAACACCACCGCCTGGTTCGATGCACTGATCATGACTCAGTCCATGCTGGGCAACGCCCCCTTGATCATGTTGCCAAACAATAACTACCATGCGGGTTCAGTGATCATGACGTCCCATGAAGGCACGATGGTCCAATTGCGCCTGGGTCGCAAAATGTTGCAGACCGCAGCCATTGCCGTGTTCCAGTTCCGCGGTGAACACCCGGCCGAGGACGAAGCCGCCTACTCCATGCCCCGCCCGTGAACAACGTAATGAGCAAACCAGCACCCTTGCGCCTGATCGCCTTTCACGATTCGATCAATGACGCTGTTGCCCTCGCCAGTCAGCTCCGCAATGCCGGTGTTCAGGCGCAAGCCCGCCATGCCGAGGATCTCCCTCAACTTCATGAACTCTTGCGCGAGGAAAACGCGGATCTTGTTCTGCACCTGCTCGAGTTGCCCGAACCCACCCTGGCCGAGGTGGTGCAAAGCCTCTCGACACGCCAACCCGCATTGCCCGTACTGGGCATGACGGAAGATTACAATATCGAGCGCCTTGGTCAGGCCATCCGTGACGGAGCGGTGGACCTGATCGCTCTGGAGCACCCCCCTCATCTGCTTCACGTCATCCGTCGCGAGATGGAGGCTCTCAACTCCCGCCGCCGCCTTGTCCAGCTCGAGAGCATGCACCAGGAGTCCGAGCGCCGCTGTCATGCCTTGATGGAAAGCTCCCGCGACGCCATAGCCTATGTCCATGGCGGCATGCACATCTACGCCAACGCGGTATACCTTGAAAAGCTTGGGTTCAAGCGTCTGGAGGATATGGAAGGCACTCCACTGCTGGATCAGGTGGACCATCGCGATCACTCTCGGCTGCGGGAACTCATGCGCGAGCAACCGGATGGCGAGGGCCAGTCGAACACGCTCGACGAGGTCGAGTTCAAGCGCCAGGATGGCAGCAGCTTCAAGGCCTCGGTCGAGATCTCGCCCGCCACCATCGAGGGGGAACCCTGCACCCAGGTGCTCATTCGCACCCGCGACGACACCAAGGCCCTGGAGGAGCAGATCAACTTCCTCAGCCAGCGCGATCTTCTGACCGGCCTCTACAACCGCCAGTACTTCCTCCAGCAACTCGAAGCAGGGCTCAACGCAGCACGCGAAGAGGAGCATCAGGCCGCCCTCATCCACCTGCAAATCACCAACACGAAGGACATCAAGCACAAGCTTGGGGTGGCCGGCATGGATGTGCTGATCACCGAGGCCGGCAAACTGATCGAGAAAGTGGTCGGCCCCGAAACGCTGCTCTCACGTTACGGAGCCCATGCCTTTGCCGTCTTGATCGCCGATCATGACAGTCAGAATGCGGCCAGCTTCGCACGCAAGATCATCAGCTGTCTGACCCAGCACATCTTCGAGGTTGGCGGACAGTCCACCACCGTCAAGGTTGCAGCCGGCATCGCCCTCCTTGACCAAGATACTCCGAGCGTCAACGAACTGCTCAACCGCGCCGAACGCGCCACCATGGATGCCGAAGCCCATCCATCCGACGATGTAGCGCTCTACAAGCCCAAGGAAGGCGAGGTTTCACAGGGTGAGCAAGATGAGCAGTGGAATCGTCTTCTGCGGGATGCCCTGCGTGCCAACCGCTTCCGTCTATTGTTCCAGCCTCTCCTCAGCTTGCAGGGTGAGACCGGGCGCCAGCGCTATGAAACCTTCCTCCGCCTGCTTGACGAACAGGGGCAGCCGATCTCGCCGAGTGTGTTCATTGCCGCCGCCGAACGTACCGAGATCAGCCGCGCCATTGACCGCTGGGTCATACTCAACGCCCTGCAACAGATCGCGGAAGCGCGCCAGCGCCAGCTCCGCGTGCAGCTATTCGTGCGCCTTTCCTCACGCACCGTGGCCGACCCCGAATTCCCCGGCTGGCTCAGCGAACGCCTGATGGCCATGCAGATCCACGATGGCTCGCTGGCGGTTGAAATCAGCGAATCGGTTGCCGCCGACCATCTCAAGCAGACCAAGGACCTCCAGCGCCATCTTACCAGCATCAACTGCCCGATCCTGATCGACGGTTTTGGTCTGGGCGATGACCCCTTCCGGGTGCTCAACTACCTTGATGTCCAATGGCTCAAGCTTGATCGCAGCCTGATGGAATCCTTCGCCAGCCAGAAGGCGAATCAGGAGAAAGTGCGCGAACTGATCCGTACCAACAAGGAGCGCAGCGGCAACCAGCTGATCGTGGCCAACGTCGAGGATGCCACGACGCTCCAGCTGGTACTTGGCGACGGGGCGGACTTTGTCCAGGGGAACTTCATTCAGCCCCCTGTCGAACGACTCGATTTCGACTTCAACGCCTTCTGACAATTCAGTTGCTAGACTCCTCTCAGAGCTTGTTCGACCGGGAGGAGTGCTGGCGTGACGTCTGCCACACGAACAGCCACGTCACAAGAGGGAACGAGCTGGCATGCGCTGACAACCACAGAGGTTCTTGATCAGCTTGGCACCTCCGATGCCAACGGACTTGCGCACGAAGTAGTCCGAGAGCGACTGGAACAGACCGGCCCCAACCGCCTCCCCTCGGCGCCACGGCGTGGCGCCCTGACGCGCCTGCTTCTCCAGTTTCACAATCCTCTGATCTACGTCCTGCTCGCAGCGGGACTGGTCACCATTGCCCTCCAGCATTACACGGACGCGAGCGTGATTCTCGCTGTCGTCATCATCAATGCCATCATCGGCTTCATTCAGGAAGGCAAGGCCGAAGAGGCGCTTGAAGCGGTGCGCAACATGCTTGCAAGCCGCGCCACCGTGGTGCGCGAGGGCGAACGACTTGAGATCGATGCCACCGAACTGGTCCCCGGGGATATCGTGCTGCTTGAATCGGGAGGGCGTGTACCAGCCGACCTTAGGCTGTTGAAGGTCAAGAACCTCCGCCTGAACGAAGCCCCACTCACTGGGGAATCCGTCCCGGTCGAGAAGTCGACCGAACCGCTCGAGCCCACCGCCGCTGTCGGTGATCGCACCAACATAGCCCACTCAGGCTGTGTGGTGACCTATGGCCAGGCCACAGGCGTGGTGGTCGCCACCGGAACCGCCACCGAGATCGGCCGCATCGGCACACTGGTTGCGGGGGTAGAAAGCCTCGCTACCCCACTCGCACGCCGGCTCGACCAGTTCGCCCGTCAGATCACCCTGTTCATCCTGATGCTCGGCGTCCTGACCTTCCTTTATGGTCATTTCGTCAGCGACATGCCGATGCTCGAGATCTTCCTCGCAGTCGTCGGGCTCGCGGTCGCGGCCATCCCGGAAGGCCTGCCTGCCATCGTCACCATTACCCTCGCGATCGGCACCCGCATCATGGCCCAGCATCGGGCCCTGGTCCGGCGACTGCCGGCCGTGGAAAGCCTCGGCTCCATCACGGTGATCTGCACGGACAAGACCGGCACCCTGACTCGCAACGAGATGACCGTCGTCACCCTCATGCTGCCCGAAGCGGACATCAAGGTCAGCGGCGTCGGTTATGCCCCCGAGGGTGGATTCCATGAAGGCCAGACATCCCTGTCACCCGGTGCTTCCTCGGCGCTCATGGCCTTGGCGCGTTGCAGTCTCCTGTGCAATGACGCCCGCCTTTATCACCCCCCTGAAGATGGATGGATCCTCAGCGGCGACCCTACCGAGGGCGCCCTCCTCACCTTCGCGCTCAAGGCGGGTCTGGATCCGGACGATGAGCGAGCCAATGCCCCGCGCAGGGATGAGATCCCGTTCGAGTCGGACCGCCGTTTCATGGCCACCCTGCATCACGACCATGAAGGGCATGCTTTCATCCTGCTCAAGGGTGCGCCGGAGAAGGTGCTCCAGATGTGTACCGAGGACACTTCCGGCCAAGGGCTTGATCACACACGCTGGGAGCAGCGCGTTGAGGATGCCGCGCGGCAGGGCCAGCGCGTGCTCGCCCTGGCGCGCTGCGATGCGCCGCCCTCGAGCTCAGCCCTGAACATGGATGAGATGCGGCCATGTTTCACCCTCCTGGGGCTCGTCGGCATGATCGACCCGGCACGGCCAGAAGCGATCGAAGCTGTCGCGGAATGCAAGCGAGCGGGTATCCGTGTACTCATGATCACGGGTGATCATGTCAGCACCGCCGCCGCGATCGGCAGGACCCTCAAGCTAAACGCGGGATACCCTCTCTCCGGCGACGAAATCGACGCATTGGACGACACCGAGCTTGCTCGCCGCCTGCAGGATACGGAGGTGGTCGCGCGGGCAAGCCCCGAACACAAATTGCGCTTGGTGGCCGCGCTACAGGCCCAGGGCGAACTCGTCGCCATGACCGGTGATGGGGTCAACGACGCACCCGCGTTGAAGGCTGCCGATATCGGCGTCGCGATGGGCTTGCGCGGAACGGATGCAGCGCGTGAAGCCTCCGCCCTGGTCCTGACCGACGACAACTTCGCCACCATCACCCGCGCCGTGCGCGAGGGGCGCACGGTCTTCGACAACATCAAGAAATCGCTCCTGTTCATCCTCCCCACGAATGGCGGGGAAGCCGGCGTCATCCTGCTCGCCATCTTCGCGGGGCTGGCGTTGCCCATCACCGCGGGGCAGATCCTCTGGATCAACATGGTGACCACGATCACCCTCGCCCTCGCCCTCGCCTTCGAACCGGCCGAGGGCGGGGTCATGCAGCGCCCGCCGCGCCCCCCCAGCGAACCCATCGTCACCCGCCTGCTTCTGACACGAATCATCTACGTCAGCATCCTGATGATTGGCGTGACCTTCATCGTCTACGAATGGGAACTGGCGCGCGGAAGCAGCATCGAGACCGCACGGACCGCGGTGGTCAACATGCTCGTCATGGGGGAGCTGGTCTACCTGTTCAACGCACGCCGCTTCACCTCCAGCGGCCTGACCGGAGAAACGCTCTACGGCAATCCGGTCGCCTTCTGGAGCGCCGTGATTCTCATCGCCCTGCAGCTGCTCTTCACCTATACCCCTCCGATGCAGCATCTCTTCCAGACCACGGCGCTGGATGCTGCTTCCTGGACTCTGATCATTGCTCTTTCCACCGCCAAGTTCCTGGCCGTGGAGGCGGAGAAAGGTCTGCTCCGTCACCTGGGCATCCGACGCATGTAGCCGCGCGATGTCCGGGCAGCGGTCCGCACTTCATCCGGACACCTTACACGGGGGGCGATGAACATGGCGCACCCCTTTGCCGAACTTGCGCTGCTGCTCGTCATCACCGCCACGGTGGGGGCCATGGCGCTCCGGTTGCGCCAGCCCCTGCTGATTGCGTACATCATCGTTGGGATCGCCGTGGGACCCGCGGGATTTGAGCTGGTCCGGGCACATGACGAGATCGACCTGCTTGCCCAGGTGGGCGTCGCTGTCCTGCTCTTTCTTGTAGGCCTCAAGCTCGACCTTCAACATGTCCGTCACATCGGCCCCGTGGCGCTCGCCACCGGCCTGGGCCAGCTGACCTTCACCATTTTGTTCGGTTTCATGCTTGTGATGCTGCTCGGAAAGGATTGGGTGACGGCTCTTTACGTCGCGGTCGCGCTGACCTTTTCCAGCACCATCATCATCATCAAGCTGTTGTCCGACAAACGCGAGCTTGACTCCCTGCATGGTCGGATCGCGGTCGGCTTCCTCATCGTCCAGGACATCGCCGTGGTCCTTGCCATGCTGGTCATGAGCGCCATGCGTGAATACGGCGCAGATGGGGCTAATGGGGCACTCACGATTGCAGCTGCGTTGCTTGGGCGGGTGGGCATCGCGGCGCTTCTCCTGTTCCTGGCCATGCGCTACCTGCTGCCCTCGCTGGTGAGGATCATGGCCCGCTCACAGGAACTGCTCCTGATCTTCGCGATCGCCTGGGGCACGGGACTGGCCGCGCTGGGTGAATGGGCGGGGTTCTCCAAGGAGGCAGGTGCCTTTCTCGCCGGCTTCTCGCTTGCCTCAACCCCCTACCGGGATGCGATGAGCGCGCGCCTGAGCGGGCTGCGCGACTTCCTGCTGCTGTTCTTTTTCATTGATCTTGGCGCCATGCTCGACTTCTCGACCCTGGACGCCGAACTTGGCACGGCCCTGGTGCTGGCCATCTTTGTCCTCATCGGAAATCCGCTCATCGTCATGACCATCATGGGCTTCATGGGTTACCGCAGACGCACCAGTTTTCTTGCCGGCCTGACCGTGGCACAGATCAGCGAGTTTTCCATCGTCTTCATCGCCATGGGCATCACGCTGGGACATGTCGGCCAGGACGCGCTCGGTCTGACCACGATGGTGGGCATCGTCACCATCACCCTGTCCACTTACATGATCCTGCACTCGCAGATGCTGTTTGAACAGATCGCCCCCTGGCTCGGGCTCTTCGAACGCCGAGCCCCCCTGCGGGAAGACAGGGTCATGCGGCAGACCGAAGCGGATGGCGAACCAGAGGTTGTCATTTTCGGTCTCGGGCGTTATGGAAAACGCATGCTGCTTCAGCTGCACTCTCATGGCATACGCGTCATGGGAGTGGATTTTGATCCCGAGACCGTGGATGAACTGCGCAAACGCGCCTTGCCCGCGCGCTTTGGTGACGCGGAGGACCCCGCGTTCATCGAGTCATTGCCCTTGCGCGGGGCAAGTTGGGTGGTCACGACCCTGCCGGATCGAGCCGTGAACCACGCCCTCCTGAGCTCCCTCAAGTCGGTGGGCTACGATGGACGAATCGCGGGCGTGGTCAGCGATGACATTCAGGCGAGTACGCTGCGCGAAGCTGGTGCGGAGCGGGTCATCAACCCGTTCAACGACGCTGCCGATCATGCCGCCGAAGCCCTTGCACGGACAATCCGATCAGAGGAGAACAAGCCATGACCCAACTGCGCAACCTGCTCGCGGCCAGTGATCTTTCCGCCCCATCACGTCACGCCTTGGCCAGGGCGGCCATGATCGCGCGTGACAGCGGTGCGAACCTGCGCTTGCTCCATGTCCTGCGTGCCGGCTTGCCCGAGCCTCTGCAACGCCTGCTGGGGTCGGACGCTGATAGTGTGCTTGCCAGAGTGCGAGATACGACCTTCCAGGAATTGGGACAGCTGGCAAGCGACGTCTGCGAGCCATTGAGTGTCGCGCCAAGCCTCCGCATCACGACGGGGCCAGTGATCCATGACATTGCCACCGAGGCCGATGCCCATGACGCCGACCTCGTGGTTCTTGGCGCCCGCGGGATGGGCTTCATGCGGCACCTGCTATTGGGCTCCATCGCCGAACGCATGCTACGCAAGACGCTACGGCCTGTGCTGGTGGTCAAGCAGTTACCGCATGAGCGCTACCAGCGAGTGCTGGTTCCAGTGGACTTCTCCACTTACTCCCCTCTCGCCGTGAAGATGGCCCGCGCGGTCGCCCCCCGGGCGGAAATCATCCTCCTCCATGCTTTCGACAACTCACAGGAAGGTACGCTGCGTTATGCGGGGGTAGACGAATCGGTGATCCACCAATATCTGACGGAAGCACGAAGGGCGGCAATGGAGGAGCTGCGGCGCCTGGCGCTCGACACGGGGCTGGATTCGGAACGTCTGCAGCTTCAGGCGATCAACGGCCACCCCTCCACCTGCATCCTTGAACAGGAGGAGGAGAAGGATGTCGACCTGATCGTCATCGGCAAACACGGCAGGGGGGTGAGCGAGGAGCTGTTGCTGGGCAGCGTGAGCAAGCATGTGCTTGCTGGAGCCCGGGGCGACGTGCTCGTCGTCCGCTAGGGAGGCACGCCGGGCTTTTCAGCCTTCGCGCCGCCAGCGGGTACCATCCGCGCTGTCCTCCAGCACGATGCCCAGCCTCGAAAGCTCTTGGCGAATGGCGTCGGCGCGTGCGAAATCGCGCGCGGCACGGGCATCAAGGCGTTGTTGTATGAGCGCTTCGATGGCCGCGTTATCCAGCCCTTCCCCGGATGCGGCACCGCCCTGGAGCCAGGCCTCGGCATCAGCCTGCAACAGGCCGAGTACCCCGCCAAGACGCTTGAGCGTGGCGGCTGCGCGATCACGCTCATCTCCGTCGCGCTTGTGGATCTCGCCCGCGAGTTCGAACAATACGGCCATGGCTTCCGGGGTGTTGAAATCATCATCCATCGCTGCGTGGAAGCGAGCGGCATGGTCCTCCAGCACAGCCAGGTCGGCCTTTACCTCGCCTGCATCGCGCAGCGCGGTATACAAGCGGGTCAGCGCACTGCGCGCGGTCTTGAGCTGCTCGTCACCATAGTTCAGCGGGCTACGGTAATGGCTGTTGAGGATGAAGAAACGGATCTCCTCGCCGCGGAAGTCCTTCATCACCTCGCGCACGGTGAAGAAGTTGTTCAGCGACTTCGACATCTTCTCCTCGTTGATGCGCACGAAGCCGTTGTGCATCCAGTAGTTGACGTAATGGCACCCGGTCGCCGCCTCGCTCTGAGCGATCTCGTTCTCGTGGTGGGGAAACTGCAGGTCCATGCCGCCGCCGTGAATGTCGAAACTATGCCCCAGGCAGGTGGTGGACATGGCCGAGCATTCGATATGCCAGCCCGGACGGCCTGGCCCCCAGGGCGATTCCCATGCAGGCTCGTCCGGCTTGGCCGCCTTCCAGAGCACGAAATCGAGCGGGTCATCCTTGGCCTCGCCAATCTCGACTCGCGCCCCGGCACGCAGGTCATCAGGATTCTTGCCCGACAAGCGGCCGTATCCATCGAATTTGCTGACGTCGTAGTACACATCGCCATTGTCGGCGCGGTAGGCAAAACCCTTCTCGATCAATGCGCCGATCATCGACAACATCTCGGGGATGGAGCCGGTGGCGCGTGGCTCGTGGTCGGGGCGAAGGCAGCCGAGGGCATCAGCGTCCTCGTGCATGGCGTCGATGAAGCGCTGGGTCAGGGTGTCGATGCCCTCGCCGTTCTCGGCCGCTCGCTTGATGATCTTGTCGTCGATGTCTGTGATGTTGCGTACATAGGTGACATCGAAGCCCAGGTGCTTCAGATAGCGATAGACCACATCGAACACTACCATGACCCGCGCATGCCCCAGGTGACAGAAATCGTAGACCGTCATCCCGCAGACGTACATGCGTACCTTGCCTGCTTCGATGGGTTTGAATTCCTGCTTTGCGCGAGTTTCGGTGTTGTAGATGTGGAGCATGGCTATCCGTGATGAAACAAAGAAAAAGGCCACACCTTGCGGCATGGCCATTTCATTTTAACAGTACTGTCAAGGCACGTTCTGGTCTGGACAGCATAAGACCGTGAGCGACACGTAAAGGCCGCTCAGGTCTGCGAAGTCACCCCGCAAAAGCGGGGGGAATCCGGATCAGAAGCGACGCGGACGCGGAGCGAAGCCGCCTTCGCGGCCACCGCCGGTGCGCGGACGCTCTTCGCGAGGACGGGCTTCGTTCACGCGCAGGGCACGACCGTCCAGCTCCTGGCCGTCAAGGGCCTTGATGGCAGCGAGGCCAGCTTCACGGTTCGGCATTTCAACAAAGCCGAAACCCTTGGAACGGCCGGTTTCACGATCCATCACCACCTTGGCGGAAGCGATTTCACCGTGGCCTTCGAAAGCCTGGCGGAGGGCTTCGTCATCGGTGCGGAAGGACAGGTTGCCCACGTAAATGTTGATCATACAATCCAGTCTTGAACATGCGTCATGGAAAAACAGCATCAGTTCAACCCACGACGCGGCGAAAAACTGACGTAACCCGAAGGTTTCAAACATGCCTGCCGAAGGCGCGTGCATGCGACATTCAGGTCAAGCAAGCCTATCCTAAGCCTTAAATCCGCAAGAGCGAAGCATTTTCAACATTTAATTGCACATGCCGGACAAGGTATGATGCTTTTTTCCAACAGTTTTCGAGTGAATTCAGCATGTCCAGCCAGCCGCGCATCAAGATTTCCACCCGTCTTGGCGACATCGTCGTCGAACTGAATGCCGAAGCCGCCCCGAAAACCGTGGCCAATGTGCTGGCCTATGTGGATGAAGGCTTCTACGACGGCACCCTGTTCCACCGTGTCATCCCGGGCTTCATGATCCAGGGCGGTGGACTGACCCCGGACATGGCCAACAAGCCGAACCATCCGCCGGTCGAGAACGAGGCCACCAACGGCCTGCCGAACGTGCGTGGCAGCATCGCCATGGCGCGTACTCCGAACCCACACTCAGCTACCAGCCAGTTCTTCATCAACCTGAAGGACAACGCCTTCCTGAACTACACCAGCTCCACCCCGAACGGCTGGGGTTACTGTGTGTTCGGCAAGGTGGTCGAAGGCATGCATGTGGTCGACGCCATCGCCGCCGAACCGACGGGCATGCGCGCGGGCCACTCCGACGTGCCTCGTGAGGACGTGCTGATCGACAAGGTCGCACGCGTCGAGGCCGAAGGCTGAAATAGCGACTCTGGGCGCCTCCCATGGCGGAGACCCTCATCCTCGCCGACCTTCACCTGCGCGAGCAGGCGCCAGCGGTCACGCGCCGCCTGCTCGCGCTTGAATCCCGCCTGCTCCAGGCGGACGCAGTCTATATCCTGGGCGACCTGGTGGAGGTGTGGATCGGAGATGATGCGCCGATCCCCGCCGCCATCCAGTCCGTATTCGAACTCTTGCTGCGCCTGTCCTCGGCGGGTATCCCACTGTATTTCCAGCACGGCAACCGTGATTTCCTGATCGGCAAGGCCCTGGCACGGCGGCTTGGGATGCGCCTGCTACCCGACCAGTTCGTGGTTGATCTTTACGGTCATCGCGCTGGACTTGTGCATGGCGACCAACTTTGCACCGATGACCTCCCGTACCAGCGCATGCGCCGCAAGCTGCGCAATCCGATCCTTAAATTCATCCTGCGACATCTTCCTTTGCGTACCCGCCAGAAGCTGGCGGCGGACCTGCGCGAACGCAGCCGGATGGAAACCGGGCAGAAAACGGCCGCCAGCATGGATGTCAATGCAGGGGCGGTCGACGCACTGATGACAAAGCTCGATGTGGATGTGCTGATCCACGGCCATACTCATCGCCCCGCCATCCATCGCGTAGACCGTGATATCCGCGCCGTACTGGGAGACTGGGAGGATGGCGCGGTCCTGCTCAGCGCCAGCGTGGATGGATTGCGCCTTGAGCGGATCGAGGATTCAGGAGCGACTCAATTCCTGGCGCTGACGCGCTGGCCGGATCAGGCCATTTAACCCATAGCCCGCCGTACCGGTCCGAAGCTTCGTCGATGCTCGGGACACGGACCATGTTCTGCCAGTGCGGCAAGGTGATCCGCGGTGGGGTAGCCCTTGTGGCGGTCGAAGCCATACTGCGGATAACGCTCGTGCAGCTCCAGGAGGGTCCGGTCACGCGCCACCTTGGCGAGAATGGAGGCCGCGCTGATACTTGGTTCCAGTGCGTCGCCGCCGACGATGGCACGCGCTGGGCAGCTGAATTTCGGTGCTCGATTTCCATCCACAAGCACCTCCGATGGGGCAAGGCTCAGCCCCGCCACCGCGCGCTGCATGGCAAGCAGGCTCGCCTGCAGGATATTGATCTCGTCGATCTCCCTCGCGCTCGCTTCGGCAATGCACCAGGCCAGCGCGCGCTCCCGAATCTCGACGAACAGCTTTTCCCTGCGCCGTTCGGTCAGTTTCTTGGAGTCGTTCAGTCCTTCGACGGGCCTTGACGGATCGAGGATGACCGCCGCCGCGAATACAGCCCCGGCCAGTGGACCGCGCCCGGCCTCATCCACTCCCGCGATCAGCTTGACTGCATCATCCTCGGAAAAGGCAAACAGATCGTACGATTCAGAAGACATGGCAATGTGACCTATAATCCCGGGCTTCAAGCCCAAAGGCGGCACAGGATAACGAATGTCCACATCTCAATCGAACGGGCTCAAATGCGCGGTGATCGGCACCGGCTATCTCGGCAAGTTTCACGCGGACAAGTATGCCGCACTGCCAGAGTGCCAACTGACGGCCATCGTCGACGTCAACCCGGAAGCTGCTGCCGCCACCGCTGCCAAACACGGCTGCCAGGGCCTCACCGACTACCGCGCATTGCTCGGCAAGGTTGACGCGGTCAGTATCGCCGTCCCCACCAGCCTGCACTTCGAGGTTGCGCGCGACTTCCTCATGGCGGGTACCCACGTGCTGGTGGAAAAACCCGTCACCACCACGGTGGCCGAGGCCGACGAGCTGATCCGTCTGGCACGCGAGAACAACCGCGTGCTGATGGTCGGCCACCTGGAGCGCTTCAACCCCGCCATCCTCGCCCTCGAAGGCTTGCTGGACCAGCCCCGCTTCATCGAATCGACCCGCCTGGCGCCGTTCAAGCCGCGCGCCACCGACGTGAGCGTGGTGCTGGACCTGATGATCCACGACATCGACATCATCCTCGACATCGTGGGCAGCGAAATCACCCACATCGAGGCCAGCGGCGCTACCGTGCTGACCAGCGACATCGACATCGCCAACGCCCGCCTGACCTTCGCCAACGGCTGCGTCGCCAATGTCACCGCCAGCCGCATCAGCCTCAAGAGCGAACGCAAGATGCGCCTGTTCCAGAAGGACGCCTACCTCTCGGTCGACTTCCAGAACCGCGTGCTCGCAAGCTACCGCAAGGGCGAAGGCGAGATGTTCCCCGGCGTGCCCAACTTCGTGCCGGACGAACAGCGCTTCGAAAATGGCGATGCCCTGCAGGAAGAAATCCGTCATTTCGTCGATTGCGCCACGCACGGGCGCGCCCCGCGCGTGCCCGGCGAGGCGGGCCGTCGTGCCCTTGCGACCGCCGAGGAAATCACCGCCTTGCTGCAGCGTTCCAACTAATCTGCACTCCAAATCGAGAACAGCCATGACGATCCCGATGGTCGACCTCTCCGCCCAGTACCAGGCCCTCAAGGCGGAAATCGATGCCGGCCTGCAGGCCACCCTGAACGCCACCCAGTTCATCCTCGGCCCCAACGTTCGCGCCTTCGAGGAAGAGGCCGCAGCCCATCTGGGCGTTAAGCACGCCATCGGCGTGGCGAACGGTACCGACGCCCTGCACCTGGCCCTGCTGGCGGCCGGGATTGGCAAGGGGGACGAGGTCATCACCTCGCCCTTTACCTTCATCGCCACCGCAGAAGCGATCCGCTATGTCGGCGCCCGCCCGGTCTTCGTCGACATCGACCCGCAAACCTTCAACATCGATCCAGCGCTGATCGAGGCGGCCATCACCCCCAAGACCCGTGCCATCCTGCCGGTCCATCTGTTCGGCCAACCGGCCGAGATGGCGGCCATCCGCGCCGTTGCCATCAAGCACAAGCTCAAGCTGGTCGAGGACTGTGCCCAATCCTTCGGCGCGGACATCGCCGGCCGCATGACCGGCGGCCTAGGCGACGCTGGGGCGTTCAGCTTCTTCCCGAGCAAGAACCTCGGCTGCTTCGGCGACGGCGGCATGGTCACCACCAACTCGGATGCCATCGCCGAGCAGGTGCGCATGCTGCGCAATCACGGCAGCAAGGTGCGCTACTACCACGACATCATCGGCTTCAACAGCCGCCTGGACGAGATGCAGGCGGTGATCCTGCGTGCCAAGCTCAAGCATATCGGCACCTACAACAACGAACGCCGCCGCGTGGCGCATCGCTACAACGCCGGTCTAGCCGGCCTGCCGCTGACCACGCCGCACGAGGATGGCATCGGCACCCATGTCTTCCATCAGTACACCCTGCTGACCGAGCACCGCGACAGCATCCAGCAGGCGCTGCAGGCCGAAGGCATTGCCTCTGCCATCTACTACCCCATCCCGCTGCACCAGCAGAACGTGTTCGCACCGGACTATCCGGGCCTGCATCTGCCGGTGACGGAAACCGTGGCGTCGCGCTGCCTGTCGCTGCCGATCTACCCCGAACTGCCCGACACCTCCATTGATCGCATCTGCGATGTCATCAAGCGCGCCCTTGCCTGATTCCGGCACCCGCCGCCCGCCGCTCGTCATGTTGTCCGCCGGGGAAGCCTCCGGCGACAAGCATGCCGCCGCGGTCTTCAAAGCCATGCAGGAAAGGATGCCAGGGCTGCGCGGCATCGGCATGGGGGGTGCCGCGATGCGCGAGTCCGGAATAGAGTTGCGTGTCGACTCCTCGGGCCTAGGTGTGGTCGGACTCGGCGAGGTACTACGCCATTACGGCGAGATCAGCCGGGCGTTGAAAACCATGCGGCAGGCAGTGTGTGAGGATCGCCCCGATCTGCTCATCTGCGTTGACTACAAGGAGTTCAACCTCAAGCTCGCACGCCACGCCAAGGCCTGCGGCATCAAGGTGCTGTTCTACGTCAGCCCGCAGGTCTGGGCTTGGCGCCCTGGACGGGTGAAGAAATACGGCGCGGCAATCGACATGATGGCCGTCATCTTTCCGTTCGAAACCGCGTTCTACGAGGCGCACGGTATTCCCGTGCGCTATGTCGGCCACCCGCTGGCGGGCCGGGTGCAGGCCAGCGCGCCGCGCGAGGCCCTGATGGTGGAATTCGGCCTGCAGACGGGACGCCCTGTCGTGGGACTGCTGCCGGGCAGCCGCAAGGCAGAAATCCAGCGCCTGTTGCCAGTCATGCTGGAAACCGCCGCACTCCTCCAGCAGTCCCATCCGGATCTCCAGTTCATCCTTCCGCAGGCGGCCAGCATCGATGACGCCTTGCTGCAGCCACTCCTCGAGCACGCCCCTGTCGAGGTAAGGACTGTTCGTGAGCGAAGCCATGACGTCCTGGCCTGCTGCGATGCCGCCATGGTCGCCTCCGGCACTGCCACCCTCGAAGTCGCCCTGATGGGTGTGCCGATGGCGGTTCTCTACAAGGTCTCACCGCTGACCTACACCCTGCTCAGGCCACTGATCCGGATCCCGGACATCGCCCTCGCCAATATCGTCGCCGGCCGCCGAATCGTGCCTGAGTTCGTCCAGGGCGCGGCCGAACCGCACGCCGTTGCTGCCGGGATCGGGCGCATGCTCGATGAGCCAGCCTACGTCGAGCAGATGCGCAAGGATCTTGCCGAAGTCAAGGAACGCCTGGGCCCGGGGGGAGGCGTCGAACGCATGGCCGAACTCGCCGGTGAGATGCTCGAACAGGTCTGACAAGCGGCTGAGAACGACAAAGCCCCGTCGCTGCGGGGCTTTGTTGATCCTTGCTCAGGCAGGCAATTGAAAGGAACTCAGCCCCCTGCCCCTGCCATCCCGGCCTGGATACCCCCTTGCGCCAGAACCGCCGGATCGAGGAGGCGACGAAGGCTTTCCCCGTCCATGTCGGTCTCTTCGAGTGCTACCTCAAGCAGGGTCCGCCCCTCGGCATAGGCCCGCTTGGCAATCGCCGCACCCTTCTCGTAACCGATGATGGGATTGAGCGCGGTCACCAGGATGGGATTGCGCGCCAGCGCTGCCTCGAGTTGAGCCGGGTTGAGCTGCATCCCGACGATGGCCTTGTCCGCCAGAGCCCGGCAGGCGTTGCTCATGAGCCGGATCGCATCGAGCAGGCTGTCGGCGATCATCGGCAACATGACGTTGAGCTGGAAATTGCCCGCCTGACCACCGATGGCGATGGCCGCATCATGGCCCATGACCCGTGCGCAAGCCATCATCACCGCCTCCGGGATGACGGGATTGACCTTGCCGGGCATGATCGAACTGCCGGGCTGCAAGGCAGGCAGACGGATCTCGCCGAGGCCCGCCAGCGGACCGGAGTTCATCCAGCGCAGGTCGTTGGCGATCTTCATCAGGGCCACGGCCAGGGTGCGCAGCTGACCGCTCAACTCCACCGCGGCATCCTGGCTCGCCAACCCCATGAACAGGTTGTCCATCGACTCGAACGGCACGCCGGTCAGGTGGTAAAGCTCGGCCGCCACGCGTGAGCCGAAACCCTCTGGTGCATTGATACCAGTACCGACCGCAGTGCCCCCTTGCGGCAGGGCGCGCAGGCGCACGAGACTGTCGCGCAGGCGCGCGTCGGCGGCAGCCAGCTGTGCCGCCCAGGCGGAGAGTTCCTGACCGAGCGTGATCGGCATGGCATCCATCAGGTGCGTGCGACCGGTCTTCACCACGCCATGCCATTCCTCACCACGACGCTCAATGGTCTCGCGCAGATGGGCGATGGCCGGCAGAAGCTGCTCGCTTATTTCCAGCGCCGCGGCGACGTGGATGGCGGTCGGAATCACGTCGTTGGAGCTCTGGCCCATATTGACATGATCATTAGCATGCACCGGATGCTCGGCACTGCTCGCCAGGCGCGCGATCACCTCGTTGGCGTTCATATTGCTGGAGGTGCCAGAACCGGTCTGGAAGACGTCGACCGGGAAGTGCTCGTCGAAGTGCCCTGCCGCCACCTCCAGCGCGCTCCGACTGATCGCCTCGGCGCGGCCAGGGTCGAGCAGGCCAAGCTCCGCATTGACATTCGCGCAAGCAGCCTTGATCAGGCCAAGGGCACGCAAAAAGGGACGTGGCATCGGACGTCCGCCGATCTGAAAGTTGTCCACCGCACGCTGGGTCTGCGCGGCCCAGAGGGCGTCCGCGGGGACGCGTAACTCACCCATGCTGTCTTTTTCGATGCGAAACGCGTCGCGGTCTGCGTCGTTCACGCCTTCCCCCCCTCAGCGCACGATGCCGCGCTGGCTGTTCCGAATGAAGTCCAGGAACTGACGAACCTCCGGGCAAGTCGCGGCGATATCTTCTGCCTCGTCCCAGTTCTCCTTGGTCGGACGATTGCGAATCAGCAGCTTGAACACCCGGTGCAGGTCACGAATGGTTTCCTCGGAGAAATGCCGCCGCTTCAGACCGTTCTTGTTGATGCCGATCGGACGCGCCCGGGCGCCATCGACCATCACGAACGGAGGGATGTCCTGAGTAATCTTGGTCGCCCCACCAGCGAAGCTGTGGGCTCCGATTCGGCAGAACTGGTGCACCACCGAGAAACCACTCAGGATAGCCCAATCCTCGACCACCACATGACCGGCCAGGGAGGCTGCGTTGGCCATGATCACGCGACTCCCGATCCGGCAATCATGCGCCACGTGGGTGGCAGCCATGAACAGGTTGTCGCTACCCACGACGGTGACACCCTCGCCCTGCGCGGTTCCGCGGTGCATGGTGCAATACTCGCGGATGGTATTCCGATCGCCAACCTCGAGACGGGTCGGCTCGCCTGCATACTTCAGGTCCTGTGGCGCCTCGCCGATGGAGGCGAACTGGAAGATACGGTTGTCACGACCGATACGTGTCGGACCATTGATGACCACATGGGGCCCAATCCACGTACCGTCGCCGATCTCCACATCCGCACCGATGACCGAGAACGGACCAATGCTGACATTCTCGCCAATGCGCGCCTCGGGATGGACAACTGCGCGCGGATCGATCATGCGGTAACGTCCTTGGCGATACACTTGATGGTCGCGGTGGCCGCCACCTCATCCCCAACCCGAGCCTCGCATTCGAAGATGCCGAGATTGCGGATCAGGCGTTTCTGGCGCACATGCAGGATGAGTTGATCGCCTGGTTCGACCATGCGGCGGAAGGTCACATCGTCCAGGCCGACCAACATGTAGAGACTGTCGTCGCTCGGCTTTTCACCACCACTTGCGAATGCAAGGATGCCGGTCGCCTGGGCCATGGCCTCGGTGATCAGCACACCCGGCATGATCGGACGAACCGGGAAATGCCCCTGGAAATACGGTTCGTTGAACGTCACATTCTTGAGCGCCGTCAGGTATTCATTCGGCGCCCAGTCGATCACACGATCAACAAGCAGAAAGGGATAACGATGCGGGAGGTGTTGCATGACCTCCTGGATATTCAATACGCGACTCACGCGTCACTCCTCATAGTTTGATACCGAAGAACTCCCACCCTGGAGTTCTTCAATGCGTTTGGGGCCGGCACACGACGAGCCCCAACTCCACGAATAAACCACATGCATCTTTCTCGGCTCGGAACGTCCATGTCCCCAAAGGAAACACCGAACTATTCAACGTCTCCGTTCGAATCCTTGCTGCGCAACAACCGTTCGACGCCATCGAGACGGCGCGCCATCTCGTCAAGATGCTTGAAACGCGCCGCGTTGCGACGCCAGTTGCGATTACTATCCAGAGGCGTACCGGACGAATAGACTCCGGCCTGATGGATCGAGCGCGTCACCATGGACATGCCGGTCACCTGCACGCCATCGGCAAGTTCAAGGTGCCCAGCCAGCCCAACCCCGCCGGCAAGCATGCAGTGGCTGCCAACTCTGGAACTGCCCGCAAGCCCGGCACAACCCGCGATGGCACTATGCGCACCAATTGAGACATTGTGGGCAATCTGCACAAGGTTGTCGATCTTGACTCCATCGGCAACGAGTGTGTCGCCAAGGGCGCCACGATCAACCGTGGTGTTCGCGCCGATATCGACGTCATCACCAATTCTGACCCCACCCAGTTGCGGCACACGCTCCCAGTGACTGCCGGCGTGGGCCAGGCCAAATCCGTCGGCACCAATCACAGCACCAGGATGAATGATGCAGCGAGCGCCGATGGTCACGCCGTGCAGCACAGTCACACGTGCGACGAGCTCCGTGGAGGCGCCAATCTCGCTTCCGGCACCGATCATGCAATGCGGGCCGATTTGCGCATCAGCACCGACACGAGCATCCGACTCGATCACGACATACGGTCCAACCCAGGCCGAGGGTGCGACTACGGCCGAGGCATCGACCATGGCGGACGGGTGGATACCCCGTCGGACAGGGCGTGGGTGCAGGAGGCGAGCCGCCCGGGCAAAAGCAAGTTGCGGACTGTCGACAATCAGCCGATGCCCCGCGAAGGCCTGCTCCATGATGGCCGGAAGGATGACAGCGCCAATGCAGGAAGAGGCCAGCTGGGCAAGATAGGCCTCATCCTGGACAAAACCGAGGGCATCGGCGCCACCTCGATCAAGCGCATCAACACGCTGGATGTCGTGATCCGGGTCACCAAGCAGCCGCGCGCCGAGTTGCTCGGCCAGGGCCCCAAGCTTCACGCCAACGGGTCCGATTACTTGGCAGTCTGCAGACGATCAAGCACCTTGGTAGTGATGTCCACATTCGGCCCGGCATAGACCACGCCGTCACTCAGGATCAGATCGAATTCTTCGGCCTTGGCCATTTCGTTGATGACCTGGAACACGGTGCGTTGCAGCTTGGCCAGTTCCTCATTCTTGCGCAGATTGAGGTCGTCGCGGAATTCGGCCTGCTGACGCTGCAGTTCGCGCATACGGCGATTCAACTCACGCTCCTGGCGGGAACGCTCGGCCTCGCTCATGGCCGCACCCTCGCGGCTGAGCTTCTGCTCCAGAGCCTGAGCTGCCTTCTGGTTCTCGACCAGCTCACGTTCACGGGCGGAGAACTCCTTCTCAAGTTGCTTGCGCGCGGCTTCAGCCTGCGGCGCCTTGTCGAGCAACATGGCGGAATTGACGAAGCCGACCTTGAGTTCCTTGGCCCAGGCGCCACCTGAAACGGCCAGGGCAAAGGCGGCGGCAATGAGGGCGGACTGTTTGAACACGATGAGAACTCCGACGTTTGATTTGGGTTGTTGTGGTTGTTAGAAACCGGCGCCGATGGCGAACTGGAACACCTGAGTGCGATCACCCGGCTTATCATTCAGCGGTTGGGCAAGACTGAGGGTAAGCGGGCCGATGGGTGACAGCCAGATCACCGACACGCCAGCAGACATCCGCAATTCATCGGCAGCAAAGGTGTCATAGGAACTGTAGACGTTACCGACATCATAGAACACGCTCATCCGCACGTTGTTGGCACTCTCCTCACCGAGGAAAGGCAGGGGGAAGATGAGCTCCGCACCACCGACGAGCTTGAAGGATCCTCCCAGCGGATCGCCATTGCTGTCGAGCGTGTCGCTACCTGAACTCAGGCTGTAATCCTCGAAGCCACGCACGGAACGGATACCACCCGCGTAGTAATTGCGGAACGGCGGCAAGTTATATTCGTCACCCGCGCCATCCTTGTAGACCTTGCCATACGTATCGCCATAACCCATCGATGCCCCCAGCTTGAACACGTAGTTGGTACTCAGGCTCAGGTAGTGATCGTGGCTCAGGTTGACCTTGTAGTACTCCACCGAACTTCCGGGCGTGGCAAATTCCATGCTGGCGAGGCTGTAGCCGCCGCGATTGGGGAAAACCACACGGTCACGGGTATCGCGATACCAGCTCGGGGTCAGCGTGAAGAAGGTGAAGTCACGCGAATTGACCCAGGTCGGCGATTGATCCGTGGTCTTGAGGCGGCTCTGCTCCGCACCGACCGCAAGACGGACGCCAGTATGCTCGGACAACGGAATGCCAAACTTCAGGTCACCACCGATCGCATCGAGCAGGTAACGACTCAGGCTCAGTTGCGTAGCCTTGGTCTCGCGGTAATACAAGCTGAAGCCACGGCTGACACCGTCCACCGTCCAGTAAGGATCGAGGTAGGACAGGCTGTACAGGCTGCGGTAACCACTGCGCTCAATGTTGAAGTTGACGTTGTTACCGGTGCCGAGGAAGTTGGCTTGCGACACGCCAACGTTAAACAGAACCCCCTCGGACTGGGAATAGCCGACGCCGACGCTGAAGCTGCCGGAGAGACGTTCGGTCAAGCCGACATTGAGATCAACCTGGTCGGCCACACCCGGCACTGGTTTGGTTTCGATCGAGGCTGATTCGACATAGCTCAGGCGCTGCAGGCGTTCCTTGGAACGCTCGACCTTATCGCCGGAGAACCAGGCGCCTTCCATCTGGCGCATTTCGCGACGGAAGACCTCCTCGTCGGTATTGAAGTTGCCTGCGATATTGATCCGGCGAACATAGACGCGCTTGCCCGGGTCGACATAAAGGGTGATCTTGACGCTCTTGCTGGACTCGTCGATCTCCGGCACCGGGTTGACGTTGGCGAAGGCATAACCCTCATTGCCGAGCCGCTTGACCAGTGCGGTGGTGGACTCGGTCAATGCCTTGCGGGAGAAGCGCTCGCCGGTCTTGATCGTGACGAATTTGCGCAGTTCATCCTCCGGCAGAATCATGGTACCGGCGAAGTCGACTGCGGAGACGCTGTACTGAACCCCCTCGGTGATGGCGAGGGTGATGTCGATGTCCTTTTTATCCGGTGAGATGTTCACCTGGGTGGAGTCAACGCTGAACTTGAGATAGCCACGATCCAGGTAGAACGAACGCAGCTTCTCGATATCCGCCGCGAGCTTCTGACGCGAGTATTGATCGCTATCCGAGAGGAACTGATACCAGCTGGTCGGCCCAAGCTCGAACTGGCCGAGCAGTTCCTTCTCATTGAAGGCTTTGTTGCCGACGATATTGATGCTGCGGATGCTGGACGGCGTACCTTCCAGGATGTCGACCTCAAGGGCGATACGGTTGCCATCCAGTTCGGTCTGCTTGGCATTCACCTCGACCCCGTACAGGCCCATGCTGAAATACAGGCGCTGGAGTTCCTGTTGCATCTGCTCGAGGGCCTGGCGATTGAGCACGCGACCTTTGGCCAGTCCGGCTGACTTGAGCGCCTTTTCCAGATCCGGCGTCTCCACTTTTTCATTGCCGCTGATCTTGAGCTCGCCGATGGTCGGCAACTCTTCGACCTGAACCACCAGAACATCACCGCGACGCGCGACCTCAACACGGCGGAAGAAGCCGGTCTTGTACAACTCCTGGATCACGCGGGTACTGTCCGCCGCGGCGAACTGGTCACCGACGCGATAAGGCAGATAGGTGAACACCGTGCCCGAGGCGATGTTCTGCAGCCCCTGGACCTCGATGTCACGCAGGGTGAAGGAACTCCCCGAATCCGCCGCCTGGGCGGTCAGAGCAAGCCCAAGGGCAAGAGGCAGAAAGGTTCGAGTGAGCATCTTCATGAAGCAGTTTTTCCGGATTGGGCTCTGTTTTGCGGCAAAAATGTCGACACATCAACCCAGAAGGCGTGACAGATCATTGAACATGGCAAGGATCATCAGCGCCAGCAGCAGACTCATACCGATCCGCTGACCAAGCGCCTGAGCCTGATCCGAGAGCGGGCGACCGCGCAAAACCTCAATAAGATAAAACAACAAATGACCGCCATCCAGTACCGGCACCGGAAGAAGGTTGAGAATGGCAAGACTCAGGCTGACGAGCGCAAGGAAACCGAGGAAGGTCGCCACTCCGACCACCAGGCTGCGACCAGCGATATCGGCAATGCCAAGCGGTCCGCTGATGGTTTCAAGACTCGCCTCACCCGTCAGCATCTTGCCCATGACACGCAGGCTCAGAACAGTCATCGACCAGGTCTTGTCCAGGCCGGCCACGAAAGCATCCACGGGACCAAGACGCTCAAGCACCAGCAAACGCTCGCGCAACGCCGGATCGATCTCGAGCCCGAATGCAGCCCCGACATAACCGATTACGCCGCCTTCATGCTCACGGGCGGCGGGCATCAGGCTCAGGCTCCGAACCTGCCCATCACGGCGCACCTCCAGTGCCACCCTCTCCCCTGGATGATTGCGGATCAGCTTGACCAGTTCCTGGGCTCGAACCAGGGGCTCTCCAGCCGCGCCGAGCACGACATCCCCGACGCGCAGATCCGCCATCTCCGCAGCGGAACCTGCTTCAACGCGACGCACGACGATCGGCGCCACGGGCTCCCAGGGACGCAGGCCGAGACGCTGTAGGGGATCTTCCAGCCCCTCGAACAGATCGTAAGGCGCCCCGGGCAACTCAAAGTCACGCTCGCCATCCTGTTGACGGACGCGCAGAGTGATCGGCTGGTCCTCGGCTGCCTGCTCCATGACCGCAATGCGCAAGGCCTCGAAGGTGCGCACAGGACGTTCGTTGACCGCCAGCACCTCGTCCTGGGCCTGCACTCCGGCCAGCGCGGCGGACGTGCCTGGCTGCGGCGCTTCGAGAATCGGGGCCAGGCCCTGAATCCCCACCATGTACATCGTCATGTAGGCCAGCACAGCGAACACCAGGTTCGCCATGGGCCCCGCCGCGACAATGGCGGCCCGACGGCCCACCGGCTGCTGGTCAAAGGCTCGGTGAGCCTCGGAGGGTTCGACCGGACCCTCGCGACCATCGAGCATCTTCACATATCCACCCAGTGGAAGGGCGGCGATCACATACTCCGTCTCGCCGCGCCGCCAGCTGCGCAAGGGCCGACCAAAACCGATCGAAAAGCGCAGAACCTTGACCCCGAGCCGGCGCGCAACCCAGTAATGTCCCCACTCGTGGACAGCCACCAGGACACCGACCGCGAGCACGAAACCCAGCAAGCTGAAAAAAACATGCATCAAAACGCATCCCCATGCTGTGCAAGCCAGCTGCGCGCCATCACGCGGGCTTGACGATCAGCCTCGAACACTTGTTCAAGCTCCGACGCCTCGTCTGGCTGAATGTTCCCAAGAACGCTTTCGATCAGGTGCGGAATCTGAGTGAAACGCATCTGCCGCTCCAGAAAACCTTCGACCGCGATCTCGTTGGCGGCATTGAGCACCGCCGGCGCCAGCCCCCCCCGCTCTAGGGCCTCGAAGGCGAGACGCAGACAGGGGAAGCGCTCCATGTCGGGATGCTCGAAGGCCAGGGAACAGGCGGCCGCCAGATCCAGCGGGGCCACCCCGGATTCGACTCGTTCCGGCCAGGCCAAGGCGTGAGCGATCGGTGTGCGCATGTCAGGCTGTCCCATCTGCGCCAGGACCGAACCGTCGGTGTAGGACACCATCGAATGGATGATGCTCTGCGGATGGACCAGTACGCGGATGCGCGAGGAAGGCACGTCGAACAGCCAGTGCGCCTCGATCACCTCGAGCCCTTTGTTCATCAGGCTGGCAGAATCAACGGAGATCTTGCGCCCCATCGACCAGTTGGGGTGCGCGCAGGCCTCCTCGGGGGTGACCGTGGCGAGGCGCTCGGCGGGGAACTGGCGGAAGGGTCCGCCAGATGCGGTCAGGATCAGCTCTCGCACACCCAACTCGGGCGTGCCGGGTGCGTCCGGACGCGGCAGGCACTGGAACAGGGCATTGTGTTCGCTATCGAGGGGCAGCAGGGTCGCGCCGTACCGACGCACCTCATCCATGAACAAGGCGCCGGACATGACCAGCGCCTCCTTGTTGGCAAGCAGGACGCGCTTGCCCTGGCGTACCGCGGCGAGGGATGGGCGGAGCCCTGCAGCTCCAACGATGGCCGCAACCACTACCGGGCTGTCCGGCACGGCTGCAATCTGCTCCATCCCCTCGGGTCCGCTCAACACCTCGATCCCCGCGTCCACGTACTTGAGAGCGTGCGCGAGTCGCTCGGCCGCTCCGCCATCCGCCATGGCGACCTGACGTGGCCGAAACTCCCGGCAGGCCTGCAGCATCCCTTCGACATCCCGGTCCGCGCCCAGCGAGACGACCCGCCAGCGCTCGGGGTGGCGACGCAGGACATCCAGCGTGCTCCGTCCGATCGAGCCGGTTGCCCCGAGAATACACACGCCCTGCATGGCCTTACCCCGCAAACAGACCGAACTGCATCAGACCAAAGGCCATCATCGGCGCGGCAGCTAGCAGACTGTCCACGCGGTCGAACAGACCGCCATGGCCGGGCAGCAAGGTGCCACTGTCCTTGACGCCTGCCTCGCGTTTGAGCTGACTCTCATGCAGGTCTCCCATCACCGAAACGAGGGTCGTGACGAGCAGCAGTCCAAGCCAAGGCAGCAGAGGCGTGCTTGAATACGGCGGCAGGGCATGCGCCGCCCAGCCAGCCAGTCCAACCGCCATGAGCGCGCCAAGCAGACCTTCGACGGTCTTGCCCGGGCTGATGGTCGGCGCAAGCTTGTGCCGGCCAAAGGCGCGGCCGGAGAAATAGGCCGCCGTGTCGGCCACCCACACCACCATGAACGGGGCCAGCACCCACCAGGCGCCCTGCGGCACACTGTGCAACGCATCCAGGGCGAACCATGCGGGCCACAACACCAGCGGCGCGAGGATGAGCTTGAACAGCGGGGCATGCACCCAGGTGGGCACGCGTTCGGCGAACAGCAGGCGCAGACTGAGGACCAGCCACAGCACGACGCCGGCACCGAGCACCCAGGCACGGGTGCCATCGGCCAGCAACAAGGCGGCACCCACCGCGGTCACGGCCACGGAAAACAGGCCGCGCCGCCCCCCCTGCAAGCCAGCCAAACCGGCCCATTCCCGTGCGGTCAGCAGGACGAGCAGGCCGATCAGGGCGGCAAAGCCAAGGCGGGGCAACAGGAACAATGCGGGCAGGAACAATCCCGCAAGCACCAGCGCAGTGATGACCCTTTGCCTAAGCACGCGCCTGCTCCTGGATCTGCTCAGAGGTCTGGCCGAAGCGGCGCTCACGCCCGGCAAACCACTGGAAGGCATGATCAATATCATCAGGCCCGAAGTCTGGCCACAGCACCGGGGTGAAGTAGAGTTCGGTATAAGCCAGCTGCCAGAGCAGAAAGTTGCTGATGCGTTGCTCGCCACCTGTCCGGATCAACAGGTCAGGCTCGGGAAGATCGGCCAGTTGGATTTGCTCGCCCAGAACCGACTCATCGATGCTGTCGATGGATCGCTTGCCTGCCTGCACATCCGCCAACAGCTGACGGGTAGCCTGGGCGATATCCCATCGACCACCGTAATTCACCGCGACCACCAGCGTCATCCCGCCATTTGAGGCCGTAAGCGTTTCGGCCTCGGCCATCCGCGCCTGCAGGCTCTCGTCGAAACGGGAACGGTCGCCAATGAAGCGCAGGCGCACATTCGCCTCCTGCAGACGGCGTACCTCGCGGCGAAGCGACTGCATGAACAGATGCATCAGCGCAGCCACCTCAGCGGAAGGACGACGCCAGTTCTCGCTGGAGAAGGCGAAAACGGTCAAGGCCTGAACACCTCTCTGGGCACAGGCTCGCACTGCATGGCGCAAGGCCGTGGCTCCTCGGCGATGACCGAACACGCGCGGGTAGCCACGCTGTTCGGCCCAGCGGCCGTTGCCATCCATGATGATGGCAACATGGGCCGGGACAATCGGAATGGGGTGGGGCTCGGCTTGCAACATGAAAGGAGGAGAGATCGTCAGACCTCCATCAGTTCCTTTTCCTTGGCGGCCAGCAAGCTGTCCACGTCGGCGACATACTTGTCCGTCAGTTTCTGCACCAGATCCTGCGCGCGGCGCTCGTCGTCCTCGCTGATCTCCTTGTCCTTGAGCAGGTTCTTGAGCATGCCGTTGGCATCGCGGCGGATGTTACGGATCGCCACCTTGGCATTCTCGCCCTCGTGGCGCACCACCTTGACCAGATCGCGGCGACGCTCCTCGGTCAGGGCTGGCATCGGCACACGGATGACCATGCCGGCGCTCATCGGGTTGAGGCCCAGGTCGGAGGTCATGATGGCCTTTTCGATCTTGCCCACCATGTCCTTTTCCCAGGGCGACACAGTAAGATTGCGCGCATCTTCGGCCACGATCTTTGCGACCTGCGAGAGCGGTACGTCCTGGCCGTAGTACTCGACCTTGACATGGTCAAGAATGGACGGATGCGCACGGCCGGTACGCAGCTTTCCGAGTTCGGCCTTCAGCGCCTCGATACTCTTGCCCATGCGCTGTTCGGCATCTTTGCGGATGTCTTCGATCATGCTCAATTCTCCTGTGCTTGATGATCCCGTGTGACCAGGGTTCCCACCCGCTCACCCGCCACCAGGCGCGGGAGCAGGCCGGGCAGATTGATATCCGCCACGATCAACGGCAGGTGGTTATCGCGGCACAGCACCAGCGCGGTGGCATCCATCACGCCAAGCTGACGATTGATTGCCTCGTCGTAGGTCAGGTGATCGTAGCGACGCGCGTCCGGGTTCTTGCGCGGGTCGCTGTCATAGACGCCATCCACCTTGGTGGCCTTGATCATGAGGTCGGCGCCGACCTCGATGGCACGCAGGCTGCCGGCCGTATCGGTGGTGAAGAACGGGTTGCCTGTGCCAGCGGCAAAGATCACGATACGCCCCTTTTCCAGGTGTCGAACGGCCCGACGACGGATGTAATCCTCGCACACCTGATGGATGGACAGACCGGACATGACACGGCACTGGCCACCGAGACGCTCGATCGCATCCTGCATGGCCAGGGCGTTCATCACCGTCGCCAGCATGCCCATGTGATCACCGGTGACGCGATCCATGCCCCCCTGCGCAAGACCCGCGCCGCGGAAGATATTGCCGCCACCGATGACCAAGGCCACCTCGACACCCTGCGCATGCAGGGCGATGACATCTTCAGCCAGACGCTTGATGACGGCCGGATCGATGCCGTAATCGAACTCACCCATCAGCGCCTCGCCACTCAGCTTGAGAAGAACACGACGATAATGAAGGGGTTTTGCCAGCATCATGCACACCTGTCTGAAGATGAAGAAAATTTAGCAGGCCGTTGAAAAACGCTTTTCAGCGGCCTGTTAAGGCAAGCCATGTATGGCTTGCCTGAAGATCAGGCACCCAAGCACTTGATCTTCGGAGGCCGTCGCGGACATGTCCCGCGCCGAGCCGAGTTGAAAAAGAACATGAAAGCCCCTTTTCAACATCCAGCCAGAGACCAGAATCCGTTCAGACCAATCATGCAGGATTCAGGTTCCTGCCACCGAACTCCCTGCCCGGCTTGCAAGAAAGGTCCGAACAAGCCGGACCTTTCCCGATATTTCCCGCATTCCGGCCTGGATGGCCGGGGACGGCAATCAGCCGCCCTTGACCTGCGCCATCACCTCGGCCGCGAAGTCGGTCTGCTGCTTCTCGATGCCCTCGCCCACTTCCAGGCGGATGAAGCTCTTGACCTCGGCGCCAGCCTTCTTCAGCAGCGCGCCCACGGTCTGATCCGGGTCCTTGACGAAGGGCTGACCGGTCAGGGCCACCTCGGCCAGGTACTTCTTGATGCGGCCTTCGACCATCTTGGCGACAATCTCGGCAGGCTTGCCACTCTGGGCCGCCTGCTCGCTGAAGATCTCGCGCTCTTTCTCGACCAGGTCGGCCGGAACATCGGCTTCGGACACACAGACCGGACGGCTGGCGGCCACGTGCATGGCGACATCCTTGGCCAGATCGGCGTCGCCGCCTGCCAGGTCAACCAGCACGCCGATACGCTCGCCGTGGCGATAGGCGCCGACCACGCCGGTGGTCTCGATCAGGGAGAAGCGGCGCACCTGGATGTTCTCGCCGATCTTGGCCACCAGGGCAGAACGGGCGGTATTGATGTCCTCGCCACTCGCCATCGTGCAGGCCAGCAGGGCGTCGACATCGGCCGGCTTGTCGCGCAGGGCGATGGCCGCGACTTCCTTGGCGAAACCGTTGAAGTCATCGCTCTTGGCAACAAAGTCGGTTTCGCTGTTGATCTCGACCATGACGGCGCTCTTGCCGTCTTCGGACACGCTCATCACGATCACGCCTTCGGCGGCGGTACGCCCGGCCTTCTTGTCAGCCTTGGCCATACCCTGCTTGCGCATCCATTCAATGGCGGTCTCGATGTCCCCACCGACTTCGGTCAGCGCCTTCTTGCACTCCATCATGCCTGCGCCGGTACGCTCGCGCAGTTCCTTGACCATGGCCGCAGAAATGTTGCTCATGAAATAGCTCCTCGATTCGTATAAAAGCAACGGGTCACTAGGACCCGTTGCAGGATGTCGGACAAAGCCTCTCAGGCCCGGCCTCAGGCAGCGCTGTCGCTGACCTCGACGAAATCATCGCCGGCAACCGTTACAGTTGCTTTGGCCTCGAGCACCGAATCAGCCACCGCGGTCACATAAAGCTGGATGGCGCGGATCGCGTCGTCGTTGCCCGGGATCACGTAATCAACGCCCTCTGGAGAGCTGTTGGTATCAACGATGGCCACGACCGGGATACCCAGCTTGTTGGCCTCGCTGATCGCGATCTTCTCGTGATCCACGTCGATCACGAACAGGGCGTCCGGCAGACGCTCCATGTCCTGGATGCCGCCCAGGCTGCGCTCCAGCTTGTCCATCTCGCGCGACAGGTCCAGGGCCTCACGCTTGGTCACACGCTCGAAGCTACCGTCCTGCGACATGGTCTGCAGGCTCTTCAGGCGACGGACGGACTGCTTGACGGTGCGGAAGTTGGTCATCATGCCGCCGAGCCAGCGGTAATTGACGAAGGGCATGCCTGCACGGGCAGCCTGCTCGCCAATGGTTTCGCGGGCGGAACGCTTGGTGCCGACAAAAAGGATGCTGCCACCATTCCCGGCGACCTTGCCCAGGAAGTTCAACGCATCGTTGAACATCGGCACGGTCTTTTCCAGGTTGATGATGTGAATCTTGTTGCGGTCTCCGAAGATGTACGGAGCCATTTGCGGGTTCCAGTAACGGGTCTGGTGACCGAAGTGGACACCCGCTTCCAGCATTTGACGCATGCTGACTTGAGCCATGATTGATACCTCTTGGGGTTTGGCCTCCGCGCACCCCGCCGGCGACCTATCAGCCGGAATGAATCATCGGACTGACAGGCACCCCGCCGGACGGATGCTAATGCGCGTGTGGATTTTCAGGATTTCGCCATCGGGCAGGGTTCCCGCTGGCGGGGCGTATTTAACCACATATCCACATGCGATGCCACGACCGGACACCATCTCGGATACGCCATGCTAAACTGCCGCCAGACCACAACATGCCTGATTGAAAGAGCCTTTTCGATGACGACCGCACCCGCTTCGCTTACCGCCCTCTCCCCGGCTGATGGACGCTATGCCGACAAGGCCGATGAACTGCGCCCCATCTTCAGCGAATACGGTCTGATTCGTCATCGTGTGCTGGTGGAAGTGCGCTGGCTGCAGGCCCTTGCCGAGCACTCCGGCATCCCCGAGGTCCCCGCGCTCTCCGCGCACGCCAGCCAGGTGCTGGACAACATCGTCGCGCACTTCAGCCCTGAAGACGCCATGCGCGTCAAGAACATCGAGAAGACCACCAATCACGACGTGAAGGCGGTTGAGTACTTCCTCAAGGAAAAGGTGCAGAACAGCGCGGAGCTTGCCGCCATTTCCGAGTTTTTCCACTTCGCGTGCACCTCCGAGGACATCAACAACCTGTCCTATGCGCTGATGCTGCGCGAAGGGCGCGGTCAGGTGCTGCTGCCGCGCATCGACGACATTCTCTCGACCCTGCGCGGGTTTGCGCATGATCTGGCCGATGCTCCCCTGCTCTCCCGCACCCACGGCCAGCCGGCCTCGCCTTCCACCATGGGCAAGGAATTCGCCAATGTCGCCTACCGGGTGAAGCGCCAGCGTGAACAATTGGCGCAGGTCGAGATCCTCGGCAAGATCAACGGCGCGGTCGGAAATTACAACGCCCACCTCGCGGCCTATCCCGAGGTCGATTGGCCCCGCTTTGCGCAGCATTTCGTCGAAGGCCTGGGACTGAGCTGGAACCCCTACACGATCCAGATCGAACCACACGACTACATCGCCGAATACTGCGATGCACTGGTGCGTCTTAACACCGTGCTGATCGATTTCGCCCGTGACGTATGGGGCTATATCGCCCTGGGCCACTTCAAGCAGCGCACCGTGGCTGGTGAAGTCGGTTCCTCGACCATGCCGCACAAGGTCAATCCGATCGATTTCGAGAACGCCGAAGGAAACCTCGGCATCGCCAATGCCCTCCTCACCCACTTCGCGCAAAAGCTGCCCATTTCCCGCTGGCAGCGCGACCTGACCGACTCCACCGTGCTACGCGCGCTGGGCCTGGCCATCGCCCACTGCACCATCGCCCACCAGTCACTGGCCAAGGGGCTCGGCAAACTCGAAGCCAACCGCGAAGGCATGCTGGGCGAACTGGATGCGAACTGGGAAGTACTCGGCGAGGCGGTGCAGACCGTCATGCGCCGCCATGGAATCGCGCAACCCTATGAGAAGCTCAAGGAGCTGACCCGCGGAAAGCGCATCAATGCCTCCTCCATGCGCGACTTCATCGAGCGACTGGAGATTCCACGCGATGCCAAGGACCGGCTACTGGCCATGACCCCAGCCAGCTACACCGGCAACGCCGAACACCAGGCTCGCACCATCTGAGGATAAAGCATGAGCTGGGCAGAGCGACTATCCGCCAAACCTGTCCCGGCCCTCCGCGAAACCCATGCGCGGCTCTCCCGCCTTGTCGGACGGGATGACACCACCAACTGGCAGATCGAGGACATCCTGCGCCGCGATCCTGCCCTCGCCATGGCCATCCTCGGTGACGTCAACCGCCAGGCCCGTCGCTTCGGGCGCGATGAAGTCACAACCTTCGACAGCGCCATCGTCCTTCTGGGGCGGGAGCGCCTCAAGAATCTTGCCCGCTCCCTGCCTGAAAGCTGTCTCTCGCTGCTGGACGACATCCAGAAGGTTGGCCTGCGAACCGCTTTCGGCCGCGCCATGGAAGCTGCGCAACAGGCCGAGGACTGGGCAATCATCCGGCGCGAACCCGTCGCCGAACAGCATTACCATGCCGCACTGCTGGCCGTCATGCCGGAAATCGCGCTATGGCATCAGGAGCCGGAGTTGGCCGCGAAAGCCTATCGGCTCAGCCAGACACAGGGTGTCACCCTGACGCATGCGTTCAGCGAAGTATTGGCGGATGACTGGACAAGCATCTGCGCGGCCCTGGTTCGACCCTGGGGATTGCCCGACATGCTGCGAGATGCCTGGGCTCCGGGCGACTCCCCCTCCTCACAGGGTGAGGGCATCCGTCTGGCCGGCGACCTGATCGAACGTGTCACCCACGGCTGGCACACCCCCCATTCAATGACCCTGCGCCCCGACATCGCCAAATATCTGGGTCTGGACGAAGGCGTAGCCTGGACCCGCTGCCAACGTACCGCCGTTCGCGGCGCAACCGGCCTTACAGCCTTAGGCCTGCGGTCCAGCGCACATACGCTGACAGCTTCCGGCAGCGAACCCTGGCCTCTGGAAGAACCGCTGGACTTCACTGCACCTGCTCCGGCACCTGCTCCGGCACCTGCTCCGGCACCTGCTCCGGCACCTGCTCCGGCACCTGCTCCGGCACCTGCTCCGGCACCTGCTCCGGCACCTGCTCCGGCACCTGCTCCGGCACCTGCTCCGGCACCTG
>JBFLVP010000022.1:76821-108669 GCA_040758395.1 Pseudomonadota bacterium
CTCCGGCATCCGTTCCATCCATCATCATGACTGAGACACCATCTCATGCCGATCCAGTCGAGACACTCCGCGGCTCACTGCAAGGACTTCAGAGCAGCAACGCCTTGCTCCAGCAACTGCTCAAGCACCTGCGCGCAGAGCTTGGCCTGGGCCGTTTGGTGCTGATGATGCTCAACACCGACAAAACCCGGCTTGAAGCACGTTTTGCCGTGGGTTTGCCACCGACTGATCCGCTACGCGGCCTGATCCTTCCACTCACTGGAAACGATCTGTTCAGCGCCCTGCTGAAAAAACATCAACCCCTGTGGCTTGACGAAAGCAATCGCGCGACCTTCCTCCCGCGTCTGCCCGAAGCCGCCCGCCATGCACTGGCCAGCAACGATACCTTCATCAGTCCGCTGCAGATCCACGGCGAACCGCTGGGCTTGCTGCTGGCCCAACGCGCCGAAGAAAAGCCATCCCTTGGTGCCGATGAATTCCGCCTGTTCAATGCGATGCAGGCCGTTGCGCACGAGGCACTCAACCCTGTGTGCTGAGCTTCTGTTCCTGACGGGCGATGGCCCATTGCATGTGTTCAGCCACCAGTGGCGAGGCCGAAGGAAGGTCCGCGATCAGCATTGCGACAATACGTGCATCAGCGGGCGCATTGCCTAACGCCACGGCCAGGTTCCTGCGCCAGCGCTCATAGCCGATCCGCCGGATGGCCGAACCCTCCATCCGAGCCAGGAAGTCCTGCTCGGACCAGTCCCACAGGCTCAACAGCCCACTGTCATGCAGGCCATGCCGAGGTGTGAAATCCGCCTCGGTCGTCGCCTTGGCAAAGCGGTTCCAGGGACAGACAAGCTGGCAGTCGTCGCAGCCATAGATGCGGTTGCCCAAAAGAGGCCTGAGTTCGAGCGGAATCGGTCCGGCATGCTCGATGGTGAGATAGGAGATGCAGAGGCGCGCATCCACCACGCCCTCGGCGACGATCGCTCCGGTCGGACAGACGTCGATGCAGGCGGTGCAACGTCCGCAATGCCCTTGCACCCGAGGCGGATCGGCGGGAAGGTCGAGATCGGTGAACAGTTCCCCGAGAAAGAACCACGACCCCGCCCCCCGGCTCAATACCAGCGAGTGCTTGCCCTTCCAGCCCAGCCCCGCCTGCGCTGCGAGGCCAGTTTCGTAGACCGGCGCGCTGTCGACGAAGGCGCGATAGCCGAACGAACCGATCGCGGCCTGGATGCGTTCGGCCAAGGTCTGCAGACGGGCACGCAGGACCTTGTGGTAGTCGCGCCCCAGGGCATAGCGGCTCACATATCCCAGGCTTCCATTGCGCAGCACGCGTGGTGCATCGGCCAGCGACTCGGGCATGTAGTCCATCCGCACGCTGATGACGCTTACGGTGCCGGGGAGCAGCTCCGCCGGGCGCAGGCGCTTGAGGCCATGCCGGGCCATGTAGTCCATCTCACCGTGCATGCCCGTATCCAGCCAGCGCAGGAAACCGGCCTCGTGGCGGGAAAGATCGGTCGAGGCGATGCCGACCTGCTGGAAGCCCAGGTCGCAACCCCAGGCCTTGATCTTCTCGACCAGGGCGGCGCGATCGAGCGTCATGAGCGGTTCAGAGGCGCTCCGCCGCCAGCATCCCCAGCCGGGCGAAGACCATGCACAACAGCACGCTGGCGACAATATAGACCGCTGCCTTGAACCATTCGTCCTTCTGGATCAGATAGATCGCATCCACGCTGAAGGCGGAAAACGTGGTGAAGGCCCCAAGAAAGCCGGTGAGGATGACGGTACGCCACTCCACCGGCCAGTGCAGCCGCTCCAGCAAAAGGATGGCGAGAAAGCCCATCAAGGCGGAACCGAGCACATTGACGATCAACGTACCCCAGGGGAAGGCGCGACCGAGATGCTGGGCAAAGAATACGGTCAGGGCGTAACGGGACATCGCGCCCAGCGCCCCGGCCAACCCGAGCGCCAACCAGAAGCGCATCAGGGTCGCACCTCTTCAATGCGATAGGTCGCATGACACTGGATGCAGTTCTTCATGAGGGCGGAAATCTGTTCGGTGGTGACGCGCACATCACCAAACTCGCGCGCATCAACCGCGATCTGGTCAAACCCCTTGTGCGTAGCGCTGCCGAGCTCGCGGAAACCTTGAGGAAAAGCCAGTCCCAAGCCACGGGGCGCCCCGGTGGTCACTTCGTGGCCAGACTGGCGAGCCATGTTCGCGACGTATTCGAAGTCGCGCTTCGCCAGGCCTTCGTTCATGCCTTGCAGGGTCACGAGGAAACCCCGCATCTCGTTACGCACGAAGGTGGCCTGCTCCGGGGTCAACCTGACAGCCTCGCGCGCGTAGGGGTCGCCTGCCAGGGCGACAGGAACGACCAAGCCGCCGATGACGGCAGCGTTCAGAGCAATTTGGAACATAGGAGAGAAACGCATCATGACTCCTGGGTTTTATTTTTGTGGCGGGCCGCGGCATTGAGCTGGCGCATGTGGTCCAGCTTTTCACGCAACTTGATTTCAAGTCCACGCTCGACCGGCTGATACCACTGCCGCCCGACCAGCTCGTCCGGCAGGTAGACCTCGCCCGCGGCGAAGGCATCCGGCTCGTCATGAGCGTAGCGGTAACCCTTGCCGTAATCGAGCTGCTTCATCAGGCGAGTCGGGGCATTGCGCAGGTGCATCGGCACCTCCAGGCTACCCGCCTCCCGCGTCGTCTTCATCATCTGCTTGAAAGCCATGTACGCGGCATTGCTCTTGGGCGCGAGGGCCAGGTAAAGCGTGACCTGCGCCAGCGCCAGTTCACCCTCGGGCGTACCGAGGCGCTGGTAGGCCTCCCAGGCCTCCAGGGTCAGACCGAGCGCGCGCGGGTCGGCATTGCCGATGTCCTCGGTCGCCACCCGCACCAGGCGGCGGGCGACGTACTCAGGGTCCGCGCCTCCATCCAGCATGCGGGTCAGCCAGTAGAGCGCGCCATCCGGGTCGGAACCGCGCAGGGATTTGTGCAGCGCGGAGATCTGGTCGTAGAAATAATCTCCACCCTGGTCGAAGCGGCGCGGCGCCTGCTCGGCGACCTGGGCCAGAACCTCGTCATCGATCGCACCTCGCTCGGCGAGGTCGGCGGCCATTTCCAGCATGTTGAGAGCACGCCGCGCATCGCCATCCGCCGCATGGGCAAGGCGCAAAAGTGCGGCGTCCTCCGCCTGCAATCCACGCTCACCCAGACCGCGCTCCGGGTCGATCAGCGCGCGGCGCAACAGATCGCGCAGGGCTTCGGCATCCAGCGGCTTGAGCACATAGGTGCGCAGACGGGAGAGCAGCGCGTTGTTGAGGGCGAAGGACGGGTTCTCGGTGGTTGCCCCCACCAGCGCCAGGGTGCCGGACTCGACATGCGGCAGGAAGGCATCCTGCTGGGCCTTGTTGAAGCGGTGGACCTCGTCGACGAACAGCAGGGTGGGTCGCCCCTCTTCGGCGGCGAACTGGCGCGCCTGCTCGACCGCCTCGCGCACCTCCTTGACCCCGGCCAGCACGGCGGAGATGGTCAGGAAACGGGCATGGAAGGCCTCCGCCATCAGGCGCGCGAGGGTGGTCTTGCCGGTGCCGGGCGGGCCCCAGAACAACATCGAGTGGAGGTGACCGGCATCCAGCGCGCGGCGCAGCGGCCGCCCCGCATCGAGCAGATGATGCTGGCCGACAACCTCATCCAGGCTGCGCGGACGCATCCTGTCGGCCAGGGGACGCCAGGGTGTCGTATCCGTGGTGAATAGATCGGTCATGCGTAGGCTTACTTGATCGCACGCACCACATCCACCCCGGCGGGCGGGGTGAACTGGAAATGGCCTTCTGGCAGGGAGGGATTGAGCACCATGCCGGAGAATTCGATCAGGGTGATCTGGCCAAAGGCATCGGTAAGTTGCATGCGGCTGAGCATGCGGTTCTGGAAGGCAAACTTGACCTCGCGGAAGTCCGCGCCCTCATCGCGCGGCTTCAGTTCAACCCAGTCCATGCCCTGGTCTCGGCCGAGCTCGGTGAGGAGGAAATCCTGATCCAGCGGCTTGTTCTCCATCAGCAGCATGATCGGCGCCTGGCCGAGCGCCTGGCGCAGCGGCTTTTGTGTTGCCTGCTCCAGATCCTGGTCATAGATCCAGAGCGACTCGCCATCGGCCACCAACTCCTGGTGATAGGGCTGGGTGTAGACCCAGCGGAAGCGACCTGGACGGGCGAGCTCGAGCGTACCGCTGGCGCGCTGCGTTTCGCGTCTATCAGCATTGAACTGGATCTGGACGAACTGCCCCTGCAGGGTCTTCATGTTCTTGAGAAAGCCATCCAGGCTATTGAGGCCTTCGCCCGCCTGCGCCATGAGCGGCAGAGCGGCGAACAGCAAGACGATCCAACGGAGCATCGGGCGATCCTTTGGTTTAAGACAGGTCTGAGGTTGGATGATCAGGCAGCGCGACGGTTCAATCGCGCGGCGGTGGCGGCGGGGCGAGCACCTCGCGCTGGCCGTTGGGCTGGAGCGGGCCGACCACGCCGGCATTCTCCATGTCCTCCATCAGCCGTGCCGAGCGGTTGTAGCCGATCTTGAGCCGGCGCTGGACGTAGGAGATCGAAGCCTTGCGGGATTCGAGCACGATGGCGACCGCCTGGTCGTAGAGCGGATCGGCCTCGCCGCCCTCCCCGCCTTCGCCAGCGGACGGCTTCTCGCCCGGCAGGGTGACCGTCTGCTCCTCCAGCAGGCCCTCGATGTAGCGCGGCTCGCCCATGGCCTTGAGCGATTCGACCACGGCATGCACTTCCTGGTCGGAGACGAAGGCGCCGTGCACGCGCATCGGCAGGCCTGTGCCCGGCGGCAGGTAGAGCATGTCGCCATGGCCCAACAGGGCCTCGGCTCCCATCTGGTCGAGGATGGTACGCGAGTCGACCTTGCTGGAGACCTGGAAGGCGATGCGGGTGGGGATGTTGGCCTTGATCAGGCCGGTGATCACGTCCACCGACGGGCGCTGGGTAGCCACAATCAGATGAATGCCGGCCGCGCGCGCCTTCTGCGCGATGCGCGCGATCAGCTCCTCCACCTTCTTGCCGACCACCATGATCATGTCGGCGAACTCGTCGACCACGATCACGATGTACGGCAGGGTTTCCAGCTCCGGCGCGGGCAGGTCCGGGTCGAGCGCCTCGGCGATGTTGTAGAGCGGATCGCGGATCGGCTGGCCCGACTCGCGCGCATCCCGCACCTTCTTGTTGAAGCCGGCAAGGTTGCGCACGCCCAGGGCGGCCATCAGGCGATAGCGGCGCTCCATCTCGCCTACCGCCCAGCGCAGCGCGTTAGCCGCCTCCTTCATGTCGGTCACCACCGGCGCGAGCAGGTGCGGAATGCCTTCGTAGATGGAGAGCTCCAGCATCTTCGGGTCGATGAGGATCAGGCGTACCTCGTCCGCGGTCGCCTTGAAAAGCATGGAGAGCAGCATGGCGTTGACGCCGACCGACTTGCCCGAACCGGTGGTACCCGCCACCAGCAGGTGCGGCATGCGGGCGAGATCAGCCACGATCGGCTCGCCGGCGATGTCCTTGCCGAGCGCGAGCGAAAGCGGCGAAGCCGCATCGCGGTAGGCCTTGGAGTTGACGATCTCGGAGAACGCGATCACCTCGCGCTGGGTATTTGGAACTTCCAGGCCGACCGTGGACTTACCAGGAATGACCTCCACCACGCGCACACTGATCATCGCCAGGCTGCGCGCAAGATCCTTGGCGAGATTGCTGATCTGGCTGACCTTGACCCCGGCGGCGGGCTCCAGCTCGAAGCGGGTGATGACCGGTCCCGGCTGGGCCGCAACGACGCGCGCCTGCACACCGAATTCCTGCAGGCGCTCCTCGATCAGGCGCGACATGGCATGCAGGGCCTCGGTGCTGTAGCCGCCGATCTTGGCGCGTGGTGGATCGAGCAGGGCAACATCCGGCAGGCTCGATGCAGTCACGGCGGCCTTGGATCGCGCGCCAGCCGCCCGCAGGCGTCGCGGCTCGGGTTTATTCGCCTTCACCGCCTCTGTGGATGAAGCTGTGTCGGCAGCCGGGAGATCATCGAACAGGACTTCCATGCGCGGCGGTTCTTCCCACGGCGCAGGGGTGAACGACAGCGGGACCTGTAGAGCCTCGGCGGGAAGAGGTTCCTGGCCAGGATCAGCCCGGAAAGCGTTGGGCGACTCTGCATCACCTGCGCGGGTTTGGAGCAATCGCGAGCCCAGGGCAAGCATCCTGCCGCCAATCAACTCGAACAGGGCCAGCCAGGAAAAACCGCTGAACAGCGTCAGACCCGCCAATAGAAACGCCAGCAGAATGACCGTTCCGCCAACCAGCCCCAGCAGGTTGGCCGTGGCCATCCCCAGTGCCTGCCCAAGCACACCGCCACCGCCCATCGACATTTCGCCTTGAGGAGCCAGCAGGTGCAGCGCACACAAGGCCGCGCCCGAGAGGATCGCCACCACGAACCCGATGGTACGCACAGCCAACCAGCGCCGCGAAAAAAGACCCTGCTCACGTCGCCCAAGGTAGACCAGCCAACCGACAACGATCAGCCCCAGCGGTAACATGTAGGCGCCGTATCCACCCAGATAGATGAACAGATCGGCTAGCCAGGCACCCACCCAACCACCAAGGTTGATCGGGTCCCGTGCACTGGAGGCCTGCGACCAGCCCGGGTCACGAACGTCATAGGAAAAAAGGGCTAGCAGCAGGAATGCCGCCGTGGCCAGCAGCAGATAAAAAAGACCCTCGCGCAAGCTGCGACCAAGGTGAACGGTCAGCGTGGGCGAACCACGGCGAGCAAGTGTTTGGTCCTGCTTCAAACGGAATTTCTACGGTAAGGTATGCGGAGACGAATTCAGGTTTCGGCCATTATAGTACAAGCAAGATAAGGCCATCCGACCGCCATGCCCCGCCGTTTCCCTCGCCATTTCATGCTGCTTGTCCTGGCGATCGCCGCTCTGGACGGCATTCTGCTGCTTTTCATGTACAGGCAGGGAGAGAATGAACTGCAAAGGCAGCTCACCAACCAATCAGAGCGCATGATCCAGGCGGCCAATTTCTCCATCAGCAATATCCTGGGAATGCTACGCCCCTTGGCCGCCATGATCGCGGCGGAGGGCACCAACCGCGAACTCGTTCGCAACGCGGCCGAATCCAACATGTGGGGCGAACGGGCTGATCTGGACATCGCACGCGAGCTGCTCCGGGACTACCTCCAGGACGGCTGGAATGCCTGGCGATCCGGGCAGTACTTCCGGCAACTGCACTTCGTCCTGGCGGATGGCAGCTCCCTGTTGCGCATGCACAAGCCTGATTTTCATGGCGACGACCTGACCGAGGTCAGACCCATGATCATGGACAGCATGGCACGAAACACGCCCCGTGATGGCTACGAGTTCGGCAAGCTCTATGGCGGTTTCCGCGCGGTCGTACCCATCAGCGAAAACAATCCAGGATCCGGAGATCCGGCTGTCGTGGCTGCGGTCGAAGTCGGCCTGTCAGGCCAGAGCGTCTTCCACGCCATGACAGAACAATTCGGCATCCAGGCAGCCATCATCCTGCATGAGGATTACGTCATTCCCCGTCTGGACAAGCTGGCCTACGAGCAGCATGGCATCCGTCAGATGGATGCCTGCGCATCATGCTTCCTCGACACCAGCACAGACGTGCAAGTCAGTGACATCATTCGCCAGCTCCCAGCGGTTTTTCATGGCCCCAGGTGGCAGCTGGTCAAGCTGGAGCAGCAAACCATGCTGGTCGCCAGCATGCCATTGCATGACTATTGGACGCGGATCCATGGCGGCCCGAGCATCGGCACCATCCTGCTCTGGCATGATGCCGACCGCCTCCTGGCCCAGCATCGACAAGCGTGGCACAGCCTGTTGCTGACCAACCTGCTCTCCATCACCATCCTTCTGCTCGCCGCACAATTCATCATGAGACGCAGTCATGGGTGGATGGAACAGCGCATCAGCCAACAGACCGAGCGGATTCGTACCCTGCTGACCACATCACAGGAGCAGGCGATGATCGACCCGCTCACCATGTGTTACAACCGGCGTTATCTCACGCAGCGCATGGATGATCTCATCGCCCAGCATGCGCGTCACGGCCACAGCTTCGCCGTGCTCATGATCGACATCGACCATTTCAAGAATGTCAATGATCAGTGGGGGCATCTCTGCGGTGACGAGGTGCTGCGGCTTGTCGCGGAAATCCTGCGTAATCTCTCCCGCTCAGGCGATGTCTGCGCGCGTTACGGTGGTGAGGAGTTCTGCATCCTGCTCCCTAACAGTACTCGCGAAGGCGCACATCTGCTTGGCGAGCGGATACGTCTGGAAATCATCAACAAGCGCAAGCAGGTGACCTGCGCGCGCGACATCCCCCTTTCCGTCAGCATCGGCGTTGCCGAATACGCGCCGGGCGAGGACTCGCAGCAAATCATCAAGCGTACCGATAGCGCGCTCTATGCCGCCAAGACTCAGGGCCGCAACCGGGTTTCCGCCAATTGAGCCAAAACCCTCATCCTCGCCTAAATATTTTTTCCTCCCCCCCTTCCAAGGGCCTCGCCCCCCATTCCAAGCGGTATGAATACCGATATAATTTTCCCCAAGCGCCCGCCGGCATTTCGGCGAGCTCAAGGCTGTCATTCCTTTCCCCGAACCCTACCAGGAGTTTCTCCATGCGCACCCTGAAACTTTCCGCTGCCCTGCTCGCAGCCCTCTCCATTGCAGCCTGCAGCACCACACCCGAAGAAGGCGGCGCAGCCGCAGGTGCTGGCGCTACCGGCGCTGTCACCACCGGCATGGGCGCCGGCGGTCTCGACGAGAGCGCGCTGTACGCCGGCAAGCCGGCTCAGGCCAGCTCGATCGTCTACTTCGACTACGACAGCTTCACCGTAGGTGAGAAATACCGCGTCATGCTGCGCGAGCACGCCAGCTTCCTGGCCGCCAACCCGCAGCGCATGGTCGCCATCGAAGCCCACGCTGACGAGCGCGGCAGCGCCGAATACAACGTCGCCCTGAGCGAGAAGCGCGGCAACGCCGTGCGTGACCTGCTGGTCCTGCAGGGTGCGGGCGCCAACCAGATCTCCGTCGTTGCCTACGGCGAAGAGAAGCCGGCCTGCGACCAGCACAACGAGTCCTGCTATTCCCAGAACCGTCGAGGCGAACTGGTCTACGGCAGCCGCTGATCGGCCTTCGCGCGGGGCCTGAGTGACGAACCGCTCCGCCCCGCCTTAAACAGAAAAGCCCGCATCACGCGGGCTTTTTTCTTACGCTATGGAGACTGAATCATTACGATTTGGCGCGACGTGCGCGGAAAAACGCCCGCAACATTTCTGCCGCATCTTCCGCCAGCACCCCGCCTTCCACCAGCAGCCGATGGTTATGACTCGGATGCTCCGGCAAATCGAGCGCGCTCCCGCAGGCGCCCGTCTTCGGATCATGCGCTGCAAACACCACCCGTTGGACCCGTGCATGGATCATCGCCCCCACACACATCGGGCACGGCTCAAGCGTCACATACATCGTCGTCCCCGGCAGGCGGTAATTGCCCACCCGCCGGGCCGCATCGCGCAGGGCAAGCATCTCGGCATGCGCGCTCGGGTCATGCGAGCCGATCGGGCGGTTCCAACCCTCGCCGATCAGCACCCCATCCCCGACCAGCACGGCCCCAACCGGCACCTCGCCTTCAGCTTCCGCACGTTGAGCGAGATTCAGCGCCTGACGCATCCAGAAGATGTCATCCGACATCAACGCTTACCCTTCCAGGAGCCGCATCACTCCCACTCGATGGTGCCGGGCGGCTTGCCGGTCACGTCGTAGACCACGCGGGAGATGCCACGCGTCTCGTTGACGATGCGGCGACAGACGTGGTCGAGGAATTCGTACGGCAGGTGCGCCCAGCGGGCGGTCATGAAGTCGATGGTTTCGACGGCGCGCAGCGCGACAACGTAGTCGTACCGGCGACCATCGCCCATCACGCCCACCGAGCGTACCGGCAGGAAGACGGCGAAGGCCTGGGAGGTCTTGTCGTACAGGTCGTGCTTGCGCAGTTCTTCGATGAAGATGGCGTCGGCCTTGCGCAGCAGGTCGGCGTAGTCCTTTTTCACTTCGCCCAGGATGCGCACGCCCAGGCCGGGGCCGGGGAAGGGGTGGCGGTAGACCATGTCGTAGGGCAGGCCGAGTTCAAGGCCAAGTTTGCGTACTTCGTCCTTGAACAGTTCGCGCAGCGGCTCCAGCAGTTTGAGGCGCATGTGCGCGGGCAGGCCGCCGACGTTGTGGTGGGACTTGATGACGTGGGCCTTGCCGGTCTTGCTGCCGGCGGATTCGATCACGTCCGGGTAGATGGTGCCCTGCGCCAGCCATTTGGCGTTGCTGAGCTTGTTGGATTCTTCCTCGAAGATCTCGACGAACACGCGGCCAATGATCTTGCGCTTGGCTTCCGGATCAGCCTCGCCCGCCAGTTCGCCAAGGAAGCGCTGTTCGGCATCGACGCGGATGACGCGGATGCCCATGTGCTGGGCGAAGGTGGCCATGACCTGGTCGCCTTCGTTGAGTCGCAGCAGGCCGTTGTCCACGAATACGCAGGTGAGCTGGTCGCCGATGGCCTTGTGCAGCAGGGCCGCGACCACGGAGGAGTCCACGCCGCCGGAGAGGCCGAGGAGGACCTCATCGCTGCCGACCTGTTCGCGGATATGCCTGATGCTGTCCTCGATGATGTTGGCCGGGTTCCAGAGCGCCGCGCAGCCGCAGATCTCGTGCACGAAGCGGTTGAGGATGCGGTCGCCCTGGCGGGTGTGGGTGACTTCCGGGTGGAACTGCACGCCGTAGTAGTGGCGCGCCTCGTCCGCCATGCCCGCGATCGGCGCGCCGTCGGAGCTGGCCATGAGCTTGAAGCCCTCGGGCATCTCGGTGACGCGGTCGCCGTGGCTCATCCACACGTCCAGCAGGCCCCAGCCTTCCTCGGTCGTGTGGTCCTCGATGTCCTTCAGCAGGGCGGTATGGCCGCGCGCGCGCACCTGAGCGTAACCGAACTCCTGATGATGGTGGGTCTCCACCTTGCCACCGAGCTGGGCGGCCATGGTCTGCATGCCGTAGCAGATGCCCAGTACCGGCACGCCGAGCTGGAACACGACCTCGGGGGCGCGCGGCGGGTTCTCCCCGGTCACGGACTCCGGTCCGCCGGAAAGGATGACGCCTTTCGGCGCGAAGGCGCGGATGGCGGCTTCATCCATGTCCCACGGATGGAGTTCGCAGTACACCCCGGCCTCGCGCACGCGGCGGGCGATGAGCTGGGTGTATTGCGACCCGAAGTCGAGGATCAGGATGCGATCGGAATGGATGTCGTATTGCATGGTATTCACTTCAAAAAAGCAAAAACCCGGCGGTTGCCGGGCGAGGTCGCGCGAAGACCGGGTCAGTCGACTCGGTAGTTCGGCGCTTCCTTGGTGATCTGCACGTCGTGCACATGACTCTCGCGCATGCCCGCCGAAGTCACGCGCACGAATGAAGGCTTGCTGCGCAGTTCTTCGATATCGGCACAGCCGACGTAGCCCATGCCTGAGCGCAGGCCCCCCATCAGCTGGTGCACGATGGCCGCCATCGGCCCCTTGTAGGGCACACGGCCCTCGATGCCCTCCGGCACCAGCTTGTCGGCCGCCTTGTCACCCTGGAAGTAACGATCCGAGGACCCCTGCTGCATCGCGCCGATCGAGCCCATGCCGCGATAGGCCTTGTAGGAACGGCCCTGGTAGAGTTCGACCTCGCCCGGCGCTTCCTCGGTGCCGGCGAACATGCCGCCGACCATCACGCAATTGGCACCGGCCACGATGGCCTTGACCAGATCGCCGGAGAAGCGGATGCCACCGTCCGCGATCATCGGCACGCCCGTGCCTTCCAGGGCCTTGGCCACATTGGAGATGGCCGTGATCTGCGGCACACCCACGCCAGCAACGATACGAGTGGTGCAGATGGAGCCCGGGCCGATGCCGACCTTGACCGCGTCCGCGCCGGCCTTGACCAGGTCCAGCGCGGCGGCAGCGGTGGCGATGTTGCCGCCGATCACCTGGACCTGCGGGAAGTTCTGCTTGATCCAACGCACGCGGTCGAGCACGCCTTGCGAATGACCATGCGCGGTATCCACCACGACCACGTCCACGCCCGCTTCGACCAGTGCGGCGACACGCATCTCGGTATCACCGCCGGTACCGATTGCCGCGCCCACGCGCAGGCTGCCCTGTTCATCCTTGCTGGCGTTCGGGAAGTCGGTGGACTTCTGGATGTCCTTCACGGTGATCATCCCGCGCAGGTGGAAATCGCCATTGACGACCAGGATCTTCTCGATGCGGTGCTTGTGCAGCAGAGCGAGAACCTCGTCGCGGCTGGCACCCTCGCACACAGTGACCAACTTGTCACGGCCGGTCATAACGGTGCTGACGGGGGCATCCAGATTAGTCTCGAATCGCACATCACGATGCGTCACGATACCCATCAGGTTGGCGCCGTCCACCACCGGGAAGCCGGAGATGTTGTGCAGGTGCGCCATCGCGTTCACCTCGCGGATGGTGGTCGCCGGAGTGACGGTGATCGGGTCCTTGATGACGCCGCTCTCGTATTTCTTCACCTGGCGCACATGACGGGCCTGCTGCTCGGGTGTCATGTTCTTGTGAATGATGCCGATACCGCCTTCCTGCGCCAGCGCGATCGCCAGACGGGCCTCGGTGACGGTGTCCATGGCGGCGGACACGAGCGGGATGTTGAGGGTGATATTGCGGGTGATGCGCGTGGCAAGGGACACGTCACGGGGCAGGACCGTGGAGTGGGCGGGGACGAGGAGTACGTCGTCGAAGGTCAGGCCTTCTTCGAGAATGCGAACCATAAGATGGACTTTCCGCAGGAAAAATTTTTGCAATTATAGGGTTTGACCCAACCCCGGTAAACTCGGTTTCGCCAAGGGCATGAAGACGATGCCCTAGAATGATTAAAGCCACTGGCCATGACGAGCCACCATGAGGAAGAACACAACCATGAAGCTCCAAGCTCTGCTCAAGACCGCTGCCGTTGCCGGCACCTTCGCCCTGCTGACCGCCTGCGCCAACACACCGTCCGGCGACTCGATGGGCTCCTCTTCGGCCATCAGTGAAGCCAAAGCCGCCGTTGCCAAGGCCAAGGCCAGTGGTCAGCCGCTGTGGGCCGTGACCAAACCCGCGGCCTGGGGCATCAAGACCTCTCAGAAGGTCTCGCTGTACAGCACTGAAAACATCCTCATCGACGCCGAAACAGCGGCCAAGAACGGCGACGAAGTCCAGGCCGAGAAGCTGGCCAAGCTCGCGAAATTCCAGGCCGAGCAGATCCTGGCGCAAGCCCAGTACGGCAAGAACGCGGGCCCCCGCACGAACTGAGTTCAGCCGAGCCCCTGCTTCTCTCCAGCGCCGGGCCCGTCCCGGCGCTTGTCATTTCGGGCGCTGGAAACTTCATCCTGACTGACTTGCACGAGCATCAGGCACAACATGTACTTGTTGTCCTGAGGCCTTCTCGGACATATACCGTCACTTCGACGCAGCCCATTGCCTGAAGGCAAGACAGCCCCTGCCAGACTGATCCTGCTAGACTGCCGGCATGTTGCCGCCCACCACTCCGCTGACCGTTTCCACTCTCGTCCGCGAAATCAAGGACCTGCTCGAGAGCGGGTTCCCGCTTGTGCTCGTCGAGGGGGAGATATCCAATCTCGCCCGCCCAGCCTCGGGACATCTCTACTTTACCCTCAAGGATGCCGGCGCCCAGCTGCGCTGCGCCATGTTCCGCAACCGCGCGACCTTGCTGCGCTTCCGCCCGCAGGATGGAGCGCATGTCCTGGTGCGCGCACGCATCACCGTATACGAGCCGCGCGGCGACCTGCAGTTGGTCGTCGAGCACATCGAGGAGGCCGGTCTAGGCGCCCTTCAACGCGCCTTCGAAAGACTCAAGCAGCGCCTGGCCAGCGAAGGGCTGTTCAATCCGGAGCGCAAGCGGCCCCTGCCCGCCCTGCCCCATCGCATTGGCATCATCACCTCGCCATCCGGCGCCGCGGTACGTGACGTGCTGCATGTCCTGGAGCGTCGTTTCCCGCTCGTACCCTTGCGGATTTATCCAAGCACGGTGCAAGGCGCGACAGCGGCCGACGAACTGGTGCAGGCCATCCAGTTGGCCAATCAACGCGCCGAATGCGATGTATTGTTGCTTGTACGCGGCGGCGGCTCGCTCGAGGATCTGTGGCCCTTCAACGAGGAGCGGCTGGCGCGTGCCGTAGCCGCCAGCGCCATCCCGATCATCAGCGGCGTCGGGCATGAAACGGACACCACCATCGCCGATTTCGTCGCCGATGCCCGTGCCCCCACACCAAGCGCCGCGGCGGCCCTGGCGGTGCCGGACGCCTTGTCCATGCTCGAACCACTGCAGGTCATGCAGGCCCGCCTTCGGCGCCGCATGCGCGATGGCCTCGAGCGCCGCGCGCAGTATCTGGATGCCATTGCTCGCCATTTACAGGCCCTGCATCCTCAACAACGGCTGAAACGCATGAGAGAGCGCCTTGACGAGATGACACGACGTCTTGGCGCCGCGCAGCGCTTGCAGGCGGAACGCCGCGCCCAGCGGCTAGGCCAGCTTGAAGCACGCCTGACACGCCTTCATCCATCGCATGGCCTGCGCCTTCGCGAACTCCAGGTGGATGGCCTGCATGGCCGCCTGATGCAGCTCGTGAAGTCCCGCCTGGCGCAAAATGACGCGAGCCTTCGACAGCTGGCCGGGCATCTGCACGTCCTCAGCCCCCTGGCCACGCTGGAGCGCGGCTACGCCCTGATCGAGGATGCCCAGGGGCACGTACTGACCCGTTGCGTGAACATCAAGCCTGAGGACACCATCTGCGCACGGATGCATGATGGTGTGGTGTCCTGTGAGGTACGCTCGATCCAGCGCGACTGAAGACGTCGCTCAGACGCGCCCGGCACCCGCGAAACGCCGGGCCCAGTATTTGTCGTCCAGCGAGGTCAGCTCGACGTCCTTGCCGCGCGAAGGCGCGTGAATGAACTGGCCGTTGCCCGCATAGATACCGACATGGGAAATGCGTGAGGAGCGCAGACGGAAGAAGACGAGATCCCCCGGACGCAACTCGGAGCGCTCGATGCGTTTCGCATGAAGAAACATGTCATGCGAGGTGCGTGGAAGGCGAATACCCACGCTGTTGAAGGAGAAAAAGACCAGCCCGCTGCAGTCAAAACCACTGGCGGGATCCATGCCGCCGGACCGATAGGACGTGCCGCGCTGGGCCAGCGCCACCTTGAGGGCTTCACCCGCATTCTGGGTGGCGGGCGGGCCCTCCTTAGAGCCGTATACCCTTTCGTCGAGCGACGCGGCTTCACGCCCGGTGATGACCGAGCAGCCGGAGAGGGTCGCAATGATGGCCAGCGCGAGAAGCCAGCGTGGGGCGATAGACATCGTCACACGATTCTCATTCAAATCCTTGATCATTCAAGGATTATGCGCATTCACTCCGGGAAGGCAAGTATCCAGCACTGGTGAATGCGAGGATTGCGCACGAAGTCGCGTGGAATCGACAGCTTGCTCACATCCTCGATACGCAGGTCGCCCAGCGCGGCCTCGTCCAGCTTGAAGCGTTGCAGGTTGTTGGAGAACACCAGCCGCCCGCCCTTGCGCAGCAGGGTCATGGCCTTGCGGATCATCGTCACATGGTCGCGCTGCACATCGAGCGTCCCCTGCATCCGTTTGGAGGTCGAGAAGCTCGGCGGGTCGAGGAAAATCAAATCGTACTTCTCGCCGGATCTGGCGGCCTCATCCAGCCAGACCAGGCAATCGGCCTGGATCAGCCGATGCGCCGCGCCCCCCAGGGCATTCAGTTCGAGGTTGCGGCGCGCCCAGTCGAGATAGGTGCGTGACATATCGACCGAGGTCGTGGAGCGTGCCCCGCCAAGCCCCATGTGGACCGTGGCCACGCCGGTGTAGCAGAACAGGTTGAGGCAATCCTTGCCCGATGCCCACTCGCCCAGCCAGCTGCGTGTGACGCGGTGATCGAGGAACAGGCCGGTATCCAGGTAATCGGTGAAGTTGACCAGCACGGTGGCCTGGCCTTCGTGCACCTTCTGGAACACCCCGCGCTCGGCCTGCTTTTCGTACTGGGACTCCCCGCGCTGACGCTCGCGCACGCGCAGGAATATCTGTTCGGGTTCGGCGTGCAGGACCTCCGGCAGGACGGACATGGCCTCGCGCAGGCGGCGGCGAGCGGCCTCCTGCGAGACTTTCGCCGGCGCAGCATATTCCTGCACATTCACCCAGCGCTTGCCCTCGACGTCATGATAGAGATCGATGGCGAGGGCGTACTCCGGCATGTCGGCATCGTAGACGCGATAGCAGTTCACGCCCTCCCGCGCGGCCCACCGCCCGAACTCCTTGAGATTCTTGCGCAGGCGGTTGGCGACCATGCGCGCGCCTTCCGATTCGGCCATCGCCGCGCAGGCCCGCACCAGGCGCGCGGCGGAACCGTCGTCCTCCACACGCGGGGCGAGTTTCTGCTCCTCCCGCACATGAAAACGCAGCAGACGGCATTCCAGCGCGCCATTGAACACTTCGTGCGCACGGTAAGCGCGCCAGCCCAGATGCCAGGCCTCGGCGTCCTTGGGCAGGATCAGGGCGGCTTCCCAGCCCAGCAATTCGCGGCGCATGGTCTCGCCCAGCGCGGCGTAGAGCGCGGGCATGTTGCGCACCTCGTCCAGGCGTTCGCCATAGGGCGGGTTGGTCAGCATCAGGCCCTTGCTCAGCCCGGACGCGGCACGATCCTCGGGGAGATGCAGGCTATCGACCGTACCATGCGCGATCTTGACATGCTCAGCCAGCCCCGCGCGCTCCAGATTGCCGCGCGCGACCGGCAGCATGCGCGCATCGCGGTCGAGGCCCAGGATGGCGGGCAGACGCGCCAATCCCTGGTCGCGCCGTACACGCGCCTCCTCGCGCAAGGCGTCCCAGAGCGCGGCGTCATGCCCCGGCCAATACTCCAGCGCCCAATGCCTGCGCATCAGTCCCGGAGCCACGTCGCCCGCCATCCAGGCGGCCTCGATCAGGAGCGTGCCGGAACCGCACATGGGATCGAGAAAGGCGCCGCCCTCCTCCGCGATGGCGGGCCAGCCCGCGCGCCACAACAGGCCGGCCGCCAGGGTCTCACGCAACGGCGCCTCCCCGGCCTGCTGTCGGTAACCACGGTGATGCAGGGCCTCGCCGCCAATCAGATCAAGCGCGATGCGCGCGGTCGCCCCGGAGAGGTGGACGTGCACGACCTGCTCAGGCTGGCGCGGATCGACCAGTGGGCGCCGGCCATGGCGGGTCTGGAAGGCATCGACGATGGCGTCCTTGACCTTTTGCGCACCAAAGCCGGTGTGCTTGATGGACTGATTCGCGCCATGGAAGCTGACCGCGAAGGTGCGGCCCGGATCGATCCAGTGCAGCCAGTCTTGCTCGCGCACGGAGAGGTAAAGCTTGTCGACATCCCCCGCGTCGATCTGGGCGATCTGCACCAGCACGCGGCTGGCCGAACGCAACCACAGGCATGCCCGATAGCCGAGCGCAAGATCACCTGAAAAATGGACGCCCGCCGGATGCTCACGCAGTTCCGTCACACCGAGCTGACGCAGTTCCTCGGCAACAACGGACACCAGCCCCTTGGCGGCACTGGCAAAGAAAATCAGTGAGGAACGAGGGGAATTCACGAAAACAAAACATCCGCACGAAGGAAAAGCGCTCCATCATAGCGCGGATAGCTGGTCGATCGCGACGCACGCCGCCACCCGCAGCGCACGCCAAGCCTCAAGGGCTTCGAGACCTGGAACACCCCAAGCGTTCGGGCGAACCTTAGATCACATTGAACAAGGATAAGCCCTGGACCTTCGCCAAGGTGCCCTGCGTAGCCTGCAGCAGGAGCGTTTGCTTGTTCAATTCCGTGATGGCCGTTGTGTAATCGGTATCACGCAAGGAAGACTGAGCCACGAGATAGCCGTACAACTCGCCCTCGTTGTCGCTTCGCGAGAGCTCGACGGCGGTCATGGCCTGACCGACCTCGACGCGGAAGCTGATCACACGATCCTCGGCATCTTCGATGTTGGCGAAATTGGCGGCATCCACAGTGGTCGGACCTGCGGAGTCCGCCAGGTCATTCAAGGTCTGAAGCACGCTCTCGAATCCATCCAGCGGCCATGCCACCTGAGCCACCCTGCGCTCGCCGACATCCAGAAAAACATCGGTTGAGGATGCCCCCCCGAGGAAATTCGAGGTCGCATCGGCATAAGGGATCGTATTCACCTGGGTTCCGGCAAAAATATAATCGCCGCGCTGGTCCTGGGTGTTGAGCAAAGAGAGCATCTGGTCACGCAGGGTCGCGAACTCGAGACGAAGCTCGTCACGGGTTTCATCACTGTTGGCCGCCGAATTGAAACGGACGGCTGCCTCTCGTGCGCGCATCATGACTTCCGTCATGTGTTGCAGGGCATTCTCTGCCTGCCCCAGGCGCTCGTCCGCAGCGTTGGCATTTTTCTCAAACTGCTGCAGAAGGCTGACCTTGTGATCGAGTTCGGCGAGGGCCGAGAGCGCCTGCGAATCCGTCGAGGGGCGAATATCACGCGTACCACTGCTGATCTCATCCATGGCCTTGGCGATCGCATTCTGTGCGGTCGTCATGCCGGTCAGCCCCTGATTGAAGTACGTTCTGGAAGAGATGCGGGATTCCATGAATCATCCTCCTCAGGCTGCGGCCTGCAACAGCGACTGGAACAGGGTGTCTGCAACGGAAACCGACTTGGACAGGGCCATGTAGTGGTTCTGCAGACGAACCAGTTCGGCGGCTTCCTCGTCAAGATTAACGCCAACGACGGCCTCGCGCCGGTCCGACGTCTGCTTGACGTAAAGGTCTTGCGCTTCCAGGCTGACGTTCGTCGCACGCGCCTCGCTGCCAAAGGCCACGAGCGTGTTCGCATAGGCGCCGCTCAGGCTGAACTGCCCCGCCACCTGCCCGGCCGAATTGGCGATGTTTGACCACGCACGGATATTGCTGTTGTCGCCCGGACCGACGCCAACCCCTGCGGCCGCTATTGCGCGAGGATCCGTGATATCAACGTCGAGCGCGCTGAGCACCCCGCCCATCGGACGAACGAGGATCTCCGTGGCATCCCCCGCCCCTGGCGTTGCGGGAAGACTGCTTGCATCGATCGTGATGCCTTCGCCGGGGACTGCATAAGTCCCGGTTAGGCCCTGAACGAGCGGTGTGTCGTTGCCCACCTTGTAGAGGTTCCACTGCCCACCTACATATTTGAGCCTGAAATCACTGGCGGTCAATTCGCTTACATTGGTGATGCTCATGGTGACGCCGCTGGCAGACGGCTCAACTTTGGGGTCGCCAACAAAGGTATTGAGCGGAAGCCCACTGACCTTGAAAAAGTCATAGGTGCCAGCATTGCCATCAAGGTCTTCGCCAAGGGCATGCTGGTCATTGACCGCACTGGCGAAACTGAACACCAACCGCCCAAGTTCTGCACGCAGCGGATCCAGCACGTCCTGCTTGGCGCGCACAAGCCCGCCGAGCTTGCCGCCAGCCAGCTGATCGGTGATGTCGCGCGTTGTCCCCTTCTCCTGGACCAACACCTTGAACCCCGTCCCGGTCGGTGCGGCAACAAGCGGATTCTGGCGATCGGACAATACCAACCAATCGCCGTTTCCAAGGGTGACGTTGATATTCCCCTCGCCGTCCTGGAAGGTCGAGATGTCCACGTTCTCGGCGAGCTTGCGCAAGATGAGATCGCGCCGGTCAAGCAGATCGTTCGGCTGCTGATCCGGAAACTTGTTGCGGATATCCCTGATGCTGGCGTTCAAATTCGCCAGTTCCTTGGTGTACCCATTGATTTCGGTGGTGATCTGACTGAACTGCCTGGCGACGCTTGTTTCAATATCGCTGAAACGACGATCAAGATTCTGGGCCTGGGATACCAGATTTTCCGCCTGCCCCAAGAGAGCCGTGCGCAGAGCGGTATCGCTCGGATTATTCGAAAGATCCTGGGCTGCGTTGAAGAAATCCATCATCCAGGTCGACATATTGTTAGTGTCGTCGCCGAGTGCGTCTTCCACGCGACCGAGCAGATCACTACGTGCCTGAAGCCGCCCCTGCTCGGTCAACGCCGTCTGCAGCGTCTGGCCCAGAAACTGATCGAACGCGCGGCTGATATCCACCAGTGCGGTACCCGTTCCCACGGCCCCCTGGCCGGTGTACTGCGGCACGCGCGTGGCCAGGGTCACGCTCTGGCGCGTATAGCCTTCCGTGTAGGCATTGGAAATGTTGTGACTGAGTACGTCCAGTGCGCGCTGGACAGAACTCAATCCACTGACGGAAGTACTGAGGAAGTCGGCCATGACACTGGACCTCGCATTAGGCTTTTGCAGCCTATCGGCAGCATTGGTTGAAACTTTAGCCCGAGCGGCTTGCGTCAGCCAGCTTGGGCAAGCGGGCTATCACGCAGGATGGAGAGAATCTTGTTGGCATATTGTGGATCGGTCGCGTAGCCCGCCTTCTGCAGCTCCCGCACAAAGCGCTCGCTGTCACCGGCGTGTTTGAGTGCCTCGGAGTAGCGCGGATTGGACTGCAGGAAATCGACGTAGTCATCGAAGGCAGCCCGAATGGAGCCATAGGCACGGAAGGCCTCATTCTTGCGGACCATCGCCCCGCCCTCGAACTCAAGGGTGGAGGCAACGGTCTTGTTCCCGGTCCAGTCAGCATGGGCCTTGATACCGAACAGGTTCAGGCTGGTACCGCCCCCCTCGCCCGCAGGGAGATGCTTGCCCCAACCGGTTTCCAGCGCTGACTGGGCGATCAGAACCTGCGGATCGACCCCCAGCCGCGAGGCGGCAACACGCGCATGAGGCATCAGGTCCTGAACGAACCGACTTGGTTCCTGCCAGCGGACACGATCATCATCGCGATCCACCGCACCTGCCCCACCCGCCGTTCCGGTCCTGGGCAAGGTACGAAAAGCCAGGGCTGGCGACAGATTTGCGGTCCTCTCCAAGGCGGCTGATCGCCTGGCACCCTTTTCGACTTTCGCCTGGCTGGCATCGCCATCCGATTCCACCTGAGCTGCTTCTTCAGAAATCTTCTGGCCCTGCGCCCGCAGCTTCTTCAGATCAAGCGACGGAAAGCCATCCGGCCTGGGGGGCACAAGTTTGCTCGCTCGCCCCCCCTGCGGAGTGAGCTGACGCAAGATGACATCACTCAAACCAATACCACCGGACTTGGCCATGTTCGCGGCCAGCTGCTGATCCTGCATGTCCCGGAACATCTGTACACCACTCCCACCCATCAGCGGATCGCCGGGGGTGGCCGCACGCATGCTTTTGATCATCTGCTGGATGAACAGCGCCTCGAACTGTCCTGCCACGGTCTTGGCCTGGGCCTCAGGATCCTTGGCGGCCTGAGCCTTGAGGCGGGTCAGGCCGCCGAAGTCCAGGGTCTGGCTTGGATCGTGGATGGTGCTCATGCTGCGACCTCCCGTCAGATGACGATCAATTCGGCCTTGAGCGCACCAGCGGCCTTCAGGGCTTCCAGAATGGCGACCAGGTCGCCCGGAGCCGCCCCCACCTGGTTCACGGCCTGAACGATTTCATTCAGGGATACTCCCGGCGCGAACAGGAACATCGGGCTCTTTTCCTGGACGGCGCTTATCTCGGATTCCGGAGTCACCACGGTCTGGCCGCCTGAAAGTGCGCCAGGCTGGCTGACCGCGGCTCCCTCCTTGATGGCGACGGTGAGACTGCCGTGCGTCACCGCAGCCGGACTAACCCGGACATTACTGCCAATGACCACGGTCCCTGTCCTGGAGTTGACGATCACACGGGCGGCTGGATCGCCCGGTGTGACCTCGAGATTTTCCAGGTAGGAGAGAAAATTCACTTGCTGATCGGGACGTGCAGGGGCATTGACTCTGACAGTGACAGCATCCAGCGCCTCGGCCACACCGCCACCCAACTGACGGTTGATCAGATCACTGACGCGTTTGGCGGTCGTGAAATCCGGCGTATTGAGGGTCAGGTTGATGGTGCCGTTGGCTGCGATGTCGGTCGGCACATCGCGCTCCACCGTCGCCCCCAGCGGCACCCGGCCCGAACTCGGAACATTGACCGTGATCCGGGAACCGTCCTTGGCCTGGGCGCCAAAGCCACCGACCACCAGGTTGCCCTGGGCCATGGCGTAGATCTTGCCATCCGCGCCGCGCAACGGCGTCATGAGCAGTGCGCCACCACGGAGGCTCTTCGCGTTGCCCAACGAGGCCACGGTCACGTCAATTTTCTGACCCGGGCGGGAAAACGGCGGCAGCTCGGCCGTGACTGTCACCGCGGCGACGTTCTTCAACTGCATGTTGCCCGCCGGCAGCGTCACGCCATAGCGTTCAAGCATGTTCTTGACGCTCTGCAGGGTGAACGGCGCCTGGGAGGTGGAGTCGCCCGTGCCATCAAGTCCCACGACGATGCCGTAACCCATCAGCTGGTTGCCACGCATGCCTTCGATGCTGGCGAGGTCCTTGATCCGCTCGGCCTGCGCCGTCACCGCGATCAGCAACGCGGACAGCAACAACGCCACGCGAGACATCCATTGTGAAGCACCGTATCGCATGATCATCCCCTCACGTCTCACAGCGGGAAGAACGGACTGGAGAAGAACCGTCCCAGCCAGCCCTGGGTATTGGCATCGTTGATCGCCCCTTCCCCGCCGTACTGGATACGCGCATTGGCCACTCGAGTGGACAACACGGTGTTGTCCCGCGCAACGTCGGCCGGTCGCACGACCCCTGCGATGCGGACAAACTCGAGTCCCTGGTTGATGCCAATGAATTTTTCGCCCTGAATCATCAGGTTTCCGTTCGGCATCACGCGCGCCACGGTGACCGTGATGTCGCCCTCCAGCTTGTTCTTTTGGGTCGCGGTACCGTCTCCACTGAAACTGCGCGAAGCCGACAGGGTGGCGTCCATGTTGCCGATCGTGTTCGCCGGCAAGCCAAACAGGCTCGCGACACCCACTTCGTTCGCATCAGCCTTGGTCGAAGTGGCCTTGGCCGACTTCGATGCATCGGTCTTTTCCTGCAGCTTGACGGTCAGCACATCACCGACCTGAAAGGCCTTCTGATCGCCGAAAAGCCCGGCATGCATCTCCGGATTGAAAATGGCGCCGTTACGCTTGGGCTCGATCATTTTCGGTTCGGGCTCCAGCACGGCGGCAAAGGTCGGGTCGCTGACCATCGGCGGCTGGCTTGCGCAGCCGGAGGCCAATGCCACCACCCCGAGCAACATCGCGAGACGAAGCATGCTAGCCATAGGGATCAGGCCCCGACGCGTGAGTTGAGGAAGCTGAGCATGCCGTCCGTGGTGGCGATGGCCTTGGAATTCATCTCATAGGCGCGCTGAGTCTCGATCATGCCGACCAGTTCCTCCACCGTGTTAACGTTCGAGCTTTCGAGGAAACCCTGTTGCAGCATGCCAAGACCATTGAGCCCGGCCGTGCCCACCTGGGGCGCACCGCTGGAAGCAGTTTCCTGGAAAAGGTTGTCGCCCATCGGCTGCAGGCCCGCCGGATTGATGAAGTCGGCGAGGACGAGTTGCCCCACCTGGGTCGGAATCGGCTGGCCCTGGATCTGGACGCTGACCGTGCCATCGTTGCCGATCGTGATGCTCTGCGCGTTTTCAGGAATGGCGATGGCCGGCTCGATCAGGTAACCGTTGGCGGTCACCAATTGCCCTTGGGCGTTCAATTGCATGCTGCCATCACGGGTGTAGGAAATCGTGCCATCAGGCATCAGCACCTGAAGAAAGCCCCGCCCCTGAATCGCAACGTCCAGTGAGTTCTCGGTCTGCTGCAGATTGCCCTGCAGATGCAGCTTTTCCGTGGCCGCGATACGCACGCCAGTACCGATATTGAGGCCGGAGGGCAGCAGATTGTCCTGGGTATTGTTGGCACCGACCTGACGATAGTTCTGATAGATCAGGTCCTCGAACACCGCTCGGTCACGTTTGAAACCTGTGGTATTGACGTTGGCCAGGTTGTTGGAAATGACCGACATGCGCGTGTTCTGCGCGTCGAGGCCGGTCTTGGCAATCCATAATGCGGGTGCGGTCATGGTCTAACCTCCTCGATTAGCTCAACGCCAGCAGGCGGTTGGTGGCCTCGCCATTGGCATCGGCCTGTTGCATCAGTTTCGACTGGGTTTCGAACATGCGTGCGTACTGGATCATGCGAACCATGGAGTCCACGCTGTTCACATTGCTGCCTTCGAGCGCGCCCGGCACGACACGCACTGCGGCATCCGGCACGACGTCCTCGGCCCCCGGCTTGACCCCCATCAGGCCATCAAGGCGCTTTTCCATCGAGGCCGCCGGTGGATTGACCAGGCGAATACGATCAACCAGCAGCGGGGCGGTCAGCGGATCACCCGGCGCCATGATGGTGACCCCTCCGTCCGCGCCAATCTCGATCTTGGATGCCGGCGGAATGGCGATCGGGCCATCGTTGCCCAACACTGGATGGCCGGCACCGGTTGTCAATAAACCGGCGCTATTGATCCTCAAGTCGCCTGCCCTTGTGTACGCTTCCTGCCCGTCAGCGGCCTGCACCGACAACCAGCCGTCACCCTGGATCGCAATGTCCAGTTCCCGGCCGGTCGTGATGATCGAGCCTGCATTCAGATTGGTCCCCACCCTGCTGTCCTCGCTGACAACGCGTGAGGCCAGCATCGGGCCATAGACCGGATTCGCCTTGAATTCGTCGATATCAGCCTTGAAGCCCGTGGTATTGGCATTCGCCAGGTTGTGGCTGTTGGTCGCCTGCGCCAGCAAGGCATTCTTGGCCCCACCCATGGCGATGTAGAGCATGCGATCCATGGCGCACCTCCTTCAAAAGTTTGCACACACCGGATCAAGCACGGTCTGTGCCAACTCGCCAAACCCATGAAAAAAGGGGCCGAAGCCCCTTCTCAACCATCCTTGCGGATGAAATCAGCGGATATTGATGATCGTGTCGCTCAGCGCCTTGTTGGTTTCGATGGCCTTGGCGTTCGCCTGGAAGTTGCGCTGGGCAGTGATCAGGTTGACCAGCTCAGCCGTCAGGTCGACGTTGGAACTTTCCAGGGCGCCGGACTGGATCAGGCCGAAGCGGCCAGTACCGGCCTCGCCCACCAGCGGCGTGCCCGAGTCGATCGTCTCGACCCAAGAGTTGTTGCCCACCTGCTTCATGCCCTGAGGATTGCGGAAATCGGCCATCAGGATCTTGCCCAGCGGGGTGGAATCACCGTTGGAAAAGTTCGCACGCACCAAGCCATCCGAGCCGACGGTCAGTCCGGAAAGTCGCCCGGTGGTCAGGCCATCCTGCGACAACTTATTGACAACGAATCCCAGGTTGGCGAACTGGGTAGGCGCGTTATTGGCCAGGTCCAGGTTAAGCACCAAGGGGTCCGCGCCGTTGGTCAATACGATGTTGTTCGATGTGATCGCCGCCGGTGTGGTCGATGCAAAGGTGCCATCGTTGTTGAAGCTCATGGTGGCGTAGTTCGCGCCGCTGGTTGCGGAACCCGCGGGAGCAGCCAGTGGCACCGTGTTGCCGTCCAGGGTCTGGAACACACCCCAGGTATTGACGTTGTCGTCATCTTTCACAAAGTAGGTCGTCAGGATGTGCGATTCGCCTAGGGAGTCGTACACGGTGACCGAGGTGGCACTGGTGTAAGTGGACGGCTCGGTGGGATCGAAGTTGTCGATCTCCAGCCCGGACGAATCAGAAGGCACGTTCACACCCAGTTCGACCTCCGTGGTGGGCCGAGGCGAACCGGACGACGCGGGCACCAGCAGCGGCTGCGCCGTCGAGAGGGAGGTCGAGGAGACCGAGCCGTCCGGATTGACCGGCAGGGTCATCAGGTACTGGCCAGCGCTGTTGACGACATAACCGTCCTTGTTGATACCGAATGCGCCGGCTCGAGAGTACTGTACCTCGAGCGTGCCCAGCGTCGGGGCAATCGCAAAGAAACCACTTCCACTGATGGCGAGGTCCAGGCCGCTATCGGTGAACTGCATGTTGCCCTGAACGAATTGCTGCGACACGGCCTGGGTGGTTACCCCCTGCCCGCTTGCGGTTCGGCTGTTGCCAAAGGCGCTGACTGCGTAAATATCTCCGAACTCGGTACGCGACTTCTTGAACCCCGTGGAGTTGGCGTTGGCGATGTTGTTGCTGGTAACGCCAAGATCCTTGGAAGCCGAATTAAGGCCGCTCAGGGAAGTATTGAAAGACATGATTCGCCTCCTCAGGCCAGGATACGGGTTACTTCATCGAGGTTCAGAGTACCTCGCGAGGTGTGGAGAACAATAGCGTCACCAGAAAGGGAGACGCTGGTCACGGGGGACGCGGCCCTGATGTTCAGACTCTCGACCGAGTCCCCCACCTTCGCCTCCGCAACGACCTTGTACACACCGGGTGCGGCATACCCACCGCCGGCAAGAGCACCGTTCCAGTTGAACTCGGTCATGCCGGCGGAAGAAACGGGGAGGGTCGCACTGTGCAGGGTTTCTCCACTGGCCGACAGGATGCGCAGGCTGACCTGACTAACATCATCCGGTACATCCACCGCGCCACGCAGCGTTCCAGCCGTAGCCTTGCCATTCGCATCGAGACTACCGAACAACTCAACCTGGTTACTATTGACCAACACCTGCTTGCCGACCATGGAGGTGGCCTGCAGCACTCGACTAGCCTGCAGCGACTGGGCGAGGGTTTCAAACGATGCTTGAAGTGACTGGATGCCGGACACGGTGGAAAACTGAGCCATCTGACCAAGAAACTCCCCGTTCTCCATCGGCGCAAACGGATCCTGGTTCATCAACTGGGCTGTCATCAGTTTGAGGAAATCATTCTGTGCGAGATCCCCCTTGCCTGCCTCGCTGGTGGTGCTCGGAAGCCCGAGACCGAGGCTGGCGTAGGGGTCATTGGTTACACTGCTCATCCATTACCTCCTCAGGATTTACCCAGATTCAGGGTACGCAACATCAACTCCTTGGACGTATTTAGCACCTGAACGTTGGTTTGGTAAGAACGGGAAGCCGAGAGCATGTTCACGGTTTCTTCCACCGTATCCACATTCGAGCCATAGACATAGCCTTTTTCATCAGCCATGGGGTGTCCTGGCTCATAGCGCATGTTGACAGGCGCCTGACTCTCGACAATGCCGACCGTATCGACACCCGCATTGAGCGCATCCTGCAGTTGGGTGCGAAACACAGGGTGACGCGCCTTGTAGGCCTCGTCCGGGCTGGATGCGACGGTATCGGCATTGGCCAGGTTGCTGGCGGTGGTGTTCAGACGGGTTGTCTGCGCGCTCATCGCCGAGCCGGAAATATCAAAGATCTTGAACAGCGACATGACGTCTACCCTCCCTTTCACTCACCCTTCAGGGCACGCGTCAGGCCGGAGATACTTCCGTTGAGGAAGGTCAGGGTGGCCTGGTAGCGAACCGCGTTCTCGGAAAACCGCGCCTGCTCCTGTTGAGCATCCACCGTATTGCCGTCCAGGGACGGATGGGTCGGCACACGGTACTGCATCTGTGCGCCTGCCAGATCTGCCCCACCGATTGGCGCATGGCCGACCTGTGTCCGCTGCAGACTCAGCTGACTTCCCTGTGCAACGGCGAGCGCATCGCGAAAGTCGAGATCACGCGCCTTGTAGTGAGGCGTATCAGCGTTGGCGAGGTTCGCGGCAAGAATGTTGGCACGCTTCGAGCGGAGCACCAGCGCTTCATCATGATTGGCGAACAGGCGGTCCTGGATAGCGCTCATGGCAGCCTCCTGACATGAAGAAATTACGCCTACCGCTCAAGCAGCTATCATGCCAACAGTATCGAAAGGATATCGGCGGTCAGCCAGAGGCTTTGAGGTAGATCCCGCCGCCAAGATTCTGCCTGACCAGATGATGTTTGCTGGTCAAAGCTTCCGGCACGGTCTCGGAGGCGCCGAGGACAAGATACCCCCCCGGTCGAATGGCTTGTATCACTCGATCAAGGGTTTCCTGCTTGCTGATGCTGGAGAAGTAAATGAGCACGTTGCGGCAAAACACCACATCGAAATGCCCCAGGTGACTGAAGTTGGCCAGAAGATTGAGCGGTCGGAAGGTGATGCGTGAGGCAAGCGTGGGACGCGTCTTCCAGGACTTGCTGTCTTCGATAAAGAAACGCTGCAGTCGCTGATCATCCAGGCCACGTCTCAGGCTGAGCGCATCGTAGCGGCCCTCACGGGCGATCTGCAGCGCGGATTCGGAAATGTCCGTCGCCATAATTTTGACGGCCTGTGCGAGGCGTGGACAGGTTTCCGCCGCCTCCTCCACCAACATACTGAGCGAATAGGGCTCTTGCCCGGTTGCACAGGCTGCGGACCATACCTTCAGTGCAGGACTGCCCGACTGAAGAAACTCCGGAATAATCACGTCGCGAAAGAAGTCGAACGGAAAACGATCACGAAACCAGAGCGTCTCGTGGGTCGTCATCGACTCGATGATGCGCACACCAAGTCGGCGCCCATGGACCCCGTTCATTGCCAACACCAAGGCATCGAAGTCCTGCAGCCCCTCCTCTCGCAGTAACGGAGCAAGCCGGACTTCGATCAGGTAACGCTTGCTATCGCTGACGACAATCCCACTCTCACGCTCAAGAAAGCGTTGGAGGGCAAGGAAGCTGTCGTCGGAGATGCTGAGCATCAGGCGTGGCTCTGAACGGCCTTCATGCGCTCGAACACAACCTTGGCAAGATCATCCGGGTGGAACTTGGGTATGAAGCGATTGGCCCCAACGCGCTGGACCATGGTCTGGTTGAATGTGCCGCTCAAGGACGTATGAAGAATCACAAACAGGTCCTTCAGCCGCTCATCACGGCGGATTTCGGCAGTCAGGGTATAACCATCCATGCTCGGCATCTCGACGTCGGAGATGACCATCAGCAAGTGCTCCAGGCTTGCGTCATCGGCCGCGGCCCACTTCTTGAGGGTTTTGAGCGCATCCGAGCCATTGTTGACGAGCACGGAGCGTAATCCCATCTGGTCCAGGGTGTGCTTGACCTGATTGCGTGCCACAAACGAGTCATCCGCGACCAGAACGATCATGTCCCCATGCACGCCCGCCTGAGCGATCTCGCCCATCAAGTCCTCGGAAATCTGCTCGGTGACACCCACGACATTGCTGAAGATCTGCTCGACATCGACGATCTCGACCAGTTGACCGTCCACCCTGGCCACCGCGGTCACGAAATTGTTGGCACTGGTCCCCGTCGGGGGCGGCATGATCTCCTCCCAGCTGAGGTTGACGATGCGATCGACAGAGCGCACGAGGAATCCCTGCACGGCCCGGTTGTACTCGGTGATGATGACAAAGGACTGCTCGATTTCGTCGGGAGACAGGCCTCGCATGCCGATCGCCTCGGCAAGATCGATGATGGTCAGGGTGTTGCCCCGCACATCCGCGATCCCCTTGATCGACGGGTGGGATTTCGGAACGCTGGTCAAATGGGGGCAGCGAATGACTTCGCGCACCTTGAACACATTGATACCGAAACGTTGTCCACCATCCAGACCAAAGATGAGCAACTCAAGGCGATTGTGCCCCGCGAGTTTGGTACGCGAATCAACCTTGGACAAAATATCTTTCATGCGCCTATTCCCAGATGCGGTCATGAACCCTTATCGGCAGGGCAAGCCGAGCCTTGATAGCCCCCTGGAGACCCCAAGGATGGCCCGCTATATGCTAATAGCATTGGCATGAAGACTTCCAGCTGCAACTTCCGGCACTGCCTGACCTTGGCATACCTGACGGTAACCGCCGCAGGGTTACTGACCAGCACGGTGGTCCATGCCGCACATCCTCTGGATGAGATCGCCGAGGTTGCCCGTCAATTTATCGACGAAACGCATCCCGCCACCCAGGATACCCGGCGCGAGATTGAGGTGCGGCCTCTTGATCCTCGCTTGCAGCTCGCCACCTGTGACCAGCCCCTCCAAGCCTTTTCCCCGGGCAGCCAGCGCGGCGGCGGGACGCTCACGGTCGGCGTCCGCTGCAATGGCAGCAGCCCTTGGAAAATCTATGTATCCGCCCGCGTGAAACTGTTTCGTCCTGTTGCCGTATTGACGCGGCCCCTGCCCAAAGACGCCCCGGTCCAGCCCAGCGACATCGAACTGCGGGAGGTCGATGTCAACAATCTGACCCGGGGATTTTTTACCCGGCCCGCCGATCTCTCGGGCATGACCGCAAAACGCCCTCTCAACAGTGGCGAAGTTCTGACGCCCAACAATCTGCAGGCTCCAAAAGCTGTCAGCAAGGGAACCCGCGTTCTCATCCGGGCGCAGGGCAGCGCCCTCGATGTGGTCATGATGGGGGAGGCCATGCGCGATGGGGGCATCGGAGAACGGATCCCTGTTCGAAATCTCAGTTCGGGACGCATCGTCGAGGCCGTGATTCATGCTCCCGGCGAGGTTTTTGTGCTTTTTTGAGCCGAAAATATTTACGCATGCGGGACTAAAGTTTTCTGACATGCTTCCGATATACTGATTAACACGTGTCATGCCAGAGGAGAACTTGCCATGACCAGCATCAACAACCTTACCGGCCGTGGCCGCGCCTACGACATCGGCAGCGAGGATCGCAGCCGCGCTGGCCTGGCCAGCAACACGCGCCCGGGCAACACTACAAGCGGCACTGCCGAATCTGGCAACGATAGCATCACGCTGACCGAGACCGGCAGCAAGCTCTCCGCGACCGCGCGTGAGATGGCATCGACCCCCGCCTTCGACAGTGCCAAGGTCGAGCGCATCAAGACCCTGATCGCCGAAGGCCGTTACAGCATTGACCCGCAGCGCATTGCTGATCGGTTCATGGAGCTCGAGTCCGCGCTTGGCAGCGCCTGATCGGACCTGAGCAGATGAACGGAATCGATGCCTGCCACGCCATGCGAACCGCGATTGAAGGACTGCACGAGGGGCTCGGAGCCCTTGCCTCCATCCAGCGGGAGCTGGACGAAGCCCTGACCCTCAGCACCCCGGCGCCGGCTCTTCTGGAAAGCTACACCCAGCACCTCGAACGTGTGGCTCAGGCCGATGCCCGCCGCATCGAGGCCTTGAACATGTTGGGACTCGGGACCGCCGACATGAGCACCGTCATCGCTCGTTGTCAGGATATCGAGTTGGCCTCGCTTTGGGATGAGGTTCGCGAGCAACTACCCAACGTCGCACTCCATAACCGCAAGCATGCCCAATTCCTGCAGCGCGCATCTGCGGGCATCCAGGCTGGTCTCGTTCTGCTTGGCGTCATGCCCAACCAGCCACCGCTTTACGGTCCAAGCGGCCAGAAGCAGGGAGCTTCCGTTCAGACCCGCCCGCTCGGCTCGGCCTGACCGCCCTTCTCTCCTTATTTGCCCCCAGCCAGCACCCATCCCGTGAGTGCGGCGAAGGTCATCAGGAATCCCACCGGGACAATGCCGATGAAATAGACGGCAAGGGTCTCTTCCTCCATGAACATCGCGGTGAATCCCACCAACGAACCGACAACGGTCAGGACGATGCCGAGGATAAGCAGGATCTTGAAGGCCTTGTTCATGACGTGACTCCACGACTGAGCGGCGGATGAAAACAAAAAGGCCCGAATGAAACCATTCGGGCCTTTCCGTGTTTGGTGGAGCTAGACGGGATCGAACCGTCGACCTCTTGCATGCCATGCAAGCGCTCTCCCAGCTGAGCTATAGCCCCGAAAACG
>JBFLVP010000023.1:0-14876 GCA_040758395.1 Pseudomonadota bacterium
GCCTCGTCCCCCACCGATGGGCTTTTCTTTTGACCGGAACGTGAACCCCGTCATCGCGGGCGTGCGCCAGCTTCGCGTTAGGAGCGAAGCGACGCGGCGATCCATGCCGCGTCCCGTGCCGCAACGCCGCATGGATTGCTTCGCTGCGCTCGCCATGACGAAGGAGTGCATTGCATGACCGAGGCGAAAATCTCCCCTCCCTTCCTGAGAACGATCAAGAGCTTCGTCCGCCGCGAGGGCCGCCTGACCGTGGGCCAGCAGCGCGCGCTGGACGAGCTGTTTCCGCGCTTCGGCATTCCCGAAGGCGACGCCCCGCTCAACTTCACCGAGCTGTTCGGCAACGACCACCCGGTGACCCTGGAAATCGGCTTCGGTAACGGCGAATCCCTCGCCGCGATGGCCGAGGCCGCGCCGGAGCTGAACTTCCTCGGCATCGAGGTCCACCGCCCCGGGGTCGGCCACCTGCTGCAGCTGATCGAGCAGAAGGGCCTGACCAACGTGCGGGTGGCCAATACCGACGCGGTGGAGTTGCTCAAACAGCGCATCCCGGACGCCAGCCTGGACCGCCTGCTGCTGTTCTTCCCGGACCCCTGGCACAAGAGCCGCCACCACAAGCGCCGCATCGTCCAGACCGCGTTCGCCGACCTGGTCGCCTCGCGCCTGAAGCCGGGCGGGCTCTGGCATCTGGCGACCGACTGGGAGAACTACGCCGAGCACATGCGCGCGGTGCTGGAGCCCCACCCGGCCTTCGTCAACGCCGTCGGCCCGGATGCCTGCGCGCCGGAACGTCCCGCCTGGCGCCCGGAAACCAAGTTCGAGCGGCGCGGCCTGCGCCTCGGGCACGGGGTCTGGGACCTGCTTTACACCCGGAAAGCCTGATCTGACGCCATTTGCGACCCTTTTTGTCAAGACGGTGACAAGGGCTTAGAATCGACCGAGTTTTTCCACGGTTTCGGCCATTTTTCATTCCAGGGAGACACCTCCATGTCCAAGAAGCATCCCGTCGTCGCGGTGACCGGCTCCTCCGGCGCCGGCACCACGACCGTCAAGCGCGCCTTCGAGCAGATCTTCCGCCGTGAAGACATCAATCCGGCCATCATCGAGGGCGACAGCTTCCACAGCCTGAACCGCGTGGAATTCCGCGAGGCCGTCAAGAAGGCCGAGGCCGAGGGCAACAGGAGCTTCAGCCACTTCGGCCCGGAAGCCAACCACTTCGACAAGCTGGCCGAACTGTTCAAGGCCTACGGCAAGAACGGTGGCGGCAAGAAGCGCTACTACCTGCACAGCGACGAAGAGGCCGCCGAGCACAACGCGCGCCTGTCCACCAACCTGAAGGCCGGCGAGTTCACCCCGTGGGAAGACATCCCGGAAGGCACCGACCTGCTGTTCTATGAAGGCCTGCACGGCCTGGTGAAGACCGACAAGGTCGATGTCTCCCAGCACGTCGACCTGGGCGTCGGCGTGGTGCCGGTGGTCAACCTGGAGTGGATCCAGAAGATCCATCGCGACAACAAGGAGCGTGGCTACTCCGCCGAGGCGATCGTCGACACCATCCTGCGCCGCATGCCGGACTACGTGAACTACGTCACCCCGCAGTTCTCCGAGACCGACGTGAACTTCCAGCGCGTGGCCACCGTGGACACCTCCAACCCGTTCATCGCCCGCGACATCCCGACCCCGGACGAGAGCTTCGTGATCATCCGCTTCCGTGATCCGAAGATCGCCGACTTCCCGTACCTGCTGTCCATGATCCCGGGCTCCTTCATGTCCCGCCCGAACAACATGGTCGTGCCCGGCGGCAAGATGGGCTTCGCCATGGAGCTGATCCTCGCCCCGATGATCCACAAGCTGATCGAAGGCCGTTCCAGCAAGAAGTAAGCGTCTGCTGAACCGAGCCCCCCAACCCCGGCCCCGTGCCGGGGTTGTTTTTTTGGCCGACCGGACTTTCCATCCATGAAGCCCCCGGTCGCCTCGGGCCGAATCATGCCCATGCCCCGTTCATCCGCCAGGCGCGGTAAGCTTGGCGAACCTGAATTTCCCGTTGCCGGACCATCCCCATGCCGACCGACCTCGACCGCTATGCCGTGATCGGCAACCCCATCGCCCACAGCAAGTCGCCCCGCATTCACGCCATGTTCGCCGAACAGACCGGCCAGGCCATGCGCTACGAGCGCATCCTCGCCCCGCTGGATGGCTTTCGCGACGCCGTGCTCGACTTTCGCGACGAGGGCGGACGCGGCCTCAATGTCACCGTCCCGTTCAAGCTGGAGGCCTGCGTCCTGGCGGACCGCCTGAGCGACCGCGCCCGCCGCGCCGGAGCAGTCAACACCCTGATCTTCCGGCCCGATGGCAGTATCGAGGGCGACAACACCGACGGCGCGGGCCTGGTGCGCGACCTGCTGGGCGCGGGCATCGGTCTTGAAAGACGCCGCATCCTGCTGCTTGGCGCGGGCGGCGCGGTGCGCGGCGTGCTCGCCCCACTGCTGGCGGAGCAGCCCGCGGCCCTGGTCATCGCCAACCGCACGGCGGACAAGGCCATCACCCTGGCCCACGACTTCGCCGACCTTGGGCCGGTGGAGGGCTGCGGTTTCGATGACCTGCCCGGACAGCACTTCGACCTGGTCATCAACGGCACCTCGGCCAGCCTGACCGGGGAACTCCCCCCGCTTCCCGACGACCTGCTGACGGCGGGCGGCGATGCCTACGACATGGCCTACGGCAACGAGCCCACGCCTTTCCAGCGTTGGGCCCAGGCGCACGGCGCACGCCAGGCGCTCGACGGTCTTGGCATGTTGGTCGAACAGGCCGCCGAGAGCTTCTGGCTGTGGCGTGGCGTGCGCCCTGACACCGGCCCGGTGCGACAGGCGCTGGTGCCCCAGGGCGATGTCCCCCTGTAGGAGCGAGCTTGCTAACGCGAAGCTGGCGTAAGCCCGCCCCTACGTCCCTCCACTCACCCAGCTTCGACCGAAGCCCATTCAGCTTGCATTAAGCCTCAACATGCTTAGATGAGAGTATGAAACGTCATGCCCTCATCAGCCTTCTCTGGCTTGCCTTGCCCGCCGCGCTGCCCGCGGCCGACGGCATCGGCCTGCGCCAGGCGCTCGACCATCTGCTGCCCCAGGACCCCGGACAGACGCTGGTCGAAGCCCGCCGGGCCGAAGCCGAGGCCGTGCAGCGCCAGGCCGATGGCCTGCTCGCCGCGCCCCCGCTCCTGACCCTGGCCGCGCAGGGCGGCCAGGAGCGCGACAACCCCGACCACTACCGCGAATGGAGCGGCGGCATCGAGCTGCCGCTCTGGCGTCCCGGCCAGTCCGCCGCGCAGGCGCAGCTGGCCGCCAGCATCGACGGACTGGCGCGCGAGGACCTCAACCTGCTGCGGCTCGATATCGCAGGCCAGCTGCGCGAGGCGGCCTGGCGCGTGGCCCTGGCGGATGCCTCCGCCGAACATCTGCGGCGCGCCCGCGACGACACCCGCCATGCCCAGGGCCGTCTCAAGCGGCTGGTCGCCCTGGGCGAGCGCCCGCGCGCCGACCTGTTGACCCTGGAAGGCGAAGTTCTCGACCTCGACCAGCAACTGGAAGCCGCGCGGGCGGAGCAACGTCAGGCGCTGGCGGCTTGGCGCCTGCTCAGCCGACAGGACACGCCGCCCGCGCTATCCCCGGAAACCGAGGCCACGCAACCGATCGAACGGCATCCCCAACTGGCTCAGGCACGCATGGCGCTGGAGCGGGCGACGGCCGAGCGCCGTACCGGTACGCTGGCTGCCCAGGGGCAGCCGTCGGTCGGACTGCAGGCCCGCCACGAGCGGCCGCCTGGAGGGCAGCCTCTCGATGCGCTCACCCTCAGCCTCAGCCTGCCCCTGCCCTGGGAGCGCCAGCGCCAGGCGGCCGAGGCCAGCCTGCGCTATGCCGAAACCGAGGCTGGCGTCCGCCTCGCCCAGCTGGAGCGCAGTCTGCTGCTGCAACGCCAGGAGGCCGCCACCGCCCTGGCCAGCACTCGCCGCCAGGCGGAACGGGCGGAGAAGCGCGCCCAGGCCGCCCGCGAGGAGCTTCGCCTCGCGGGCCGACGGCTGGACGAGGGCGAGATGGATACCCTCGATTACGTCAGCGTGCTGCGGCGCAGCCGCGAGGCCGAGCTCACCGCGCGGATCGGCGCGCTGGAGATCGGCCGCTGGATCGCACGCCACAACCAGGTCCAGGGAGTCCTGCCATGAACCATCACCCGCTCCTGCTTGGCCTCGCCCTGCTGCTGAGCCCCGTCCTCCTCCTCGCCGAGGAAGCGCTCAAGCTCAGCCAGGCCCAGATCGATGCCCTCGGCCTGCGCTTCGAGCAGCCCGCCACGGCGGACGCCGCCAGCGGCCCGGCCTGGTCCGGCACGGTCACCCTGCCCCCGGATGGCCATGAACTGGTGGTCGCGCCGCTCGCCGGCCGGATCGTGCGCGTGCATGCCAGCAGCGGAGACGCCGTCACGGCGGGACAGGCCCTGTTCACGCTCTACAGCCCCGCCCTGGTGCAGCTGGCGCAGGACTACCAGCAGGCGCGCGCCGGGGAAGACCTCGCCCGCCAGACCCTGGCCCGCGAGCAACGCCTGTTGAAGGAGGGCATCGGCATCGAACGCCGTGTACGCGAGGCCGAGATCGCCGTGCGCCAGGCCAGCACCCAAACCCGAGGCCTGGGTGCCCGCCTCGCACTGGCGGGCATCGCCACCCGGTCCCTTGCGGAAGGCAGCGCCGTCTCGGCCGAAATCACCCTGAAAGCGCCGCGTGATGGCCAGCTTCTGCGACTCGACGTACTGCCAGGGACTTGGCTGGACGAGGGCGAGGCCGCAGCCGAACTGGGCTACACCCGCGACCGCTGGATCGAGACCGACGTCCCGGCGGAGCAGGCCGCCAGTCTCCGGCCTGGCCAGGCCGCCCGGGTCCAGCCCGGCGAGCTGACGGGCCGCGTGCTTGCCATCGGCCCGACCGTCGATGCCCGCCTGCAGACGCTCGCGGTACGGGTCGGCATCGAGAAGGCCGAGGCGCTGCGTCCTGGCCAACGCGTGCAGGTCCGCTTCGCCGAAGCGGGTCAGGTATGGCGCGTGTCGTCGAGCGCGATGGTGCGGATCGAGGCGCGGGACATGCTCTTCGTCCAGCGTGGCGCCGTGCTTCAGCCCCTGCCCATCCAGGTACGCGAGCACAACGCGGACGCGGCCCTGGTGTCCGCCGAACTGCGCCCCGGCGACCGGGTGGTCATCCAGGGCGCGATCGCCCTCAAGGCCGCCTGGCAGGCCGCGGAGCAGAACCCGGGCGAGACACAGTGATGGTGACGCATCTTATCGACCTGGCGCTGCGCCACCGCCTGGGCGCCCTGTTGCTCGGCGCCATGCTCGCGGTGGCGGGCGCGCTCGCCATGTTGCAACTTCCGATCGACGCCTTCCCGGATGTCTCCGCCCCGCAGGTGAAGATCATCCTCAAGGCCCCCGGCCTGACCCCGGAAGAGGTCGAGCGACGCGTCACCATCCCGGTCGAGCAGGAGATGCTGGGACTGCCGAAACAGGCGATGCTGCGCTCGGTCGCCAAGTACGGCCTGACCGACATCACCATCGACTTTGCCGATGGCACGGACATCTACTGGGCGCGCCAGCAGGTGAGCGAGCGCCTGGCCGGCATCATGGGCAACCTGCCCGCCGGGCTGGAGGGCGGCCTCGCGCCGATCACCACCCCGCTCGGCGAGATGTTCATGTTCACCGTGGAGGGCGACCTGCCGCTCGCGGAACGGCGCGCCCTGCTCGACTGGGTGATCCGCCCCGCGCTGCGCACCGTGCCCGGCGTGGCGGACGTGAACGCCCTTGGCGGACGGGTCGCCAGCTTTGAAGTCGCCCCGGACATGGCCCGCATGAGCGCGCGTGGCATCAGCCTGGGCACGCTCAAGAACGTGCTGGAGGCCAACAACCGCGATGACGGCGCCGGCCGCCTGGCCGCTGGGGAAGAAACCCTGTTGGTACGGGTGAGCGGCCGCCTGAGCTCGCTGGAAGACATCGCCGAGCTGCGCGTCCCCACCCCCGACGGGGAATCGGTGCGCGTCGCCGACGTGGCCGAGGTGCGCATGGGTTCGATGACCCGCTATGGCGGCGTCACCCGCGACGGTCAGGGCGAGGTGGTCGAGGGCCTGGTGCTGGGCCTGCGCGGCGCCAATGCGAGCGCGCTGGTCGAGGGCGTGCGCGCCCGCATCGCCGAATTGCAGGCCAGCCTGCCCAAGGGCGTGACGATCCAGGTGTTCTACGACCGCGGCGATCTGACCGGCCAGGCCGTCCACACCGTCGGCAAGGCGCTGGTCGAGGCGGTGGTGCTGGTGGTCATCATGCTTGTGCTGTTTCTTGGCGAGGCGCGGGCCTCCATCGCGGTGGCCATGGTCCTGCCACTCGCCGCGCTCGCCACTTTCCTCGCCATGCGCCAGCTCGGCATGAGCGCCAACCTGATGAGCCTCGGCGGGCTCGCGGTCGCGCTCGGCATGCTGGTGGACGCCGCCGTGGTGGTGGTGGAAAACATCGTCGCCCGTTTGCAGACACAGACTGACGGCACCCTGATCGACAAGGTCCGCGCCGCCACCCATGAGGTGGCCAAGCCGGTGGTCAGCGGCATCGTCATCATCGCCGCCGTATTCCTGCCGCTGCTCACCCTGCAGGGGCTGGAGGGCAAGCTGTTCAGCCCCGTGGCCGTCACCATCATCATCGCGCTCGGCGCCTCCCTGCTGTTGTCACTGACGGTCATCCCGGCACTGGCCACCTATCTGCTGAAACCGGGCGCGCACCGCGAGTCGCGCCTCGTACATGCCCTCCATCGCCTGCACGAACCCGCCCTGCACTGGGCGCTTGGCCACCCGCGCACCCTGATCGGCGTGGTGCTTGGCGGCGTGCTGCTGGCCGTCTTCGCGCTCGGTCAGGCCGGCAAGACCTTCATGCCGACCATGGACGAAGGCTCGTTGATCGTGCAACTGGAGAAGCCGCCGTCGATCGACCTCGACGCCTCGCTGGCGCTCGACCTGCGCGTGCAGCAGGCCCTGCTGGCGCGCGTGCCGGAGATCGAGTCGGTCATCGCCCGCGCCGGCAGCGACGAGCTGGGCCTCGACCCGATGGGCCTCAACCAGACCGACAGCTTCCTCGTCCTCAAGCCGCGCGCGGAATGGGCCGCCTCCGACAAGGACGCGTTGATGGACACGATCCGCGCGGTGATGGAGGACTTCCCCGGCGTGGACTACGCCTTCACCCAGCCGATCGAGATGCGCGTCTCCGAGATGATCATTGGCGTGCGCGGCGACGTCGCCATCCGCCTGTTCGGCCCCGACCTTGCCGTGCTGAACGAGAAGGCTGCCGCCATCGCCGCCACGCTCGAGGGCATCCAGGGCGCGGAGGACGTATTCACCACCCAGGCCGAGGGGGTGCAGTACATGCAGGTCGAACTCGACCGGCCCGCGCTGAACCGGCTGGGGCTTTCCGTGGATGAAGCGGCCATGCTCCTGCGCGCCCAATTCGAAGGCCTGCGCGTGGGCGAGATCCAGCAGCAGTTGCGGCGCATCCCGCTGGTTCTCAAGAGCCCGGCCGGCCAGACGCCCGCCGACCTCGGCGCGCTGCCGGTGCAACTGGCCGACGGTCGCCAGGCCACCCTGGGCCAGTTCGCCCGCTTCAGGCAAGTGGACGGACCGGTGCTGATCCAGCACGAGCAGGGCGCGCGCAACGTGATCGTGCTCTGCAATGTACGCGACCGCGACCTGGCGGGCTTCGTCTCCGAAGCGCGGGAAAAGGTCGCGGACGCCGTGCCGCTGGAGCCGGGCTACCGCCTGAACTGGGGCGGCGAGTTCCAGAACCAGCAGCGCGCCATGCAGCGCCTGTCCATCGTCGTCCCCGTCGCCCTGCTGCTGATCCTCGGCCTGCTCGCCGCCACCTTCGGCGGCCTCCGCCCGGCCCTGCTGGTCATGGTCAACGTGCCGATGGCCCTGATCGGCGGGGTCCTGGCGCTGTTCATCGCGGGTGAATACCTGTCGGTGCCCGCCTCGGTCGGCTTCATCGCCCTGCTCGGCATCGCCGTGCTCAACGGGGTGGTGCTGGTCAACACCTTCCTCCACCTGCGCCACAGTGGCATGCCCCTGCGCGAGACGGTGCTCGAGGGGACCCGCCGCCGCCTGCGTCCGGTGATGATGACCGCCACCATCGCCGCGCTGGGCCTGCTGCCGCTGCTGTTCGTCGAAGGCCCCGGCGCCGAGATCCAGCGCCCGCTGGCGGTCGTGGTGATTGGCGGCCTGATCAGCTCCACCCTGCTCACCCTCATCCTTTTGCCTGTGCTGTACGAACGCTTCGGCGAGGCACGGGTCAAACAGCAGATAGCGCCCTGACTCAGAGGACGCCAAGTGGATGATGCGTCGCCCTTATCTCCCACTGGCTCCCACTGGAGGAAAGACCATGAAATCGATCATTGTGACCACCCTGACCGCCCTTGTTTTCACCACACCCCTTGCCCAAGCGCAGGAGCAGACTCAAGAGCAGGTGCAGGAACAAACCCTGCAGATGAAACGCGGCTCCGAATTGATGAGCCCCCAGGAGCGCGCCGAACATCGGGCCACCCTGCGCGAGAAGGATACTGTTAAGGAGCGTGAACAGTATCGCGAGGAAAAACACGAGGAAATGAAGGAACGCGCCCGCGAGCAGGGCGTCACCCTTCCGGACGAGCCCATGCAACAACGCAACGGCGGCATGATGCAACCCCCTCGTGATGGCTCCGGCCGAGGCATGGGCGGGCGTTGACTCCTGCTCGCCCCATCCTGCGCGCTCCCTTTCGGGGGCGCGCTGTTTTTAACCCGGATTTTCCATTGGACCGGCCTGCCACTCTCAGTGCCAGAGGAAAGTCTGTCGCCTGGCCTACGCGGGGTCTGGCGGCCTGCGGCTGGACACCTCCCTGTGTCCATCCCTTCGGGGAACGCTTTGCGTTCCATCGTTGCTCCATGCAACGATGTTTGCGGCATCTTTGTGCCCGTGCTCCTCGTCCATGGACCAGGCTATGGCCTCGTCGCCCATGCACAAATCTGCTCGCCCTCGGCTTCGCCATACTCCCGCGTTCCAATGGAAAATCCGGGTTTAAGTGATGTATTCCGATTCGTTTTGCGCCACCATCAGCAGCATGCGCATCCTGCTGGCCGAAGACGACGACACCCTGGCAAACGCATTGCGGCAGGCCCTGCAACGCGCGGGCTATGCCGTGGACCGCGCCGCCGACGGCGAGGAGGCGCTCTTCCTTGGCAAGGAAGGGCTGCACGACGCCGTCATCCTCGATCTCGGCCTGCCGTTGCGTCCCGGACTGGAGGTGCTGCGCGCCTGGCGCGCGGCGGGCCTGGCCCTGCCGGTGCTGATCCTGACCGCCCGCGACGCCTGGCACGAGAAGGTCGACGGCTTCAATGCCGGGGCCGACGACTACCTGACCAAGCCCTTCCACTCCGAGGAGTTGCTCGCCCGCCTGGCCGCGCTGCTGCGCCGCGCGCATGGCCAGCCCCCCGGCCCTCTGCGCGCCGGAGCCATGGCGCTGGACGAGGCACGGCAGGAAGTGCGCCTGGGCGACGATGCGGCCCTGCCCCTGACCGCGATGGAGTTCCGTCTGCTGCGCCTGTTCATGCTTCATCCCGGCGAGTTGCTCGCCAAGCCCTGGCTGGAGGAACGCCTGTACGACGAAGGACATGAGCTAGGCAGCAACGTGCTGGAGGTCTACGTCAACCGCCTGCGCGCCAAGCTCGGCCGCGAACGCATCCAGACCCGGCGTGGCCAGGGCTACATCTTCCTGCCCGAAGACATCGCGCGAGGCCCATGACATGAGCCTGTACGCCCGCCTCTCGCTCTGGCTCGGCGCAAGCCTCGGCCTGCTGGTTCTGCTGCATGGCCTGGTCACCGAGCGTGCGCCGCGCTACACCACCGAGGACTACATCGCCACCCGCCTCGACCATGACGCCGAATGGCTGATTGACGGACTGCGCCAGGAAAACGGCCAGATCATGCTGGATGAACGCCTCATCCCGCCGATCTACCAGCGCCCGGGCAGCGGGCATTACTACACCCTGCGGACCGCGCAGGGCGTGCTGCTCTCCGCCTCCAGCCTGGGCCGCGCCCTCCCCCTGCCCGGACAACCCGGACTCAGCCACGCCCATGTCGACCGCATCACCACAACGCCGGCACTGAATCACGCCCCCATCGAGGCGCCCTCCCCAACCCCGACCGAGTCCCTCCTGATCCTTCGCCGTGACGTGCCAGACGGCACCATCCTGCTGCTGGCCGAGAGCCTGGATGACCTGGATGCCCACCTGAGCGCCTTCCGCCTGCGCTTTGCCTCCGTCTCGCTGGCGCTGTTCCTGATCCTGCTGGGTGGGCAGTTCCTGCTGTTGCGCTGGCTGCTGCGCCCTGTGCGGCAGCTGGAGCAGGCCACCGAACGGCTTGAGCGGGGTGAACTGAACGAGCTCCCCCAGCCCACGCTGCACGAACTACGCCCGCTGGTCGCCGCCTTCAATCGCCTGCTGGAACGGCAGACCCGCCGCATCGAGCGCTCGCGCCACGCCCTGGCCGACCTGGCCCACGCCCTCAAGACTCCTCTCGCCGCCCTGCGCCAGACCCTGGGGGCCGCGCCCGAACCCCAGGTGCAAGCCTCGCTGGATCGCATCGAGAGCATCATCCAGCGCGAACTGCGCCATGCCCGCTGGAGCGAGGGCGAGGCGACCGGCATGCCGCCACTGGATGTCGTACCGGCGCTGCGGGAGCTCTTGCAGACCATGCGCCTGATCCACCGTGAACGCGACCTGAGCTTTGAACTCCAGGCGCCGGCCAGCCTGCCCTTGCGCATGGATCGGGAGGACCTGCTCGAACTGTTCGGCAACCTTCTGGACAACGCTGGCAAGTGGGCGCTTAGCCGGGTCCGCCTGACCCTTGAAGCCCAGGGGGCCGGGCTTGCGGCCCTGATCGAGGACGACGGCCCTGGCGCGGACACGGAGCGCCTGAACAACGAAGCCAGCCGGGGGCAGAGGCTGGACGAAAGCCGTCCCGGCCACGGCCTGGGGCTGGCCATCGTGAGGCAAATCATTAGCACCCACGGCGGGAGAGTCGGTTTTTCCAGGAGTCCCGAGCTCGGCGGGCTGAAGGTGAGGCTGGAACTGACAAGCCGTTGATCGGCCTCAGCCACCAACCACGCTGGCCACCAGGGACCACGGGAGACCACCCGCGTCCACCAGCAAGAAGCCCCTGTGTCTTCCGTGGCATTTTGGACATTCATGCACTAATGAAGAAGGGTGAAGAAGTCTCAGTACACACTTCTTCATCTCCCCCTCCCCAGAGCACTCAAACCCAGTCGAAACATTCTGCCTGCCCCGCTCCGAGGAGGATTCTTCAATGTTTCGAGGAGAAATCAGCATGAACACCCCGATTCTGCTCACACTTGCCCTGTCCCTGATCCTGGCCTTGCCTGCAGCCCAGGCTGCCGGTCACATGTCCGAGGAGAAGATGAAGTCCGGCGGCGAAATGATGGCCCCGGATGACAAGGAAGCCGCACCGATGATGGAGAAGGAGATGGAACAACAACAAATGCAAGAGAAGGAAATGATGGAAAAACAGATGAAGGAAAAAGAGATGGAAGGCTCAGACCAACCTCCAACCAAACGTTGGGGGTACTGATTACCGTATCAGCACAGCCGGATACCCATCGTGGGGAAGCTCCCTCACCCAAGGTTGATCGCCCCCCGGCGAGGGAGCATATCTTGGGCTTTCCCACCCGCCTGCCTGCCATCGCCCTGAGCGCATTAACCCAAATCCAACAGAAATGACACTGGTCAGCAACATACCCTCCCTAGCCTGCTGAAACTTTGGGAGTGCCCCCATCGGCACTTCGCTGGATGCATCAACAAGAGAGGACCTGACCATGAAATTCAAGCAACGCGCGCTTGCGCTCGCCATCTCCACAGCCCTTGGCGCGGGCATCATCTCCATGGCCCATGCCGCCGTATCCGGCCTGAACCCGATCGGCCGCTACAGCGCGGGCGCCTATGACGAAGGCGCGGCCGAGATCGTGGCCTATGACAAGCTGAGCCAACGACTGTTCGTGGTCAATGCCTCCGCCGCGAAGGTGGATGTGCTCAACATCGCTGACCCATCCACCCCGACCAAGGTTGGCGAAATCGACCCCGCTGACGCCCAGGGCGCCAATTTCACCGGTGGTTCCGCCAACAGCGTATCGGTCAAGAACGGCATCATGGCCGTCGCCATTGAAGCCGATCCGAAGCAGGGCAACGGCATCGTAGCCTTCTACCGCACCACGGACCTCGCCTTTCTCGGCAAGGTGACTGTTGGCGCCCTGCCGGACATGCTGACCTTCACTCCAGACGGCACCAAGGTCATCGTCGCCAACGAAGGTGAGCCGAGCTCCTACGGGCAACCTGACAGTGTCGATCCGGAAGGCTCGGTCAGCATCATCGACCTGTCCGCAGGCGTTGCCAACGCCACCGTTCAACATGCCACCTTCACTGCGTTCAACGCGCAGGAAGCAACGCTCAAGGCCGCGGGCGTGCGCATTTTCGGACCGGGCGCCACCGTGGCCCAGGATCTCGAGCCAGAGTACATCGCGGTCAGCGCCGATTCCGCCACCGCCTGGGTGACCCTGCAGGAAAACAACGCGCTGGCCAAGGTCGACATCGCCACCGCCACCGTCCAGGGCATCTACCCGCTCGGCTTCAAGGATCACGGCGTGGCTGGCCAGGGCCTCGACGCCTCCAACGAGGACAGTGCCACCAACTCCAACAGCGGTTCCGCGGCCGTCAGCATCCGCGCCTTCCCCGGCCTGTACGGCATGTACCAGCCGGATTCCATCGGCCTGTACACCGTGGGCGGCAACGCCTATCTGATCACCGCCAACGAGGGTGATGCGCGGGACTACACCGGTTTTGCCGAAGCAAGCCTCAGCGCATCCGATCTCACGTTTGATGCCGCGCTGGATGCCAATTACCAGTTCGACTCCGAACTCGACAAGCTCGACATCGCCAACGACACCGGCCTTGGCGACCTTGACGGCGACACCGATGTCGATGCCCTCTACGCCTATGGCGCACGCTCCTTCAGCATCTGGGACACCGCGACCCTGAGCCCTTCCGGCAGCTTCACGGCTGCTAACGCCGGTCTGGTCCACGATTCCGGTGATGCCTTCGAGCAGACCACCTCTGCGCTCTATCCGGCCAACTTCAACGCCAGCAACACCAACAACAGCCTCGACAACCGCAGCGATAACAAGGGTCCCGAGCCGGAAGGCCTGGCCATCGGCACCGTCGAAGGCAAGAGCTATGCCTTCATCGGCCTGGAGCGCATGGGCGGGGTGATGATGTACGACGTCAGCACGCCGAACGCCCCGACTTTCGTGGCGTACAAAAATAACCGTGACCTGACCATCACTCCGGACGTGATCCCCGAAGGCACGACCGCGGCCACCCCCGGTGGCGCCGATACAGGCGACCTCGGTCCTGAAGGTCTGGCCTTCATCCCGGCTGATCAAAGCCCCAACGGCTATCCCCTGCTGGTCGTCGGTAACGAAATCAGCGGCACGACCACCGTGTATCGCATCGAGGGTGCGACCAAGCTCAGCGATCAAGCTCCCGACGCCTTCACCTTGGCCGATCAGACCGACGTGGCCACCAGCACGGTCGTGATTTCCGCCGCGATCACCCCGAGCGGTTTTGATGCCGCCACCGCGATCTCCATCACCGATGGCGAATACAGCATCAACGGCGGCGACTTCATGAGCAGTGCCGCTTACATCACGCCGGGTGACAGCGTTCAGGTTCGGGTCACGTCGGCGTCCACGGCAGGCGCTGCCACCAGTGCCGTGCTCACCATTGGTGGTGTCAGCGACACCTTCACGGTCACCACCCAGAGCGCTGCGTCCCCCGCTCCCAGCGCTGACAGCAGCAGTGGCGGCGGCGCCTTCGGCCTCGGTGGCATCCTCGGTCTTGGCCTTCTGTCCATGCTCGGCTGGTTCCAGCGCCGCCGCATAACCGCTACCGCCAACTGACCCTGCGCACACGCAAAAAAACAAAGGCCCATCAAGCGATGGGCCTTTTTCATTTCGAACTCCGTAAGGCGTGCTTACCCCGTGTGCAGGATGTCGCGCTTGAGCGCGAACATCACCTGCACGGTCTTCAGCTGCACCAGCACGAACGGCACCATCAGCGCGAAATACAGCGGTGAGCGGTGCGTCACCAGCCCGGTCTGCACCAGGCCCACGGTGATGAAGAACAGACCGAAGACGAAGAACGCCACCCCTGGACAGATCAGGGCGAAGGTGCCGGCATTGCCCTTGTCGCCGCGCACATAGTCACGGAAATACCCCAGCCGCTTCATCACCGCCCAGCCGATCAGACCGAACAGGATCTGCATGGACAGCACAGCGGCGGTCAGCACGAACAGCGAGATGGGCGAGCCATGCGCGTCAAAGCCGTGGTGCAGGCCGTGCGAGAGGCGGATCCAGGTGATGCCGAGCAGGGTCAGGATGGGAATGATGATCCACAGGCTGGGGCTCGCGGCCTCGCTGATGCCGTATTCCATCATCGCCTTGAAGCCGAGCACCAGCTTGATCACCGCGAGCAGGGCCGCCGCGCTGAAGAAGAACAGCGACAGCACGATGCTGATGGCCTGCACCGCCTTGACGTGGCTCATCGCGGCCGGGGCGGCGAGGCCCACCGCGATCATGGCGAGGGCGAAGATGGCGATCATCGGCGCCAGGCTGTTGTTGCTGGCGAAATCCACCCCGCCTTCGCTCAGCACGCGGGCGAAATAGGTCACCAGGATGCGCATGGCATACACACCGATGGCGAGGAAGCCGAGGATCGCCC
>JBFLVP010000024.1:0-8232 GCA_040758395.1 Pseudomonadota bacterium
TTCTGGAACATGTCTGTTGTCCTCGACTCCTTCCCGTGCCGCGTGGGCTCTCATGGCCTTTTTCGCGGAGGGCATGCCGGGTCGTCCCGGCGGGTTCGGATAGCGACGCGGGCCGTCCCGCGCGCGAGCCTCATGTCAGACCGTATCCCACACCAGCAGGCGAATCGGTGTCGGGTTGTAGGCGTTGCAGGGGTTATTGAGCTGCGGGCAGTTGGAAATCAGTACCACGACGTCCATCCCGGCGCGCATCTCCACATACTTTCCGGGCGCGGAGATGCCGTCCTCGAAGCTGAGCTTGCCCTCCGGCGTCACCGGCACGTTCATGAAGAAGTTGATGTTGCTGGCGATGTCGCGCTTGCTCATGCCCAGGTGATGGGCGCAACCGCAGGTGTTGAGCGCATGCATGAAGTTGTCGCGGCAGCTGTGCATCGGACGCTTGTCGAGCGCATAACGCACGGTATTGCTCTCCGCCGCGCAGGCCCCGCCGAGGGTGTCGTGGCGGCCGCAGGTGTCGGCGGTGATGGTCAGCATCACGTTGCCTTCCGACGAGATCAGCTTTGATCCGGTGGTCAGGTACAGCCTGCCCTGGCGGCGGATGGTATCGGTCGCGCTGTAGCGTTCCTCGGCGTCGTGCGCGTTGTAGAACAGGGTATCGACAGCCTGGTTGCCCTCCAGATCGACGATGCGGAAGGTCTGGCCCTTCTTCACCGTACCCATCCAGCCTTCACCGGCCGGACAGACTTCGTCCAGTACGGCGTCGCGGGGGGCGAGCACGCTTTCAACGATGTTGGTCATGACGCTCCCCCTTACTGCGCGAAATAGCGTTCGGTGTTGATGAAGGCACGCGTGTTCTCCGGGCGGAAGTTGCGGCAGTCGTCGTCCTCGGCGGCGAGACCCGCGCGCCAGGCGGTCAGCTTGACCGGCCCCGGCGCATAGTCGGGTTTCGTATCGAGCGGGTGCGGCGCGGCGGAAAGCACCACCAGCACGTTCATGTCGAAGCGGAGATCGACATACGCCCCGGCTTGGGAATGCCCGCTGGCGAATTGCAGATCACCCGCCTCATCGACGATGACGCGGCTGAAGAAATTCACGTTGGGTACCAGATCGCGCTTGCCCAGTCCCCACTTGCCAAGCTCGATCAGCAGACCGTCGCGGCCATTGCGATACATGGCGTTGCGCGCCGTACCGAAGGGACAGTCGCCGTATTTTTCGTGGATCAAGGCAGCGTCCGAGACACCGCAAAAGGCATCATGCCCACCGACGCTGTCGGCGGTGATGGAGGCGAGCACGCGCCCCATGTCCGACATCAGCACATGGCCGCGCGTGAGCAGCGCGGTGTGCTGAGCCTTGAGGGTGTCCGCCATGTTGTAGCGTTCAAGGCGTTCGTCGTCATTGTAAAACAGGGCCGAAAGGTTGGCTCCGCCTTCGATATCGGTCAGGCGCAGCGCGGTACCGCGTCGCATGAGACCAGACCAGTGGTTGCCGCCGGGGATCAGCTCTTCCCACAGGATGGACTCAGGACGGGACATGTCCGCATGGGAGGTCATGGACAGTACTCCGTAATGGATGCATGAATTGTGTACACGCACACGGGCAAAATTCCCCGAACACCCGGCGCGCCATCACATCCATGCACGGCACGTGCCAGTCACCCATACTCCGGAAGGACTTGAACCCGGATTGTCCGTTGGAACGCGGGGTCTGGCGGCCTGCGGACGGCATCTTTGCACCCGTGCTCCTCACCCATAGACCGGGTTATGGGTTCGTCGCCCGTGCGCAAATCTGCTCGCCCTCGGCTGCGCCATACTCCCACGTCCCAATGGACAATCCGGGTTGACACCAAACTTACCTGGCGGCCTGAAAAGCCGTCCGTCCACGCTCCAAAATAGTGCGCCATGCACAATGATCACCCACCCATGGGGCGCAACGCTTCCCGCAATCCCAGGTAGTCAGGACTCCAACGCAGATTTGAGCATCTGGCACACCCCTTGCGTTACTCTCCTTGGGCGCATCTAGGGTTCCGGTTCCCGCCTCGGGAACGCTGGTCCGAGAGATGCGGTCCGCCCCAGGGCGGATACACGGCGGGACAAAAGCCCGGGAGGTCACCCACGAGGAGGGAGCACGCAAGCTCGCTATCCCCGAGGCGACACCGTGTCCACTCCTCATTCAGCGCGATTCACCACGCACAAAGAGGAGCGGACTCATGCGCAGATCTTTCCTTTCCAGACTTATCAAGCCGGTGGCCCTGGCCTCGGCCCTCGCCACGGGCCTGGCCGGCATGATGGTCAGCCCCACCGCCCTGGCCGCCGAAAAGAGCGAGTTCAAGATCGGCTGGAGCATCTACGTCGGCTGGATGCCGTGGGACTACATGGCCAAGCACGGCATCATGAAGAAATGGGCGGACAAGTACGGCATCAAGGTCGACATCGTCCAGGTCAACGACTACATCGAATCCATCAACCAGTTCACCGCCGGCAAGTTCGACGGCTGCTCCATGACCAACATGGACGCACTGACCATTCCCGCCGCCAGCGGCGTCGACTCCACCGCCCTCGTGATCGGTGACTTCTCCAACGGCAACGACGGCATCATCCTCAAGGGCGCCAACAAGACGCTGGCCGACATCAAGGGCCAGAAGGTCAACCTGGTCGAGCTGTCCGTCTCCCACTACCTCCTTGCGCGGGCGCTGGACACGGTCAAGCTGAAGGAAAAGGACATCAAGGTGGTCAACACCTCGGATGCCGACATCGTCGCCGCCTACGGCACCTCGGACGTTACCTCGGTGGTGACCTGGAACCCGCAGCTTTCCGTAATCAAGGCCCAGCCGGGCGCATCCCTGGTGTTCGACTCCAGCAACATCCCGGGCGAGATCATCGACATGATGGTGGTCAACACCGAGACCCTGAAGGATAACCCCAAACTGGCCAAGGCCCTGACAGGAGCCTGGTATGAAACCATGGCCCTCATGGCCAAGGACGATGCCGCCGGCAAGGCCGCGCGCACCGCCATGGCCGAGGCCTCGGGAACCGACCTGGCGGGCTTCGAAGCACAGCTGAAGACCACCAAGATGTTCTACGCCCCGGCGGATGCCGTGTCCTTTGGCAAGAGTGCCGACCTGGTCAAGACCATGGACCTCGTCCGCACCTTCTCCTTCGATCACGGCCTGCTGGGCGAAGGCGCGAAGAGCCCTGATGCGATTGGCATGGCCTTCCCGGGAGGCAAGACGCTGGGCAATGCCAAGAACGTCAAGCTCCGCTTCAACATCGACTACATGTCCATGGCTGCTGACGGAAAGCTCTAAATGCGCCTCCTGAATCGGATCCCGAGCCCGGCACGCGCACTGTTTCTTGGTGCGCTGCCCTTCCTGGCGGTGCTTGTCGCCTATCTGATCGCCTCCGACATGCGTCTGGCGGCGAATCCGGATGACAAGCTCCTCCCTTCGCTGTCCAGCTTCGCCGAAGCCATCCAGGGTTTCGCACTGGAGCCCAGCAAGCGCACGGGGGAATACCAGCTCTGGACCGATACGGCCGCCAGCCTGACCCGTCTCGGACTCGGGCTGGCCGTGAGCGCGGTGATCGGATTGGTCTTTGGTGTCCTCACCGGACTGATCCCTTATGCAAGGGCCACGCTTTCGCCCTTCATCGCCGCGCTCTCCCTCATTCCACCCCTCGCCCTGCTGCCGGTGCTGTTCATCGTGTTCGGCCTGGGCGAGGTGTCCAAGGTGGTGCTGATTGTCATCGGCATCACACCTTTCATCATGCGCGACCTGGCCCTGAGGGTGGCCGAACTGCCCCAGGAGCTGCTGATCAAGGCGCAGACCCTGGGCGGCTCCACTTGGCAGATCGCCATGCGGGTGATCCTGCCGCAGATGTTGCCGCGACTGATCGACGCCATGCGGCTCGCCCTGGGCGCGGCCTGGCTGTTCCTGATCGCCGCCGAAGCCATCGCGGCCGAGGATGGCCTGGGCTACCGGATCTTCCTGGTGCGCCGCTATCTGGCCATGGACATGATCCTGCCCTACGTCGCCTGGATCACCATCCTCGCCTTCCTGATGGATGTGGCGATGCGCCAGATATCGCGCCGCCTGTTCCCCTGGTACCACGTCGGGAGCGCCCGCACATGACTACCCTCTCGATCAGGCACCTCTGGAAGGAGTACGGCGACCAGGTCGTGCTCGAGAACGTCAACCTGGAGGTGAAGGACCACGAGTTCATCACCATCGTCGGCGCCTCCGGCTGCGGCAAGACCACCTTCCTGCGCATGCTGCTGGGCATGGAGCAACCGAGCCGGGGCACCTTCCTGATCGACGGCGAGCCGCTCCCGGCCGAGCCCGGACCGGACCGCGGCATCGTGTTCCAGCGCTACTCCGTCTTCCCCCACCTGACCGTGCTAGAGAACGTGCTGCTCGGCCTGGAGCTCGAACGCGCGCCGCTGCTCGGCCGCCTGTTCGGCGCGAGCCGCCGGGAGGCCGTCGCCGAGGCGGAGGCCGTACTCGAGGAAGTCGGCCTGTTCAGCGCGCGGCACAAGTACCCCTCCGCCCTGTCCGGCGGAATGCAGCAGCGCCTCTCGATCGCCCAGGCGGTGATCAAGCGGCCCAAGGTCCTGCTGCTGGACGAGCCGTTCGGCGCGCTGGACCCAGGCATCAGCGCCGACATGCACCAGCTCATCCTGAAGCTGTGGGAAGAGCACAGGATGAACATCTTCATGATCACCCACGACATCAAGGAGGGCTTCGAGCTGGGCACCCGCCTGCTGGTGTTCGACAAGGTACGCCTCGACGCCCAGGCCCCGGGTGCCTTCGGCGCCACCATCACTTACGACATCCCGCTCGGCGTGACACACAAGAAGCTGTACACCGAGCTGGTCGAAGCCACCAGCCGCACGGAGCGTTTCAATGACGAACTATCCCCCTCGGCCTGAGAAGGCCGCGCCCGTACGCTGGGCCGAGCTGAGCTGGGAAGAGGTCGCCGCACTGCCCGCCCGCGGCATCGACATGGCCATCCTGCCGGTCGGCGCCACCGAGCAGCACGGCCCGCACCTGCCGCTCGGCGTGGATACCCTCTCCGCCGTCGCGGTTGCGGAAGGCGCCTCGGCGCTGACCGGCATTCCGGTTCTGCCGGCCATGGCCTACGGCTGCTCGCTCGGCCACTCCGCGAAGTGGAGCGGCACCCTTTCCCTGCGCCCGGAAACCCTCGCCCGGCTGGTCCTCGAGATCGCCGAATGGGTGCATGCCGCCGGCTTCCGCCGCCTGCTGCTGCTCAATGGCCACGTCACCAACTGGGCGCCGCTGCGCTGCGCGCTGGAGAACATCCGCCACGACTTCCCCGACATGCGCATCGCCTTGCGCTCGCTGTGGGACATCTCGGGCGAGGTCCGCCAGCACTATCACCGGGATGCCGAGAACTTCCACGCCAACTGTGCCGAAACCTCGCTGATGCTGGCGCTACGTCCCGATCTGGTCCGGCTCGACAAGGCCGTCGATGAACCGGACCGCTCGACGGGCTGCTTCTTCAGCTACCGGGTCGACCAGGAGTGCCTGCACGGAGTGGTCGGCCAGCCCAGCGCCGCCACCGCCGGCGAAGGCGAGGATCTGCTCAATCGCTGCGTGGAAACGCTGGCCGCCCAGCTCGAACAGGCCCTGCACGAAACCACGCCACTCGAGATGTGGCGCGACTCTCCCATCTGACCGATCAATCCGTAGAGCCCTCAACCATGGCAAAGCATACCCACTCGCCCGAAATTCAGGCCTTGCAGAGCGCGCTTGAAAGCGAAGGCGTGAAATACGCGCTCGCGAGCTTCGTCGACATTCATGGCGTGTCCAAGGCCAAGGCCGTGCCGCTCGCCCACATGGGCCAGATGATGCGCGGCTCCGAGCTGTATACCGGCGCGGCGCTCGACGGCGTTCCCCAGGAAATCAACGACGAGGAAGTATCGGCCCACCCCGACCCCGCCTCGGCCACCGTGCTGCCATGGAACCCCGAGGTCGCCTGGTTTGCCAGCGATCTCTACGTCCACGGCAAACCGTTCGAGGCCTGTGCGCGCGGCATCCTCAAGCGCCAGATCGAGAAAGCCGCCGAGATGGGTTTCACCTTCAACCTCGGGGTGGAAACCGAATTTTTCTTCTTCCGCGAAGGCGCGGACGGCCGCCCCCAGCCGACCAGCCCGCGCGACATCCTGGCCAAGCCCTGCTACGACGTGGAGGGCCTGCTCGACAGCTATCCGCTGGTCGATGAGCTCGTGCAGGCGATGAACAAGCTCGGCTGGGACGTCTATTCCTTCGACCACGAGGACGCCAACGGTCAGTTCGAAGTCGACTTCATGTACGCCGACGCCCTGACCACCGCCGACCGCGTCACCTTTTTCCGCATGATGGCGCGCGAACTGGCCAAGAAGCACGGCTTCTTCGCCAGCTTCATGCCCAAGCCGTTCAGCAATCGCACCGGCTCCGGCGCGCACTACAACATGTCGCTGGCTGACCGCGAGACTGGCGCCAACCTGTTCGAAGACGACAACGACGCGCGCGGCTGCGGCCTGTCCGAACTCGGCTACCACTTCACCGCCGGCATCCTGCGCCATGCCAAGGCCATCTCGGCGGTCATCGCCCCCACCGTCAACAGCTACAAGCGCCTGGTGCGCAAGGGCAGTATGTCCGGCTTCACCTGGGCGCCGGTCTACGTCTGCTACGGCAACAACAACCGCACCAACATGATGCGCATTCCGCTCGGCGGCGGCCGCGTGGAATGCCGCGCGGCGGACATCTCCGGCAACTTCTACCTGGGGGCGGCGATGATGCTGGCCGCCGGTCTGGAAGGTATCCGCGAGAAGCTCGATCCGGGAGCGCCGAACATCGAAAACATGTACCAGCTGCCGACCGCCGAGCTGAAGGTACGTGGCATCGAACTGTTGCCGCGCAACCTTGAGGAGGCCATTGATGCGTTCGAGGCCGATCCGCTGTCCGAAGAGGTCATGGGCGCGCTGATGTCCCGCACCTACACCGACTTCAAGCGCCAGGAATGGCTGGACTACCACAGCCATGTATCCGACTGGGAGCTGAATCGCTACCTGCGTCTGTTCTGAGCCCGGCGCCGACCGGAAGACTGCAACGGGGCCAAAGGCCCCGTTACTTTTTTCAGGCCCGGCTCGGCGCGGGCGGATGACCTTCGCGCCATCCCTCCAGCAGTGCCGCCCCGAGAATGAGCGCCCCGCCCGCCATCTCCAGTGGCGTCATCCGTTCACCGCCGATCAGCATGGCCGACACCACCGCCGCCACCAGTTCGAGAATGATCAGTACTGCCGCGCGACCCGCCTCCATGTGCGTCACACCCCACTGGGTCCCCAGGGTCGCGAGCAGCAGCCAACCGGCGCCGAACAGCAGCACCCAGATCCACACCTCGGACGAGGGTTCAGGCCATGCCTGCACCCCCGCCCCCAGGCCCACCGCGGACATCGTCGCACAGCCCAGGAACATGGCCGCCACCTTGCTGCCCAGCGGCAATTGCGGTCGCGCACGGAACACGATGTTGTTGCCGGCGAAGGCCAGGCCGCAGCTGAGCGCCAGCAGGTCCAGCCAGGAAATCGCCCCCTGAAGGACAGCCGGGCCGCCAAGGATCAGCAGCGCACCGCCCAAGGCCAGGGCAACCGCCGCCAAACGAGTACCGTCAATCCGCTCGCCGAGGAATAGATGTCCACCCAGCACGGCCCAGACCGGAACCAGGTAGAACAGCACCATCACCCTGACCACCTCCCCCAGCGCCATGGCGGTGGTAAAGGCGAAGTTGGCGTAGCCCCCAAGCACGGCGATCGCCAGCAGAACCGAGCCCTGGCCCCGCCAAGCCTCACGCTCCCGCCACAGCCAGGGCAACAGCAGGAGCGCGACGCCGCCATAGGCGACGAGATTCAATGACACGCCATGCACGTCATGGCCGGAGAAGTGTTTGAGCGGAATCCAGCTCAGGCCCCAGGCAATGGCGGCCAGGAGGAGAGCGATGAGCGGAGCGCTCGCGGGCAAGGTCATGCGTCGATCCTGTTCAATGCCTGTGAAGGTAATTCAAGCGTGGGGAGCCAGTGCATCCGCTGGCCCGTGGACCGATCGCGGAGAAACATCCCCCCCGAGCCCCCCACCGGCATGGCAATATCGAATCTCCGCCCGAGCGACGTGCCGACCAAGTCGGCCTCGTTCGAGCGGAGAATGGTCCAGGCATCCTTCCCCTCCCCGCGCAGGCCATAGCTGAC
>JBFLVP010000025.1:0-13020 GCA_040758395.1 Pseudomonadota bacterium
TCGACTGCCTCGACTGCCTCGACTGCCTCGACTGCCTCGACTGCCTCGACTGCCTCGACTGCCTCGACTGCCTCGACTGCCTCGACTGCCTCGACTGCCTCGACTGCCTCGACTGCCTCGACTGCCTTGCCGCCAGCAGCCGTCGGCACCAACACCTCGATAGCACGCTCGCCATAGCGCAGGACGCTTTCGGGCAGATGTTTGTAGTCACGGAGGTTTTCGAGGCCATATTCCAGACTGGCAAACAGATCAGCAATGGCCCCCTGCTCGACATCCGACGGCGTCCGCCCTTGCTCCATGCGCCGCATGAAATCGAGCACACCCATCAGCAGTGCCGCCCACCCTGGCATCCCCAGCATCTCGAAGGCGCCACGAACCCGCGCGAGTAACTGTTCGACCTCGACCAGACGCTCAGGAGCCCCCTCCTCTCTCCAGAAGGTGAGAAGAAGCTCCTTGCCAAGCAACAGGTCCTCCAGGGACTGGCCGGCCAAGGCATTCAGCGCGTCAGCCAGCAGGGGGGAGGCAATATCCTCATCCCCCGGGATATCGACGAAACCATGTTGCAGCCGCCCGATATCCACGTCCGCGCGCATCAACACGCTCGCCACCCGCTCCTGGGCTGCCACGTCAAGCGCTTCACCGCGTTCTGCGGCGGCCAGCAGTTCCTCGGCTTCACGACTGAGGGACTGGGCCACGTCATCCATCTCGAGCATCTGCAATGTGGTCGCGAGCTGTTCGAACTCAGGCGCCAGGGCGATCATGGCGGCGGAGTCCTGAGCACGCAGGGCAAGGTCGAAGCGGTCCTGGACGGGTGCCAGTGCCGCCTGAATCTGTTCAGCCGCCTGAATCAAAATATGCGGGTCAGCCACCAGCAGGACTCCCGCAGCTGCCTCAAGCTCCATCGGCCCCGGGATCTGGTTTGGCCAGTCAAGCAGCGCCAGCGCTTCGGCTATGGCGGGACGCTGACCGGCAAAGGGGGCAAGAAAAGCCAGCACATCATGCGTGAGTTCAAGATGGTCAAGCACCCCAAGCGATTGGGCCGAACCCTCTTCGGCAGTCACGCGAGCCTTCAGATGACGATTGAGGCGACCAAGAAGGGGCTTGAGTTCGGGGGACTCGACCAGGCGCGGCTCATCCAGGGCACGCGCCAATTGACCTGCTGCCCACCAAAGGAGCATTTCCTCGCGCGTCGGGGATGCATGCAGCAGCTGCTGAAAAACCATGCCGAGCACTTGATTGGCCTGCGCTTCGCCCTTGAGCCAACCGAACAGGCCCCGCTCGAGACGTGGCCCCAGACGACGAGCGGCTTCGAGCGCCGCAGCCTGGGGCACGGTACGCATTGTAAGCCCGTCGGCCTTCAGCAACGCGATCCGAGCGAGGAAGGCTCGAGCACTCAGCGGTTCCGCATCGAGGGCCTGGCGCAAGCCATTGAAAGTCTCAAGGAGGGCAATGTCGGCGACCGGCCCTCCGCGACCATGCTGATCGATAAACAAGCGTACCCGCGCAAAGGCAACCATCAACGCTTCCACCATCCGCTGGATGCGCTGGAGCGCTACCTTTTCCTCGAGGTTGCGCGGCTCGCTGATCAACGACCTGACCGTTCCCGTCCCGATGGCGCCCTGCAACGCCGACAGCGTGCGTTCGGCCTGCAACAGCACCAGTCGACCTGCCGGGAGGGAGAGCAACCCCAGCACACCGGACAGCGTACGCAAATGTTCATGCACCGGACGCAGAGTTTCAGCCACCGTGGATTCCTTGACAAAGGACTCCAGGCTGCCCTGCATCAGTGCCCATATCTCATCCAGAGCCGGATTGATCCAGATCAGGCTGAGCTGGTCGATGCCGCTGACCGCATCCGCCATGCCACGAGGCGATACGTGGGCTGCGGGCCTGTAAGCAGCGGTCGACTGAACGTCTTGCATGCCGGCGAACTCCGTTCAGGAAACGCGGTTGAGGCGCGCGGACTGGATCACTCTGTTCCCGGCAGCTTGAAGCCGGATACCGACGTACGCAGTTCGTTGGCAAGATCGTTGAGCTGACCAATCTTCTGCGCGGCGTCCTCGGTATCGCGGGCGGTGTACGCGGTCTGCTCGGAAATGGCGTGCATCGTTTCCCGGATGCGCGCGGCCTCCTCCAACTGCTCTTGCGCCGCCTGGGCAATGGCCTGGATTCGCTGCGCCAGGGTCGCTGATACGGTTTCGATCTCTTCCAGCGAGCGGCCGGCGTTTTCGGCCACCTGGGCGCCCCCGACCACGTTGGTGGTGGTCTGCTCCATCGAGAGCATCGCTTCGTGGGTGTCGGACTGAATGGTCTTCACCAGCGATTCGATCTGCTTGGTCGCGTTGGCCACACGTTCCGCGAGGCGCTGAACTTCGTCCGCAACCACCGCGAAGCCGCGGCCTGCCTCACCCGCCATCGCCGCCTGGATGGCCGCGTTCAGCGCGAGGATGTTGGTCTGGTCGGCAATGTCGGTAATCAGGCCTACGATGTCACCAATCTCCTGGGAGGATTCACCCAGACGCTTGAGTCGCTTGGAGGTGTCCTGGATCTGTTCGCGGATGCCTTCCATGCCCTGGATGGTCTGGCGCACCGCCTCGCCGCCTTTGTGCGCCACGTCCACCGAGGACTCGGCCACGGCGGCCGACTCGCGCGCTCCCTCCGACATCTCGCCGACCTTGGCCGCAATCACGCTGACCGCCTCGCTTGCCTGCTCGATACGCTGGGCCTGCTCCTGGCTGGCTTCCGACAGGCGCATGGAGGTGGCCTGCGAGGACTCTACCGCCCCCCCCACCTCAGCCGCAGTGCGCTGAATGGTGGCAACGAGGTCGCGCAGCGCGTCGATCGAGTAGTTCACCGAGTCGGCGATGGCGCCGGTGATGTCCTCGGTCACGGTGGCATGACGGCTCAGATCACCCTCCGCGAGGTTCATCATCTCGTCGAGCAGCCGAAGAATCGCTTGCTGGTTACGTTCGTTCTGGGCGTGCGAGTCAGCCTCGCGACGACGTGCCTGACGCACCAGAACCACACCCAGCAGGATCACCACGGTAAGCGTCGCGGTTGCCGCCAGGTAGCCTGCGATGGTGGTGAAGAACAGTTCGTCGTGGTAGCCGGTGGTCTCGCGACTCAGGTCACCAGCCGCAGCGATCAGGCCGGTCGACTTCATGTCGGTGGACTCGAAAGCGCGAGCCGCTTCCAGAATCTGCGGCCCTTCCTGCATGATGGCGTCGATGGACTCACGCATAGCCTTGTATTTGACTGCGACCTGACGCAGCTTTTCGCGCGCAGCAGCATCATCCACGCGCTGCACCTCCGCATCACCACGTCCGGAGATCATGGCCTCAAGCACCCGCTCGAACAGGGCCGCGTCACGACCGAACTTCTCGAGGGCCACTGTGGCGTTCTCTTCACCGCGCAGCAGTTCGCTCGCCGCTGTCTTCATGCGCAGGATCAGGATCTGCTGACGCTGGGCGAGGTAGATCTGAGTCGGGCTGACACTCGCGCGCACCAGCTGCTGAACGACTTCGTCGTACAGGGCGACGATCTCGGGCACTTCGCTCACGATCACCTCACCGGCCTCATTGACCAGCGCGTAGGCATCACCCGTGGCGACGATGCTTTCGAGGCCTGAACGAACCTCCTCCCAGTTGTAACGCACGGCTTCGACCTTGGCGCGCAGCTCACCCTTGACCGCCGGCATGTTCTCGACCCGGTCTCCCTTCTCAAGCTTGGTGAGCAGGGACTCGAATACGTGGATCTTGACCTGGAGCTGGGTAGCCGCATCCTCCTGGCCGGTTACGGCGCGCAGCGCGTCACCCATGACGTCAGGACTGAAACGCTCGATCTGACCCGCGGTCAAGCGCCACTGCAGGCGATTGTGGTCGACATAGGCAACGTAGGCGAAGATACCCACCGTCGCCACCAGCAGCAGTACCGCAAGAGCGATGAGCGGCACGACATAGCGGCCAATGCCGTGTTTGTGCGCGTCATCACGTTTCATCTGAGCCATGCGCATTCCCTCTTTAATGATTCAACGCATCAAGTTTTGAAGTCGGAATCCGTTCAGGAACAAGTCCTGTGAACATCCGGAGGCTCGGAGGGACAAGACCCATCCCTCCTCTCCATGTAATCAGCGCGAAGCACGAAGAACTTCGGCCCCCTGCAGCAAACGCCGCAGATCAAGAATCATCCAGGAGCGCCAAGGCTCGGCGACTTCTTCGGTCACATACCCCTCCAGACCGGCGGGAGCCTGCACCACGGGGCGGCGGGCATCGACCTGGAAGTGACGCAACCCCAGAGACTCGCTGACCAGCAAACCCAGGGGCCAGGACTCAAGCCGCGCAACAAGCACCCGGGCACGGGCATCCTGGCTGACCGCCCCCCGACCGCATACCCCGAGCAGATCAAAGACCGGCGTGAGCTCCCCGCGCAGGTTGGCAATGCCCAAGACCCACGGCTGAGCCAGGGGGAGACGGGTCAATTGCGGCAACGGGAGAATTTCGGTGACCTGTTCGAGCGGGCTGACGAAAGTTTCCTCACCCAGGCGATAGGCGAGCGCCGTCCAGTGGCTGACCACCGCGTCCCGGCGAGGCAGGCCGGTCGAGCGTGCGGAGGCAAGCTCGGCCAGCTCATGCAGACGCTCGAATGCTGATTGGCTCACGCTCAGGCCTGGATGTGGTCACGAATGACCGAAAGCAACTGGGCCTCCTGCACAGGCTTGGTCAGATAGTCCTTGGCCCCCTGGCGCATCCCCCAGATACGATCAGTCTCCTGATCCTTGGTCGTAACCATGATGACGGGGATGCCGGCCGTTTCAGGATTGCGCGAAAGCTCGCGTGTAGCCTGGAAGCCGTTCAACCCGGGCATGACGACATCCATCAGCACGAGATCCGGCTTCAGGTTCTTGGCTTGGGCAACGCCTTCCTCGCCGCTGGTGGCAAGGCTCACATTAAGGCCGTTGCGCTCCAGCATGCCTTTGAGGACATGGCGTTCGGTCGGCGAGTCATCAACGATCAGGACATGGGCCATGGCACGAAGCTCCGTGTAACTGCTTCAAATATTGGAAAATGGATCAGATCGTGGACAGAGACGCTTCCTGCACCCCGACACCCTGCTCAGCCACCTGTTCCAGCGACATATCCTGCAAGGTCAGGCTTTCCACCCCGACGCCACGACGCGCGTACTGGCGAAGGGCCATCAGCAACTCATCACTGGTAAAGGGCTTGGTCAGGTAGTCGTCCGCACCGACAATACGACCACGAGCCTTGTCGAAGATACTGTCCTTGCTTGACAGCAGGATGACCGGGGTACGACGAAAACGGCGGTTGTTCTTGATCAGGGCACAGGTCTGATAGCCATCGAGCCGAGGCATCAGGATATCGACGAAGATCAGGTCGGGCTCGAAGACCGGGATCCGACCCAGCGCATCGAACCCATCAAGGGCGGATTCGACCTCGCACCCAGCCCTGGCCAGCAGGGTTTCGGCGGTCCGACGGATGGTCTTGCTGTCATCCACCACCATCACCTTGAGGCCTTCGAACTCGGCAGATTGCGCGGTGTCGTTTGTATCCATCGGGCTAGTACCTCGTCGGCATGCAGACCAGAGTGCAAAGTGCGATCGACTGTATCCCAGCTTGCCCCCAAATTCCAAGAGCCTGCCGAGCACTTTCCACGCTCGAGCGCGCACTATAAGCCCTAACGGCCGTAAAACTCACCGCATGCTTCCCACCTAGTGCCCGCTGATGTGCAAGCGCCGTCATGACGAGCAGGCTGGTAAACTAACCTGAAACTCAGCGAGATCATCATGCCTCTGCTAGACACCGTCCCCTTCCTGGCCACCGCCCACCAAGGGCCGCTGCAGGAAATCGAGTCACACCTGCTGGAACGCCAGACCGCGATCGAAACCTGGCTGCGGCAGGCCTTCCTGGATACCCCGGCGCCATTCTACTGCTCGGTCGATCTGCGTAACGCAGGCTTCAAGCTCGCACCGGTGGACACCAATCTTTTCCCGGCCGGCTTCAACAACCTGAACCCGGCTTTCGCCCCGCTCTGCATCCACGCCCTGCAATCGGCGATGGAGCATCTGTGCCCAAAGGCGCGAGGCCTGTTGCTCTTGCCCGAACGCCACACCCGCAACCTCTACTACCTCGAGAACGTCGCCACCCTGCGCGACCTGGCCGAGCAGGCCGGCTTCGAGGTCAAGATCGGCTCGCTGATCGATGACCAGAACGAAGCGCTGACCGTCGACCTGCCTTCCGGGCGCACGCTCGACCTGCTGCCGATCGAACGCAAGGAGCGCCGGATCGAGGTCGAGGGTTTTTCGCCCTGCGCGGTGGTGCTCAACAACGACCTCTCCGCCGGCGTGCCGCCCATCCTCGAGGACCTGGAGCAGACCGTGATCCCGCCGCTGGGGCTCGGCTGGTGGGCGCGCCACAAGTCGACCCACTTCCGCCATTACGACGCGGTGGCGCGCGAATTCGCCGCGATGGCCGACATCGACCCCTGGCTGATCAACCCGCTGTTCGACGACTGCGGCGACATCGACTTCATGAAGCGCGAGGGCGAGGACTGCCTGGCCGAGCGGGTGGAGGGCCTGCTCAGGCGCATCCAGGCCAAGTACGACGAGTACGGCATCGACCGCGCACCGTTCGTGGTGATCAAGGCCGACTCCGGCACCTACGGCATGGGCGTGATGATGGCCCGCTCGGTGGAGGAGGTGCGCAACCTCAACCGCAAGGAACGCACCCGGATGGCGGCCAGCAAGGAAGGCCTCGGCATCTCGCGGGTGATCGTGCAGGAAGGGGTCTACACCTTCGAAAACATCAGCGGCGCGGTGGCGGAGCCGGTGGTCTACATGATCGACCGCTTCGTGGTCGGCGGCTTCTACCGCGTCCACACCGCGCGCGGCGACGACGAGAACCTCAACGCCCCCGGCGCGCATTTCATGCCGCTGGCCTTCGACGATGCCTGTGCGACGCCTGACTGCCACCAGGCCCCGGATGCCCCACCCAACCGTTTCTACGCCTACGGCGTGATCGCCCGCCTGGCCCTGCTGGCGGCGGCGCGCGAGCAGGCCGAGGTCCGCCAGCAGGAAGCCGCCGCATGAGCATGGGCGCCATGAAGCTGGGCGTCGTCATGGACCCGATCGGGTCCATCAAACCCTACAAGGACTCCAGCTTCGCCATGCTGCTGGCGGCCCAGCGGCGCGGCTGGGACTGCTGGTATTTCGAGCTGGGCGACCTGTTCATCCGCGACGGGCACGCCTGCGGCCATGCGCGCCCGGTCGGGGTGCGGGACGTCAACGCCGACTGGTTTGCCCTCGGCGAGTCGCGCGAAATGTCGCTCGGCGAGCTCGACATCCTGCTGATGCGCAAGGACCCGCCGTTCGACGCGCGCTACCTGCATGCCACCCAGATCCTCGCCCTGGCCGAGCGCGACGGCACCCTGGTCGCCAACCGCCCAAGCGCGCTTCAGGCGGTGAACGAAAAACTGTTCGCCACCCACTTCCCGGATTGCATCCCGCCGACCCTGGTCAGCAGCCGCGAGGCGGACATCCGCGCCTTCCTCGACGAACACGGCGAAATCGTGCTCAAGCCGCTCGACGTGATGGGCGGCCAGGGCGTGTTCCGCCTCGCGCGCGGCGACATGAACCTGAGCACCGCGGTCGAGCTGCTGACCCGGAACGGCGAAAACTGGATCATGGCTCAGAAGTTCCTGCCCGCGGTGACCCAGGGCGACAAGCGCATCCTGCTGATCGACGGCGCGCCAGTGCCCTACGCCCTGGCGCGCATCCCGCCGAGCGGGGAGTTTCGCGCCAACCTCGCCGCCGGCGGACGCGGCGTGGGCGTGGAACTGACCGACCGCGACCTCTGGTTGTGCGCGCGAATCGGCCCCACCCTGCGCGCGATGGGCCTGTACTTCGTCGGACTCGACGTGATCGGCGACTACGTGACCGAGATCAACGTCACCAGCCCGACCTGCATCCGCGAACTGGATGCCTGCTACGGCATCGACATCGCCGGTCAGCTGCTCGACGCGCTGGAGCGGCATCGCCGGACGGCATGAAGCGCCGCGACTTCCTGCGCCTGTTCGGCCTGGCCCCGCTCGCCATCCCGCTGGGTTGCTCGCGCGAGCCGCGCATCCAGACCCAGGGCTTCCTGCTCTACGGCATGCTGATCCAGCTCAGCCTGCCCGAGGACGCACCCATCGGCCTGGAGGCCGCGCTGAACGCGGTCGAAGCCATCTTCAAGCGCGAATACGCCGCCCTCCACCCCTGGCAGGACTCTCCCCTCACCCGACTCAACGCCCGCCTGCCCGATGGTGACTGGACGGCGCTGGATCCCGCCCTGCGCGGTATCATCGAGCGCGGCCGGGCGCTTGAAACCGCCAGCGGCGGCGCGTTCTCCCCCGCCATCGGCGCGCTGGTGAAGCTGTGGGGCTTCCACGCCAGCCAGCCCAACCGGGAACGCGAACCCCCGCCTCAAACCGACATCGAACGTCTGCTCACGCCGCCGCCGCGCATGAGCGACCTCGTCATCGAAGAGGGGCGGATACGCTGCACCAACCCCAATGTCCTGCTCGACTTCAATGCCGTCGCCGAAGGCTGGGCCGCCGAGCAGGCCATCCAGCGCCTGCGGGCGCTCGGCGTGGAACAGGCCCTGCTCGATGCCGGTGGCGACCTGCGCGTGCTGGGTAAGGCCGGCCGCCGCCCCTGGCGGGTCGCCATCCAGGACCCCTTCGTCGAACAGCCGCTCGGCTGGATCGAGGTGGAGGGCGAGGCCGCCGTATTCACCTCCGGCAGCTACCGCAAGCGCTTCACCTACCAGGGCGCCAGCTACGCCCATGTCATTGACCCACGCAGCGGCTGGCCCTCGCGCGGGCTGGTGGGGGTGACCGTCATGAGCCCCGACGCGGTGCTCGCTGATGCCGCCGCCACGGCCCTGCTCGCCGCCGGGCGAGCCGACGCGCCCGCCGTCATCCAGCGGATGGGCCTGAAGCATGTGCTGCTGGTCGAGGATGACGGCAAGCTGCGCGCCACCGCCGCCATGGCCAGGAAACTTCAGCTCTTGCGCCAGGATCGGCCGTTGAGCATCCTTACCCCATGACTGCCTCCCTGGCCTGGACACCGCCACCACCCCCTCGCCTGCCACTGGCGCTCGGACTGGGCATTGCTGTCCTGCTACACCTCTTCATGCTGGCCCTGTTCCTGGGCGGGGAGCCATCCCCCTCCCCAACGCCATCCCAGCCCCCGCTGCAGGTCTTGCAGATCGACCTCACGCCGCGAGAAGACCGCACCCTGCCGGAACGGCCCGAGATGCTGGCCGAGCATACCCAGCGCGCGGAAGAGACCCGCGCCGCGCGCGCCCCCGAACTCGACGCCACGCTGATGCCGAAGCCCGCGCGGGCCATCCCCTCGCCCACGCCTGCCGCACCACGCCCCGCCCAGCCCACGCGCGATGCCAGAATCGACAAGCCGACCGAGGCGCGTGCCGCCACCCCGCCCCGGCAGCAAGCCCCGAGGCCGGAACGCAAGCCCGTCGAGACCGCGCCCAGGCGCGTCGAACAGGCCGCGCCGCAGGAAAAACTGAGCATGACCGAACTGGGCCTGCGCTCGGCCCGCCTGCATGCCGAGATCCTCGAGCAGGGCCTGCGCAATGACATCGCCGCGCGCAGCAAGGTCCTGTCCGCCAACACCGTGGCCGGCCCGGAAGCCGCCTACCTGCGCGCATGGGTCGAGAAGGTGGAGCGCATCGGCAACATCAACTACCCGGACGAGGCACGCCGCCGCAAACTCGGCGGCCGCCTGGTCCTGGAGGTCATCGTCAATGCCTGGGGCGACGTCGAGAGCGTCCGCGTGCGGCAATCCTCGGGCGAGCCGGTGCTCGACCAGGCCGCCAAGGACATCGTCCTGCTTGCCGCACCCTATGCGCCATTCCCCCCCGAGCTCCGGGCAGGATATGACCAGTTCACCATCGTGCGCACCTGGGCCTTTGTCTCCGGCGGCAGCATGAGCACGCGCTGAATTTCATCGGCGCAGGCCCAAATCGACCTTGCCGGGGTGGCCCCTGGCCCCCGATACTATGTCCATGCAAGGCACTACCTCACTCAAGCACCATTTCCTCATCGCGATGCCGCGGATGGCCGACGCGAACTTTGCCCAGACGGTCACCTACATCTGCGAGCACAACGACGAAGGCGCGATGGGCATCGTCATCAACCGGCCGATCGAGATCACCCTTGGTGACATCCTCGAACACCTGGGCATCGCCCCAGAAACGCCGGATCTGAAGGAGCAGACCGTGCTGTTCGGTGGCCCGGTTTCACTTGAGCGCGGGTTCGTGCTGCACACCCCGCAGGGCCCCTGGGACAGCACCATGAACCTGCCGGACGACATCGGCCTGACCACCTCGCGCGACATCCTGCAGGCCATCGGCCACGGGGCCGGCCCGGCCAAGCGCTTGATCGCGCTCGGTTTTGCCGGCTGGGGCGCGGGCCAGCTCGAACAGGAACTGATGGACAACGCCTGGCTGAGCACCCCGGCCTCGCCGGACATCCTGTTCGACACCCCGATCGAACAGCGCTGGCAGGCCGCCGCCAGCCGGCTCGGCGTGGATCTCAATCTGCTGACCGGGCAGGCCGGCCACGCGTGAAGGGGGCAGCGCCCACACCCGGGCTCTGGCTGGGTTTCGATTTCGGCGAGCGGCGCATCGGCGTCGCGGTGGGACAAAGGATTACCGGGGACGCCAGGCCGCTGGCCGTGCTGCCAACGAAAAACCCGGGGCAGCCGGACTGGTCCGCGATCGAGCGCGTGCTGAAGGAGTGGTCACCGGAGGGCCTGGTGGTGGGTGTACCGCGCCGCGACGACGGCAGCGACTACCCCGTCACCCCTCAAGCCGAACGCTTTGCGCGCCAGTTGCACGGCCGTTTCCACCTGCGGGTGGAAACGGCCGATGAACGGCTCTCGAGTTATGAAGCCAGCGAACGGCTGGGCTTCGACAAGCGCCGCGGCGCAGTCGATGCCGGCGCTGCGGCGGTCATCCTGGAAACCTGGTTCAATCAATTCCCAAATCAAGCTAGCGAGTAGCGATCATGCAGAACCTTGACGTCGAAGCCCTGCTTCACCGGATGGAACAGGACCTGGGCAAGCGCATCGAATCGGGTGCGCTGCATGATCCACTGATGGTCGGCATCCACACCGGCGGGGTGTGGGTGGCCGAACGCCTGCATGCAGCCCTGGGCCTGGCCGAACCACTCGGCAAGCTTAGCATTGCCTTCTATCGCGACGACTTCACCCATATCGGCCTTCACCCGCAGGTTTCGCCCTCTTCCCTGCCGTTCGACATCGAGGGCCGCAACGTGATCCTCGTCGACGACGTGCTCTACACCGGCCGCACCATCCGCGCGGCGATGAACGAGCTGTTCGACTTCGGCCGCCCGGCCTCGGTGGTACTGGCGGTGCTGTGCGACCGCCCCGGCCGCGAGCTGCCGATCCAGGCCGACGTGGTGGGCGACACCTTCATGCTCGACCACCACGAGCAGATCGTCCTGCGCGGCCCCAGCCCACTGGCCTTGACCATCGAACAACGCGCGTCCGAGGAGTAACACGTGGCTGTTGTTTTCGTCCGCCCCAAGATCCCCAAGCTGGCCCGTGACCCCTGGGCCCTCCAGTTCGACAGCGAGGGGCGCCTCAAGCACCTGCTCACCATCGAGGGCCTCGGTCCGGAGTGGGTGACCCGCATCCTGGACACCGCCGAGTCCTTCCTCTCGGTAACCGGGCGCGAGGTGAAGAAGGTGCCGCTGCTGCGCGGCCGCACCGTGGTCAACCTGTTCTTCGAATCCTCCACCCGCACCCGCACCACCTTCGAGCTGGCGGCCAAGCGCTTGTCCGCCGACGTGCTGAACCTGAACATCAGCACCTCCGCCGCGACCAAGGGCGAGTCCCTGCTGGACACCCTGCGCAACATCGAGGCGATGCAGGCCGACATGTTCGTGGTGCGCCACGCGGCCAGCGGCGCGGCCCACTTCATCGCCCGCCACGTCGAGCCGCATGTGTCCGTGCTGAACGCCGGGGATGGCCGCCACGCACACCCGACCCAGGCCCTGCTGGACGTCTTCACCATCCGCAAGATCAAGGGCGACTTCACCCCGCTGCGCGTCGCCATCGTCGGTGACGTGCTGCACTCGCGCGTCGCCCGCTCGCAGATCCACGCCCTCAACACCCTCAACACCGGCGAGGTGCGCGTCATCGCCCCGCGCACCCTGCTGCCCGCGCAGGTGGAAAAGCTCGGCGTGCGGGTGTTCCACGACATGCGCGAAGGCCTGCGCGACGTGGACGTCATCATCATGCTGCGCCTGCAGCGCGAACGCATGGAGGGCGCCCTGCTGCCAACCGAGGACGAATTCTTCCGCCTCTACGGCCTCACCCCGGAGAAGCTCGCCTGGGCCAAGCCGGACGCCATCGTCATGCATCCCGGCCCGGCCAACCGCGGCGTGGAGATCGACTCCGAGGTCGCCGACGGCCCGCAATCCGTGATCCTGCAACAGGTATCCAACGGCATCGCGGTGCGCATGGCGGTGATGAGCCTGTGCATGGGAGGCCGGGAGGAATGAGCATGAACAACACACCCTATTTCGCCCAGGGCCAGGACATCGACCACCTCAAGCCGCCCGAAGGTTGTCGCCCGGGCGTCGATTGTCAGCGCTGGATCATCCGCGGCGCGCGGGTGATCGACCCGGCCAGCGGGCTGGACGCCGTCACCGACGTGTTCATCGACAAGGCCGGCATCGTCAGCATCGGCCAGGCACCGGCCGATTTCGCCACCGACAAGGTGCTGGACGCGAACGGCCTGTGGCTGTTCCCCGGCGTGATCGATAGCTGGGCGCGCCTGCGCGAACCGGGCCAGGAGCACAAGGCCACCGTACAGAGCGAAGCGCGCGCCGCCGTCGCATCCGGCATCACCACCGTCTGCGTGCCGCCTGACACAGACCCGGTCATTGACACCCCAGCCGTGGTACGCCTGATCA
>JBFLVP010000026.1:0-99988 GCA_040758395.1 Pseudomonadota bacterium
GTCGCCTCGCCGGCACGGTTCTGTCCGGTTGGGCGTATCAGGTATGGGGGCTGGAGGGATGCCTGATGGCGTCCAGCCTGTTGCTGCTGAGTGCGGCGGCGCTGTCGGTCAGGTTGCCGGGGAGTGCAGGACAGGTTAGCTAGCGCGTCCTGTGCTTACACCTTTTGGGCATCCATGCCCAAGGCCCGCTAGGCGGGAAAGATGTTCTAATGAGCCCGTCGCTCTCAGGCGCGGTACTCAAGATGAAGCTGGAATCAGGCTCTATTTGATGAGCCGCAGCAAATACAGAAGCACGATTGCCCCGATCAACGCGGTCAACAGTGCGCCAATTATGCCGCCACCGAATGAGACTCCAAGCAGGCCGAACATCCAGCCCCCCAGGAGGGCGCCGACGACGCCGACGACCAAATCGCCCACCAGACCATACCGGCCCCCTCGCATGATCTGGCCCGCAAGCCAGCCTGCCACGAGCCCGATCATCAAAAACAGTACCAAGCTTTGGATATTCATCTCGCCTGCCCCTCATTGCTGTGAAAGTCGAGTCATTAAACGGGGCGATTTTCATCCCACGCTCGCAAGCCTGAGGCTGGATGAAGGCATCCCCCGCCACGGTCGTCATCGGCAGCCCTGCCGCTGTACGACGTGATCTTCGCGCTCAAATCATCCATCCACGCTTATCTCATCTTAGCCTGCGCGGTCGGCGACAAGGTGGTGATGAAAGCGGGCTTCTACTACACGGCCAACGAGGGCGGACGCCTTGCCTGCACGGTGCTGTCCGGCTGGGCGTATCCGGTGCGAGAGATGGGGCTGTTGGCGACCAGAGCTTTGCTGCTGGCTGCGGCGGCGTTGTCGATCCAGCTCCGCGGGTAGTAGAGCAGGTTGGCGGGCTACCGCCAGCTTCGCATCATGTGAAATACGCCCGGTAGGTCTTCAAGTGGCCCTGCGTGGAAGCCATCCACGCTCTTCTCAGGGTTTCTTGACGCGCTGCACTGTTCTAGTGTTCCAAAATGGTGCGCTAGATGGAGGTCATGCAATGCGCTTGTCCCAGCGGTTAGGCCGGGTGTTCGGTCCGGCGACCACGCAGGTGGGGATCGCGGAGCAAGTGGCATCCACGCTTGGCGGATTTCTAGGCATCTATCTGGTCTACCTGCTCAGCCATGCCCTGCTCGGCAGCGAGGGGGCGGTGTGGATGGTGGTGTCGATGGGGGCGACGGCGGTGCTGCTGTTCGGCGTGCCTCACGGCCTGCTGTCCCAGCCGTGGCCGCTGTTTGGTGGGCATCTGGTTTCCGCCCTGATCGGCGTAACCTGTGCGCTGTGGATTCCGGATACGGCCCTGGCGGCGGCCTGTGCCGTGGGGCTTGCGGTGGGCGCGATGCACCTGTTGCGTTGCATCCACCCGCCCGGCGGCGCGACTGCGCTGGCGGCGGTGCTGGGTGGTCCGTCCATTACGGCGCTTGGCTACCAGTATGTGCTGGCGCCGGTGCTGCTAAACGCGGCGATCATCTTCGTCGTGGCGGTGGTGGCGAACTATCCATTCGCCTGGCGGCGCTATCCCATCCAGCTGATGCGCTTCGAGCTGGCACCAACCCCGAAGGCTCGCTTGCACGAGGAGGACATCGAGCAGGCCTTGCGCGAGATGCACGTGATTGTCGACGTGACGCCCGAGGAGCTGATACAGATTGCCGAGCGCGCTCTGCGGCACGCGGAGGAGGGCGGCGCGATGATCCGCCTGAAGGGCAGGCCTGTTACGTTACTACAGGGCGAGGAGGAGGCTGGGGGGCGTTTTGTGGCGTGGCTATCCGCGTGGTCGACAAGTAGCCCGGATGGAGCGGAGCGCAATCCGGGGGATGACCGGTACAATCCCGGATTTGAGCGCGGCCTTTATCCGGGCTGCATGGATGTTAGCCCCCCCATCCCTTGCTGAACTCCCAGGGGTCCGGCCGCGTTCTCCCCCCGCAACTCTCCAGTGGTGTCCCCATCGCCAGATACCCCACCAGTCGCTCGTTCTCCGCCAATCCAAGCATCTGTCCCACCCAATCATCCCCGCAGCTTTCGCCGGACAGCCACACGCTGCCATAGCCCAGTGCCTGGGCCATGAGTTGCATGTGTTCGGTGGCCGCGCCGACGGCCATCATCTGTTCCCATTCCGGTACCTTGGCGCATTCCTGGATGTGGGCGACGATCAGGATCAGCAGAGGGGAGCGCAGGGGCTTTTCGCGCTGGCGTTCGATCTTGTCGGGCTCTGCCTCCGGGTGACGGCGGGCGTAGCCTTCCGCGAAGATGTCGCCCAAGCGGTTGCGGGCCTCGCCGCGCACCAGCAGGAAGCGCCAGGGACGCAGCGCGCGATGGTCCGGCGCACTCATGGCGGCGCGCAGGATCAGGTCCAGGTGGTCGCCCTCAGGTGCCGGATCGGCAAGCAGCTTGGCCGGGGTGGAGTAGCGGTTGAGCAGAAGGTCGATGGCGTTTTTCATGGGGGCTAGGGTATCCGGAGACGCTGGGAACGAAACCCTCTGCGCTTGACGGGAATGCGGGGCCGTGGCGTTTGTTACACTCGCATGATCATCAAGCGGAGTGAAGACTTTGGAAAAGCATTATGAGGCCATCCTCGGTGCGGTGGGCGAGGACCTGAGCCGCGACGGCCTGCTCGATACCCCCAAGCGTGCCGCAAAGGCGATGAAATTTCTCACCAAGGGTTATCACGAAACCCTGGAACAGGTGATCGGCGGGGCGCTGTTCGATTCGGACAACGACGAGATGGTCATCGTCAAGGAAATCGAGCTGTATTCACTCTGTGAACACCATCTGCTGCCGATTGTCGGCCGGGTGCACGTCGGCTACCTGCCGGACGGCAAGGTGCTGGGGCTGTCCAAAGTGGCGCGCATCGTGGAGATGTTCGCCCGTCGCCTGCAGATCCAGGAGAACATGACCCGCCAGATCGCCGAGGCGATTCTTCAGGCGACGAATGCGAAGGGCGTGGGCGTGGTCGTGGAAGCGCAACATTTCTGCATGATGATGCGCGGGGTGGAAAAGCAGAATTCCTGGACCACCACCTCGATGATGCTCGGCCGCTTCCGCGAGGACCGCGGCACGCGGATGGAATTCCTCAAGCTCATCGGGAAGTAATTCATTACGAGGCAAGATCCATGGCACGTACCTCTTCCACCATGCTCGCGCTGGGCACCGCCGCGCCTGACTTTCGCCTCCCGGAGCCGCTGACCGGCAAGACCGTTGCCCTGGCGGATTTCGCCGGCAAGCCGCTGCTGGTGGTCTTCTCCTGCAATCACTGTCCCTTCGTGAAGCTGATTCAGGACGGTTTCGTGCAGTTCGCTCGTGATTATCAGGCCAAGGGTCTGGCGGTGGTGGTCATCAGTGCCAACGACGTGGAGCATTATCCGGACGACAGCCCGGAGAAGATGGCAGAGGAGGCCCGGCAGGCCGGCTACGCCTTCCCGTATCTCTACGACGCGAGCCAGGAGGTGGCGAAGGCCTACGAGGCGGCCTGTACGCCGGACTTCTTCCTGTTCAATGCGATGCACAAGCTGGCCTACCGTGGCCAGTTCGACGATGCTCGTCCCGGCAACAGCGAGCCGGTGACCGGCAAGGATATGCGCGCGGCCGCTGACGCGGTGCTGGCGGGGCAACAGCCTTCCGCTGAGCAGAAGCCGAGCCTGGGCTGCAACATCAAGTGGAAGCCGGGGAACGAACCCGCGTATTTCGGCTGAGGCCGGGCGGGGGCTGGTTCTGGTCGGAAAGTAATGGCGATCCGGCCATCCATGGCCGAGCTGTATCCGCCGGGGGCCGGATTCAGGCGGATTGAGACAAGCTCTGGCCTGTTTCTTGACGGCCCAGGCCATAGGCCTCCATCAGGCGCATGATCTGGAACAGGACCTGGGAGGATGAGCCCTCGGTCGAGCTGCTCTCCGCCACGCTGGCGCTGGAGGTGCTGTCTTCGGTGGTCGAGTCGCTGGAGGCGCTTTGGGTGGACTCCTTGTAGTCCATCGCTTCCTTGAAGGTCACCTTGCCGTCGCCGTCCGTGTCGGCGGCTTCGAAGTTGTTGACGATGCTGGAGATGAGGTCGGAGCGTGCGCTGTCGGTGTCGCCGATCTCCTCCAGTTGGGCGCTCAGCTCTTCCTGGGTGAAGCCTTCGTCGCCTTCCGGCGGCGGGGGCGGAGGCATCATGCCGCCCATCTGGCTCATGCCACCTTGCATGCGCATGCCCTGGAACTGGCTTTCCAGTGCTTCCATCTGCTTCTGCAGGCTGGAGGCCATCTCGTCCTGGGTGATCTTGCCGTCGCTGTCACCGTCGAGGGAAGCGAAGACTTCGTCGACATTCGTCACGTTGCCGCTGGAAACATTTTCCAGCGCGGAGGCCAGATCGGATTTCTCGATGTAACCCTTGCCGCTGGTGTCGATCTTCGAGAATAGGTCTTCCGCCATTTGCGACGGGTCGGGGCGTTGCATGCGGTTCATGCCGCCCATCATCGAGGAGTAGCTTGCGCCGCTTATCGAGCTGATCATGTCGTTCTCCTTGTTGGAAATGTTTGAGAGACACGCCGCACAGGCGTCACCCACAGTATCGGCAGGAAAATCGGCGTATTTCGTGGGGTTAGGGTAAAACTGTGTAAAGTTTGGTTAAGCAGGCCGTGGTGCATGCCATCGCGGTTGTTCAGTTCGCAAGGATCTTCTTCATGCCCAATCTTTCCGCCTCCCTCAACACCCTGGATGCGCCCGATTTCAATCGGGTGTTGCTGGATGACCTTATGCGCCAGGGGGCGCTGGCACGGCCACTCCAGCAAGGCCTGCGCTACGGTAGTGTGGCGTTGCTTGAAGATGTGAAACTGGGCATTTTCGAATGCGAGATGAGCGATGCGGCTCTTCGCATCAAGGTGGGGGTTTATTACTCCAGCATCATCACTGGCTGTAACTGCATCGATGACCCGAGCCCGCTCAGCGAGATGCCCGAATATGTGGAGTTGTTCATCGACATCGACCGGGCGACCGCCGGTGCCAGGGTTTCCCTGGCACCGGATTGAGGTGGGCCGACCTCAGGGCTTCGACGACGGAAGGAAGATTTCGCGCCCTGCCACCATGAAGCGGCCATAGCCACGGTGATGGAGGGTCTGCGGCTGGGTGACCGCCGGATCGCGCCAGGCCTTGATGACTTCCAGTACGAAGAAGTTGTAGGTTCCGACCATCTGCGTGTCCGCCACGCGGCACTCGAGATTGGCGTAGCACTCGTCGATCAGGGGGGGCTTCACCATATCGGCCGGACTTGCGCTCAGGCCGAAGGTCTTGAACTTGTCCACATCGCGACCGGAGGCATTGCCGCAGGCCACGACCTTGTCGGCCAGTTCCGCTGTGGGCACGTTCAGCACGCACTCACCGGTTTCCCGGACTGCGGCAAAGGAGTGATTCGCTTCGCTGATGACGCATCCCACCAAGGGTGGCTCGAACTCCATCATCAGGTGCCAGGTCATGGGCATCACGTTGGACTTGCCGCCGGCTGTCGTGCTGAGCAGAACCAGCGGCCCGGGCTCCAGCACGGTGTAGGCCTCGGAGAGGGGGAGTTCTTGTTTCATGGAGTCTTCCTCGCGGGATAGACGAGAGGCATCCTGGCATCGGGAAATATGCTCCTGCCCTAGCTCTCTTAGCGGACGGCCCTGGGTTGAGCAAGCTCTTGCTGTCCGGATTCAAGCAGGGCGATTTCCAGGCCTTCTATACTCCTGAAAAAAAGGGGCTCCATCTTCTGCCCCCTATCATCGCTTTGATGTTGGCCGATGCCGTGGGTATCAGGCTTGGTTCTATCCCGTTTGGGTTCAACAAGGGGAAGAAAAATGATCGACCCTGAAGATATCGTCGAGCCTGAGACAGTTGTGTGTGATGTGTGCCTCAAGGAGATTCCGAAGTCTGAGGCCAAGAGTGTGGAGGCCGTCGAATACATCGTGCACTTTTGCGGACTGGAGTGTTATGAACGATGGGAAAGGGAGCGAAGCAAGGCGGAGCACGGACGGAATCGCCCCGCGTAACGCGTCACACCCTTGGACGCATGTAGGGGGCAGGCCTTTCCACGCACATCACGCTGTCATGCAACGCGCGATAAGCTGAACAAAATCCAGACAAGGAATCACCATGCGCGTCGCCGTCTTCAGTACCAAGCCCTATGACCGCGAGAGCCTGATCAGCGCCAATGCCGCGCATGGTCATCAACTGGAATTCTTCGAGGCCGCGCTGACGCCCCAGACCTGTGGCCTGGCCCAGGGATTCGAGGCGGTCTGTGTCTTCGTCCACGACCGGGTGGATGCCAACCTGCTGCGCTGCCTGGCCGGGGAGGGCGTGCCCGTGGTCGCCCTGCGTTGCGCCGGCTTCAACAACGTCGATCTTGCCGCGGCGCGGGAAGTCGGCATCCAGGTGGTGCGCGTGCCGGCCTACTCGCCGTACGCCGTGGCGGAACACACCGTGGCACTGATCCTGGCGCTCAACCGCCACATCCATCGTGCCTACAACCGGGTGCGCGAGGGCAATTTCGCCCTGAACGGGCTGCTCGGTTTCGACATGCACGGCAAGACGGTCGGTATCGTCGGCACCGGGCGCATTGGCGCGGTGCTCGCCCGGATCATGCACGGCTTCGGCTGCGAACTGCTGGGCCACGACCAGCGCGAGAATCCGGACTGCCTGGAGCTCGGCATGCGCTACGTCGAGCGTGACACCCTGCTGGCCGAGAGCGACATCATCAGCCTGCATTGCCCGCTGACACCCGAGACGCGCCACCTGATCAACCTGCACAGCATCCCGCGCATGAAGCGCGGCGTGATGCTGATCAACACAGGGCGAGGTGCGCTGGTCGACACGGCGGCGGTCATCGCCGGGCTCAAGAGCGGGCATATCGGGGCGCTGGGGCTGGACGTGTACGAGCAGGAAGAAAACCTGTTTTTCGAGGATCACTCCGAGGAGATCATCCAGGACGATCTGCTCACGCGCCTGATGACCTTTCCCAACGTGCTCATCACCTCCCACCAGGGTTTCTTCACCTGCGAGGCGCTGACCGCGATCGCCGAGACCACGCTCGGCAACCTGACCATGCTCGAGTCCGGGCAGGCCTGCCCGAACGCACTTTGACAGGCCGTTGAAAGGCCTTTCAACGGCCTGTCAATTCGTTCCGCGTCACTTTAAGAGCCTGCTGAAATACTTGTTTCAGCAGGCTGATAAGGCGGGACATGGATGTCCCGCACGCACATCGACCACGCAAGTGGTTGATGTGTGGTTGGCCAGTCCGGGCGTGTACCGGACTGGCCATGGCTGAAAAACCTCAGGATGAGGTTTTTCAGCATCCTGTTAAGTGAACGGTGAAAAATTCCATCCCTGGAAGTTTTCACCTCGCTTCGTCCCGGTACATGCCGGGACGGGCTCCGCGAATCAACGACTTATGTCGTTGCTCCCGTTGAGGGATCCTGCCGCAACGGGAAGCGCTGTATTGTTCAGCACTTCCTTAAGTTTTTGCCGCACCGCGGGTTCGGGCTAGTATCGGAACCCGGATGGATTCCGAGGATGCGAGATGTTGACCGAACCTGAACTGCGGGATTTCAAGCGCATGCACCAAGAGGCACCGATGCGCTATCGCCAGGCGTCTGACGACGTCTGGCAGGAGGCCGATCTGCTCGACCTTTCTGCAAGCGGCCTGGGCATGCGGGTGAAGTCGGACCTGCCTGTCGGCACGCTGCTGGAGATCGAGGTTGCGCCCTCGCTGGCGGTGGTGCCGCCGCTTCATGGGCGTGTCGAGGTCATGCGCAGTCAGCCGGATGGCGAGGGGCACGCCCTGGGGTGTCGTTTTATCGAACTCCGCTGAGCCTGTGCTGGGCGCCGCGCCCGCTCATTCATGCCGCAAGGCAACGATCGGGTCCAGCCGCGCCGCGCGGCGTGCCGGAAAATAGCCGAACACCACCCCGATGGCGGCCGAGAACGCGAAGGCCAGCATGTTGATGCCCGGATCGAACAGGTAGGGCACCTGCATCAGACTGGCCAGACCGATGGAAGCCCCGGTCGCCAGCACCACCCCGATCAGCCCACCCATCGAGGAGAGCACCACCGCCTCGATCAGGAACTGCAGCAGCACCTCGCGCTCCAGCGCCCCGATGGCGAGGCGGATGCCGATCTCGCGGGTCCGCTCGGTGACCGACACCAGCATGATGTTCATGATCCCGATCCCGCCCACCAGCAGGCTCACCGCCGCCACCGCGCCGAGCAGGGTGGTCATGACCTGGGTGGTGCCGGAGAGGGTCTCGGTGATCTGGCGGGTGTCGAGCACGCTGAAGTTGTCGTCCTCGTTATCCGCGATCTTGCGCCGCTCGCGCATCAGCAGGGTGACCTGCTTCTTGGCCGGGTCAATGGCGGCCTCGTCCTTGACCGAGATGCGCAGGGCGGTGATGTCCTGCTTGCCCATGATGCGCCGCTGCATGGTCTTGAGTGGCAGGACCAGCACGTCGTCCTGGTCCGAGCCGAAGGCGGACTGGCCCTTGGAGTTCAGCAGGCCGATCACCTCGCAGGAGAAGGTCTTCAGGCGGATGGCCTGGCCAAGAGGGTTCTGGCTGCCGAACAGCTCGCGCCGCAGGGTTTCGCCGATCACGCAGACGGCGGTGCCTCCGCGCTCCTCCATGGCATTGAAGAGGCGGCCCCCGGCCAGCGTCCAGTTGCCGGTCTCGAACCACGCGTTGGTACTGCCGGTGACGCTGGTCGACCAGTTGCGCGCGCCGGCCACCACGGTCATGCCGCGCTGTACCGTGGGCGCGACCGTGCGCACCGAACTGATCTGCGCCTGGATGGCCTCGGCGTCCGCCAGCTTGAAGTTGGGTGCGCCCGCGCTGGCGCTGGTCGGGCCCAGGCGCTGGCCGGGACGCACGATCAACAGGTTGCTGCCGAGACTGGCGACCTGGTCGGCGATGGCCTGGGTGGCGCCGTTGCCGAGGGTGACCATGGTGATCACCGCCGCCACGCCGATGACGATGCCGAGTACGGTGAGGAAGGAGCGCAGCAGGTTGCGGCGGATGGAGCGCAGGGCAAGCAGCAGGGTACTCCAGAACATCAGGCGGGCTCCTCGCGGTGCTCGTCACGTTCCACCCGGCCATCGCGGAAATGCACGACACGGTGGGCGAATTCGGCCATCTCCGGCTCGTGGGTCACCATCAGCACGGTGATCCCCAACTCGCGGTTGAGGCGGGTCAGCAGTTCCATGATTTCCTGGCTGGTGCGAGTGTCCAGGTTGCCGGTCGGCTCGTCCGCCAGCAGCACGGTCGGCCGGGTAACGATGGCGCGGGCGATGGCGACGCGCTGCTGCTGTCCGCCTGACAGCTCGCCTGGGGTGTGGTGCCCCCAGCCCTCAAGGCCGACCGAGACCAGCGCCTGGCGGGCGAGCTGGTGGCGCGATGCGGCGCTCTCGCCGCGATACAACAGCGGGAGTTCCACGTTCTCCTGCGCCGAGGTGCGCGCCAGCAGGTTGAAGCCCTGGAACACGAAGCCGAGGTAGTTGCGCCGCAGCAGGGCGCGCTGGTTGCGGCTCAGGTCCTCGACCGGCACGCCGCGGAACAGGTAGCTGCCGCCGCTCGGCACGTCCAGGCAGCCGAGGATGTTCATCACGGTCGACTTGCCCGACCCGCTCGGTCCCATCACGGCGACGAAGTCTCCCTGTTCGATGCACAAGTCGACGCCATGCAGGGCCTGGAACGCGGCCGGACCCTGGCCGTAGGTTTTGGTGATGCCGCGCAGTTCGATCAACGGCGGAGCGGAGGCTGCACGGCTCATTTTTTCTTGGCGGTCACGGTTTCGACGATCAACTCCATGCCTGGCGCGATCTCGCCTTCCAGGATTTCGGTCTGCTTGCCGTCGGTGGCGCCGGTGCGTACCTCGATCGGCACCGGCTGGCCGTCACGCAGCACATGCACGTGCTGCTTGCCGTTCTTGCCCGCCTGCTTGTTGCCGCGCTCGGAGGTGCTGCGCGGGGGCCGTGGCACCAAACTCTGGACCAGACTCCGCTGCTGGGCGCTGGCCGGGGTCATCGTGGGACTGAAGCGCAGCGCGGCGTTCGGCACCAGCAGCACATCGTCGCGCTGCAGGGTGGTGATCTCGGCGGTGGCGGTCATGCCGGGGCGCAGTGACTGGTCATCGTTGTCGACCTCCAGGATGGTCGGGTAGGAGACCACGCCTTCCGTCACCTGGGAACCGAAGTTGACCCGCGTGATGACGGCCGGGTAATAGCGGTTGCGCCAGGCGTCCACGGTGAAGCGCGCGCTCTGGCCGACCTGGACCTGACCGACATCGGCCTCGTCCACGTCCACCTGAAGCTGCATGCGGGTCAGGTCCTCGGCCAGGGTGAACAGGATGGGCGCCTGCAGCGAGGCGGCCACGGTCTGACCGGGCTCCACCTTGCGTTGCAGTACCACGCCGTCGATCGGCGAGCGGATGACGGTCTTGGTCAGGTTGGTCTCGTCCGAGCGCAGGGTGGCGCTGGCTTGTTCCACCCCGGCCTTGGCTGCGGCCTCGTCGGCGCGGGCGCGGGCAAGGGTCGCCTCGGCGGTCTCCAGCTCGGCACGCGAGGGCACCTTGCCGCCGGACAGGCGGGCGACTTCGCGCAGGCGTTGGAGGTTGGCGCGCGCCTCCTGGACGGTAGCCGTGGCCTGCAGCACCTGGGCCTGGGACGAGGCCAGCGCGGCCTTGGACTTGGCGACCTGGTCGTGGCGCAGGGTCGGGTCCAGACGGGCCAGCACCTGGCCCTTCTTGACCGTGTCGTTGTCGTCCACCAGCACGGCTTCGATGATGCCGGACAACTCGCTGCCCACGTCGACCTGGTTGGTCGGTTCCAGGTTGCCGGTGGCGGACACGGTGACGGTCAGGTTGCCGGTCACGGCAGGCTCGGTGCGGTATTGAGGGGCGCCGGCATCCTGGCCGGAGCGCGTGAACCACCAGGCCAGCACGGCGGCGACGAGCAGGGCGGCCAGCAGCGGCCAGACGATGCGCCCTCTGCGGGATCCGCGTTTGTCGAGCCCGAGGGCGTTGTGAAGGTCAGGGGTGGCGGTGCTCATGTGTTTGTCCTTGCAGCAGCGTCATTGCGGGCATGCGCCAGCGTCGCGTAAACGTGAAACAACGCGATGCGTTCCATCGTCCCCCTCTCCCGCAGGCGGGAGAGGGCAGGGGTTAGGGAAACGGACATGGCGAGGAGCCGTTTCATGTCCTGGGGCGGCGAGTCGCCATGTCCGTTAGGCGCGAGGCGACGTGGCAATCCATGCGGCGGTGGGACCTGGATGGCTTCGCTTGGCTCGCAATGACGGCATGAAGAAGTCATCTCCGGGGTGGCGGACCATCCCCCGCCCAGCGCCTTGTAGAGCTGGATCAGGGCCTGGGTGGTGCTGGCCTGGGCGCTGGCGAGGCTGTCTTCCAGCGTCAGCACGCTGCGCTCGGTGGTCAGCACGGTCTGGAAGTCGATGAGGCCGCTGGCATAGCGCTGGCGGGCAAGCTCTGCGGCCTTGCGCGCGGAGGCGGTCGCCTCGGCCAGGGCAGCCTCGCGTTCGCGCCCACGGGCCAGGGCGACGAGGGCGTTTTCCACCTCCTCGAGCGCGCCCAGCACGGTCTGTTCCAGGCTGACGGCGGCCTGGTCGCGCACGGCGGTCTGGACGTCCACCTGGCTGCGCAGACGGCCGCCGTCGAAGATCGGCGCGGTGAGGCCGGCGAGGATGGAACGGCTCAGGGCCTGGCCGCCGGTCAGGCCGTCGAGGGCCAGTGCATCCAGCCCGATCGAACCGCTCAGGCTGAGGGCGGGGTAGCGTGCCGCCTCGGCCTGGCCGATGCGGGCGGTCTCGGCGGCCAGCCTGCGTTCGGCCACCCGCACGTCCGGGCGCTGGCGCAGGGTGTCGGCGGGGATGCCGACGGCGAGCGGGGCCGGCGCGGCGGGGATGGGCTGGGGCGGAGCAAGGCGCGCGTACAGCGCGCCGGGTGTCTCGCCCAGCAGCACGGCGAGACGGTATTCGGCGGCGGCGAGGCTGGTCTCCAGGGGGGGGATCTGGGCGCGGGTCTGTTCGCGGTTGGCGCGCGCCTGTTCGACCTCCAGCGCGCTGGTGAGGCCTGCCTGGGCGCGCCACTCGGTCAGATTCAGGGTTTCAGTCTGGCTGGCGAGGTTGTCGCGCGCGATCCGCAGGCGGGCCTGGGCCGCGCGCAGCTCAATGTAGTTGCGCGCCACCTCGGCCGCGAGGGTGACCTGGGTATCCTTCAGACTGGCCTCGCTGCCCTGCAGATCGGCCCGCGCGGCCTCGATGGCGCGCCGGGTGCCGCCGAACAGGTCGGCCTCCCAGCGGGCGTCGAAGCCGGCGCTGAACACGTTGCGGGTGGCGCCCGTGCCGGTTTCGGCGCTGCTCTGGCCTCGGCTGGCGGAGCCGCTGGCGTCCAGCGTGGGCGCGAGACCCGCCTCGGCCAGTGCGCCACGGGCGCGCGACTCGCGCAGGCGCGCCTGGGCCAGGCGAAGGTCCGGGCTGGAGGCCAGCGCCTGGCGGATCAGGTCGGTCAGCAGCGGATCGTTGAGCTGTTCCCACCAGCGGGCGAGTCGTGCCGTGCCGGCGGTGGGCAATGTCTCCGGCGCGTTCTGCCAGAGCTCGGGGCCTTGCAGTTCGGGCGCGGCGTAATCCGGCCCCACCGTGGCACAACCCGCGAGGGCCAGCAGGATGGCGGCTGGAAGAAGAAAGGATGCAGAGCGCATCAGGGCCTCATCATGAGATCAATCCGGTGCAGTTTATGACAAGGGCGCGCCGAATAGTTCGGCGCGCCCTTGCGAGTTTGCGTGATGGAATCAGAGTTCCATGTCAGTGGCATGACCGCGTTGGTCGTGGTGGCGGCCATGGTGACGATGACCCTTCACGCGCTGGGTCATCGTTTCACGCGCCTCGGCGCGTTGCTCCGGGGTCAACAGGGCGAAGACCGCATGCTGGGTGCGAATGCGATCCGCCTGCATCGCGCTCATCGACTCGGCCAATTTGGCGCTGAGGACCTGGAGCTGGCCCTCGTCCAGTGCATCCGCGCGGGCAAGCTCGCGCATGGCCTTGCGGGTCTCGCGCAGCACTTTGGCCTGCTCGCGCATTTTCGGGGACTGGGCTTGCATGATCTGTTCGATCTGCTCGCGTTGTGTCTCGCTCAGATCGAGATCGCGCAGCATGTGGTGCATGCCGGGGCCGTCGTGACGGGCATGGCGATGGCAAGGTTTGTGCCCCTCAGTTTGCGCGGGGGACATGTCGATGGCATCGGGCGGCAGTTCGGCGGGCACGGGTTGGGCCAGGACGGTCAGCGGCAGGGCGAGACTGGCCACGAGGATGGCTTTCTTGAACATGGAGACTTGCATGGTGTGGACCTCTTCGGTGACGGGACGGGCTTGTCCCGATGAGGCAAAGTGTGCGAGCGGGCCCGGTTAAACAGGGCACCTCGTATGTAAATTTGGGTAAAGATGCGTCAGGCGCGGTTTGCATCGCGCGCGGTCCTCGTATTATCGCTCCATCAAGCCCAGGTAGCCTGGATGGATGCCGAAGGCCGGAATCCGGGGCTCGATATCCTGGATTCCGCTTGCGCTCCATCCAGGCTACGAAGCTGAGGAGAGGGGGGCTGTCGCGCCCTCATGATCTGGCCCATGAGATGACAACGAAAAACACCATCCTGCTGGTTGACGACGATATTGAACTGACCGGCCTGTTGCGCGACTACCTGGGCCAGGAGGGCTATGCCATCGGCATGGCCCACAACGGCGAGGACGGCGTGCGCGAGGCCCTCTCGGGCGCCTATGCGCTGGTGGTTCTGGACGTGATGATGCCGGGGATGAACGGCATCGACGCCTTGCGCGCCATCCGTGCACAGAGCCGGGTGCCGGTGCTGATGCTGACCGCGCGGGGCGATGACGTGGACCGCATTGTCGGACTCGAACTGGGGGCGGACGACTATGTGCCCAAGCCATGTACCCCGCGCGAACTGCTGGCGCGTATCCGCGCCATTCTGCGTCGTGTACAGCCGCTTGCACCGCTTGCGACACAGGGCGGGGAGTTGGTCGCCGGCGCCTTGAGCCTGTGGCCGGAGAAGCGCCTGGCGAACTGGGCTGGCGCGCCTGTCGAATTGACCAGCACGGAGTTCAATCTGCTCGAGGCGCTCGCCCGGCATGCCGGGCGGGCGGTGAGCAAGGCCGAGTTGTCGGAACAGGGGCTGGGTCGACCACTGGCGCGTTTTGACCGCAGCATCGATGTGCACATGAGCAGCCTGCGCCACAAGCTCGGCACCCTCGCCGACGGGCGCTCCTGCATCCAGACCGTGCGCGGGCTGGGGTATCAGCTCATCAAGGAGTGAGGATGGGCAGGCTGTTCTGGAAGTTTTTCCTCGCCTTCTGGCTGGCGCTGCTGTTGGCTGGTGCGGGTGTCGGCACCGCCGTCTGGTTGCACAAGCGCGCGCTGGACCAGGCGGCCGAGAACCTGGCCATCGGCCCGCGTGACGCCCTCTTGGTGCGGACCGCCGCGCTGACCTTGCGGCACGGCGGCGTCGAGGCCCTGCGCAGTCTTCTCACCGAGTGGCAGGACGAGCGCGGCGTGCCGGTGCTGGCGGTAGACGAGGCGGGCCGTGAGCTGTTGGGGCGGCCCGTCACATCCGAGACCATAGATCGCGCGCGCGCCCTGGCGGGGATGGATACTCGCCCGCAGGTGGCGCGCCTGATTCAGCTCGATGACGGTTCGAAGGTCCTGCTTTTCGTGCCCTCGCGCGGTGATTCCGCGATGGAACACCGCCCTCATCGTCGGCCTCCGCCGCCCAAGCCTGCACCCGGCCTGTTGCTCCTGTTCGGCTTGCTGGCGAGTCTCGCCTTCAGCGCCCTGGCGGCCTGGTACCTCTCCCGCCCCATCCGCAACCTGCGCTGGGCGCTCGGGCAGGTCGAGGAGGGGCGGCTGGACACCCGCGTGCAGCCGTTGATGGGGCGGCGCAGCGACGAGATCAGCGATCTTGGCGCCGACTTCGACCGCATGGCGCAGCAACTCGAAGCCCTGGTGGGCGCCCAGAAGCGCCTGCTGCACGATGTCTCCCACGAATTGCGCTCGCCGCTGGCGCGCCTGCAGGTGGCCGTCGGCCTGGCACGCCAGCAGCCAGAGCGGCTGGAGGAGTACCTGGAACGGATCGAGCGTGAAGCACAGCGGCTCGACCGGTTGGTGGGCGAGGTGCTGACCCTGGCGCGGCTTGAGTCCGGGATGGTTCGAGTCTGCGTTGAAGACGTCGACCTTGGCGAGCTATTGCAGAGCGTTGTGGCCGATGCCCGCTTCGAGGCGAGGGCGAAAGGCAGCCTGATCCGCTTCGCCCCCGTTGTCACGGAACATGGCCATGTTCGAGGACGGGAGGAGTTGCTGCATCGCGCACTGGAGAACGTCATCCGTAACGCGGTGCACCATACGCCCGCTGGAAGTGTGGTGGATGTGGCGCTTCATCGGGTGCCTGAGGGGGGCTTTGTCCTGACCGTCGACGATTGCGGTCCTGGGGTGCGGGGGCAGGACCTCGAAACCATCTTTGAGCCCTTTAACCGCGGTAACCAGCCTACGGGCGGAAATGGCTACGGCCTGGGTCTGGCCATTGCCCGCCGGGCGATCTTGGCACACGGCGGCGGCATACGCGCGGTCAATCGGGATGAGGGCGGGCTGCGGATACAGATCGAGCTTCCGGCTGGGGCGTGATCAGTCCCGCGTCTGGCTGAGAATGTCCTGCAGGTAACTGAACGCCTCATCAGTGATGGGGACAAAGTGTTCCGCCTTGAGGTTGGTCAGCATCCTGCGGGTTTCCGGACTGTCGCTCAGGAAGGCCTCGCGGATCTTTTCCCGCAGCTCGGGGCAGAGCTCGCCGCGATACACGAAAGGATCGTGCGGAATCGGACTCGATCGCCACAAGACACGCACGTCGTTTCCTTTGAGGACGCCAGCGCGGACCGCGTTCTCGAGGTGCTCGCTTGCCACGAAAGCGGCGTCCACGTAGCCCTTCATCAGCGCGTCGATCGAGCGGTCATGCGAGCCGGAGTAGGTGATCCGGCCGAAATGCTCTTCCAGGCGCTTGCCGAGGGCGCGGCTGAATTCCGCGCGCGGGATGACCACGCCCGAGGTGCTGGCCGGGTCGGTCAGGCTGAGGTTGCGGCCCTTGAGATCGCCGATGTCGCGCAGATTGCTGTCCTCGCGCACGATCAGCAGCGAGTTGTAGGTCGGCGAACCGGGTTCGATGAAATGACCGCCCTGCATGGTCCAGGTCATGAAGGCCGTGATGGAGGGGCCGCGATTCTTCGCGAGGGCATAGGAGGCGGGGCCCATCGAGGCCAGGTCGATCGTGCCGGCCAGCAGCCCTTCGATCACCGTGCCGTAGGACGAGCCCTGCACCACGACCACCTTGCGGCCCAGTGTCTTCTCCAGTTGCGTGAAGAGGGGGCGATGATCCTCCATCTGCTGAGCCAGGTTGGTACGCGGAATGAGGCCGAAACGCAGAGGGGACGGGTCTTCACAGGCGGCCGGCTCGGCAAGGGCGGGCGAGATGCCGAAGCAGAGTGGGGCGATCAGGACCAGGTAGAGCAGGATGTGTTTCATCGTCTTCATGTCGGTACGCTGATGGGTTCGAGCAACATCTCTCGCGCGCGAGCGTGGTCGACGGGGCGGCTGAAGTAATAACCCTGCACCTCGTCGCAACCGGCCATTTTCAGATAGACCAGTTGGTCACGGGTTTCGACCCCCTCCGCGACCAGGCGCATGCCGAGCTTGTGGGCGAGGATGATGGTCGACTCCACGATCACGGCGTCATCGGAGTTGTGCTGGATATCCCTGACGAAACTGCGATCGATCTTCACGGTGCTGATAGGCAAGGTCTTGATGTAGCCGAGGCTGGAGAAGCCGTTGCCGAAGTCGTCGAGCGCCACCGTGATCCCGGCCGCGACCAGTTCGTCCAGGATTCCGCGGGCGATCTCGATGTTCTCGACCAGACTGCTCTCCGTGACCTCGACCTGCAGGAGCGCCGGTTCGAGGCCATATTCGGCAAGCTTGCCCACGATGCGCCGGGGCAAGCTGCTGTCTCTCAACTGACGGGCCGAGATGTTGATCGCGATGGGCAGGACCGGGACCCCCTCGGCGCGCCACTCCGCGAGCTGCCGGCAGGCCGCCTCGATGACCCAGTTGCCCAGCGCGATGATGTGGCCGGTGTTTTCGGCCATGGGAATGAAGTCGTTCGGGTAGATCAGGCCGTGTTCCGGGCTCTGCCAGCGGATCAGCGCCTCGAAGCCGACGATGCGGTAGTTCTCCAGTTCGATCTTGGGCTGATAGTGGAGGACGAATTCGTCGCTGGCGATGGCCTTGGCCATCCGTTGTTCCAGCTCGAATTCCTGGGTGATGTTGACATTCAGCGCCTGGTCGAAGAAGGCGAACGAACCCCGGTTCGCTTTCTTGCATTGATACATGGCCATGTCGGCATGGCGGATCAGAGTGTCGAGATCCTGTCCGTCACGCGGGAACAGGGCGATGCCGATGCTGGTGCCGACCTGCACATCGTGACCGTCAAGGTTGGTGCAGGGTTTTCCGATACTGCTCACCAGTTTTTCGACAATCGTGAGGATGTCGTTCTCTTGCTCCAGCCCCGTCACCAGGATGACGAATTCATCCCCGCCGAAGCGGGCGAGCACATCGGATTCACGCAAAGTCTCCCGCAGGCGCTGGGCCACGACCTGGAGGAGCAAATCGCCCACCTTGTGGCCCAGGGTGTCATTGATGGCCTTGAAACGGTCAAGATCCAGGAACATCAGCGCATAGTGCTGGCGGCTGCGGCGGGCGCGGGCCAGGTGGCTCGAGGCAAGCTGGATGAACATGCGTCGATTGGCGAGGCCGGTGAGGTGGTCACGGGACGCCAGCTCGTAGGCACGATGCTTTTCATCTTCCAGCTGCTCGATCAGGCCCCGCTTTTCCCGCTCTGAGCGTGCCATCGCCTCGAAATAGATCCGTTGCCGACGAATCAGGATGATCGCCCCCGCAGTCATGAACAGGGCGAGCAGGGTCAGGAAGGAGATCAGGAGCAGGTCCTTGTCCTTGCGTGCGTTGAATTGCGCAAGGATGTCGTCGAGCTCCTTGTCGACAGTGACCACAAAGGGATAGTTGGTGAGGCGGTGAAAGCAGATCAGGAAGGGGGTGTCCTGCTGCAGTGGCGAAATCCAGGAGCCCTGGGCGCGGTTGTCCGCAGGCAAGGGGTTGGAGACAAGCCCCTGCTCGCTGATTTCAAGCCCGCCACGGCGCGCGCGCGCCAATTCGCGGCCATGGCTTTCAAGGATCTGGATGATCCCGCTTTGGCCGATGTCGATGTCCTGATAGAGCTGGAGCAGGTAACCGAGATCAAGATGCAGGACGAGCACGCCCAGAAGCGTGCCGCCGGCGTCACTCAAGGGCATCAGCAAGGGGACCTGCCAGGACTGGCCATAGTCTCGGGAAAGCGGGCCGACATGCATGACAGCGGAAGCATCGCCCTGGTCTCCGGCGATGATCGTGCGCACGCTCGACGCCACGTCGTCATGTTCGACAGCGGGCGATGTGGAGTGCAGCAGTCGTCCCCGCGGGTCGTACACGGCGATCCGGTTGTAGGCGCGATCCCCCGTCAGCATGGCGGACAGGTTCAGCTTGGCCGAGGCTTGGTCGCCACTGAGCCATTCGCTGACCAGCAGGGCGTAGAGGGCGCCTCGATCCAGAACCTGATGGAGGTTCTCGGCGATGATGTGGGCAAGGTTCTGCTGGCTCACCTTTGCATGTTCGATGACAAGGTGTTCCTCGTGCTTGAGGCGCGAAAAGGTAAAGCTCCAGGTGCTCGCGAGCAGCAAGAGGGTGAACAGGGCCAGGCTGGCCTTGAGCAGCAGCCAGGGTCTTCGCCGTGGGCGTAGCGGGGCTTGGGTTCTATTGCGACGCGGGGGAGTGGGCATGCCCGGTTGAGATTCCGGCTGGGTCGGACCGCGTGATGCTACTTCAGGATGGTTACAAAAAAGTTTCAGATAAACAGTGGTTAATGACTACGAGGCATGAGGTCTAAACTATCAGCTCTTTTGATCGATGGTTAAGCATGTCTATGAAGCAGCTTGAGAAATTCTTTGAAGAATCCCTGTTCAACAGCCGCTGGCTGATGGCCCCGATCTATTTCGGCCTGGTCGTCGCCATGGCCTTGCTGCTGTTCAAGTTCGGCAAGGAACTGTTCGGCATGGTCGCGGGCATCGGCAGTGCCACCGGCGGCGAGGTCATCGTTGGCGTGCTGACGCTGGTGGATGTGGCGCTGATCATGAACCTGCTCATCATCATCATCTTCAGCGGTTACGAGAACTTCGTTTCCAAGATGGACCTGGAAGGCCATGAAGACCGCCCCGACTGGATGGGCCACATCGGTTTCTCCGACCTCAAGATCAAGGTCATCGCCTCCATCGTCGCCATCTCCGGGATCGAACTGCTCAAGGCCTTCATGCACGTCGACCATTACTCCGACCGCCACCTGGGCTGGATGATCGGCCTGCACGTCACCTTCGTCGTTTCCGGCCTCGCCTATGCCCTGATGGACCGCCTGGGCAGCAGCAACCACTGAGCTGCAAGACGCGCCCATGCCAACACGCCCCGTGGGAAACCTCGGGGCGTGTTTGTTTGCGGGGGCGGAGTAGGGCGCATTTGCCAAGGGGTAAGGCGCCGGATGAAAGCATTGCACCCGGTCGAATCCCATTCGGCGGGTTACGCTCCGCTAACCCGCCCTACGCGGGCTGGATTGTTCCAGCATCTCATCAAAGCCTGCTGCCGCGGCTTGAACCTCTGGCGGGAAATCCGAGAACTCCTGCACCTGACGGATCTCGATGATTTCATTGTCCGAAGCGGGACAGCGCGACGCCCATGCGATCGCCTCCTCTTTCGAGCCCACCTCGATCATCCAGTACCCGCCTAGCGTCTCCTTCACCTCGGGAAACGGTCCGGGGGTCACCTTTGGCACTCCGCCTGCGAAGGACACTCGCGCGCCCGTCGAGGGCGGGTGAAGGCCATCAAGCGAGAGCAGCACGCCGGCCTCCTGCAGGGCGGTGTTGTACTTCATCATCGCCTCAACGGCCTTGGGGTCCGGCATGGTGCCCGGAGCCGCGTTCTCGTACCCCTTGGGGATCATCAGCATCATGAATCGCATCACAGCAACTCCTTCCAGCCTGTAGAGGTTGCCTGACCCGGTTGAATCACCGGAGGCATGAACCTTCAGAGCATAGCGGTGCCGTATTCTGACGCCCAAGTCGATGCGATGGACATGCTTCAGTTATGGAGCGCGTAATAGCGAATGTGCCCTAAGCGGGCTTCATCGACCCTTCAGGTTTGTAGCCTGGATGAAGCGGAGCGGAATCCGGGAATCCGCGCCACGAATTACGGCCTGTGGCCTTCATCCGGACTACGCTTGCTGCGGTGGCGGTTCACGAGAGCGATCACGAATACCGTGTCCGTGCCGGAATAAATAGGGTCTGTCCCCTATTTGTTACATACAGCGCATGATGGATATTTAACGACTCTGGAAAATCTAACTCATGGGCTGCTTTGTTACCCATTTTCCTGAATTCATGTAATGTATCAATAACGGATTCATGAAAATATGCCTTTAATGATTCAATTTTTGAATCTAGATTATTTTTGTAGTTAGAAGGGTCGATCTTGTCCGCAACGATTGCCTCAATAAGCGATCTAACGCCCACTGTTGATAATATCAGCAGTTCGTTGTTGTGCGCTGTAATTGTCTCTTGATAGAGCTTATGAATGTGCTTTGGTAAGTGGAGGTATACTTTTCTATCTCTAAACTTAAAACTCCGATCAGGGTAGAGATACACCTGACTTCCATCATCTTCATTTTGGAATTCAAATGGGTGTTTGGTTAACCTAAACGTGACATCTTCGCATCCACAACACTTAAAAATACAAGAGTCGAACTTTTGAGAGAGTCCCCAAAAATAGTCATAGCGGTCGTGTTCATGGCTTGACACTAGCTCATGCCATGTTTCACCTTTGCAGGAATTGCAATATATACGTTCCTTATCCATATTTTTTCGCGCTAACGTGAATTATACGGCGCATGCGCCGTATAACATGATTCATGATTGCCGTATAACGCCGCTTTGCTCGTGACAAGTCCTTGTTTTTCAAGGGGGTCTTCGTTGTTATGCGGCGGATGGCATGCGGAAACACGGCGCGGGGTTGGTGCCGTGTCGCAGAGACTTGGGAGCGTTGTGTGTATGCCTTCCATGGCGGCGCCTCCTAGAGGTGGGGACTGAGTAGGCGCCCCAAATCATGCTGCGACCCCGGCACTGAATTAAGCCGCCTGCGCAGCAGGAGCAGCCATTCCCAGTCGCTGCTTCATGTTTTCCATCATGTAAAGCAGCGACGGAATGAAGAACAGCACCAGCAGGGTCGCAAACCCCAGGCCGAAAGCAATCGATGTGGCCATCGGAATCAGGAATTGCGCCTGCAGGGAGGTTTCGAACAGCAGCGGGGTGAGGCCGCCGATGGTGGTGAGGGAGGTGAGCAGCACGGCGCGCAGGCGGCCGCAGGCGGCTTCGATCAGGGCGTCGTGCAGGTCCATGCCTTTCTTGCGCAGTTCGCTGTACAGGTTGACCAGGATGATGGCGTTATTGACCACGATGCCGGCCAGACCGAACAGGCCGAACATCGACAGGATGGTCAGTTCGATGCCCATGAACCAGTGGCCGTAGATGGCGCCCGCAAGGCCCAGCGGAATGGCTGTCATCACGACCAGCGGCCAGCCCCAGGAGCCGAACACCCAGACCAGCACCAGGTAGATCAGCGACAGGCCCAGCAGCAGGCCGTTGCGCATGTCGGCCAGGGTTTCGCGCTGGTCGGCGGAGCGGCCTTCGAGGCTGTATTCGAGGCCGTAGCGGACGGCGAGGCTCGGCAGGGCCTCTTTCTGAAGCTCGGCGAGGATGGCATTGGCGTTATTCTGGGTGCGGTCGACCTCGCCGGAGACCTCGACCGCGAGACGGCCTTCGGCATGGCGCAGGGCCTCGAAGCCGCGGCGGGATTCCCAGCTCGCCACGGTGGCGAGCGGGACGAACTGGCCGGCGGTGGCGCCGAAGCCGGTGCCCGTGGGCAGGCGGACGGTCATGTTCTCCAGTACGTCCAGCCGTTCGCGTTCCTCGCGTGGCAGCAGCACGCGCACTTCAAGCTCGTCCTGGCCGACCTGCACCAGCTGGGACAGGTGGCCGTCGAAGGCGGCGCGCAGCTGGCGGCCCAGACTTTCGGTGGTCAGGCCCAACGCCTCGCCCGCCGGGGTGAGGCGGTAGATCAGCTGTTCTCGGCCGAAGGGCATGTCGTCCACCGTGTCGCTGACGCCGGGGATGGCCTTGATGGTCTCGGCCAGTTCCAGCGCGGCGGCCTTGAGGGTGTCGGCGTCGTCGCCGGTCAGGCGCACGGTCAGGTCGCGTCCCGGCGGGCCGGACTGGCGGGAGGTGAGGGTCAGGCTTTCAAGACCGGCAGGCATGCGCACGTTCTCCCGCCAGGCCTTGAGGAAGGCCTCGTTGCGCACTTCGCGTTGTTCGGAGGGGACCATCTCGACGATCAGCGAGCCGAGCTGGTCGCCGCTGGCGGCGGAGCCGCTGCCCGCCACGCTGATGGTGCTGCCCAGCCGGGCGACGGCCACCTGGACCAGCGCCTGATCCTTGCCCAGCTGCGCCTCGGTCAGGTTCAGGCTGCGTTCCAGTTCGCGCAGGAAGTCCTCGGTCTGGGTGCGCGGCGTGCCCGCAACGAAGGTGGCGTTGGCGTACAGCACCTGCGATTCGGGCGAGGGGAAGAAGACGAACGGGATCCGTCCGCCCGCCAGCAGGCCGATGGCGAGGATCATCAGGCCGAGGGTGAGGGCGACGGTGCTGCCGCGCCGCTCCAGCGCCAGGGTGACGAGCGGACGGAAACGCTTGTCGCGGAAGTTCTCGAAGCCCGCATCCAGCCGTTCGCGCAGGCGGGAGGTCTTGCTCTCCGCCTCGCTCTTGAGCGCCATCCGCAGGTGCGCGGGCAGGATGAAGAAGCTCTCCAGCAGGGAGGCCATGATGACCATGATCATCACGAAGGGGATGTCGAACAGGATATTGCCCATCACCCCGCCGACCAGCATCAGCGGCAGGAAGGCCGCGACGGTGGTGAGCGAGGAGGCGGTGACCGGCCAGAACATCCGCCGCGCGCCGCCGAGCGCGGCCTGTTCGGCGGGCTCGCCCATCTTGCGGTGGGTGTCGGCGTCCTCGCCCACCACGATGGCGTCGTCGACGATGATGCCGAGTGCCATGATCAGCGCGAACAGGCTGATCATGTTGATGGTGCCGCCGAACAGCATCAGCAGGCCGAGGGTGGCGAGGAAGGCGGTGGGAATGCCCACGCCGACCCAGAACGCGACGCGGCCCGGCAGGAACAGGTAGAGGATGGCGATCACCAGCAGCAGGCCGGACAGGCCGTTGCTCACCAGCAGTTGGATGCGGTCGCGGATCAGTTCCCACTGCTGGTCGTAGAGCTGCAGGTCGATGCTCGGCGGCAGGGTGGGGTGGGTGTCCCGCAGCCAGTCCTCCAGCGCGCGCGCGGCCTTGAGCGAATGGCCGGTTTCGGCGCGCTGGAGCAGCAGCTCGACCACCGACTCGCCGCCTTCGGACAGGGCCAGGCTGGCGGGACGGGCCTCGCGGGTGATGGCGGCGACATCGCCCAGTTGCACCAGGCCGCGCTCGTCGCTGACCACAGGCAGGTCCTCGAAGGCCAGCGCATCGCGGCGCTGCTCCAGGCCGCGCACCTCGCGCGCGCCGTCCTGTTCGCCCGCAATCCCGGCCGGGACGTCGCGCGAGACCTGGTTGACCCGTTCGCCGATATCGACCAGCGAGAGGCCGAGGGTTTCCAGCGCCTCGCCCGGCACCTCGATGGCGATGCGCTCCTCCGGTAGGCCGGTGATGTCGACCCGGTCGATGCCGCGCGCCAGCAGTTCGCGCTCGAACTTGCGCACCCAGGGGCGCAGTTCCTCCACGCTCGGGCCGCGCACCAGCAGGCGGCCGATCGGCTCGTAGCGCGACACGCGGCTGATCTGCGGGGTCTCGGCGTCCTTGGGCAGGTTGCGGAATTCGTCCACCCGCTGGCGGACCTGGTCCAGCGCCAGCAGCGGGTCGGTGCCTTCCTCCAGTTCCAGGGTGATGCTGGCGATGCCCTGCGCCGAGGTGGAATTGAGCTTCTTGAGGTTGTCGACCGTCTTGAGCCGCTCTTCCAGCGGGGTGGTGATGCCGTTCTCGACATCCTCGGCGGAGGCGCCGGTCCAGATCACGCGCACGCTGACGACGTCCAGCGCGAAGGTGGGGAAGAACTGCACGTTCATCTTCGTCAGCGCCAGCAGGCCGACGAGGAAGGCGATCAGCATCAGTACGTTGGCCGCCACCTTGTGGCGGACGAACAGGGCGAGCGGGCCGTTCATGACGCGTCAGCGACCGGGCTGACGGAGAGGCCGTCGATGGCATGCGGCAGGTGGGTGGTCATCACGACCGCGCCCGCGACGAGCCCGTCGGCACGGACCAGCACATGCGGCACGCCGTCGATGCGCAGTTCGCCCGCGCGCTGGACGGTGATGCCCTTGAGGCGGCCGTCTTGCACCAGGTAGACGCGGTCACCGCCGTGCAGGGCGGAGAAGGGCAGGGCCACCACACCTTCCGCCGCCGGGCGTTCGAGGGTGGCGTTGACGAAGGCGCCGATCGGCACGCCGCTGGGGTCGTCCAGCTTGAGCAGGGCATCCACCCCGCGTGCGTCGGCTTCGCCAGACAGGCGTTCCAGCCTGGCGGTGAGCGGCTTGCCGCCGAAATCGGCGCGGGCGGTCAGGCTCTCGCCCCGGGCGAGGGCGGCGCGCAGTTCTTCGGACTGGGTGGCGGGCACCTTGGCGCGCAGGTAGATGGCATCGGCGGGGTAGAGGGTGAGCAGGGTCTGGTTGGGCTGCAGCAGGTCGCCGGCGGCGGCCTCGACCTTGCCGATGCGGGCATCGAAGGGCGCGGTGATCTCGCCGCGCCTGGCGTCGCGTTCGGCTTCCTGCAGTTTCGACTTGAGCTGGGCGAGGCGGGCGGGGTGTTCGGCCAGGGCCTGTTCGCGCTGGGTGACGGTGAGGCGGGCGCGCGCGAGCTGTTCGCGGGCCTGATCGGTGGTGGCCTGGGAGCCGAGCTTCTGGGCCTGGATCTGCTCGGCGCGCTTGAGACCGTCCTCCGCCAGGGCAAGCAGGCGGCGCTCCTGGACGAGGGCGGCCTGGTCGCTCCTGTGGCGCACCATCTCCCGCTCCAGGTCGGCGCGGGCCTGGGCCAGGCGCGGTTCCAGGTCGCGCGGGTCCAGCCGTGCCAGGGCCTGCCCGGCCTTCACGCGCTCGCCGTCACGCACCAGCACGTCGAGCACGCGCCCGCTGACGGGCATGGAGGCACGGATGCGGTCGGGCGCCTCGATCCGGCCGTACAGGGTCAGGGTCGGGCGTAGGATGGCGGGTTCGACAATGCGCGTGTCGATCTGCCAGACGCGTTCCTTGGTCTCGATCTGCGGGGGCGTGGGTCGGGTCGCCTTGAGCACAAGGAAGCCGCCGATGGCGATGGCGAGAATGACGAGGGGCAGAAGGCGTTTCATCGCGGCCTGGCTTCCTGGCTGGGTCAATGGGTCGAACAGCATACCGAAGACCTCGCGCCCCTCTCAATGTTCCCGGCATGGAAGAAAACCGCTCCAGGAATGGGGAGAAGCCTGCTGGACGTCGGAACGACTGCTAGGCTCGGTCAAATACCATGAAAAAGCGATGTCACGCATGCTCGGATCATCGTCCACCCGTTTCGGGCCGCTCGCGGTGCTGTTCCACTGGACAGTGTTCCTGGGTGTGTTTGCACTGTTCGCGCTAGGCCTCTACATGACCGAACTGGATTATTACCACCCCTGGTACAACAGCGCGCCTGCCGTGCACAAGGCGGCGGGCATACTCCTTCTTGGCCTGGTCCTGCTGCGTGGGGCCTGGCGTTTGTTCGATCGTCCCCCCGCGCCGCTTGATACCCATTCGACTCTTGAACGCTGGACCGCCAGGGCAGTGCACGGGGCCTTGTATGCCCTGCTGGTGCTGGTTCCGCTCAGCGGCATCCTGATCGCCACCGCCGATGGCCGCCCCATCGACGTGTTCGGCTGGTTCGACGTGCCTGCCCTGGTGAGCGGCCTGCCACGACAGGAGGACATGGCCGGTGAGCTGCACGAGAGCTTGTCCTGGATGCTGGTCGGACTGGCGTCCCTGCATGCCCTGGCGGCGCTCAAGCATCACATCTTCGATCACGATGACACCCTGCGGCGCATGACCCTCAGGCCGCTGCGTTCCCCGCCACCCGCTCAAGGAGACAAGCCATGAAGCAACGATTGATGCCCCTGCTGCTGGCCGCCAGTCTGGCCCTTGCCGCCGTCCCGGCCCGGGCCGAACTGGAGCATTACGTGATCGATACCAAGAACGCGCATGCCTTCATCCAGTTCAAGATCAGCCATCTCGGCTACAGCTGGGTGATCGGGCGGTTCAACACCTTCGCGGGCGGATTCAGCTACGACCCGCGGAATCCGGCCGCGTCCAAGGTTGACGTGAGCATCGACACCGCCAGCATCGACTCCAACCACGCCGAGCGGGACAAGCACCTGCGTAGCGATGATTTCCTTGATGTGGGCAAATATCCCAAGGCGAGCTTTGTCAGCACGGGCTACAGCGAGGGCGCCGGTGGCCAGGGCCAGCTCAAGGGCGAACTGACCCTGCACGGCGTGACACGCCCGGTGGTGATCGAGACCCGCATGATCGGGCACGGCAAGGACCCCTGGGGCGGGTATAGGCGTGGCTTCGAGGGGACGACCACGCTCAAGCTGAAGGATTACGGCATCAAGAAGGATCTCGGCCCGGCCTCGCAGGAGGTCGAGCTGTTCCTCTCCATCGAGGGAGTACGGCAACCATAACCATCCTGGGCGGGCGTTCCTGGCGTTCCCCCGGCGCCGGGAGAGCGCCCGCCCCATCCTCTCCAAGGAGGTTTTCATGAACACGTCCGCAACTTCCGCCGCCACGGAGGGGGCCCCGCCCAAGGCCGAACGTTACGAGATCGACATCGGCAACATGCACGCCAGCATCCAGTTCAAGATCAGTCATCTGGGCTTCGGCTGGATGATCGGCCGCTTCAACCGTTTTTCGGGTTTCTTCGACTACGCCGAAGGACACCCCGAACTCGACAGGGTCTCGGTCACGATCGAGACCGGCAGCATCGATACCAACCATCCCGAACGCGACAAGCATTTGCGCAGCAAGGATTTCCTCGCCGTGGAGGACTATCCCGAGGCCCATTTCGTCAGCACGCGCTACGAGGAAACGGGGGAGGACAGCGCCATCCTCGAAGGCAATCTCACCCTGCGGGGCGTGACTCGTCTGGTGCGCATCGAGGTGCTCAAGCTCGGCCATGGCAAGGACCCGTGGGATGCCTACCGGCGTGCCTTCATGGGCTCGACCCGGCTCGCGCTCAAGGACTTCGGCATCGAGTACGATCTCGGCCCGGCGGCGCGCGAGGTGGATCTTTACCTCAACATCGAGGGCATCCGCCAGGCGGAGGCCTGGTAACGAAAAAGGCCCGGGGTCAGCCGGGCCTTGATGGGCTCTTGCGCCTGTCGGAACCTCAGGCCCGCATGTCCTCGAAGAACTTCTTCACCCGGCCCAGCCAGGACTGTTCCTGCGGGCGGTGGTGGTCGCCGCCGAGCGATTCGTCGAACTTGCGCAGCAGTTCCTTCTGCTCCTCGGTCAGGCTGACCGGGGTTTCCACGTTGACCCGGCAGATCAGGTCGCCCGGCGCGCCGCCGCGTACCGGGGCGACGCCCTTGCCGCGCAGGCGGAACAGCTTGCCGCTCTGGGTTTCCGCCGGGATCTTGAGGCGCGCGCGTCCACCGAGGGTCGGCACCTCGACCTCGCCGCCCAGCGCGGCCACGGCAAAGCTGATCGGCACTTCGCAGAAGAGATCAGCGTCGCGACGTTCGAAGATCGGGTGCGGCTTGACGTGGATGACCACGAACAGGTCGCCGGCCGGTCCGCCGTGCTCGCCCGGCTCGCCTTCGCCGCCGAGGCGGATGCGGTCGCCCGTGTCCACGCCCGCCGGGATCTTGACCGACAGGGTCTTGTGGGTCTGCACGCGGCCCTGGCCATGGCAGGCGGGGCAGGGGTCCTCGATGATCTCGCCGCGTCCGCGACAGGTCGGGCAGGTTTGCTGGACCGCGAAGATGCCCTGCTGGATGCGCACCGCGCCCGCGCCGCCGCAGGTCGGGCAGGTCTTGGGCTGGGTGCCTTTCTTGGCACCGGTGCCGCCGCAGCTGGTGCAGGGCTCGCTGGTCGGCACGCGGATCTTGACGGTGGTGCCGGCGACCGCTTCCTCGAGGCTGATCTCGAGGTTGTACTGCAGGTCCGCGCCGCGATAGGCACGTGAACGACCGTAGCCTGCCCCGCGTCCGGCGCCGAAGATGTCGCCGAACACGTCGCCGAAGATATCGGAGAAGCTGGCGCCGGCGCCATGGCCGCCGAAGCCGCCCGCGCCGGCGCCGCCCATGCCGGCCTCGAAGGCGGCATGGCCGAACTGGTCGTAGGCGGCACGTTTTTGCGCGTCGGAGAGGATTTCGTAGGCCTCCTTGGCCTCCTTGAAATTGGCCTCGGCATCCTTGTCATCCGGGTTGCGGTCCGGATGGTATTTCATCGCCAGGCGGCGATAGGCCTTCTTGAGTTCGTCCTCGCTGGCGTTCTTGGCCACGCCGAGGATTTCGTAAAGGTCTTTCTTGGCCATGTCTGTTCCAGAAAAATGAATAAGCCGCAGAACCCGAAGGTGCTCTGCGGCTGGAGTCTTGTCATCGGGCCATTGTATGGCGGGTCAGGCGTCGCCGTAACCCGCCGGAGGCATCCGGCGCAATACGCATTGCTATTGCGCCCTACAGGGGGACGATCGCGATGACGATGACGCCGCCTTACTTGTTGTCCTTCACTTCCTCGAACTCGGCATCGACGACGTCGTCAGCCTTGTCCGTGCCGCTCGCGCCGCCGGCCGCGCCCGGCTGGGCCCCGCCTTCAGCCTGGGCGGCCTGGGCATAGGCCTTCTGGGCGATGGCGGCGGAGGCCTTGCCGAGCTCCTCGATCCTGGCCTCGATGGCGGCCTTGTCGTCGCCCTTCATGGCGTCCTTGAGCGCCTCGATGGCGTCCTCGGCGGCCTTCTTCTCGGCCTCCTCGACCTTGTCGCCGAGGTCCTTGATGGACTTCTCGGTGGCGTGGATCATGCCGTCGGCCTGGTTGCGCACGTCGACCAGCTCGCGCGCCTTGCGGTCTTCGTCCTTGTGCGCCTCGGCGTCCTGCACCATGCGCTGGATCTCGTCCTCGCTCAAACCACTCGAAGCAGTAATCCGGATGGACTGCTCCTTGCCGGTGGCCTTGTCCTTGGCGGAGACGTGCAGGATGCCGTTTGCGTCGATGTCGAAGGCGACCTCGATCTGCGGCATGCCGCGCGGGGCCGGCGGGATGTCGTTGAGGTCGAAGCGGCCCAGCGACTTGTTGCCGGCGGCCATCTCGCGCTCGCCCTGCAGCACGTGCACGGTGACGGCGGTCTGGTTGTCGTCGGCGGTCGAGAACACCTGGCTCGCCTTGGTCGGGATGGTGGTGTTCTTCTCGATCAGCTTGGTCATGACGCCGCCCATGGTCTCGATGCCGAGGGAGAGCGGGGTGACGTCGAGCAGCAGCACGTCCTTGCGCTCGCCGGTCAGCACGCCGCCCTGGACCGCGGCGCCCACAGCGACGGCCTCGTCCGGGTTGACGTCCTTGCGCGGCTCCTTGCCGAAGAAGGCCTTCACCGCGTCGCGCACCTTGGGCATGCGGGTCTGGCCACCGACCAGGATCACCTCGTCGATCTGGGCTGCGGACAGGCCGGCGTCCTTGAGCGCGGTCTTGCAGGGTTCGATGGTGCGGGTGATGAGGTCATCGACCAGCGATTCCAGCTTGGCGCGGGTGATCTTGACGTTCAGGTGCTTCGGACCGGTCGCGTCGGCGGTGACGTAGGGCAGGTTGACGTCGGTCTGCTCGGTGGAGGAGAGCTCGATCTTCGCCTTCTCGGCCGCTTCCTTCAGGCGCTGCATGGCCAGCGGGTCGTTGCGCAGGTCGATGCCTTGCTCTTTCTTGAACTCGTCGACCAGGAAGTCGATCAGGCGGTTGTCGAAGTCTTCGCCGCCGAGGAAGGTGTCGCCGTTGGTGGACAGCACTTCGAACTGCTTCTCGCCGTCGATGTCCGCGATCTCGATGATGGAGATGTCGAAGGTGCCGCCGCCGAGGTCATACACGGCGATCTTCATGTCCTTGGACTGCTCCTTGTCCAGCCCGTAGGCCAGCGCGGCGGCGGTCGGCTCGTTGATGATGCGCTTCACTTCCAGACCGGCGATGCGGCCGGCGTCCTTGGTGGCCTGGCGCTGGCTGTCGTTGAAGTAGGCCGGCACGGTGATGACAGCTTCGGTCACTTCCTCGCCCAGGTAGGCCTCGACGTCCTTCTTGATCTTCATCAGCACGCGCGCGGAAACCTCCGGCGGGGCCATCTTCTTGCCGTTGGCCTCGACCCATGCGTCGCCGTTGTCGGCCTTGACGATCTTGTAGGGCATCAGCTTGATGTCCTTCTGCACCGCGTCTTCCTGGAAGCGGCGGCCGATCAGGCGCTTGACCGCGTACAGGGTGTTCTGCGGGTTGGTGACCGCCTGGCGCTTGGCCGGCTGGCCGACGATGACCTCGCCGTCCTTGGTGAAGGCGACCACGGACGGAGTGGTGCGCGCGCCTTCGCTGTTCTCGATGACCTTCGGCTGGCCGCCTTCGATGATGGCGACGCAGGAGTTGGTGGTGCCGAGGTCGATGCCGATGATCTTGGCCATGAAATGCTCCCTAACTGAATGCGTTGATGTTCATGTGTAGGAGCGAGCTTGCTCGCGATTAACCATCATCGCGAGCAAGCTCGCTCCTACGGGTTGTTCGGTTGGCTTGATGGTGGGGATGCTTTATCCCGTTTCAAGGCCAATGTTGTTCGTCATCGCGAGGAGCGTAGCGACGTGGCGATCCAGGCGCCATGGATTGCTTCCCACCACGGCCTTCGGCCTCGTGGCTAAAGGCGAGATCGCTCGCAATGACGATGCAATTACTGCGAAACGATCACCAGCGCCGGGCGCAGCACGCGATCGTTGAGCTGGTAGCCCTTCTGCAGCACCTGGAGCACGCGGTTGGATTCGCCATCGCTCGGCTGCATGGCGATCGCCTGGTGCAGGTCCGGATTGAACGGCTCGCCGAGCGGGTCGATCGGTTTCACGCCGAAGCGCTCAAGGGTCTGGAAGAACTGGCCGTGCATCATCTCGGTGCCCTGCTGGAGCGGGGCGACCTCGGTCGCTTCCTGGCAGGCCTTGAGGCCCAGGTCCAGGCTGTCGGCCACGCCGAGCAGGGCGTCGACGAACTTCTCCAGCGCGTACTTGCGGGCATTGTCGATGTCACGCTCGGTGCGCTTGCGCAGGTTGTCCATCTCGGCGCGCAGGCGCAGCACTTCGTTCCAGTGCTCGTCGGCCTTGCTGCGGGCGTCTTCGAGCAGGGCGTGGACGGTGGGTTCGGCGGCCTGTTCGTGGGCCGCTTCCGCGCCAGCAACGTTCTTGATGTCGGGCGTTTCCGGGGTGGGCGTCGTTTCCTGAGTCACGCTCGGTCTCCAGTGAAAAAGCTGTTGTTCAATATTGGGGTTCGTCGGCGGGGTTCAAGGCCGCGCCGAGCAGGCGGGCGGTGATGTCCACCAGCGGGATGACCTGGTCGTAGTGCATCCGGGTCGGGCCGATGATGCCGAGGTAGCCGACCACGCGACCCTGCTCGCGGTAGGGCGCGGTGACCAGGCTGCATTCTTCCAGCGGGTCGTAGCCGGATTCGCCGCCGATGAAGATCTGCACACCGTCGGCGCGCTGGCTCTGGTCCAGCAGATGGAGGATGTCGCGCTTGGTCTCGAAGGCCTCGAACAGGCGTTTCATCCGGGCGATGTTGCTGATGTCCTGCAGGCCGACCAGGTTGGACTGGCCGCTGATGACCAGGTCCGGCACGGCGGGGGCCTCGACCAGCGCCTGCTCGGTCAGCATGATCGCCTCGCGCATCAGGGCGTTGAGGTCGCTGCGCACGGTGTCCATCTCGGCCAGCAGGGTTTCGCGCACACGGCTGGCCTCCTGTCCCGCCAGACGCTCGGAGAGCAGGGCGCCGAACTGGCGCAGCTCGCTGTGCGAATAGGCGCGTGCCACCGTCAGCACGCGGTTCTGCACCTCGCCGTCGTCCATCACCAGGATCGCCAGCACGCGACTGCCGGAAAGCGGGATGAACTCGATCTGGCGTAGGCGGGCATGTTCGCGCCGGGGCAGGGTCACCAGCCCGGTGAACCGGGTCAGGTGGGAGAGCATCTGCGAGGCGGTTTCGATCAGTTGTTGGCGGGAGCCGCTGGCCTGGCGCAGTTCGCCGCTGATGACATCCACCTGGCTGCTCTCCAGATTGCGCATGGTCAGCAGCTGGTTGATGAACAGACGGTAGCCCTGGATGGTCGGCACGCGCCCGGCGGAGGTGTGCGGCGAGTGGATCAGGCCCAGCTCTTCCAGGTCCGCCATCACGTTACGGATGGTGGCCGGACTGAGGCTGAACGGCGTGGCTTGCGACAGGGTGCGGGAGCCGACCGGCACCCCTTCGCTGATGTAGCGTTCCACCAGGGCCTTGAGCAGGTGCTGGGCGCGTTCGTTGAGGGTCGGCAGGCTCATCGCGTGACGGCTTGGCACTCGGGGTGTGAGAGTGCCAGAGCTTGCCCTGCCGGGGCTCGGGGTGTCAAGGCTGGACGGGGCTGCTATACCCAAGGTTCCGGCCGCCGGGATAACGCGTCCGGTCTGACATGAATGAGGTGGTGCCGGATGTCCGAACTGAATGTCGAGATTGCCGCCCGCTTCGACGCGCTGGCTGACCTGCTGGAGATCGAGGCGGCCAACCCCTTCCGCGTGCGCGCCTACCGCAATGCCGCGAGCGTCCTGCGCGACCTGCCGAGGGCGGTGGACGAGATGCTGGCCGCCGGCGAGGATCTGACCGGGCTGCCGGGCATCGGCGACGACCTGGCGGCCAAGATCCGCGAGTTTGTCGATACCGGCCATATGAAGGCGCTGGATCGGCTGCAACGCGAACTGCCCGCGCACCTGACGGATCTGTTGCACGTTCGCGGGCTGGGTCCCAAGCGGGTGCATGCCCTCTACCACGAGCTGGGGATCGACAGCCTGGAGGCGCTGGGCGCGGCGGCCAGGGCCGGCAAGCTGCGTAGCCTTCACGGTTTCGGGGCGAAGACCGAGGCCACGGTGCTTGGCGAGCTGGCGGCCCTGACCTCGACCGAAAGGCGCCGATGGGCGGACGTCGAGCCGCTGGCCGCACGCCTGACGGCCTTTCTTGGCGGTATCGCCGGGGTGAAGGACGTCGTGGTGGCGGGCAGCTTCCGGCGGCATCTCGAGACCGTCGGGGACCTGGACATCCTGGTGACCGCGCAACGGGACAGCCCGGTGATGCGGCGGCTGGGCGACCACGAGGAGGTCGCTCAGGTGCTCTCCAGTGGCGGCACGCGTAGCACCGTGATCCTGCGCTCCGGCCTGCGGGTGGACGTCCGCGTGGTGCCACGGGTGAGCTTCGGCGCGGCGCTGCACTACTTCACCGGCTCGCGGGCGCACAACATCGCGGTGCGCACCCTGGCCGTCAAAAAGGGCCTGAAGATCAATGAATACGGTGTGTTCCGCGATGGGGAGCGGATCGCGGGGCGCACCGAGGACGAGGTCTTCGCCACGGTGGACCTGCCCTGGATCCCGCCCGAGCTGCGCGAGGACCGGGGCGAGATCCAGGCGGCCATGGAGGGGCGACTGCCTCGCCTGGTCGAGTTGGACGCCCTGCGCGGCGACCTGCATGTCCACAGCGAGTGGGGGGAGGGTGTGGACAGCCTGGAGGCCCTCGCCCAGGCGGCCCGCGAGCGCGGCTACGCCTGGCTGGCCATCACCGACCGGGGGCTGGACGCCGAACGGCTGCGCCCGCAGGGCGAGGCGATCGATGCGCTCAACCCGCGGTTGAAGGGTCTCCGGCTGCTCAAGGGCGCCGAGGTCGGCATCCGGAAGGATGGTTCGCCAGACCTGCCGGACGAGATTCTGGATGCGCTCGATCTGTGCGTGTTCGCCGTGCACGATCACCTCGACCTGGACGAGGCGGCGCAGACCCGCCGCCTTCTGCGCGCGCTAGAACATCCGCGCTGCGCCATGCTCGCCCATCCCGCTGGGCGCGTGATTCCGGACCGCCCGGCCTTGAAGCTCGACCTGGAGCAGGTGTTGCGTGCCGCGTCAGGGCATGGGGTCGTGCTCGAGGTCAACGGCCGCCCCGAGCGTCTCGACCTCGACGACCACCACTGTCGCCAGGCGTGCGCGCTGGGTGCGAGGCTTGGCCTCTGCAGTGATGCTCGCGCGGCCGGTGAGCTCGACCTCATTCGCCACGGCCTGGCCCAGGCCAGGCGGGGCTGGGCTGAAGACGGGGATGTCGTGAACACATTCTCGCCAAGCCACCTGCTGGAGAGCCTGCGCAAGGCTTGAGCAGCAGGCCGGGTGGCGAAGGGGGAAACGCATTCCTATAGTCGAAGGGCATGGCTTTTCGATGAACCGAGGCGGGCGTTAGCGCCGGAACCCGCCCATGCTCCAGGGATCGGCGAGGTTCGTTCCCCCCCGTCCCGCGCCAGGAGCTGAGACATGGCCTTCCTCGATGATCCGCTCTGGTACAAGGACGCGATCATCTATGAACTCCATGTCAAGGCCTTCTTCGATGCCAGTGGCGATGGAATCGGCGATTTTCGCGGCCTGATCGAGAAACTCGATTATCTCGAAGACCTCGGGGTGAACACCCTCTGGCTGCTGCCCTTCTACCCCTCGCCGATGCGCGACGACGGCTACGACATCGCCGATTACCGCAACATTCATCCGGACTACGGCAGCCGTCAGGACATGCGCGCCCTGCTGCGCGAGGCGCACCGGCGCGACATGCGCATCATCACCGAGCTGGTCATCAACCATACCTCCGACCAGCATCCCTGGTTCCAGGCCGCGCGGCGCGCGCCGCCGGGCTCGGCCAAGCGCAACTACTACGTCTGGAGCGACACGCCGGACCGTTTCCCCGAGACGCGCATCATCTTCACCGATACCGAGGATTCGAACTGGGCCTGGGACCGCCAGGCCCAGGCCTATTACTGGCATCGTTTCTTCTCTCACCAGCCGGACCTGAATTTCGACAATCCCAGCGTCGTTAAGGCGGTGATCCGCACCATGCGCTTCTGGCTGGACATGGGGGTGGACGGGTTCCGCCTGGACGCCATTCCCTACCTGATCGAGCGCGACGGCACCAACAACGAGAACCTGCCGGAGACCCACGCCGTCATCAAGCGCATCCGCGCCGAGCTGGACGCGCATTACGCGGGACGGATGCTGCTGGCCGAGGCCAACCAGTGGCCGGAGGATGTGCGCGAGTATTTCGGTGAAGGCGATGAGTGCCACATGGCCTACCACTTCCCGCTGATGCCACGCATGTACATGGCGCTGGCCCAGGAGGACCGCTATCCCATCGTCGACATCCTGCGCCAGACGCCGGTCATTCCCGAGACCTGTCAGTGGGCGCTGTTCCTGCGCAACCACGACGAGCTGACCCTGGAGATGGTCACCGACCGCGAGCGCGACTACATGTACCAGACCTATGCCGCCGACCCGCGCATGCGGGTCAACGTCGGCATCCGGCGCCGCCTGGCCCCCTTGCTGGACAACGACCGCGACAAGATCCAGATGCTCAACTGCCTGCTGATGAGCATGCCGGGCACCCCGATCATCTACTACGGCGACGAGATCGGCATGGGCGACAATTTCTACCTGGGCGACCGCAATGGGGTTCGCACGCCGATGCAGTGGAGCCCGGACCGCAACGCCGGCTTCTCGCGCGCCGATCCCCAGCGCCTCTACCTGCCACCCGTGATGGACGCCATCTATGGCTACCAGGCGGTCAACGTCGAGGCCCAGTCGCGCAACCCATCCTCCCTGCTGAACTGGATGCGCCGGCTGATCGCGGTACGCCGCAACCACCCCGCGTTCGGGCGCGGCGAGCTGCGCCTGCTTGCGCCGGGCAACCGCAAGATCCTCGCTTATCTTCGCAGCCACGGCGACAAGGACATCCTGTGCGTGGCCAACCTCTCGCACGCCCCCCAGGCGGTGGAGCTGAATCTTGCGGACTTCCGCGGACGCGTGCCGGTTGAACTGAACAGCCGTACCACCTTCCCGCCCATCGGCGAGTTGCCCTACCTGCTGACCCTGCAGCGTTACGGCTTTCTCTGGTTCCTGCTCTCGCGCGATGCACCGGCCCCGGTCTGGCATACGGAGCGGCCATCCCCCGAGGAGCTGCCGATCCTGGTGCTCACCGAGGCGCGCGGCTTCTTCCTGCGCCGGGCCGAGGGCGCGGCCTTCGAGGAACTGGTGGCGCCGCAGGCGGCCCGGTCGCTGGAGCAGGAGATACTGCCGCGCTACTTCAAGGCCCAGCGCTGGTTCCCCGGCCCCGGGGCGTGGACGGGGCATCTCGAATTCAAGGCCTGGGGCGGCTGGCAGACCGACGGCATGCGCTGGCTGTTTTCGTACCTGCGGGTGTCCCGTGATGCGGAGCAGGGGGAGGATTATTTCCTTCCGCTGGCGATGAAATGGGGGGTGGACGCGCGCGAGGTCCCGCTCGAATGGTTGCCCAACCTCATCACCCGGGTACGGCGCCGCGCCGAACTCGGCGTGCTGCTGGATGCGATGGGGGACGACGATTTCTGCCGGATGATGGTCGAGGCCATGGGCAAGACCCAGGAGATCGCCCTGCCTGGGGGCAGGCTCCGTTTCGAGTCGATGCCCTCCTGGGGGGCCTGGGTGGGGCAGCCCGCGCCGGCCTGGGAAGTCAGCCGACCCAGCCTGAAGCAAAGCCATACCTCGGTGGTGCTGGGCGAGCGACTGCTGCTGAAGATCTTCAGGCGCCTGCAGGCCGGCCCGCATCCGGAATGGGACATGGGACGATTCCTGACCGACTTCACCGCCTTCGATCGCACCCCTCCGCTGCTCGGCGGGCTGGTCTACCAGCCGGAAGGGGGCGAGGCGATCCAGCTCGCCCTGCTGCACGGTTATCTGGACAACCAGGGCACCGCCTGGGACTACACCCTCAGCCACCTCGGCCGCACCGTGGAGGAACTGGCCTCTTCGGTCACCCCGGATCATTCCTCCTATGCCGCGCTGGCCCGCACCCTGGGGCTGCGGTTGGGCGAACTCCACCGCGCGCTGTCCACGCCCACCTCGAATCCGGCCTTCGGACTGGAGAGCGTGAGCGCCGAGGACGTGCGCGGATGGGTGGACGGCGTGCGCCAGCGGCTGGCCCGCACGCTGGAGGTGCTGGGCACGGCCAGCGAGGGCTTTCAGTCGGAAGGGATGCAGGCACAGGCCAGGGAGCTCATCGCATGCCAGGACAGGCTGGACAGCATGCTCGCCGGGTTCGACTTCAGTGGCCTGCATGCCGCCATCAGCCGCTACCACGGCGACTTCCACCTCTGGCGGGTGCTGATGGTGCAGGGGGATGTCTTCATCACCGGGCTGCAGGGGCCGCCCGCGCCGGACGCGGCCGGTCGGCGCGCCAGGCACTCGCCGCTGCGCGACGTGGCGGGCCTCCTGTGCAGCCTCGAGCTTGCGGCGCGCCAGGCCCGCATGCAGGCGCCCAACGAATCGCCGCCCAGCACGGCGCTCATCGAACAGGGGCTTTCGAACTGGCTCGAGACTGCCCGTCAGGCCTTCCTTGCGGGTTATCGCGAGGGGATCGCCGACTGCGCCAGTGTTCCGGGTGACCCGCGTCAGGCCGGCCAGCTGATCCGCCTGTTCATGCTCGAACAACGGCTGCGCGAGCTGGACGAGACCCTGGCCCTGTCTGGCGCGGATATCCCCAAGGCCCTCGATGCGCTGGATGCCACGATCCGATCGAGCGCCCAGCCCCAAGAGGTCAATCCGCCATGAGTGTTCGTCAAAAGATCCTGGCCATGGTCATGGCCGGCGGCGAGGGCACGCGCCTGCAGCCGCTGACGGCCGAGCGCTGCAAGCCGGCCGTGCCCTTCGGCGCGCGTTACCGCATCGTCGACTTCGCGCTCTCCAACCTGGTCAATTCCGGCATCCATGCCATCTACCTGCTGGTGCAGTACAAGTCGCAATCGCTGATCGAGCATGTGCGCAAGTCCTGGGTGCTGCCCTCCATTCCACCCGGCAACTTCATCACCGTGGTACCGCCGCAGATGCGCACGGGCCAGGAGTGGTTTCGTGGCACCGCAGACGCGGTGTTCCAGAACCTGAATCTGATCAAGATGCACAAGCCGGACCTGGTGGCGGTGTTCGGCGCGGACCACATCTATCGCATGAACGTGCGCCAGATGGTCCACTTCCACATGCAGCACGAGGCCGAGGTCACGGTCGCGGCGGTGCCCGTGCCACTGGGGCAGGCCGCCTCGTTCGGCATCATCGACGCCAACGGGGAGGGGGTGATCCGTGGCTTCATGGAAAAGCCGGAGCACCCGCCCGCCATGCCGGGGCGTCCGGACCTGGCCTATGCCTCGATGGGCAATTACCTGTTCTCGGCCAAGGCCTTGTGCGATGCCGTGTACCGTTGCCGGGAAGAGGGCGGCAGCGATTTCGGCCATCACGTGCTCCCCCGGCTGGTCGAGCGTGGCCGGGTGTACGCCTACGACTTCAGCAGCAATCGCGTGCCGGGCGTACAGGCCTACGAGGACGCGGCTTACTGGCGGGACGTTGGCACCCTGGACAGCTACTACCAGGCGAACATGGAACTGCTGGGCCAGGAGCCGCGCTTCGACCTGTTCAACGCCCACTGGCCGATCTTCTCCAGCAACTACCAGGGGCCGGTCAGCCATTTCATCAGCGCGGAGATCGAAAACAGCCTGATCGGGGCCAGTTGCGTGCTGGACAGGGCGAAGGTGCGCAGCTCGCTGATCCGCCGCGAGGTGGTGATGGAGCAGGGCGTGGAGGTCGAGGACTGCATCATCATGGACAACGTCCAGATCGGGCGCGGGGCGCGACTGCGGCGGGTCATCGTCGACCGCTTCAACATCATTCCGGCCGGGGCGCGCATCGGTTTCGATCCCGAGCAGGATCGCCGGCATTTTCACGTGACCGATTCCGGTCTGGTCGTGCTGCCGGAGATCCTGCCCCCGCCGAAGGAGAGTCCCTCCTATGGCAGCCGGTGATCCCGTGGCGGCCCATGCAACGCCGTAGCCACGCCATGAAGTTCGGCGCCGAATGCCTGCCTGCGGGCGGCGTCCGTTTCCGCTTGTGGGCGCCGGCGGCGGGGCAAGTCGAACTGTGTCTGCCCGACGCGCGAGGCGAGGCCGTCCTGCCAATGGCGACGGAGGGCGAGGGCTGGTTCGAGCGCACGGTGGCCGAGGCCGCTCCTGGCACGCGCTATCTCTACCGGATCGACGGGGTGCACCGGATTCCCGATCCGGCCTCGCGCTACAACCCGGAGGACGTGCACGGCCCGAGCGAGGTGGTCGACCCGGAGGCTTTCGACTGGGGAAACGTGGACTGGCGTGGACGCCCCTGGCACGAGGCGGTGATCTACGAGCTGCATGTCGGCGCCTTCACCCCGGAGGGCACCTTCCGCGCGGTGATCGACCGGCTCGACCACCTCGTGGAACTGGGTGTCACGGCGCTGCAGCTGATGCCGGTCGCGGACTTCCCCGGCAGGCGCGGCTGGGGCTACGACGGCGTGCTGCCGTTCGCCCCCGAGGCCAGCTACGGGCGCCCCGAGGACCTCAAGGCCCTGGTCATGGCGGCCCACGCGCGCGGGCTGATGGTGCTGCTCGACGTGGTCTACAACCACTTCGGGCCGGAGGGCAACTACCTCCACCTGTACGCGCCGGGGTTCTTCACCGAGCGCCACCATACCCCGTGGGGCGCGGCGCTCAATTTCGATGGGCCGGACAGCCGCACGGTACGCGAATTCTTCATCCACAACGCGCTTTACTGGCTGGAGGAATACGGATTCGACGGCCTGCGCCTGGATGCCGTGCATGCCATCTTCGACGACAGCCGGCCTGACCTCCTGGAGGAGCTGGCGCAGCGGGTTCGTGACGGCCAGGGACACGGGCGTCACATCCACCTCGTGCTGGAGAACGATGACAACGATCCCGCCTGTCTGCGGCGCGCGGAGGGTCACCCCGTGGCCTATGCCGCGCAGTGGAACGACGATTTCCATCATGTCATGCACCTGCTGCTGACCGGCGAGGCCGACGGCTACTACGCGGACTACGCCGAGGCGCCGGCCCGCCACCTCGCGCGCATCCTGGCCGAGGGCTTTGCCTACCAGGGCGAGCGCTCCACCTTCCGGCACGGGTCCGCGCGTGGCCAGCCAAGCGCCCATCTGCCGCCGCAGGCCTTCGTGAACTTCCTGCAGAACCATGACCAGGTGGGCAATCGCGCCTTCGGCGAGCGCCTCGTCAACCTCGTGGAGCCCGGGCGACTGCGCGCCGCGCTAGCGGTCATGCTGCTCGCCCCCTCGCCGCCGCTGCTGTTCATGGGCGAGGAATGGGCGGCCTCGACGCCCTTCCTGTTCTTCTGCGATTTCAGCGAGGACCTGCACGAGGCAGTACGCGAAGGCCGGCGGCGCGAGTTCGCCCGCTTCGAGCGCTTTCGCGCGCCGGCGGCACGCGAGGTCATACCCGACCCGGACGCGGCGGACACCTTCACCCGCAGCCGCCTCGACTGGCGGGAGCGCGGCGAGCCGGGCCACCGCGACTGGCTGGCGTTCTACCGGAGGCTGCTGCGTCTGCGCGCCGAGCGTCTCCTGCCGCGCCTCGAGGGCAGCCGCGCGCTGGGGGCCGGGGCGCTCGGCCCCGCAGCCGTCCAGGCCGCCTGGCGTCTAGGGGATGGCGGCATCCTGCGTCTCTGGGCCAACCTCGGCGCTGAGGCCGTGCGCCTCGACGCACCGCCAAGCGGGGAGCGGTTGCTGGCCGTGATGGAGGCGCCTGAAATTCCCTGCGAGGCCAGCCTGCCGCCGGCCAGTGCTTTCTGGTCCCTTGAGCCCGCCGAGGCTCGCCATGGAGGGACGAACCATGACTGAACGCTCCCCGCTGGGCGAGTTGAGCACGCTCGCAGGCATCCTGCCTGCGTACCACGACATCTGGGGCAAGCGCCACCTCACCTCCGATGCGACGCGGCGCGCCCTGCTCGGCGCGATGGGCATCTCCTGCGGCACGCCGGAGGAAATCGCGGAATCTATCCACGCCTTGCAGGCGCGCCCGTGGCGGCGCTGGCTGCCGCCGGTCCACGTCGGGCCGGTCGGCCAGCCGTTGCGCCTGAGCTTGTGTCTTCCGGCGGCGATGCGCGATACGCCCATGCGCTGGCGGCTGCTACTGGAGGATGGCGGTCAGCTGGAGGGTGAGTTCATCCCCTCCGGGCTGAAGGCTGGCAAGGGCGCGTCCTTCGATGCCCAGGACTACCAGGCCTGGTGGCTGGTTTTGCCGCCGCTGGAGCAGCCCGGCTACCACCGTCTGGAGGTCGAGGGCGCGGGCGAGACGGCCAGCCTGCTGCTGGTGATCCACCCGCCGACCGCGTTCCGGCCCGAGGCGGTCGAGGAGGATGGACGCGTGTGGGGGCTGGCCACCCAGCTCTACGGCGTGCGCTCCGCGCGCAACTGGGGCATGGGGGACTTCACCGATCTTCGCCATCTCATCGAATGGGCGGCGCAGGCCGGCGCGGGGGTGATCGGGGTGAACCCGCTCCATGCCCTGTTCCCGCACAACCCGCTACATGCCAGCCCCTACAGCCCGTCCAGCCGGCGTTTCCTGAATGCGCTCTACATCGACCCGGAGGCGGCGCCCGAATTCCATGCCTGCCGCGAAGCACAGGAGGTGGTGGCTGCTCCCGAGTTCCAGGCGCGCCTGCGCGCCCTGCGCGCGGCGCCGCTGGTCGACTATGCCGAGCTGGGACCGCTCAAGCTGCGCATCCTGGAGATGCTCTACCAGCATCTCCGTGACCACCATCTGCAGGGGGCCAGCGAGCGCGGACAGGCCTTCCGCGCCTTCCAGGCGCAGGGCGGCAAGGAGCTGGAGCAGTTCGCCCTCTACCACGCCTTGCAGGAGCATTTTCACCGCATGGACCCGGCCGTGTGGGGCTGGCCGGTGTGGCCGGAGCCCTACCGCGATCACGCCTCGGCAAAGGTGGCCGCTTTCGCCGAGACGCAGCGGGAGCGGGTGGAGTTCCACCAGTACCTGCAATGGCTCGCGGCCGAGCAGTGCGAAGGCGCGGGCTGGCGCTCGCTGGAGCTCGGGCTGGGGCTCGGCCTTTATCTAGACCTCGCCGTCGGGGTGGAGAAGGGCGGGGCGGAGGTCTGGGTGCACCGTGACCTTTACGCCTTGGAGGCGCGGATCGGCTGCCCGCCGGATGAGTTCAACCCGCTCGGCCAGGACTGGGGCCTGCCGCCCTGGATTCCGCACCGCCTGCAGGATGCGGCCTACGCCCCCTACATTGCCATGCTGCGCGCCAGCATGCGCTTCGCGGGCGCGCTGCGGATGGACCACGTGATGGGCCTGATGCGTCTGTTCTGGGTGCCGCCGGGGATGCGTGGCGACCAAGGCGCCTATGTTGCCTATCCCTTCCACGACCTGCTCGGCATCCTGCTGCTGGAGAGCCACCGCAATCGCTGCCTGGTGATCGGCGAGGACCTCGGTACGGTGCCTGACGAGATCCGCGCCGCCATGCACGAGACCGGCGTGCTCTCCTACCGTCTGTTCTATTTCGAGCGCGACGAGGTGGGCGGCTTCCTGCCTCCCGCGCGCTATCCCGAGCAGGCCCTGGTGGGCGTCTCCACCCATGACCTGCCGACCCTGGCCGGTTTCTGGCAGGGCTCCGACCTGGATCTGCGCGCGTCGCTCAAGCTCTATCCGGACGAGGCCCGGCGGGCGTCCGACATCGTCGGCCGGGCCGAGGATCGGGCGCGCCTGCTGGTGGCGTTGGAGCGCGAGGGGCTGCTGCCGGAGGGGTACGCCGTGCATCCGGTCGGCGTGCCGGAGATGTCGCCGGCCTTCGCCCGCGCCATTCACCGCTATCTTGCCCGCACCCCGGCCAGGGTGGCCCTGGTGCAGGCGGAGGACATGCTGGGCGAGGGGGAGCAGGTCAACCTGCCGGGCACCACGGACCAGCATCCGAACTGGCGTCGCAAGCTGTCCCTCAATCTGGAGGAGTGGCGTGTCGATGCACGCATCCTCGCCCTCGCCGAGGCGATGGTGGCGGAACGCGGGCGGGCGGTGAAGCCGCTCGAGCCGGTGCCCTTCCCGCTGCGCACCGTGCGCGTGCCGCGCGCCACCTATCGGCTGCAGTTCAACCGCGACTTCGGTTTCGGCGCGGCACGTGAGTTGGTGCCCTACCTGGCCGAGCTGGGCGTCTCGCACCTCTACTGCTCGCCCTATTTCAATGCACGCCAGGGCAGCGAGCATGGCTACGACATCATCGACCATGGCCGACTCAATCCCGAGATCGGCGATGAAGCGGCGCTGGAGGCCCTCGCCGAGGGATTGGCGGCGCATGGGATGGGCCAGATCCTCGACATGGTGCCCAACCACATGGGCATCATGGGCGCGGACAACCCGCGCTGGCTGGACGTGCTGGAGCATGGCGAGGCTTCGTCTTCCTCGGGGTTCTTCGATATCGACTGGAATCCGATCGAGGCCGAGCTGCGAGGCAAGGTGATCGTGCCGGTGCTGGGCGACCATTACGGCAATGTGCTCGAGCGTGGCGAGCTGCAACTGAGGCTGGACGAGGCCGAGGGGAGCTTCAGCCTGTGGTATTTCGAGCATTGCCTGCCCATCGATCCGCGCGAATACCCGCGCATCCTGGGTCATCGCCTTGAGGAAATGGGCGCCCGGCTGGGCGAGGAGCATCCGGTGTTCCTCGAATTCCAGAGCCTGATTGCCGCCTTCGCCCACTTGCCGCCGCGCGACGCGCTCGATGCGGACAGCCGTGGCGAACGGCAGCGCGATACGCCTATCCACAAACGCCGTCTGGCCGATCTCCTCGCGGCCAGCGCCGATTTGCAGCAGTTCCTGCGGGAAAACATCGAGGCCTTCAATGGCCGTGTCGGCGAGCCGGCCAGCTTCGATGCCCTGCACGAGTTGATCGACGCCCAGGCCTACCGCCCTGCCTACTGGCGGGTGGCCGCGGACGAAATCAATTACCGGCGCTTCTTCGACATCAATGACCTCGCCGCCCTGCGGATGGAGCGCGAGGAAGTGTTCAAGGCCACCCATGCCCTGGTATTCCGCCTTCTGCAGCGCGGCATTATCCACGGTCTGCGTATTGACCATGTCGATGGTCTGTTCGAGCCGGCGATCTACCTTGAGCGTGTGCAGGGGCTTTACCGCGAGGCTCGGCCCGAGGCGCGCGAGGGCTTGTACGTGGTGGTGGAGAAGGTGCTGGCGGCCCACGAGCGGTTACGCGAGGACTGGGCTGCGGCGGGCACCACCGGCTACGAGATTGGCCATCTGATCAACGGCCTGTTCGTCGATGGCAATGCACGGGAGCGCATGCTGCGTACCTGGCGCAATTTCACCGGCGAGCATGAGAACTTCGACGCGGTCCTGCTGCGTGCCAGGCGCGTCATCATGCGTTCGGCGCTGGCCTCCGAGCTCAACGTGCTGGCCAATCGCCTCTCGCGTATTGCAGACCTGGACCGCCACACCCGTGACTTCACCCTCAATGCCCTGCGCCGCGCACTGCGCGAAATCGTGGCCTGCTTCCCGGTCTACCGCACTTATCTGCGCGCCGGTCAGGTCGCGGAGGAGGATCGGCGACACATCGTCAGGGCCTGGGCGCTGGCCAGGCGTCTGACCGGTGCCGCCGATACCAGCGTGTACGACTTCGTGCGCGACGTGCTGCTGGGCAGTATCGCGGAGGGGAAGAACGAGAATTACCGCCAGGTGGTGCGGGACTTCGCCATGCGCTTCCAGCAGTTCACCAGCCCGGTGATGGCCAAGGGCATGGAGGACACCGCCTTCTACCGCTACCTGCCGCTGGCCTCGCTCAACGAAGTGGGCGGGAACCCGCGCGTGTTCGGCGTGGACGCCGAGAGCTTCCACGGCGCCAACCAGCGTCGCCTGAAACATCACCCGCATGGCATGGTCAGCACCGGCACGCACGACAGCAAGCGCTCCGAGGACGTGCGGGCGCGCCTCAACGTGCTGTCCGAGGCCTCCGCGCCATGGCGTCAGCAGCTCAGCCGCTGGCATCGGATCAACCGGGGGCGCCTGACCGAGGTCGATGGCATGCCCGCGCCCACGCGCCGGGACGAATATCTGCTCTATCAGACGCTGCTGGGCAGTTGGCCGGAGGTGGCGCCGGATACCCCCGAACATGCCGACTGGGCAGGGCGTATTGGCGCGTACATGGTCAAGGCGGTGCGGGAGGCCAAGGAACGCAGCTCCTGGGTCAATCCCGCCCCGGACTACGAGGATGCCGTGCAGCGCTTTGTCGAGGCCATCCTCGATCCGGTGAGGGGGCGGCGCTTCCTCGAGGCCTTCCGTCCCTTCGCCACCCAGGTGGCCCATTTCGGCCGCATCAACAGCCTGGCGCAGACCTTGCTCAAGCTGACCGTGCCAGGGGTGCCGGATATCTACCAGGGCAACGAGCTGTGGGACCTCTCGCTGGTCGATCCCGACAACCGGCGTCCCGTGGATTACGACTTGCGCCGCCGGCATCTCTCGGAACTGCGGCGCATCGAGGAGGCGTCGGGGCGGCGAGAGCTGTGCCGCCAACTGCTCGCCGAGGCCGGGACGGGCGTCATCAAGCTGCATCTCGTCCGGATGGCGCTTGGCTTGCGCGGGGAATTCGAGCCGTTGTTCGCCTCGGGCAGCTACATGCCGCTGGAGGTCGAGGGGGCGTGGTCAGCCCATGCGTGTGCCTTCGCGCGCCAGCGGGAGGCCGACACGGTGGTGGTGATCGTGCCGCGACTCGCCTACACCCTCCTGCAGGGGCAGGGCGGCTGGCCGGTGGGGCAGGTCTGGCAGGACACCCGAGTGATCCTGCCATCCATCAGCCGTCGCTGGCGCAATGTCCTGACTGGCGAGGAGCTCAGGCTGGATCAAGGCGCGGAGGCCGTGCCTCTGTCCGCGTTGCTGGCCGATTTCCCCTTGGCGTTGCTGGTCGCCGATGCGGAAAACTGAGCCAGCGAGGGTAACGATCATGCCTCGCAAGGTCTTGACTCGAGATCACCATGCTGGCGAGACTGCAAGCGAGCCCGATGGATTTCGCCCATGGGCGGACCTGTCACTGGGCCTTGCTTTGGACGTGTTGCGCTTGTCGGGCTGAGGGTGTGCTGGTCCAACCCACAGCGTCGTCATGATTCACTGGCCGGGTTATTCAAAATGAATGAAGACGTTTCTGTCCTGTTCGTCTGCATGGGCAACATCTGCCGGTCGCCGACCGCCGAGGGGGTGTTCGTCCACAAGGTGCGCGAGGCCGGCTTGAGCGAGCGTATCCGCATCGATTCGGCGGGCACCCATGCCTACCATATCGGCAACCCGCCCGACCCCCGCAGCCAGCAGGCGGCATTGCGCCGAGGTTATGACCTCTCCCCGTTGCGCGCGCGCAAGGTGAGCGTGCCTGACTTCTCCGCGTTCGACTATGTGCTGGCGATGGACGCTGACAACCTCGCCATCCTGCGCAGCCTGATGCCGGGCGACAGTCGTGCGCATGTCGGCCTGTTCATGGAATTTGCCACGGGCGCCAAAGAACGCGAGGTGCCCGACCCCTATTACGGCGGCGAGCGTGGTTTCGAGCAGGTGCTGGACATGGTGGAGGCGGCCTCGGAAGGCCTCTTGCACACCATCCGGACAACCCACGGCCTGGGTTGATTTGTCGCGAGAAATAACTGCGCGCGGTATGTGCTTTTGCCTTGCTAAGGCACTATCTTCAGGATGATGGACGTTGAAGAGGAACTCGACTTGACCATACATGACACCCCCAACCAGCAGGGTCAGGATCGGCGTCGCGCCAAGCGCCTTGAAGCGCATCATCTGGCACGTATCATCGCCCCGGACGGCTCCCGGATCGCCGTCGAAATCCGCGATTACTGCGCCAACGGTCTCCACCTCTTTTTCCTTGATCCACATGCCTTGGGCCGGATCGAATCCCTTTTCGTGGGTGAGCGCGCGCTTGTCGAGTTCGGCCCTGAGGACGGGAAGCACCCTCCCAGGCTTGAAGGTGTGATCGCCCACGTATCCTCCACGGATCTTGGGCTCTACGTCCTCTCAATTCCAGCGCCCGTCCTCGAGATGCTCAAGGCCTCTGCCCAGGAGGAGGTCTCGGCGACCCGGGCATCCTTCGCCCACCCGCCCCGTGATGCCGATGGCATGCGCAAAGCGTGCGCCCGTCATTTCTCGTCTTTTCAGACCGATGTCATGCAGGATTTCCTCCTGCGGATGGAAAAGGTGCTGAGCGAGGCACGGGACGAGGCGGCGACCATCGCCGAGCAGGTCGACCTGCGTTACACCTCGCAGGTATTGAGTCGGCATGCGCAGGAGATTCGCGATGATTTCATCCGTGAAACCCTGGACCGGCTGCAGCATATCCGCAAGGTGGATTCGATGCCTGGCGGCGACGGGATCGCCTTGGTCGGGCAGGAGGAGTTCGAGGACTGGCTCAGCCTCTCGGGGGTCATCAGTCGCCTGGAGGCGGATTTTCAGGATGAACTGAACGACATCGAAGCCCGCTATGGTGCCTTGGTCCAGCAAGCCATCGACGGCAAGAGCAACCCTTTCGCGCCAGCGTCGCTGTGCCGTGCCTTCCAGACGGCACTCAAGCGGCTCGAGCTGCCAAATCCGATGCGGACGCGTTTTTACGCCACCTTCGGTCAGGTTCTGGTGCGGCAGTATCCCCCCTTCTTCGAGTTGCTGGGGCAGGTGCTCGCCCCGCTGACGCCAGCGCCCGTTGTTCACGCCAGAGCAGGGGGAGATGAGCGTCCGATCACTGGGGTGGAGTCGCCAGCGACGGTGGCGGGTTCCGACGATGGCGCAGGCGAAGCCGCGTCGCAGGCCACCCCGGCCGTGCCGCGTTATCCGAGTCAACGGGAGCAGATGGGGGCTGCCGAGCATGCTCCGGCGGCCGGTTACAGCCTTGATTCCCTGCTCAGCATGCTCAATCGGGGCTGGTCCGCAGGCGCAACCGGCGCGGGCATGCCGTCTTCCGCAGAGCAACCCGTCGCGGGCCCGCCGGGAGCCGCTTCCATGGATGCGGACGCGTCGGCCGCGCAGTTGATGCAGGTGGCCACGTCCTTGCGCCAGCGTTTGCCTCAGCGTTTGTCCCCGGGGGGCGCGGCGCTGTCTCCCGTTTCCATGGCGGATCGTGCCGGCTTGCCTTTGGCCGGTGTCGGCGATGTTCTGCGGGCGCTGGATGCCCGGCCGGCGGCACAGGCCGGTGCCGAACAGGGCAGTCTGGTCGAGCAGATCGGTACAGAACTGGCCCAGATGCACGGCGGGGGCATGCGCCTTGATCCGCGCGCCGAGCAGGTGCTCGGAGTGATGGCCGATCTGCTGGGGCGTGCCCTTTCGCAATATGCTCCCAGTTCGGAAATCGAAACACTGGTCAAGAAACTTGAGTCACCGCTGCTCAAGCTGGCCTTGACCGACGAGCATTTCCTCGATCAGGAAGATCATCCCGCTCGCAGGGTCGTCAACCTGCTCGACCAGTTCGCCATCGCCGCCGACGACAAAGGCAAGCTGTTCGATCCCAAACTGCGTATCTTCCTCAACCAGCTGGTGGATCGTCTCTGCGCTCAGCAGGAGCCGACGACGGCTCTCTACGCCACGGTGGCGGGGACGCTGCAGAAAATCCTCGAACCGATTCGCCAGCATCGGCGCCTGCGAGTGGCGCGGCTGCAGGAGGCCAGCGAAGGGCGTGAGCGTATCAGGACAGCGCGCGCACGCGTAGGCGATGCCCTCGGGCATCTGCTGGCCGGGCGCGATGTCCCGGATATTCTGCTGCGCCTGCTGGAGGCCGGCTGGCAGCAGCACCTGATCCTGCTGGAGTTGCGTCGGGGTGCGGAGGGGGATGAGTGGCGCGCGGCCTTGGAAGTGGTTGAGCGCCTCTGTACCTGGTTTTCACCCGGTTTTGTCCCTGGGCCGCACTTTACCCAAGAGGCCCGCGACCTTGTCACCGGGGTCGAGCGGGAACTGGCGGCCGTCAATGTCGATGCCGAGCATGTGCAGTCCGTCGTCAGCCAGTTGGAAACCCGCCTGCTACGCTCGGAGACGCCGCTCGCCGCCACGCTGGTACCCATTTCCGCCGAGCACTTCGCGGCCGGTTACGCGCCGCAGGAGGCGATCCTGCGGCGTCACGCACGCCTGATCGAACGCCTCCGTCTTGGTGACTGGTGGCGCTTGATGATCGATGGGCTCTGGGTGCCGATGCAATTGATCTGGCTCAGCCGCCCTGAAACCAGTTGTGCCTTCTGCAACCGCTCGGGCACGCACAAGATCGAATGGTCCATGGATGAGCTGGCGCAGCGGTTGGCATCCAATCTCGCGCATCAGGACGAGAGCCAGGACCGCCCCTTGCTGGAGCGCTCCGAGCATGCAATCGTCGACGATGCATACCACCGCCTGCGGGATCAGGCGATCCGTGATGCCACCACCGGCCTGCTCAACCGCAAGGGTTTCATGCACCGGCTGCAGGGATTGGCAAGCTCCAGCGGCACGCGCAATGCACAACACTCCCTCGCCATGCTGGAGTTCGATGCCTTCAGGATGATTTATACCCAGCGGGGTATCGAAGAGGCCGAGCGGCTGGCGCGAGAGATTGCCGCCCACGTCGAGCAGATCGCCCTCGAGGATAGCGTGGTGGCCTCCTTCGGGGATGAGACCATCATGGTATTGATGCCGCATGTGGACCAGGGGCATGCCTATGACTGGGCGCATGAACTGCTGCAGCACTTCAAGGGATTCCGCTTCGAGGCCGGAGACCAGCATTACAGTGTCGGTGTCAACGTCGGCCTGGTCGGCTTCGAACCGGTGGATGTCGATGCAGGGGATGTCATTCGTCGCGCGGATGCCGCCTGCATGGCCGCAAAGGGCGCCGGGAGGAATCATATCCAGGTCTTCGAGCAGGCCAGCGATGCCCTGACGGGTGGTCACAGTCTGATGGAATGGGCCTCACGCATCGATCACATGCTTGAAAACGATGGTTTGTTCCTGCGCTTTCAACTGGTCATGCCGATCCGCAATTACAGCAGCCTGAAGCCGTACTACGAAATCCTGCTGGGCGTGCATGGTCTGCATGATGAGGGTGAGATTGCGACCCAGGGCTTCATTCTCGCGGTCGAACAGCTGAGGCGCGCGCCCGAGGTGGACAAGTGGGTGCTTGGCCGGGTGTTCGACTGGATGCGCTCCAATCAGCGCCTGTTCGATACCCTTGGCGGCTTCTCCCTGAATCTCTCGGCCCAGTCGCTCAGGAGTCAGGAGTTGCTCGACTTCCTCCACGCCCAGTTCGGCGAGGGTGATCTCGACGGCCACAAGATCATTTTCGAGATCACCGAAACCGTGGCGATCGACAGCTACAACACCGCCCAGGACTTTATCCAGCAGGTGAAACGCTACGGTTGCCGTTTCTCGATCGACGACTTTGGCAGCGGTCATGCCTCCTACGTGCATCTCAAGAACCTGCGCACCGACGTGTTGAAGATCGATGGCTATTTCGTCCGAGAACTGGCCGATAGTGAAACCGATTACGTCATGGTTCGTTCGATGAACGAGATCGCCCACTCGCTGGGCATGCGTACGGTGGCTGAATACGTTGAAAGCCACGCCATCCTCGACAGGTTGCGCGACATTGGTGTCGATTACGCGCAAGGCTTTGTGATTCACAAGCCGATTCCGATCGAACAACTTGGGACAGGAATCGCGTTGACGCCCACGGCGATCTGAGGCATTCCGCCCAAGGCGGACACAAGAAAGCCCTGGACCGGTGAGGTCCAGGGCTTTTGTCGTTCGAGGTCGCCCCGGTCAGGCTGGATACCCGACCGGGGGCATGCGCTCAACTCTTGTTCGCGGACTCGTCCATCGGCGGGGCGGGCGAGGGGCCTTCCTCCACGATGTCAGTAGTTTCGCCAAGCCCAGGAACCTCGGCCTCGGCTTGCGCGCGCGGGCGACGTGTGCGCCGACGGCGCGGGCGACGGGCGCGCGCTTCACCTTCCTCGATTTCCTCGCCCTCGGTCTCTTCGGGCTCCTCGGTCGGTACGGCCGCGATCTCAGCCGGGGTTGCCTCAAGGGCTTCGGTCAGGCTCTTACCCTCATCCGCGCCTGTGACACGCACGGGCTGCTCGGCGACTTCCACGGCCACTGCTTCCACGGCCACGGCTGGTGCAGGCTGGTTTTCATCCTGGGATGGGGCTGTTTCGGCGACCGGCTCTGGCGAAGCTTCCATCGTCGGCTTGCCGCCGACAGGCATTTCCACGGCGCTGGCTCGCTCTTCAGCAACGACTGCGCCAGTCGTGTCGGCGGCTTGGGCGGCCTCCTCATCGAGCGCGCTCACAACCCGGTCGCCCGCTTCCAGGCGGATGGCGGCATTGGGCGGCAGCTGCTCGGCGATGCTGGACTTGGCGGTGATGTCGATCACCGGCTTTGGTGCCGGTGCCAGCGGGGCGGCGAGTTGCTGGGCAATCAGGCTCGCATCTTCACGAGACGGCTCCTGGCCTGCTTCATGCTCATCACGCGGCGGGCGTTGGCGGGGGGGGCGAGACTCGCGCTTCGGTTCCTCGCCTTCCGCCGCGCGTGACTCGCGCGGAGGGACCTTGCCGCGTGGTACCGGGGCGATGGCGGGCTTGGGTTGCGCGGGGCGCTCGCCACCACGACCTCGGCGACGAGCGCCGCGCTCCCGGCCAGATGGCTCCTCGGCGTGGGGCGCACGGGCTTCCGGAGAGGGGCGCGCGGATTCCCTTGCGGGCGGAACCGGCTGAGGCTGGGTAGGGGCCGGCTGTTCGCCGAACAGGAAGCCCCAGACCTTCTTCAGGAAACCGCCTTCACCCGCGGCGGCAGCCGCGGCCGCGGGTGCTTCGGCCGGCACTGTCGGGGGCGCAGGAGGCTGTACCGGCTCGGGACGTGGCGCCGGGGTCGCCACTGGTGCCGGGGCGGGCGGGGGCGAGACCATGCGCACGGCCGGTTCGCCACGTGTTTCGCGAGCAACCGGGCGCGGAGCCGCCCAGCTCACTTCCTGACGCGTCTCGATCAGTTCGTGCGCATGTGCCGGCTGGGCTTCCATGTCGGCGCGACGCACGCGCTCCAGACGGTAGTTCGGGGTTTCCAGGTTCGGGTTCGGGATCAGGATGATGCTGATGCGGTATTCCTGCTCCATGCGCGTGATGACATCACGCTTCTCGTTGAGCAGGTAGGTGGCGACAGCGATCGGCAGCTGAGCAATGATGCGGCCAGTGTTTTCCTTCAGTGCTTCTTCCTGCATCAGGCGCAGGATGGAGAGGGCGAGCGATTCGCTGCTGCGAATCGTGCCCTGGCCGTGGCAGCGCGGGCAGACGTGCTGGGTGGATTCCTCCAGCGAAGGCCGCAGGCGCTGGCGCGACATTTCCAGCAGGCCGAAGCGCGAGATGCGCCCCAGCTGGACACGGGCACGGTCCATCTTCAGCGCGTCACGCAGGCGGTTCTCCACCTCGCGCTGGTGCTTGGACGGGGCCATGTCGATGAAGTCGATCACGATCAGGCCACCGAGGTCGCGCAGGCGCACCTGGCGGGCGATCTCCTCGGCTGCCTCCAGGTTGGTGTTGAGCGCGGTCTGCTCGATGTCCTCGCCCTTGGTGGCGCGCGCGGAGTTGATGTCGACCGCGGTCAGCGCCTCGCACTGGTCGATCACCAGCTCGCCGCCGGAGGGCAGGGTTACGGTGCGCTGGTACGCTGATTCGATCTGGCTCTCGATCTGGAAGCGGGTGAACAGCGGCACGCGTTCGTGGTAGAGCTTCAGGCGCTTCAGGTTCTGGGGCATGACCTGCTGGACAAACTCGGTCGCCTGCTGGTAGGTCGGCTCGTGGTCGATCAGGATCTCGCCGATGTCGTCGCGCAGGTGGTCGCGCAGCGCGCGGATCAACAGGTTGCTTTCCTGGTAGATCAGGACCGGGGCGGATCGCTCCGCGGCGGCGGTCTCGATGGCGTGCCAGACATTCAGCAGGTAGTCGAGGTCCCACTGCAGTTCTTCCTGGCTGCGGCCGACTCCGGCGGTGCGGATGATCATGCCCATGCCTTCCGGAAGGTTCAGCGAGGCCATGGCTTCCTTCAGTTCAGCGCGGTCTTCGCCCTCGATCCGGCGCGAGACGCCGCCGGCGCGGGGGTTGTTGGGCATCAGTACCAGATAGCGGCCGGCCAGGCTGATGTAGGTGGTCAGCGCCGCGCCTTTCTGGCCGCGCTCTTCCTTGTCGATCTGGACGATCAGCTCCTGGCCTTCCTTCAGCGCCTCCTTGATGATCGGGCGACCCTTGTCGTCGACCGCCTCGGGGTTGAAGTAGGTGCGGGAGATTTCCTTGAACGGCAGGAAACCGTGGCGATCGGCGCCGTAATTGACGAAAACAGCCTCAAGGCTGGGTTCGATGCGGGTAATGGTCGCCTTGTAGATGTTCGACTTCTTCTGCTCCCGGGATGGGGTTTCGATGTCGATGTCGTAGAGCTTCTGGCCATCCACCAGGGCAACACGCAGTTCCTCCGGGTGGGTGGCATTGATGAGCATGCGTTTCATGCGGGAATTCTCGGCAGGGAAGGCTGGACGCCAGGGCCACGGCCCACGCGATGCGGGTCGGGGTGCTGTTGCCGGGCAGGCGGGACCGGAGCGGTTGCCTGAGGAAATGACCGACAGCCCGCCGCGCCCGCGTCAGGAACGGGGCGATCATGCAGGCGAATGCTAGGCGTCCAAGGATGATCATTGCGTCGTTCAATACCCTCCGCCGAAGCGGTTGCGGCCCGGGTCGGGGCCGTCTTCCCGCAGTCTGCAGCCCAGGCGAAACGACGGGGACATCTCGCGGCATGTCCACGCTTGCCGGCGGGATCCCGTTGATCCACGCCCCGGCCATCCATGCCGGCTCAAGACCCGTGTGTCGTTTCTTCCAGCGGCCTGCAGGCTGCGGGGAGAGGGAATCGTTCAGTGTTCCATGAAGCTCGCGCGTCACCACGAGTCCGGCTTCGCGAGAACCGCGAAACCTGCCCGAATATAGCAATATCGTTACAGCGGAGCAATGCGGGCAAAGCGCCAGCCGCGCGGGCAGGCTCGGGGTTACGGTATGATGCGCGCCATGAATACATCGATCGAAAATGCCGATACCCCGTCCTCCGAGGTGCGCTTCGTGACCGTGGGCGCCCATGAGGCCGGGCAGCGGCTGGACAATTTTCTGCTGACCCAGCTCAAGGGGGTGCCCAAGAGCCGTATCTATCGCATGCTGCGGACCGGCGAGGTGCGTGTGAACAAGGGGCGGGTCAAGCCCATGCAGCGCATCGCGGCCGGGGATGTGATTCGGATTCCACCCATCCGCATGGCCGAGCGCGAGGTGCACGAGCTGCCGCATCAGCGTGTACAGGCCATGCGCGAGCGCGTGCTGTACGAGGACGACCATCTGTTGATCCTGAACAAGCCGCCGGGGCTTGCGGTGCATGGCGGCAGCGGCGTGCCCTATGGGCTGATCGAACTGGCGCGCGCGGCCTGGGGGCATCTGCCCGGCCTCGAGCTGGCCCATCGGCTGGACCGCGACACCAGCGGCTGCCTGGTGTTGGCAAAGCATCGCGAGGCGCTGCTCGGCGTCCAGCGGCAACTGGTCGACAAGACGACCACCGATTCGCCTGGAACGAATCGGGACTTGCTAGAAAGCAAGCCCGCAGGGGGCCAGCCAAGGATGGCTGGCATCCGCAAGATCTATCTGGCCCTGCTCAAGGGGATCTGGCGCGGCGCGGCCCGCCGGGTCGAGGCGCCGCTGCTCAAGAACGAACTTCAGGGCGGCGAGCGCATGGTGCGGGTGGATGCGCGCGGCAAGCTGGCGGTCAGTGTGTTCGAACCCGTCGAGCGCTTTGCCAATTTCGCGACTCTGGCGAGGGTTGATATCGAGACGGGCCGCACCCATCAGATACGTGTGCACGCCCAGCACATGGGCCATCCGCTGGCGGGGGACGACAAGTATGGTGACACGGACTTCAATCGCTTGATGAAATCCATGGGTCTGACCCGCCTGTTTCTCCACGCCGAGCAACTCGAACTGCTGCATCCGGTCACCGAGTGCACCCTGCGTGTCGATGCGCCTTTGCCGGATGATCTGATGGGCGTGCTTGAACGACTACGCGAAGGCGGTATCCGATGAGCAACAGCTACAAACTGATCGTGTTCGACTGGGACGGCACCCTGATGGATTCAGCCGACCGTATTGTCAGCAGCTTCCGCAACGCGATGCGCGATGTCGGGCTGCCTATCCTGGATGAGGAGCGCATTCGCTCGATCATCGGCCTTGGCTTGCCGGAGGCCATTGCGGCGTTGTATCCGGAGCATGGCCCGGATACGCGTCAGCGTCTGGCGGCCGGCTACAGTCAGTACTACATGGGCCTGGACCCGACGCCGATCCGTCCGTTCGACGGGGCCGAGGCGTTGTTGGCCGAGCTGGCCGAGCGCGGCTTCTGGCTGGCGGTGGCGACCGGCAAGAGCCGGCGAGGGCTGGATCGGGTCTTGGCGGAAACTGGCTTCGGCCGTTATTTCTTCGCCACGCGTTGCGCTGAGGAGACCGCTTCCAAGCCTGATCCGCTGATGTTGCGCGAACTGATGTTCGAAGCCGACGCGGTCCCTGCCGCCACCCTGATGATCGGGGACACGCGCTTCGACCTGGACATGGCTCGCCACGCTCATGTGCCCTCCATCGGCATCGCTCATGGGGTGCATGGACGGGAGGAGCTTGTCGCCTGCGAGCCCTTGGGTGTCCTGGATGATCTGATCCAGCTGCATGCCTGGCTTGACAGAGCCGACCTCGATCCCGCGTCCCGTACCCTTCAAGAGGGGACGTGTCAGACTCATCAGGAAGTGAACGCATGAACGAACATACACCCAAGTCCCATGATGACGCAGTCATCAATGATGTTGCCTGGCAGCGTGCGCTGATCGCCCGTCTGGCGGAGGCCGGGCTGGTCGAGCAGCGCCGGGCCCGGCGCTGGGGGATCTTCTTCAAGCTGGCTGGTTTGACCTACCTGTTGCTTCTGTTGGTCCTCATGTTCGGAGGTCCGGGGAGTGATGATGGTTTGCCGACCGAGGCGCACGCCGCGCTGGTCACCCTGGATGGGCCGATTCTGGAAGGTGCGCCCGGTGGCGCGGATACTGTGATCAAGGGCTTGCGCAGGGCCTTCGAGGACAAGCATGCCAAGGGTGTGATCTTGCGGATCAACAGTCCGGGTGGCAGCCCTGTGCAATCGGGCTATATCTATGATGAGGTCCGCCGTTTGCGTGCCAAGCATCCGGACAAGCCGCTGTACGCGGTGATCGCGGATATCGGTGCCTCGGGCGGGTATTACGTGGCGGCGGTGGCGGATGCCATCTACGTCGACAAGGCCAGTATCGTCGGCTCGATCGGCGTGCGCATGGACGGATTCGGCGTGACCAAGGCGATGGAAAAACTGGGGATAGAACATCGTGAACTGACCGCGGGCGACCACAAGGCGCTCATGAGTCCGTTCAAGCCGGTCGATCCGGTCGAGAAGGCGCACATGGAGGGTGTATTGAAGCAGGTGCATGACCAGTTCATCGCGGTGGTGCGCGAGGGTCGGGGCGAGCGTCTCAAGGAAACTCCCGCGCTGTTTTCCGGTCTTGTATGGACAGGGGAGCAAGCCGTGGAGATGGGGCTGGCGGATGGCCTGGGTGACGTAGGCCATGTGGCGCGGGAGGTGATCAAGGCCGAGAAGGTGGTGAATGTCACCCCGGAAGCCGATGTGTTCGAGCGCTTGATGGATCGACTAGGGGTCTCGATCTCGCTGGCCCTGATCCGTGCTCAGACCGGGTTCTGGCAATAAGGTCATGAGTAGAACGCCTCTCCCGCGAAGCGGGCCACGGCCACGGCCATGGATGGTCGGGGGGTGCGAGACCAGAATGGGTCCGCGCCTTGCCCCCGGTGAAGATATCGGCCTCGCCCCGGAAGAGGTCGATGAACTCGTTCAACCACCGCCCATGTATCAGGTGGTGATGCTGAACGACGACTTCACCCCGATGGAGTTCGTGGTGGCGGTGTTGGAGCGGGTTTTTCGTCTGCCTCATACCCACGCCATGCAGGTGATGCTGGACGTGCATCAGAAAGGCCGGGCCGTGTGTGGCTTGTATTCGCGCGAGGTGGCCGAGACCAAGGTGTCGCTGGTCATCGAGCTTGCGCGTGATAGCGACCATCCCTTGCAGTGTGTGGCGGAGCCGCTTTGATGATGCCCCCGGGGCATAAGGCAGTACGACGATGTTGAGCAAATCGCTTGAAGAAACTCTCAGCCAGGCCTTCCGCCTCGCTCGTGAACGTCACTATGAATACGTCACGCTCGAGGTTCTTCTGCGCATGTTGCTGGAGGATATCGAGGCGCGCCCTGTATTGTTGGGGTGCGGCGCGGACCTCGACATGCTCTCGCGCGAACTCGAGCGTTTCCTTGACGAAACCATGCCGCGCCTCTCGCCCGGCGAGGATGGCGAGGCACAGGCCACACTCAGTTTCCAGCGCGTCCTGCAACGCGCGGTGGTGCAGGTGCAGGCTTCCGGCAAGCAGATGGTCACCGGTGCCAACGTGTTGGTGGCACTGTTCGCCGAACAGGATTCCCATGCCGTCTACCTGCTCAAGCGCCAGGGCGTGAATCGGCTGGATGTGACCCACTTCATTGCCCATGGTGGCAAGGAGCGCGAGGAGGTTCGTCCTGCCGAGATGGACGAAGCCGAGGGTGGTGCGCACGAATCCGGCTCCGCGCTCGAACAGTATGCGGTCAATCTCAACCAGCTGGCCCGCGAGGGCCGCATCGACCCACTGATCGGCCGCGCGGCCGAGCTTGAGCGGGTCGCGCAGGTGCTGTGCCGTCGGCGCAAGAACAATCCGCTCCTCGTCGGCGAGGCCGGCGTCGGCAAAACCGCCATTGTCGAAGGTCTGGCGCGCATGGTCGTGCAGGGCGAGGTGCCTGATGCATTGGCCAACAGCGTCATTTACAGCCTGGATCTCGGCGCCATGGTGGCGGGCAGCAAATACCGCGGGGATTTCGAGAAGCGCCTCAAGGGCGTGCTCGGTGAGCTTGGCCGCAAGCCCGGGGCGATCCTGTTCATCGACGAGATCCATACCATCATCGGGGCCGGTTCGGCCTCGGGCGGATCAATGGATGCCTCCAACCTGATCAAGCCGGCGCTGGCCAAGGGTTTGCGCTGCATCGGTTCGACCACGCATGCCGAATTCCGTCAGATCTTCGAGAAGGACGCCGCCCTGACACGTCGTTTCCAGAAGATCGACGTGCCCGAGCCGACCACTGAGGAGGCTTTGGCCATTCTCAAGGGGCTGCGTGCCGGATTCGAGTCCCACCATGCGGTGAGTTATACCGACGAGGCGCTGGAGACCGCCGTGCGCCTCTCCGAACGGCATATCCACGACCGCCACTTGCCGGACAAGGCCATCGACGTCATCGACGAGGCTGGCGCACGCGCCCATTTGGCCGGTCAGAAGGGCGCCGTCATTGATACGGCCGTGATCGAGGCGGTCGTGGCCCGCATGGCCCGTATTCCCGAGCAACAGGTTTCGAGTACCGACCGCGATATGCTGCGCAATCTGGAGCGTAATCTGCGTATGGTGGTCTACGGTCAGGACACGGCTGTCGAGCAGCTTGCCACCTCCATCAAGCTCGCGCGCTCCGGACTACGTCCTGCCGACAAGCCGATTGGCGCCTTCCTGTTCGCCGGCCCGACCGGGGTGGGCAAGACCGAGGTGGCTCGCCAGCTCGCGCGCCTGCTCGGCATCGGCCTGCTGCGCTTCGACATGTCCGAATACATGGAGCGTCACTCCATCTCGCGCCTGCTCGGCTCGCCCCCGGGCTATGTCGGGCATGAATCCGGCGGCCTGCTGACCGAGGCGGTGCACAAACAGCCGCATGCGGTGCTGTTGCTGGACGAAATCGAAAAGGCCCACCCGGACCTGTTCAACGTGCTGCTGCAGGTGATGGATCGCGGCAAGCTGACCGACGCCAACGGGCGCGAGGTCGATTTCCGTCACGTCATCCTGATCATGACCAGCAATGCGGGGGCGCAGGAATCCGCGCGCGCCTCGGTCGGCTTCACCCGCCAGGATCATCGCGGCGACGCGATGGAGGTCATCAAGCGCGGTTTCTCTCCCGAGTTCCGCAACCGCCTGGACGCCATCATCCTGTTCAATGCCCTGAGCGAGCGGGACATCGCCCAGGTGGTCGACAAGCTTCTGCTTGAACTCGAGCATCAGCTCGAGGAGAAAGGTGTGCACATGCTGGTCAGCGAGGCCGCGCGTGCCTGGCTGGCGGAAAAAGGCTACGACCCGCAGATGGGGGCAAGGCCGATGGCGCGGCTGATCCAGGAACAGATCAAGCGACCGCTGGCCGAGGAGCTCCTGTTCGGTAGCCTGACCGAAGGCGGGCAGGTGCGCGTCGAGCGAGCCGTCGACGGTGCCGGCTTGCAGGTCATCGCCGTCGAGCCGGAGGCCGAGTCCGCCGAGGCATGAAAAAGACGCCGCCGGATCATGTCCGGGCGGCGGCATTTCGGCAGTGGAGCCGGATTACTTTGAACGGAAGGAAATGCGGCCCTTGGTCAGGTCGTACGGGGTCAGCTGTACGGTGACGCGGTCGCCGGTGAGGATGCGGATGTAGTTCTTGCGCATGCGGCCGGAGATGTGACAGGTCACGATGTGGCCGTTATCGAGCTCGACGCGGAACATGGTGTTGGGGAGCGTGTCGAGCACCGTGCCCTGCATCTCGATGTAGTCTTCTTTCGACATTCAATCATCAGTCATGGATAGGAAAGCGGGGATTATCCGGGATGCCAGCCGTGGGGGCAAGCTTGATGCAGCCTGTGCTAGCATGCGCGCCACACATTTGCCACAAGAAGGAAAGTGTCCATGCGTGCATCGTTTGCCGCCGTCTTTCCGGGTCAGGGGTCGCAATCCGTCGGCATGCTGAGTGCCTGGGCGGACACCCAGCCCGTCATCGAACAAACCTTCCGCGAGGCCTCGGATGTCCTGGGCTATGACCTCTGGCGTATTGTCCGTGAAGGGCCGGAGGCCGAGCTCAACCGCACCGAGATCACCCAGCCGGCCATGCTCGCGGCCGGGGTGGCTGCCTGGCGCGCCTGGCAGTCCGAGGGTGGCGCCGAGCCGTTGTGCATGGCGGGCCACAGCCTGGGTGAATACACCGCGCTGGTCTGCGCCGGGGCGCTCGATTTCGCCGACGGCGTGCGCCTGGTGGCCGAGCGCGGTCGCCTGATGCAGGCCGCCGTGCCGGCGGGCGAGGGCGCGATGGCGGCGGTGCTGGGCCTGGATGACGACGCGGTGCGAGCGACCTGCGCGGAAGCCGCTCAGGGCGGTGAGGTCGCTGAAGCGGTCAATTTCAACAGCCCCGGCCAGGTCGTGATCGCGGGCTCGGCGGCCGGCGTGGCGCGTGCTTCCGCGTTGCTTCAGGAAAAGGGGGCCAAGCGCGTGGTGCCGTTGCCGGTCAGCGTGCCCTCGCATTCCTCGCTGATGCGCGAGGCGGCCGAGAAGATGGCCAAGGTGCTGGAGTCGGTCGAGATTCGTGCGCCGGCCATACCGGTGCTGCACAACGTGGATGGTGCCGAGCATGCCGAGCCCGCCGCCCTGCGCGCCGCCCTGGTCAGCCAGTTGCACCGCCCGGTGCTGTGGGTCGACAGCGTGCGCGCCATGCAGGCGCGCGGCGCGAAGGCCCTGGTCGAATTCGGCCCGGGCAAGGTGCTGGCGGGTCTCGCCAAGCGCATCGAGCGTGATCTTGTCGCCTATCCCGTTCTCGATGCCGCTTCGCTGGAAGCGGCCCTGAGTGCCACCAAGGCCTTGACTCAAGAAGTTTGAGGGTTCGCGCGTTGCCTCGTCACGGCCCTTCCCTCACCCCGGCCCCCTCCCGCAAGCGGGAGAGGGTGAACACGAGTCGCTGAAGCGACTCCTTCATTGTATGGAGCTTGTCTGATGGAGCTTACCAATCAAGTCGCTCTCGTCACCGGCGCGTCGCGCGGTATCGGCGAGGCCATCCTGCATACCCTGGCCGAGCGTGGTGCGACCGTGATCGGCACCGCGACCTCCGAATCCGGCGCCGCGGCCATTGCCGCCAAGCTGGCCGAGAAAGGCTACAAGGGCACGGGCCTGATGCTTAACGTCACCGACCAGGCGAGCGTCGATGCCGTGCTGAAGGCGATCGAGGAGCAGTTCGGTGCACCGACCATCCTGGTCAACAACGCCGGCATCACCCGTGACACCCTGCTGATGCGGATGAAGGACGAGGACTGGGACGCCATCATCCAGACCAACCTGACCTCCGTGTACCGCCTGTCCAAGGCCGTGCTGCGCGGGATGATGAAGGCCCGCCAGGGGCGCATCATCAGCATCGCCTCCGTGGTGGGCGCGATGGGGAACGCGGGCCAGACCAACTATGCCGCCGCCAAGGCCGGCATCATGGGCTTCTCCAAGTCGCTCGCGCGCGAGGTCGGCAGCCGTGGGGTGACCGTCAACGTTGTGGCCCCAGGCTTCATCGACACCGACATGACCCGCGGCCTGCCGGAGGAGCACAAGCAGGCCCTGCTGGCGCAGATCCCGATGGCCCGTCTGGGCCAGGCCGAGGAGATCGCGCATGCCGTGGCTTTCCTGGCCTCACCGGGCGCGGGTTACGTCACCGGCGAAACCCTGCACGTGAACGGCGGCATGTACATGGCATGATGGCGGATAGCCTGAAATGCGGTGCGAGGGCTGGACTTGGTTCCGCCCTTTTCACTACAATCCCGCCGTGCTTCAAAACCAATTCCCTATCTCAAACGAGGTTATCTGATGAGCAGCATTGAAGATCGCGTCAAGAAGATCGTGGTTGAACAACTTGGCGTGAAGGAAGAAGACGTCACCACCGACGCCTCCTTCGTCGACGATCTGGGTGCCGATTCCCTCGACACCGTCGAGCTGGTCATGGCTCTGGAAGAAGAGTTCGAGTGTGAGATTCCGGACGAAGAAGCCGAGAAGATCACCACCGTTCAGCAAGCGGTTGACTTCATCAAGGCCCACCAGGCCTAAGTTCGGGTAAGAGCGTTTACACGCTTCCCGCATACGCCGCGTCCCGGGCCTCCCCGGCGCGGCGTTTTCATTCCAGGGCCCTGATCCTCGGCTAGAGATATCAGGGCCTTTGCATGTGTTCAGGTGCTGGGCGCATGCGCCATGTATGATGAAACACCAATCCTTCACTGACCAGTTGTCGATCCAGAGGTTATGCAGGTGAGCAAGCGTCGCGTTGTCGTTACGGGACTGGGTATCGTTTCGCCAGTCGGCAACACCGTGGATGAGGCCTGGGGCACTATCCTGGCGAGCAAGAGCGGCGTGGCGCCAATCACCCACTTCGATGCCAGCGGGCTGGCCGTGCGGATTGCCGCCGAGGTTAGGGGCTTCCGTGCGGAAGACTGGATGCCGCTCAAGGATGTGAAGAAGATGGAACCCTTCATTCACTACGGCATGGCCGCAGCCATTCAGGCCATTGAGGACGCGGGCCTGACGGGCGAGGAGGCTGATGCCGAGCGCATCGGCGTGGCCATCGGTTCCGGCATCGGCGGTCTGCCGGGCATCGAGCGGACCCGTGACGCCTTCAACGATGGCGGCCCGCGCAAGATTTCTCCGTTCTTCGTGCCGGCCTGCATCATCAACATGGTGTCGGGCAATCTGTCGATCCGTTACGGCTTCAAGGGGCCGAACATCGCCATCGTCACGGCCTGCACCACCGCGACACACAACATCGGCGAAGCCGCGCGCATGATCGCCTATGGCGATGCCGATGTGATGATCGCGGGCGGCGCCGAGATGGCAACCTCCGAACTGGGTGTGGGCGGTTTTGCCGCCGCGCGTGCCTTGTCCACCCGCAATGATGCGCCCGAGGCCGCCAGCCGCCCCTGGGATCAGGATCGCGACGGTTTTGTGCTGGGCGAAGGCGCGGGTGTGCTGGTGCTGGAAGATTACGAGCGTGCCAGGGCGCGCGGCGCGCGCATCTATGCGGAGCTCGCCGGGTTCGGCATGAGCGCGGATGCCTACCACATGACCCTGCCCGCCGAGGGCGGCGACGGCGCCAAACGCTGCATGCAGGCCGCCCTGCGCGATGCGCGCCTCAATCCCGAGGAGGTGCAGTACATCAACGCGCATGGCACCTCGACCCCGGCCGGCGACCGCGCCGAAACCGATGCGGCCAAGCTGGCCTTCGGCGATCATGCCTACAAGCTCGCGATGAGTTCCACCAAGTCGATGACCGGTCATCTGCTGGGCGCCGCCGGCGGTATCGAGGCGGTGTTCAGTGTGCTGGCCCTGCGTGATCAGGTTGCCCCGCCGACCATCAACCTGGACAACCCGGGCGAGGGCTGCGACCTCGATTACGTGCCGCACACCGCGCGCGAAATGCGCATCGACTGCGCCCTGTCCAACTCCTTCGGCTTCGGCGGCACCAACGGTACGCTGGTGTTTCGCCGTATCTGATCCGGGCTGGCGGGCAGTGGTCGGTGGTCAGTTGTCGGCGAAATCAGGGCTGACGGTTCGACGGCTTGATGCGCCGGTAGACCTGCTGGCACTCCATCGCGCGCATCCCGGGCGCTATCCCCATCTCCTCGCCTCGTCCGCGTACGGCACGCCGCAGGGACGCTACGACATCCTGCTGGCCTTTCCACAATCCCGTCTGCGTTTCGATGGTCATGCGTGCACCCGTGATGGCGTACGGATCGCCGGTGGATTCCTCGATCAGCTTGATGCCTGGTGGCGCAGCGAGGCCGTGCCCACCGTCGACTGCGGGCTTCCCTTCCACGGCGGCTGGTTCATCTACCTGGGCTACGAACTGGCACACTGGCTGGAGCCGACGGTACCGCTTGCGCAGGCACCGGGCCATCTGCCGGTGGCCTATGCCGAACGCTGTCCCGCGGCTCTCGTTCACGACCATGCCGAGGGGGTGAGCTGGTGGGTCGAGGAGGGTGACGAGCCTCGCTTCCTGGAGCCGTTCGTGCAGGATTGCCGCACGCTTGCCGCCGAACCCGCGCAGCCCGCGGTTCTGCCCCCATCCGTGCTTGCGGAGGACGAACCGGCCGGTTTTCTCGGCGGTGTCTCCCGCATCCGCGAATACATCCTGGCGGGCGACATCTTCCAGGCCAATCTTTCACGCGCCTGGCGCGGGCGCTTTGTCGAGGCGCCCGATCCGGTCGATCTCTTTCGCCACCTGGCGAGTAACAATCCGGGGCCGTTCGCCGCGTTGTGCCGGATCGAGGGGCGGGCCATCGTTTCCAGTTCGCCCGAGAGGCTGGTGTCCTCGCGGCATGGGGTCATCGAGACCCGTCCGATTGCCGGCACCCGCCGACGAGGCGGCAGCGAGGACGAGGATGCCGCGCTCAAGGCCGAACTCATCATGCATCCCAAGGAGCGTGCCGAGCACATCATGCTCTTGGACCTTGAACGGAACGACCTCGGTCGGATCGCGCGACCGGGCACGGTGAAAGTGGACGAGCGGATGGTGATCGAGAGCTATCGTCACGTGCACCACATCGTCTCCAATGTGCGGGGCGAACTGCGCGAGGGTGTGACGCCCGGCCAGGTGCTGGCGGCCATGTTCCCCGGCGGGACGATCACCGGGTGCCCGAAGGTGCGCTGCATGCAGATTCTGGCCGAACTTGAAGGCACGGCGCGGGAGGCCTATACGGGCTCGCTCGGTTATCTGAACCGCGACGGTTCGCTGGATACCAATATCCTCATCCGCACCCTGCAGCTGGACGGGGCTGACTTCACCCTGCGTGCTGGCGCGGGCATCGTGGCCGACTCCGAGCCTGAGGCCGAGCTGCAGGAAACCCGTGCCAAGGCGCGCGGGCTGTTGCGCGCCCTGGGGTTGAGCGAAGCATGACGATCCGTTTCCTCGACAGCCTGCCGCTGAGCGACCGGGGCCTGCATTACGGCGATGGTCTGTTCGAAACCATGTGTGTGTCGGCCGGGGCCGTGCGTCTGCTCGAGTTTCACCTCGAGCGTCTCGCGCTCGGCGCTGAACGCCTTGGCCTGGTTTTGCCGGATTCCGCCGAGCTGTATCGGGCCTTTGAGGAAGCCGCGGCCGAGCTGGGCGAGGGGGTGCTCAAGCTGATCGTGACTCGAGGTAGCGGCGGGCGCGGCTATCTCCCGCCCGAAATCGTGAGCCCCAGCCTCATCCTGCTGCGTTACCCGCCGATGGGGGTGACTGCCGACGAGGTCGCGGCGCGCCTGTGCGACCTGCGTCTCGCCCGGCAGCCGAGGCTTGCGGGCATCAAGCACCTGAATCGACTGGAGTACGTGCTGGCACGCGCGGAATGGAGCGATCCCGCCATCGGCGAAGGTCTGTTGCTGGATACCGAAGGTTTTCTGGTCGAGGGCGTGGTGAGCAATCTTTTCCTGGTGCGAGGTGGCCGCCTGTTAACACCCAGCCTCGATCACTGCGGGGTGGACGGGGTGATGCGCAGGCATGTCATGGCGCGCGCCGGGACACTCGGCGTGCCGGTGGAAGTAAAGGCCTTGGGCATGGAAGACCTGCTCGGGGCGGACGAGGTCTTCCTCACCAACAGTCTCAGCGGCATCCGCGCCGTGACGCACCTGCTTGACCATCGGACATGGGAGGCGGGCCCCTTGACCCGCCAGCTACGGAAAGGACTCTGGAGATGATGCGCGTTGGATCGACACTATTGGCGATCGTGCTCGCGGGTGTGCTGGCCGTATTGCTCGCCTCGACCTGGGTGGCCGGCGATCTGCTGCGCTTCGCCCATGCCCCGATGAAGCACGGGGAGGCGATCTGCTTCGAAGTCGAAAGGGGATCGACCTTCGGCGCCTTGCTTCGCCGTCTTGAATATGACCTCGGGCTGGGGCCGTTCGGCCCCCTGCGGATGCAGGCACTGGCCCGTCTGACCGGCACGGCGGCCCGCCTGCGCGCGGGGGAATACCGTATCGAGCCGGGGCAGACGCCCTCGGACTGGCTGGCCATGCTGGCCCAGGGCAGGGCGATCCTCTACCGGGTGACCCTGGTCGAGGGCATGACCCTGGAGCAGGCGCGGGATGTTCTGGTGATGCATCCAGCCCTGCGCCCCGAAGGCTTTGCCCTGAGCGGAAATGAGCTGATGGCGGTCATCGGCCAGCCCGGCAAGGTTGCCGAGGGCTTCTTCCTGCCCGAGACCTACACCTTCCCGCGCGGCACGAGCGACATCGAGATCCTGCGGATGGCGAATCAGGCCCTGCGTCGCGAACTCGCCCTTCTGTGGGAGCACCGGGCACCCGATCTGCCGCTGGAGTCGCCCGAGCAGGCGGTGGTGCTGGCGTCCATCGTCGAGAAGGAGACCGGCAAGGCCTCCGAGCGACCGCGGATCGCCGGCGTGTTCGTGAATCGTCTACGCAAGGGCATGCGCCTGCAGACCGACCCGACCGTGATCTACGGACTCGGCCCGGCCTTCGATGGCAACCTGAGCCGGCGCGACCTGGAGGCGGATACGCCCTGGAATACCTATACCCGCGTGGGATTGCCGCCGACACCCATCGCGCTGCCATCGCGCGATGCACTGGCGGCAGCCCTGCATCCCGAGGCGACCGATGCGCTCTATTTCGTCGCCGACGGCACGGGCGGCCATACTTTCTCAAGCACGCTCGAGGGGCATAATCGGGCCGTGCGTCGTTACATCACGAGGGGGCGTTAATGCAGCGCGGCAAGTTCATCGTACTGGAAGGCGGCGAGGGTGCCGGCAAGTCCAGCAACCTGCAGATGCTGCACGAGCTGCTGGAATCGCGCGGCCTGCGTGTGCTGCGCACCCGTGAGCCGGGCGGAACCCCGCTGGGCGAAGCGGTGCGGGGCGTGCTGCTTGATCCCGCCTTCGCCGGGATGGATGCGCGGACCGAACTGCTGCTCATGTTTGCCGCCCGTGCCCAGCACGTGGCTCAGGTCATCCGCCCGGCGCTGGACGAGGGCGTCTGGGTTCTGTCGGACCGCTTCACCAGCTCGTCCTACGCCTACCAGGGGGGCGGGCGCGGCCTTCCGCGCGAGGCCATCGCCTGGCTTGAAGGCTTCGTGCAGGACGCGTTGCGTCCCGACCTGACCCTGCTGCTCGATACCCCCGTCGAGGTTGGCCTGGAGCGCATGCGCGGCCGGGGTGAACCGGAAGACCGGATCGAGCAGGAGGGGCGCCCCTTCTTCGAGCGGGTGCGCGCCGCCTTCCTGGCCCAGGCGGAGCAGCATGCCGACCGCTTCGTGGTGGTGGATGCATCATCCCCGCTGGCTGAGGTGCAGTCGTCCCTGCGCGCCGCGGTGGAGCGCATGTTGACCGGGTCGTGCTGATGCACAGTCTCTATCCCTGGCTCCATGCCAGCTTCACGCGTCTTGCCGGGCAGCACCAGGAGGGGCGGCTGCCTCATGCCCTTCTGCTCACCGGGCCGGAGGGTGTGGGGCAGGGGCGTCTTGCGCGTCTCCTGGCACAGGCCGTGCTGTGTCATCAGCCTCAGGCGGACGGTCAGCCCTGCGGCCATTGCGCCTCTTGCCGCCCCTTCCTGATCGGCGCGCATCCGGACTTCACCGCGTTGATGCCCGAAGACGAGGGCAAGACCATCAAGGTCGAGGCGGTGCGCGATTTCACCGCCGCGCTCCATCTGACCAGCCAGTTCGGCCATGGCAAGGTCGGTGTCATCGAGCCGGCGGATGCCATGAACACCGCGTCGGCCAACGCGCTGCTCAAGACGCTTGAGGAACCACCGGCGGGCACCCTGATCGTGTTGCTGAGTTCGCATCCGGCACGCCTCCCGATCACCGTGCGCAGCCGCTGCCAGCGCTGGACGATCGAGGTTCCCGAGCGGTCCGTTGCGGTCGAATGGCTGGCGCGGCAGCCTCAGGTCGCGGCGGAAAATCCCGCCTTGCTGCTCGACCTGGTCGAGGGGCGCCCGCTCGCCGCGCTGGAACTGGCCGCGCCGGACAAGCTGGCCCAGCGGACCCGCTGGCTGGAGTCGCTTCTGCACCTGTTGCGCGCGGGGGGCAACCCGGTCGCGATGGCGGCCGCCACCGACAAGGTCCTGCTGCCGGAGCTGGTGCACTGGAGCACGCTGCTGGTCAGTGATCTGATCCGTGCCCAGGGCGGGGCCGGCGAACTGCTCAACCAGGACCTGGCCGACGTCTTGCCCGCCATCGCCAGGCGGCTCGATGCGCGCGCCCTGTTCAGCCTGTATGATGAGTTGATCAAGATGGGCGGTCTGGTGAACCATCCGCTCAATCGTGACCTCCTGCTGGAGGATCTGCTGCTGCGCTTTCAACGTCTCGGAGGACGCCCGTCGTGAACTTCGCATCCGGCATCGTGCATCACAACATCCCGGACAAGGCCACTCTGTACGCCTCGTACATGCCCTTCCTGAAGAACGGCGGCCTGTTCCTGCCAGGGCATGGCCAGTTGCGCATGGGACAGGAGATCTTTCTGGTGCTGTCGATGATGAGCGACCCGGAGCGGGTCCGGGTGGCCGCCAAGGTCGTCTGGATCACCCCGGCCGGTGCGCAGGGCAACCGCCCGGCGGGCGTCGGCGTGCAGTTCCTCGAGGCGGATCAGGGCAGAACGCGGGCAAGGATCGAAAACTATCTTGCCGGCGCCCTCAAGAACGACCAGCCGACCTACACCCTCTGACGACCCATGCTGCTCGCCGATTCGCACTGTCACCTCGACCGCGTCGACCTCACCCCTTGGGGCGGTGACTTCGACGCCTTCATGATCGATGCCCGTCAGGGCGGTATGGGCCTGATGCTCTGCGTGGCCATCGATCTGGAAAGCTACCCGGCCATGCGCAGCCTGGTCGAGCCGTATCCCGAGGTGTTGGTCAGTGTCGGTGTGCATCCGAACGAGGAACCGTCCTGCAGCCCGACCCTGGAGCAACTCGTCGAACTCGGGCGCGATCCCCGCGTGGTTGCCATCGGCGAGACGGGACTGGACTATTTCCGCACCGAACCGGGGGCGGCCTGGCAGCATGAGCGCTTCATCACCCATATCGAAGCCGCGCGCCATTTGAACAAGCCGCTGGTCATCCACACCCGCGAGGCCAAGGACGACACCCTGCGCGTGCTTGAGGAAAACAATGCGCGCGACTGCGGCGGCATCATGCATTGCTTCGTCGAAGATTGGGCCACCGCCAAGCGCGCGCTGGATATCGGTTTCCACATCTCATTTTCCGGCGTGCTGACCTACAAGAGCGCGGCGGAACTGCGCGAAGTGGCGAAAAAGGTGCCTGCGGACCGCATCCTGATCGAGACCGATTCACCGTATCTTGCGCCCGTGCCGCATCGCGGCAAGCCGAACGTGCCGATGTATGTGCGCCACGTGGCGGAACAGCTCGCCAGCCTGCGCGGCTGGAGTCTGGAGGAAACGGCGGCGCGTACGCTGGAGAACGCCCGTCGTCTGTTTGGGCTTGCAAGCTGAAAATGGCCTGTAGGAGCGGCGTGGACGCCGCTCCTACATGATCAGACACCGCGCCAGTGCGGGTCCAGCCAGCAGCGCGGCAGAGCCTCGCCGGATGGGAAGCTCAGGCGGCTCTTCTGGAACTCCTCGGGGTCCTGCAGTTCCTCGCCGGTATGAAAGCGCCCGCGCACGGTATCGTGGCTGGGATTGATGAGGGCCGTGATATCCAGGATTTCCACGGCATCGCCGGTGGCGTGGTCTTTGAGGTACATGGTGACTTCTCCGCGCGGGCAAAAGACTTTTTCCTGAATCGACTATAGCAGGCCAACCATGCAGCAAAGCGCTTACCTCAAGACCGCCATCGAGGCCGCCAGGGCCGGTGAAGCGGTCATCCGCCACTACTACGAGAAGAACATCCAGGTCCGGATCAAGGAAGACCTCACCCCGGTCACCGTGGCCGACGTGGAAACCGAGCAGGCCATCAAGTCCGTCATCCAGAAGGCGTTTCCCGAGCATGGCTTCTACGGCGAGGAAACCGGCAAGACCAACCCGGACGCCGAATACACCTGGCTGGTCGACCCCATCGACGGCACCAAGGCCTTCGTGCGCCAGTACCCGATGTTCTCCACCCAGATCGCGCTGATGAAGGGCGAGGAACTGATCCTTGGCGTCTCCAACGCACCAGTGTTCAACGGTGGCGAGATGGCCTGGGCGGAGCAGGGTGGCGGCGCCTTCCTCAACGGCCAGCCGATCCGCGTCAGCGGAATCGACGCGCTGGATCAGGCCGCGCTGTCCGCGGGCAACATCAAGAGCCTCGCGCAATCCGCGCAGTGGTCAGGCTTCGGCAAGATCTGCCAGACCGTCAACCGTACCCGTGGCTACGGCGACTTCCTGCACTACCACCTGCTGGCCTCCGGCCGTATCGACCTGATCATCGAATCGGATGTGAACATCCTCGACATCGCCGCGCTGAGCGTCATCGTGCGTGAGGCGGGTGGGGTGTTCAGCGAACTGGAGGGAGGGAAGCTCACCCTCGAGACCCGTGACGTACTGGCCGCATGCAGCCGCGAGGTCTACGATCAGGCCAGGGGAATGCTTTTCGGCTAAGCCGCTTCGGGGGCAAGGGAGGTAAGCATGCAGCACGCCAGGCTTGCCCGACTGGATGGCCGCCTGCTGATGCTCGGCTTCGGCAGTATCGGCCAGGGCGTGCTTCCGCTCCTGCTGCGCCATCTCGAGATCGATCCTGGGCGGATCACCATCCTCACGCGTGGCCGAGGTGGACGCGCGCAGGCCGTGGCCCAGGGCGTCGCCTTCCACGCCGAAACCGTCACCGCGGACAACCTCGAGGACCTGTTCGCCCGCCACCTGAAAGCGGGCGATTTCCTGCTAAACCTCTCCTACGGTGTCTCCAGCCTCGCCGCCCTGGACTGGTGCCAGCGGCATGCGGTCGGCTACCTCGACGCCTGCATCGAGCCCTGGGCCGGGGCCCACGAGACTCCGGCCATCCCGCCCGAGCGCCGTTCCAACTATGCCTACCGCGAAGCCGCCCTGGCCCTGCGCCGGCAAACTGGCCAGGCGCCCACAGCGGTGATCAATCACGGGGTCAACCCGGGGCTCGTCTCGCATTTCGTCAAGCGCGCCCTGCGCCAACTTGCGCAGGATGCGGGCCTTGGCGAGGTTGAGCCATCCGGTCAAGCGGGCTGGGCGAGCCTGGCGCGCGATCTTGGCGTGCGGGCGATCCACATCGCGGAGCGCGACACGCAGGTCACCTTCCGCCCCAAGCGGCCGGGGGAGTTCGTCAATACCTGGTCGGCCGAGGCCTTCATCGGCGAGGCCTGCCAGCCGGCCGAACTTGGCTGGGGCACGCACGAGCGTCATTTTCCGCCCGATGGCGTCCGCCACGCGACGGGTGCCGGTGCGGCCATCTGGCTGCGCCGACCCGGCGCGGCCACGCGCGTGCGTAGCTGGACCCCGCTTGCAGGACCCTACCACGGCTTCCTCATCACCCACGCGGAATCCGTCTCCATCGCCGATTTCCTCACCCTGCGCGAGGGTAGCGAGGTGGTCTACCGCCCGACCGTGCATTACGCCTACCATCCCTGCGACGATGCCGTGCTCTCCCTGCACGAACTGGCCGGGCGCAACTGGCAGCCGCAGACTTCAAACCGGCTGTTGATGGATGACCTCGTCGAGGGTGTGGACGAGCTCGGCGTGCTGCTGCTCGGCCATGTCCGCACGGCCTACTGGTACGGCTCGCGCCTCTCGCTCGAGCAGGCCCGCGCGCTCGCGCCCTGCAACAACGCCACCACCCTGCAGACCGCCGCCGGCGTGTTGGCGGGAGTGGTCTGGGCGCTCAACCACCCCGGGCGCGGCATCGTGGAGCCGGACGAGCTCGACCACGAGGCGGTCCTCGCCGCCGCCGAGCCCTATCTCGGCGAGATGGTCGGCGTGTACGGCGACTGGACCCCGCTGTCCGGCCGGGGGCGCCTGTTCCCGGAAGAGATGGATGGCGAGGACCCATGGCAGTTCGTCAACGCGCGGGTGACGTGAGACGGATCATCGGCTGGAGGCGGGCGTCTTGTTACCAAGCAGGTTGAGCCTGAGCACAACCAGCAGGGCCGCGCTGGCGGCCAGCAGGTGCTTGAGGCTGTGGCCGCTCAGGATCTGTCCACTCCAGGCGAAGATCGCCCGGTCCATCCACTCTGCCGCCAGGGCGGTGCCGTAGAGCCCGAGGGCGAGCAGCAGCATCCCGCCGCGTGCGACACCGGGGGCTAGCGTGAGCAGGGCAGCCATGCAGCCGAGCTGGAAGGCGAGGTAGGGCCACAGCGTCTCGGCGCCCCAGCGCGGGCTGATGGCCCACCAGAGCACGCTCGCGAGGCTGAGGGCAATCAGCCAGGGCAAAGTCCATGGGCGAGCCTGGCCCGACTCGGCCAGCAGCGCGCCGAGCAGGGCCGCGAGGCTCACGGCGATCGGCAGGCGGTCCCCCAGCAGGCGGGCGTTGTCGGGGGCGATGTGGTACCCGGCGGAACCCGCGGCCACGGCGATCAGGGCGAGAAAGAAGATGGCGTAAGGCAGCCCGGTCTCGTCCTTCGACAGGCCCTTCCTCAAGATTTTGAGGCCCAGGAGGCCGGCGAGGAGGAAGGGGAGATTTGACAGGATGTTCAGGGCATTCGGCAGGCCGAGCAAGGCGCGCGTGTCCACAAAGCGGTGGTAACTTTGCGGCTGCGGAAGAGCGGGCAGCAGAGCAGCGGCCAGTACGAGGCTGGTCAGGAGCAGGGGGATGCGCCAGGGAGCCTGCTTCATGCCAGTTCGCCCGTCTCCGTGGACCCGCGAAGCAGCGCGCTCAGTGCCCGCGAGGCGTTCGACACGCTGCGCCCCGCATGCCGCACGATCCCCAGGGTGCGGTGGATGTCGAGGCCCTCGACCGAGACCTCGACCACGTCCTCGCCGAGCATCACCCGGGGCAGGGCGCTCCAGCCGAGGCCGATGGCGACCATGGTGCGGATGGTCTCCAGGTAGTTGGTCTCGAGGATCACGTCCAGCGCGCCATGCCGCTGCAGGATGGGGGCCTCGATGATGGTGCGGGTGTAGGTGCCGACGGCGGGCAGGATGGCCGGATGGCCGCCCAGCTCGTCGAGGCTGACCTGGCCCCTGCGCGCGAGGGGGTGGTCGGGCGCCGTGGCGATCACCAGCGCGTCCTCCCACAGCGGGATGGCCTCCAGGGTCGGGGCCGGGCGGACCGGCAGGGTGACCACGCCCAGTTCGAACTCACCGTGTTCGACCGCCTGACAGGCCTGTTCCGAGTCCATGAAGGCAAGGTCCAGCCGCACGGCGGGATGGCGGCGGGTGTAATCCTTGAGGATGGGCGGCAGGCGGCGCAGGCCGATGTGGTGGGAGGTGACCACCGACAGCGGGCCGCTGATCTCGCGGGACAGGTTGGCGATGACCTGGCGCGTCTCGCGCACGTCGCTGAGGATGCGTTCGGCCACCGGGCGCAGGGCGCGTCCCGCCTCGGTCAGCGCCACGCGGCGGCCGAGCCGGTCGAACAGCGGCACGCCGAGCGATTCTTCCAGCTGGGCGATGCGCTTGCTGACCGCGGGCTGCGTCAGGTGCAGCTTCTCCGCGGCTTGCGAGAAGGAGGCATGTTCGGCCACGGCGAGGAATGCAGTGTAGCTTGATATATCCATAAGGAATGGATTCCATGAAAAGAATACATTGGAGTTATGGATAGACCATTCCTAGAATGGCCGCAAGACTGAATGAGCCCGGCAGCGCATCCGATGATGAAAGGGTCGGTGATGGGCTCATTCTCCCTCACCCCAGCCCTTTGGTCCCTCCTCTCGCACCCTTGGGGTATCCATGCCCCAAGCCCCTTCGGGGTACGGCGCTCGAGAGCCCGCTTGCGAGAGAGGGGGGATGACGGATCGCTTCGCGATGATTCGAATATTGAGGAGGTTTCAGCCATGACCGCCAGAACGCTTTACGACAAACTCTGGGATGCGCATGTGATCCGTCAGGAAGACGACGGCACCGCGCTCATCTACATCGACCGCCAGCTCGTGCACGAGGTGACCTCGCCGCAGGCCTTCGAGGGCCTGCGCATGGCTGGGCGCCAGCCGTGGCGGCGCGAGGCGATGCTGGCGGTGCCGGATCACAACGTGCCGACACTTGGCGCGCGTGACAGCGGCGTCGAGGGTATCGCCGACCCGGTCTCGCGCGAGCAGGTCAGCACGCTCGACAAGAACTGCACCGAGTTCCAGATCGTCGAGTTCAAGATGAACGACGTCCGTCAGGGCATCGTGCACGTGATCGGCCCGGAGGAGGGCTTCACCCTGCCGGGCATGACCATCGTCTGCGGCGACTCGCACACCTCCACCCACGGCGCGTTCGGCGCGCTGGCCTTCGGCATCGGCACCTCCGAGGTCGAGCATGTGATGGCGACCCAGACGCTGATCCAGAAGAAGGCGAAGAACATGCTGGTGCGCGTCAACGGCCATGTCGGCCCGGGTGTGACAGCCAAGGACATCGTGCTCGCCATCATCGGCAAGATCGGCACCGCGGGCGGCACCGGCTACACCATCGAGTTCGCGGGCGAGGCCATCGAGGATCTTTCCGTCGAGGGCCGGATGACCGTGTGCAACATGGCCATCGAGGGCGGCGCCCGCGCGGGCATCGTCGCGGTCGACCAGAAGACCATCGACTACGTCAAAGGCCGCCCGTTCGCGCCCAAAGGCGAGTTGTTCGACAGGGCCGCCGCGGCCTGGCGCGAGCTGCGCTCCGATCCGGAGGCGCAGTTCGATCGCGTGGTCGAGCTGAATGCCGCCGACATCGTGCCGCAGGTGAGCTGGGGCACCTCGCCGGAGATGGTGGTGCCGGTTTCCGCCAGCGTGCCGAACCCGGACGCCGAGGCCGACGCGGTCAAGGCCAACGGTATGCGCAAGGCGCTCGCCTACATGGACCTCGCGGCCGGCCAGTCCATCGAGTCGATTCCGGTCGACAAGGTGTTCATCGGCTCCTGCACCAACTCGCGCATCGAGGACATCCGCGCCGCCGCCGCCGTCATCAAGGGCCGCAAGAAGGCGGATAGCGTGAAGCTTGCCATGGTGGTGCCGGGCTCGGGCCTGGTGAAGCAGCAGGCGGAAGAGGAAGGTCTGGACAAGGTGTTCCTGGAAGCCGGCTTCGAGTGGCGCGAGCCGGGCTGTTCCATGTGCCTGGCCATGAACGCCGACCGCCTGGAGCCCGGCGAGCGCTGCGCGTCCACCTCCAACCGAAATTTCGAAGGTCGCCAGGGGCAGGGCGGGCGCACCCACCTGGTCAGCCCGGCGATGGCCGCCGCGGCCGCGATTGCGGGCCATTTCGTCGACGTGCGTCATTTCTAAGGGAGCGAAGCCATGCAAGCCTTTACCCAACACACCGGCATCGTCGCCCCGCTCGATCGCCCGAACGTCGACACCGACGCGATCATCCCGAAGCAGTACCTGAAGTCCATCCACCGCACCGGCTTCGGTCCGAACGCCTTCGACGACTGGCGCTACCTCGAGCCGGGCGAGCCGGGCATGGATCACAGCAAGCGCAAGAAGAACCCTGACTTCGTGCTCAACCAGCCGCCCTATGATCGCGCCTCCATCCTGCTGGCGCGCGAGAATTTCGGTTGCGGCTCCTCCCGCGAGCACGCGGTGTGGGCCCTGGACGGTTTCGGCTTTCGCGCCGTGATCGCGCCGAGCTTCGCCGACATCTTCTTCAACAACAGCTTCAAGAGTGGCTTGCTTCCCATTGTTCTCCCTGTGGAAACCGTGGATCACCTCTTCAAGGCGGTCGAGGCGAAGCCGGGCCTGGAGCTGACCATCGATCTTGAGAGCAAGACCATTCGCGGTCTTGGTGATGAAGTGATCGACTTCAATGTCGACGACTTCCGTCGTTATTGCCTGCTCAACGGTCTGGATGACATTGGACTGACCCTGCGCCATGCCGACGAGATCCGCGCCTATGAGGCGCGCCGCAAGGCCGAGGCGCCCTGGTTGTTCTGATTTTGTAGCCTGGATGGAGCGAAGCGTAATCCGGGGGACTATCCCCGGATTCATGGTCTTCGGCCTTCATCCGGGCTACTGAGGCTCTCGGCTTGTTTTGATTTTCAGGCCGGGTAAGGGTAGTTCATCCGGCACCATTCCCTGGATGCGCTGCGCTTATCCAGGCTAATGTTGCGTTTTTTCAATAAGTTAAGGTTTGTTTCTCATGACAAAGCGAGTTCTGGTTCTCCCTGGTGATGGTATCGGCCCCGAGATCGTCGATGAAGCGGTGAAGGTGCTGGACGTCCTGGTCGGCGAGTTCGACCTCGACATCGAGATGGACGAGGGCCTGATCGGCGGCGCCGGCTATGACGCGGCCGGCCATCCGTTCCCGGACAGCACCCGCGAGATGGCGCTCGAGGCCGACGCCATCCTGCTCGGCGCCGTCGGCGGCCCGCAGTACGACACCCTGGACCGCCCGCTGCGCCCGGAGCGCGGCCTGCTCGGCATCCGCTCCGCGCTTGGCCTGTTCGCCAACCTGCGCCCGGCCATCCTCTACCCGCAACTCGCCTCGGCCTCCACCCTCAAGCCGGAAGTGGTCGCGGGTCTGGACATTCTCATCGTGCGTGAGCTGACCGGCAGCATCTACTTCGGTCAGCCGCGCGGCATCCAGGTCAACGACAAGGGCGAAAGGGAAGGCTTCAACACCATGCGCTACTCGGAATCCGAGATCGTGCGCATCGGTCGCGTGGCCTTCGAGGCCGCAATGAAGCGCAACAAGAAGGTCTGCTCGGTGGACAAGGCCAACGTGCTGGAGACCTCCGAGCTGTGGCGCGAGGTGATGGAGCGCGTGGCCAAGGACTACCCGGAGGTCGAGCTGTCCCACATGTACGTCGACAACGCCGCCATGCAGCTGGTGCGCGCGCCCAAGCAGTTCGACGTGATGGTGACCGAGAACATGTTCGGCGACATCCTCTCCGACGAGGCCTCCATGCTGACCGGCTCGATCGGCATGCTGCCGTCCGCCTCGCTCAATGGCTCCAACCAGGGCCTGTACGAGCCGAGCCACGGCTCCGCGCCGGACATCGCCGGCCAGGGCATCGCCAACCCGCTGGCCACCATCCTGTCCGCCGCGATGATGCTGCGCTACAGCCTGGAGCGCCCGGATCTCGCGGATCGCATCGAGCGCGCCGTGTCCGTGGTGCTGGATCGGGGGCTGCGTACCCGTGACATCATGGAGCCGGGGCAGACCTGCGTTTCCACCTCGGCCATGGGCGATGCTATTGTTGCCGCCTTGCGTGAGGAATAAGCACATAGGCATGGCGTGCGAGACCGGCTGACCATCACCGTTTCCGATATCCGTGGCGCGCGTCAGTTGACGTTGCACATCGCCATGGTGCGCCTGGTGGTCGCCGTGGTGATTCTCGCGCTTTTGTCCCTGCTGGGCGGGATGGTGCTGGTAGGCTGGCTGGGCAAGACCGTGGCCTCCTTGCAGACCGAACTGGCCACCATCGACGAGCGCAAGCAGGCGGTCATCGCGGACTATCAGCGTGCGCTGGAGGCGCAGAATCAGCAGGTTTTGAGCCTTTCGGGCCTGCTCCAGAGCAAGGCGGGCGAGATCGGTCAGCTGCAGGATGCCTATTCCCGCCTGGCCAGTGAGTTTGACCTGCCTTTCGATCTCAACCGCTCGCTGCCGGGCGAGTCGCTCGAGCAGGTCGAACTGACCCTGATCGAGCGGCGTCTGATGCTTGGGCGCATCCCGAACGGTTTTCCGCTGCAGGATTTCAGGTTTTCGGATGGCTTCGGCTGGCGTACGCACCCGGTCACCGGCCAGCGGAAGATGCATGAGGGGACGGACCTCTCCGCTCCGACGGGAACGCCGGTCTACGCTCCCGCCGATGGTGTGGTGACCTTCTCCGGCTATCACAATGGCGGCTACGGAAATTTTGTCGTGATCTCGCACGGCTATGGTTTCAGCAGCGGTTATGGGCACCTGCAGGGTGCCGACGTGAAGCTGGGTGAGGTGGTGTTTCGCGGGCAGCAGATCGCCCGCGTGGGCAACACGGGAACCAGTACCGGCGCGCACCTGCATTACGAGGTTCGGTTCCTGGATCAGCCGCTGAATCCACGCCCCTTCATGGACTGGAATGAACGGGATTTCAATTCGATTGCCAAGAATGTGAGGAACGTGCCATGGGCTTCTTTGGCGGAGCTGGTGCATCAGGAAACGCAGGTGATAGCAAGACGATCGTCGCCCGGGGATGCAGCGTCCACGGCGAACTGAACAGCCCCGGTGCGGTCCATGTCGATGGTGAATACGAGGGCAGCATCAGTGGCGCGGCGATGGTGTCGGTGGGTGTGCATGGGCGCGTGAGCGGGGTGATCCGCGCGAGGCGCGTGATCGTTTCTGGGCATGTGCATGGCGAAGTGCACTGCGGATTGCTTGAGCTGATGCAGCAGGCGCACGTGGAAGGTGATGTGCACTGCGAGCAGCTGACGGTGGAAAAGGGCGGATCGCTGGAAGGCCGCTGCACCAAGGTCAGCTACGAAGACCGGATTGCGGGCGACGCCGTTGCCCTGCCTGGTCCCCGGGTCGAGCCGGGGCAGGCCTGATTACCTTTGAGGATATTTGAGATGAGTCGTGTTTTTGATGTCGCCGTCGTGGGCGCAACCGGTGCCGTGGGCGAAACCATGCTGTCGATCCTGGCCGAGCGCAAGTTCCCGGTCGGCAAGGTCTATGCCCTGGCCTCCGAGCGTTCGGCGGGCAAGCGCGTGCCGTTCGGCGATGGTTACCTGAAGGTCGAGAACCTGGCCGAGTTCGATTTCAGCAAGGTCCAGATCGGTCTGTTCTCGCCGGGTGCTTCCGTGTCCGCTGAATATGCTCCGAAGGCCGCCGCCGCTGGCTGCGTGGTGATCGACAACACCTCCCAGTTCCGCTACGACGACGATATCCCGTTGGTGGTGCCGGAAGTGAATCCGCACGCCGTGGCGCAGTACAGGAACCGCGGCATCATCGCCAACCCGAACTGCTCCACCATCCAGATGCTGGTGGCGCTCAAGCCCATCCATGACGCGGTCGGCATCGAACGCATCAACGTCGCCACCTACCAGGCGGTCTCCGGCACCGGCAAGGAGGCGATCGAGGAGCTCGCGTCCCAGACTGCCAACCTGCTCAATGGCAAGCCTGCCGAGGCCAAGGTCTATCCCAAGCAGATCGCCTTCAACGTGCTGCCGCAGATCGACGTGTTCATGGACAACGGCTACACCAAGGAAGAAATGAAGATGGTCTGGGAGACCAGGAAGATCATGGGTGACGACTCGATTTTGGTGAATCCGACCTGCGTGCGCGTGCCGGTGTTTTATGGCCATTCGGAAGCGGTGCACATCGAAACCCGCGAGAAGATCACTGCCGAGCAGGCGCGCGAACTGCTGCGCAAGGCGCCGGGTGTCGAGGTGCTCGATGAGCATGTTCCGGGCGGCTACCCGACCGCAGTAACCGAGGCCGCCAATCACGATGCGACCTATGTCGGCCGCATCCGCGAAGACGTCTCCCATCCGCGCGGTCTGAACCTTTGGGTGGTCTCGGACAACGTGCGCAAGGGCGCCGCATTGAACAGTGTGCAGATTGCCGAAATCCTGATTCGGGACTATCTGTAATTCAATGCTCATCAAGCCCCCGCTGACGCAAAGTCCGGGGGTTGCGCGCCTGCCACAGAAAAGGGATGGACAGGGGCGGGTTAGGACCGGTACGGTTGCGTCTGGACGTCCAGAATGTCTGATGCAGACGACTTTTTGCGCCTCATAGGGAGTGCTGACATGCGGAAACTGCCTCTCGCGCTGGCATGCGCGGTGATTCTCGGGACCACGAACGCGCATGCGATGGGCATGGGGGAGCTTCAGGTTCGCTCCTATCTGAACCAGCCGTTGCACGCCGAGATTCCGATTTCGGATGTGCGGTCGGGCGATGTCGATTCCTTGAGCGTGCGGTTGGCTGATGATGCGGCTTTCGAGCGTGCAGGATTGTCTCGCGCCGCGCTTGCCGGACGTATCCAACTCCGTGTTGAGGGTGGGAAGCGGCCGCGCATCATTCTCAGTTCCGAGCGTCCCCTGCGGGATCCGGCGTTGGGGGTCGTGATCCAGTTGTCCGGTCCTGATGGCGCTCTGGTTCGCGACTACGCCATCCTGCTTGATCCGCCAGGCTATCAGCCAGTGGCCCCCGTAAGCCGCGCCCCTGTCGTGCCCGCGGTACCTGCCGAGGCTGCCGCGGTCACCGCTCCGAAGACAGGTCTGTACGGCTTGCCGACGGACGCCTCCGCGCGGAAGGCCCCGACATCTCGCGTGATCAAGGATGGGGTCTATGTGGTGGCCGCTGGTGACACGCTCTACAGCCTCGCCAAGAGCGTCCGTCCGGATGGTGTAAGCGTGCAACAGGCGATGGATGCCATCCAACACGCGAATCCGCAGGCTTTCACGAGCAGTGGCATGCTGATGGCCGACGCCACCGTACGCATTCCCGATGCCGCCGCAATGCGCCGGCTGGCTGCGGAAGCGCCGGTCAAGAGCGTCGACCAGGTCGACTCTGAAGCAGCCGCTGTGACAGAGGTGCCTGCGGATGTCGTCAAAGAGGCTACCCCGGTAGCGGCGCCGGCAACCCAGCAGGCCGAGGTGGTCCCTGCTGTCCAAGAAGCGCGTCTCGCGATCGTGCAACCCGCTCCGCAGGCGGCCACGGCGGCGGGCGTCGAGCCGGCACCGGTCGTGGGGGAAGTCGTTGCCGAAACACCTGCTACCGGTGAGCGTGTAGCCCCCGGCGCTGACATGCCGGTACAGATGGTCGAGCAGATCGAGGCCATGCGTGTCGAGAACGAAAGCCTGGCCCAGCGCATCTCGACCCTCGACAGCCAGATGCAAAAGATGGAGGAACTGCTCCGCCTCAAGGATCTGCAGATCAAGCATCTCGAACAATCGCTTCAGGACGCGGGTCTGACCCCCGGCCAGCCGCCCGCGGCCAAACCCGTCGAGAAGGAAGAGCCCTCGTTGTTGCCCACCGCGCTGCTCGCGGTAGGCGGCCTGGGGGCCGTGGTGCTGGCATTCTTCCTGGGCGGCATGCGCCGTCGCCGCGAGGAAACAGCCGCGCTCGAAGATGCCCGCGTCCTGGAACCCGCCGCCGTGGCTCCCGTGGCGGCCGCTACGGGAGCTGCCGTGGCTGTTGAGCAGGCCGAGCCTGCCCAGGCGGAGGAAGTGATGCCATCGGTGGCCGAGGCCCCGCCAGCGCCGGCGATGGCCAATCCCCATCATGATGCGCTGGAAGAGGCCGATGTCATGCTTGCCTATGGCCTGCACGACAGGGCGCTCAAGGTGCTCGATGACGCCATATCGCGTCTGCCCGCGGATCCGGAGTTGCAAGCCCGTAAGCTGCGCGTACTCCATGAGATGGGGGATCGGGAGGGATTCCTGGCGGCCGCCGAGGCCTTCAAGGCCTCCTTCCCGAATGACGAGGCCTGGTGGCCATCCATTCGTTCACTGGGTGAGAGCCAGTATGCCGATGCGCCGCTGTTCGGTGGTCAGGCGGCTGAACCCCCGCTCGAGTTGCCGATCGTCGAGTCGCCAGCCGCGCCGGAGGTCATCGACATGGGTTCGATGGTCGAGCCGCTGGAGAGTCTCCCATTGCCGGAAGAGATTCAGCCCGAACCGGTCCCTTCAGTCGCGGCTGCAAGCAGCTCGGTCGACGAGGAACTGCTGCTGCCGATCCACAATCTTCAGTTCCCCGGCGGCCCGGCGCCGCTGGTCGCGGCAGAAATGGAGCCTGAGCCTCTTGAGTTGCCTCCGCTCGAACTTGATCTGTCCGCGGCATCGACCGTTGTCGAGCAGGCCATGGCCGAGGCGGATGCATCAGCGGTCTTGCCTGAAGAGCCGGGCAAGGCGCCTGAGACCGAGTCCGTGCAGGCTGTTGAGCCTCTGTCGGCGGATACCGCTGACCTTGAGCCTGTGGCGAAAGCGGAAGTGGCCACGCCTGAAGTTTCGCCTCGCATGGGAATCAGCGAAGACGACCTCATGATGCTGGGTATCGATCTCTCCACCCTGAATCATGAAGAGGAAGGGGTTGCGGAGGTAGTCCAGGAGGAGGTGCCTGCGGTTGCCCTGGATCTTCCTCAGGGGGAGGTGGGCGAAGAGGGTGGTTCAGCGCGTGACAAGGTGCTTGCCTCGTTCGACGAACAGGCGGCAAAGCTCGACATCGCCCAGGCCTTCATCGACATGAGCGATGATGACAATGCCCGTGCGTTGCTTGACGAAGTCATGCGCGAGGGCAACGACTTCCTGCGTACCCGTGCGAAGGAGATGCTCGAGCGCATGGGGGCTTGAGTTCAGACCGGCCGCGCTGCCCAGGGTGCAGCGCGGCCATGTTCATGAAGCACCGTTTCCGCGGTGCTTTTTTGTATTGAGATTCCTGACTTGTGAAGATCGCGCTTGGCATCGAATACGAAGGCACCCGCTACCACGGCTGGCAGTCGCAGGCCGATGTGGACAGCATCCAGGGGCGGTTGGAGGCGGCGCTGTCCAGGATTGCCAACCACCCGGTCGAGGTGGTCTGTGCTGGCCGCACCGATCGTGGCGTGCATGCCAGCGCTCAGGTCGCGCATTTCGAGACCCATGCCGTGCGTGACATGCACGCATGGCAGATGGGCACCTTGTCGAACCTGCCGAAGGATGTCGGGGTGCTTTGGGTGCGCGAAGTCACGGACGATTTCCATGCCCGTTTCAGCGCCACCGCGCGCCAGTACAGGTACGCCATCTTCAATCGCCCGCAGCGTCCGGGGCTGCTGCACGGCCGGGTGACCTGGCAATGGCGTCCGCTGGATGTCGCGGCCATGCACGAGGCGGCCCAGCACCTGGTCGGCCGCTTCGATTTCTCCAGCTTTCGCGGCAAGGATTGCCAGGCCAAGAGCCCGGTGCGCACCCTGGAATGGATCAGGCTGACGCGGGCAGGGGATTACATTTACCTCGATCTGCGCGCCAATGCCTTCCTGCACCACATGGTGCGCAATATCGCCGGTACCCTGATGCAGGTGGGGATGGGCGTGCAGCGGCCCGAGTGGATGATTGAGGTCCGAGATGCCTGCCTCCGTGAGGCGGCGGGCTTCACCGCTCCGGCGGATGGGCTATACCTTGTGCATGTCCAGTACCCCGAGCACTTCGGTCTCGGGCTGGAGCCGCGTCTCCCCGTGTTCTTCTGAACCCGGCTCTCAAGTGAGGGGGGCTGATGAATCCATCCTTGGATTCCTCCTTGGGGGCGTCGTCCGGCGGTGACCCGACGTCGTTCCTGACAACGTTGTTCTGATACCATGCACGCCATATGTTGAGCAGCACTCCCCACCCCCAACGCACCCGCATCAAGATCTGCGGCCTGACCCGTGCCGAGGACGCTCGCGAGGCGGCCCGGCTTGGCGCGGATGCGATCGGGCTGGTGTTCTATCCGCCCAGCCCGCGCGCCATCGATCCGGTGCGCGCGGCGCGCATCCGCGATGCCCTGCCGCCCTTCGTGCAGCCGGTGGCGCTGTTCGTGAACCCGTCCGAGGAGGATGTGGCGGCGGTGCTGGCCCTGATGCCGGAGATCATGTTGCAGTTTCACGGCTGCGAGTCGCCCGAGTTCTGCGCAAGCTTCGGCCGTCCTTACCTGAAGGCCTTGCCGATGGGGCAAGGGAGCGATCCGGTCAACGAGGCCGCGCGCCATGCGCGCGCCGGCGGCTTCCTGCTCGATAGCCACGATGCCGGTGGGGTAGGGGGAACGGGGCAGGCCTTCGACTGGTCCGCCATCCCGGCGCTCGACCGTCCCATCCTTCTTGCGGGCGGCCTGCGCCCGGACAATGTGCGCGAGGCCGTACAGGGCGTGCGTCCGTGGGCGGTGGACGTCAGTTCGGGTGTGGAGAGCGCCCACGGTATCAAGGATCCCGCCAGGATGGCCGCATTCATTCATGAAGTTCGTCATGCAGACGCAGGTGTTTTGCTGTGATTGATTATTCCAAGTTCCCCGACGAGCACGGCCATTTCGGCCCCTACGGCGGCATCTTCGCCCCCGAGACCCTGATGGCGCCGCTCGAAGAGCTGGCCGATGCGTATGCGCGCGTGAAGAACGACCCGGCCTTCCAGGCCGAACTGGATGCGGACCTTGCCGATTACGTCGGCCGTCCCAGCCCGCTGTACCTCGCCAAACGCATGACCGAGGAGCTGGGCGGCGCGAAGATTTACCTCAAGCGCGAAGACCTCAATCACACCGGCGCGCACAAGGTGAACAACACCATCGGCCAGGCCCTGCTCGCCAAGCGCCTGGGCAAGACCCGCATCATCGCCGAGACCGGCGCCGGCCAGCACGGTGTGGCCTCCGCCACCGTGGCCGCGCGCCTGGGCCTTGAATGCGTGGTCTACATGGGCGCCGACGACGTGGTCCGCCAGGCCCCGAACGTGGCGCGCATGAAGATGCTGGGTGCCACCGTGGTGCCCGTCACCTCCGGCACCCGCACCCTGAAGGACGCCCTTAACGAGGCGATGCGCGACTGGGTGACCAACGTCGACAACACCTTCTACATCATCGGCACCGTCGCCGGCCCGCACCCGTACCCGATGCTGGTGCGAGACTTCCAGTCCGTGATCGGCCGCGAGGCCCGCCGCCAGTGCCTGGAGAAGGAAGGTCGCCTGCCGGACGCGCTGGTCGCCTGCGTCGGCGGCGGCTCCAACGCCATCGGCCTGTTCCACGAATTCCTGCCGGACGAGAGCGTGAAGCTCTACGGCGTAGAGGCGGGCGGCCATGGCCTCGAAACCGGTCAGCACGCCGCACCCCTGTGCGCGGGCAAGCCGGGCGTGCTGCACGGCAACCGCACCTACCTGATGGAAGACGAGAACGGCCAGATCATCGGCACACACTCCATCTCCGCCGGTCTGGACTACCCGGGCGTCGGCCCCGAGCACAGCTGGCTCAAGGATATCGGCCGCGCCAATTACGTCGCCATCACCGACGACGAGGCGCTGGACGGCTTCCGCATGCTGACCCGCACCGAGGGCATCATCCCGGCGCTGGAATCCAGCCATGCCGTCGCCTATGCGATGAAGCTGGCGCCGACCATGGCGAAGGACGAGATCATCATCGTCAACCTGTCCGGTCGCGGCGACAAAGACATGAATACCATCGCCAAGATCGAAGGATTTGAGTTCTGATCATGAGCCGCATTGCCCAACGCTTCCAAGACCTGCGCGCCGCCAACCGTGCCGCGCTGATCCCCTACATCACCGCCGGCGATCCGCAACCGGGCGTCACCGTGGAGCTGATGCATCATCTGGTCGCCCAGGGTGCGGACATGCTCGAACTGGGCGTGCCGTTCTCAGATCCCATGGCCGATGGGCCGGTGATCCAGCGCGCCACCGAGCGCGCGCTGGCGCACAACGTTTCCATGCACGACGTGCTGGCCATGGTGCGTGAGTTCCGCGTGACCGACACAAGCACCCCGGTCATCCTGATGGGCTACCTCAACCCGATCGAGGTCCTGGGCTACGAGGTTTTTGCGCGCGAGGCGGCCGAGGCCGGCGTGGACGGCGTGCTGACCGTCGACATGCCACCGGAGGAGACCGCCGGTTACAACGACGCCCTGCAGGCGGCCGGGCTGGATCGCATCTTCCTGGTCTCGCCGACCACTCCGGCCCGCCGGGTCAAGGCCGTCGCCCAGCAGGGCAGCGGTTTCGTCTACTACGTTTCGCTCAAGGGCGTGACGGGTGCCAATACCCTGGACGTGGCTGACGTCGCGCACCACCTGGCGGAGCTGCGCGGACAGATCGACCTGCCGCTCGGCGTCGGCTTCGGCATCCGCGACGCGCAGACCGCCGGCCAGGTCGCGGCCATCGCCGATGCCGTAGTGGTGGGCTCTTCCCTCGTATTCCTGATTGAACAGCACCAGCACGACCCGGCGATGATCCGCCAGAGCGTCGGCGGGCTGGTGGCCGAGATGCGCGCTGCCATGAACGCCGCGCGGGCATAAAGGAGATTTCCGATGAGTTGGCTTCAGAAACTGCTTCCGACCCGTATCCGTACCGAGGGCGTGGTCAAGAAGACCATCCCCGAGGGGCTGTGGATCAAGTGCGATGCCTGCGCCTCGGTGCTATACAGCTCTGAACTGGAGCGTAATCAGCAGGTCTGCCCGAAATGCGGTCATCACATGCGTATCGGCATCCGCAAGCGCCTGGATCATTTCCTCGACCCCGAGCCGCGCGAGGAGATCGCCGCGGACCTCGAGCCGGTCGACGTGCTCAAGTTCCGTGACCAGAAGAAGTACAAGGACCGCATCGTCCAGTCGCAGCGCGCCACCGGAGAGAGGGATGCCTTCATCGCCATCAAGGGCCGTGTGCTGGGCGAGCCGGTCATCACCACCGGCTTCGAGTTCTCCTTCATGGGTGGTTCGATGGGCGCGGTGGTGGGCGAGAAGTTCGTTCGCGCGGCCAATCGCGCGCTGGACGAGAAGATCCCGCTCATCACCTTCACCGCCTCCGGCGGGGCGCGCATGCAGGAAGCCCTGTTCTCGCTGATGCAGATGGCCAAGACCTCCGCGGTGCTGACCCGCCTGTCCAAGGCCGGCGTGCCCTACATCGTGGTCCTTACCGACCCGACCATGGGCGGGGTGTCCGCCAGCTTCGCCATGCTGGGCGACGTGCAGATCGCCGAGCCGAACGCCCTGATCGGCTTCGCCGGGCCGCGCGTGATCGAGCAGACCGTGCGCGAGAAGCTGCCGGAAGGTTTCCAGCGCAGCGAGTTCCTGGTCGCGCATGGTGTGGTCGACCTGATCGTGCCGCGCAACGAGCAGCGCGAGACCATCGCCAGCATCGTCAGCATGCTCAAGAAGCGTCCTGCGCCGTCCGCCGCCGCCTGATCCCTGCCGTCCACCATGTTTCATGCCGACAGCCTTGAAGCATGGCTGACGTTTCTCGAAGCCCAGCATCCGAAAGGGCAGGCCGGGATCGAGCTTGGCCTGGAGAGGGTGCGGGATGTGCTCCAGGCGATGGGGCTGTCCTCGCGGCTGCCCTTCCCGGTCATCACCGTCGCGGGGACGAATGGCAAGGGCTCCTCGGTCGCCATGCTGGAAGCCGTGCTGACGGCGGCCGGGCATCGCGTTGGTGCCTACACCTCGCCGCACCTCCTGCACTATAACGAACGTGTCCGCCTGAAAGGCCGCGAGGCCGATGACGCCGCCCTGATCCGGGGCTTCGAGCATGTCGAGGAGGCGCGAGGGGGCATCCCGCTGACCTATTTCGAGTTCGGCACCCTCGCCGCGCTGGCGGTGTTCGTCGAGGCCCGGGTGGATGTCGCCATCCTCGAGGTCGGCCTTGGCGGCCGCCTGGACGCGGTCAATGTCATCGATGCCGACGCGGCCCTGCTCACCAATGTCGCGCTCGACCATGTCGAGTGGCTGGGCGCTGACCGTGAAGCCATCGGCTTCGAGAAGGTGGGGGTCTTCCGGACCGGGCAGATCGCTGTCATTGCCGAGCGGGAGCCGCCATGCAGCGTGCTGGCCCATGCCGAGATGCTCCTCCTCCATCCGTTGCGGCGCGGGATCGATTTCGACGCGCAGGTGACGGATGGGCATTGGCAATGGCAGGGGGCCGGGCTGTCCTTCGAACTTCCGCGGCCTGCGCTGGCGGGGGCACATCAGATCGACAATGCCGCTGGCGTGGTGATGCTGCTCGTCGCCATGCTTGACCGGCTGTCCTGGTCGCCCGAGCATCTGCGCACGGGCCTGCTGGCCGTATGTCACCCAGGCAGGATGCAACGCCTCGACGTGCGTGGGGTGCCGGTCTGGCTGGATGTTGCGCACAATCCCGCGGGGGTCGAGGCCCTGGCGCTTGCGCTGGAGGGCTTGCCTCGAAGAGGACGGACGCTGGCGGTCTTCACCGCGCTTTCCGACAAGGATGCGCTTGGCATGGCGCAACGCCTGGCCGGGCAGGTGGATGGCTGGTATCTGGCCGGGCTGGAGGGGCCGCGCGGGCGTGAAGCGGCGGCATTGGCGGAAATGCTACAGTCTGCCGGCCTGCCCGTGATCGGGGCGTGGGCGCAACCTCGCATGGCGTATACTTCAGCACTGACCGACGCGCATACGGACGATCGTGTGCTTGTGTTCGGTTCCTTCCTTTGTGTTGCGGATGTGCTGGCGGCCATCCGGGGCTCTGACATCGAGGCATGATTTGGATCGTGTGCTGTTGAAGCGCTTGCTTGGCGCGGGGGTCGTGGTGGCCCTGGCGGTCATTGTGCTTCCCTTCCTTTTGCAGGGGGAGGGGTACGAGGCCAGCCTGCGCACCGACATTCCCGCGCGACCGACGCCACTCCAGCCGCTCGACACGGCCATTCCGGAACCATCGGAAGAGGTTCGTCAACAACTCCAGCCGCCGCAGCCCCTGCCGGTTCCCCCTAGGCCGCGCGAGGTGCAGCTCCCCGAGCCCAAGCCAGAACCGGCAGCAGTGCCCCGGCTGGAATCGAAGCCCAAGCCTGAGTCGAACACCGTCTCGAAGGTTGAAACCAGGCCGCCGTCGAAGCAGGAGTTCAAACCCGCCGAAGCCAGGCCGACCGCGCCCGCTGCAAGCTCATCCAAACCGCCCGTGGCAGGCCAGTGGATGATCCAGCTGGGAAGTTTCAGCTCGGAGAAAAACGCCCAGACCCTACGCGGTCAGGTCCAGCGCGCGGGCGTGGCCTGCCAGTTGGAGCGCCTGGACATCGAAGGGCGAACCGTCTGGCGCGTGCGTGCCGGGCCATTCAATACCCAGGCGGAAGCGGATGCTGCCCTCAAACGTCTGCAAGGCGGTCTCAAGCTGGGTGGCATGGTGATGCAGGTCCGCTGACCTGCCAACGCCCGTCCATAGCCGGCAATAGCCCGCAAATATTCCGCACATAGCGATCCATGAACGATTTTGTCCCTGACTACGCCCCCCCTGTCGACGCCATCCATGCCGAGGATGTCGCCGGCCGCCAGCATGACCGCAAGCTGAGCGGCCTGCGCGCGCCGCCACATTCGATGGAGGCGGAATTGTCCGTGCTCGGGGGCCTGATGCTCGACCCCGAGGCCTGGGAACGGGTGGCTGACCGGATCACGGAAGATGACTTCTATCGCCGTGATCACCGCCTGATCTTCCGCGCCCTGAAATCACTGGCCGATGCCGATCAGCCGCGCGACGTGGTGACGGTGGCCGAATGGCTGGACAAGAACGCCCAGCTGGATGACGTGGGCGGGCTGGCCTATCTCGGTCGCGTGGCGGCCGACACCCCAACCGCGGCGAACATCATTGCCTATGCCGATATCGTGCGGGAGCACGCGATCAAGCGGCAGCTGATCGATGTGGGCACCGGCATCGCCCAGAGCGCCTACCAGCCGGAAGGCCGCGACAGCCGCCAGCTGTTGGAAGAGGCCGAGCAGAAGGTGTTCCAGATCGCCGAGCAGGGCAACCGCCAGCGCAAGGGCTTCGCCCCGATCAAGGGCCTGCTGACCCTGGCGGTCGAGCGTATCCAGACCCTCTACGAGCAGGATGAGCCGATCACGGGCCTGCCGACCGGATTCGACGATTTCGACACCATGACCTCCGGCCTGCAGAAGGGCGACCTGGTCATCGTGGCTGGCCGCCCGTCCATGGGCAAGACCACCTTTGCGATGAACATCGGTGAAAATGCGGCGATCCGCACCAAGAAGCCGGTCGCCGTGTTCTCCATGGAGATGCCCGGCGAGCAGCTCGCGCTGCGCATGATGTCCTCGCTCGGCCGCATCGACCAGCACCGGGTACGGACCGGCAAGCTGGAGGACGAGGACTGGCCGCGCCTGACCTCGGCCGTGGTGATGCTGTCCGAGGCGCCGATCTTCATCGATGACACCCCCGCGCTGTCGCCCACCGAGCTGCGCGCCCGCGCACGCCGCCTGAAGAAGGAGCATGGCCTGGGGCTCATCATCATCGATTACCTGCAGCTGATGCAGGTGCCGGGCAGCAACGAGAACCGCACCGCCGAGATCTCGGAGATTTCCCGCTCGCTCAAGGCTCTGGCCAAGGAGCTGGAGGTGCCGGTGATCGCCCTCTCGCAGCTCAACCGTTCGCTTGAACAGCGGCCGAACAAGCGACCGGTGATGTCCGATCTGCGCGAATCCGGCGCGATCGAACAGGATGCCGACCTGATCGTGTTCATCTACCGTGACGAGGTATACAACTCGGACAGCCCGGAAAAGGGCGTGGCCGAGATCATCATCGGCAAGCAGCGTAACGGCCCGATCGGCACGGTACGCCTGACCTTCCTCGGCAAGTACACCCAGTTCGCCAACTACACGCCCGAGACCTACGCCGGCGGGGATTACGAGTGACATCCTTGCGCATCCCCGAGGCGCATATCGACCTTGATGCCCTGCGCCATAACTTCGTCGTGCTGCGTGCCGCCGCTGCGGGGGCCAAGGTCTTTCCCGCGATCAAGGCGAACGCCTACGGCCACGGCATGCTCGTTTGCGCGCAGGCCTTGCGCGAGCTGGCGGACGGCTTCGTCGTCGCGACCCTGGGCGAGGCCGAAGCCCTGCGCAAGGCGGGCGTCACCCAGCGGCTGATGGTGCTGCAGGGTTTCTCGAGCCTCGCGGAGGCCCGTCTTGCGGCCCGCCTGATGCTGGAGCCGGTCATCCACCAGCCCTGGCAGGTCGATCTGCTGGAGAGTGGCCATACCGGCCTGCCACTCAAGGTCTGGCTGAAAATTGACACGGGCATGCACCGGATGGGGATCGAGCCGGAGCAGGCGAGGGGCATTCACACGCGCTTGCTGTCCAGCGCTCGCATGCGTGGAGCGCCGGGGTTGATGACGCATTTCGCCTGTGCCGACGAAACCGACCCGGAGGCGACTCGCCGCCAGATCGAGGTATTCCGCCAGGCGACCGAAGGGCTGGAGGGCGAGCGCAGCCTGTCCAACTCCGCAGGCCTGCTCGGCGGCTACGGCGCGGGCGGCGATGTGGTCCGGCCTGGCATCGCCCTCTATGGCGGCAACCCCTTCCTGCACGGCTCGGCAGCCGCACTGGGGCTCCGCCCCGTCATGACGCTGCGCACCCGTTTGCTGGCGGTCAAGCATCAGCCCGCGGGCGCGGCCGTCGGTTATGGCGCGACCTGGACCTGCCCGGAGCCCATGCCGGTCGGCATCGCCGCGATCGGCTATGGCGACGGCTACCCGCGCCGGACCCCGGCCGGCACCCCGGTGCTGGTCGATGGCCGGCGCGCGTCCATCATCGGTCGCATTTCGATGGATCTCATGACCATCGATCTGCGCGGTCACGACGTGCAACCCGGCGCTACGGTCGAACTGTGGGGCGCGGGGCTGCCAGTCGACGCCGTGGCGGACGCCGTCGGCACCATCAGCTACGACCTGACCTGTGCCGCCGGCGCCCATGTCCGCCACGTTCAGAGTGGAGTCTGATCCGCGGTGATCGGTCATCCATACGCCTTCGATCCGGGGTATGGCTACGATCTCCCCCGACTGCTCGGGATCACCCCGCCGTCCGAGCCGGAGGACTTTTCCGAGTACTGGCGGACACGCCATGCACACATCGTCTCCCACGATCCCATGCCCACGCTCAAGCCGACCGGCCTGCGCGGCAACTGGCGCGTGCATGATTTCAGTTACCGCTCCGCCGATGGGCTGATCCTGGGCGGCTGGGCCCTGTTGCCGCGTTTCGGGGATGTCCGGCGTGTCTGGGTGGTGGGGCATGGCTACGGTGGGCGTGACGCCCCCGATTGGGACTGGCCGGTCCTCGACAGCGCCGTGCTCTTTCCCTGCTTCCGAGGCATGTCCCGCAGCCGTCAGCCTGGCCTGCCCGAACACCCGATGCAGCATGTGCTGCACGGCATCGAGAAGAGGGATGACTACCTCGTCGGGCATTGCGTGGACGATCTCTGGCTCGCGATCCATGCCGCCCGGCAGCTGTTTCCGCACGTCTCCTGGCTGGGATATGCAGGGATCAGCTTCGGCGGCGGCGTGGGTGCGTTGGCCTGCCCCTGGGAGCCGCTGGTGCGTGGCGTGCATCTGAATGTCCCGACCTTCGGCCATTGGCCCTTGCGCCTGGATTGCCCGACCGTGGGCAGCGGCGAGGCGGTGCGTGCCTTCGTGCGCCAGAAGGGTCACGTACCTGAAACGCTGGCTTATTACGATGCTGCGGTCGCGGCCTCTCATGCCCGCGTTCCGCTGCTCGCCGCGTTGGCCCTGTTCGATCCGGCGGTGGCGCCCCCCGGGCAGTTCGCCATCTACAATGCCTGGAAGGGCGACAAGTTGTTCCTGGTTCAACAGACCGGGCATTTCGAGGGGCCCGGCTCCGCGCATGAGGAGGCGCGCCTTCGTCGTCTGTTGCCGCGCTGGTTTCACCCCACGTCCGTCTAGCGTGCGAGGGGGCGTCCGGCATCGCAAATGCAATCAGTCAGGACTGACCACCCGATGCAACGCGAATATCACGTCTGGCACAGCCCGCACCTGGGGCGCGACATGGAAATGCTGGTGTTCGGCCATGCCGGCAGCGCGGTGCTTATCTTTCCCACCCGCGATGGGCGCTTTCACGAGTACGAGGACCTGCGCATCGTCGAGCGCCTTCGCCCCTGGATTGAAGCAGGGAGCCTGCAGTTGTTCTGCCTGGACAACATCGCGCACGAATCGCTGTACTGCTTCTGGTGCCGCCCGGAAGACCGGGTCCATCGCTATCTTGCCTACGAGCGCTATGTGCTGGACGAGGTGCTGCCATTGATCACACGGCTCAATCCGAATGGGGAACGCGTGGCGCATGGTCTGAGCCTGGGGGGGTATTTCGCCGCGAACTTCGCCTTCCGTCACCCGGCACTGATCGATCGTCTGGTGGCGTGCTCGGGGCGTTATGACCTGACCCGGCCGGTCGAGCATTTTCAGGACCTGTTCGCAGGGCATTACGACGACAGCGTCTACTTCAATACCCCGTTGCATTTCCTGCCCGATCTTCACGAGCCTGTTCTGCTCGCGGCCTTGCGGCGCATGCGGGTGATCCTGGCGGTGGGCAGGGACGATCCCTTTCATGGGCAGAACCATGAACTGCGCCGCATCCTGTGCGCCAAGGGGGTCGATTGCCAGATCTACGACTGGGACGGCCGCGCGCACCAGGGCTGGGCCTGGCGGCGCATGGCGCCGATCTATCTTCCCCCGACGCCGGGCTGACGAATTTCAGGGCACTTCAGGCCGTGCAGGCCTCAGCTTCGCTTTCCATGTCCAGCAATGCTTCGATGGCCTCCGCGGGCACGGGCTGGCTGAAGAGATAGCCCTGGAAGGCATCGCAGCCCCTGCTTCGCAGGAAGTCATGCTGGGCCTTGGTTTCCACGCCTTCCGCCAGAACCTCCAGACGCAGGTTGTGCGCCATCGCGATGATCGTCGAGGCGATCTCCATGTCCTTCTCGTCAGCCGGGATGCCCTGCACGAAGCCTTGATCAATCTTGAGCTGGTGGATCGGCAGGCGCTTGAGGTAGGCAAGGGACGAGTAGCCGGTGCCAAAATCGTCAATGGAAAGACGTACCCCCAGTGCCCGCATCCGTTCCAGGATGCTCAAGGCGTCCTGGCCCTGCTCGAGCAGCAGGCTTTCGGTGATCTCCAGTTCCAGGCAGGCGGGATCGAGCCCGGTTTCCTCGAGCAGCGTCCGCAGCATCTCCGGCAAGTCGGACTGCTGGAATTGTCGCGAAGAGAGGTTGACGCACACGCGCAAGCCGGGGTGGCCGCGCAGGTGCCAGGCCCGTGCCTGGATCATGGCCTTGCGCAGGACCTGTTCTCCAAGTGGCACGATCAGCCCGGATTCCTCTGCCAGCGGGATAAAGCGCGCCGGAGAAATCAGGCCCTCCCGTGGATGGAGCCAGCGCACCAACGCCTCAACGCCCATGATGCGCCCGGATACGCGGTTGATCTGCGGCTGGTAATGAACGATCAGCTCGTCCGCCTCGATGGCCTCGCGCAGCCGGGTTTCGAGCGAGAGGCGTTCATTGGCGCTACGCGTCAATTCCTCGGTATAGAAATGGTAGGTGTTGCGTCCGGCCGCCTTTGCGGCGTACATGGCGCTGTCCGCGTTGCGGATCAGGTCCGTTGGTCTGTCGCCGTCGTCGGGGAAGAGGCTGATGCCGATGCTCGCGCCGATGTAGACATCATGGCCGCCATCGAGCGTGAAGGCCTTGGCGGACAGCTGCTCGATCAACTTGAGGGCCACGCGGGCCGCGTCATCTGGATCGGCCAGGTCTTCCAGGATCACGACGAACTCGTCGCCGCCCAGGCGTGCGAGGGTATCCTTCTCCCGCAGTCTGTTGTGCAGGCGTTCGGCGATGAGGACGAGGAGTTCGTCTCCCGCCGGATGCCCCAGGCTGTCGTTCACGTACTTGAAGCGATCCAGATCAATGAACATGACGGCGATCTGGCGATTCTCACGTCGCGCGCGCTCAATGCCGTGTTCGAGTCGGGACTTCAGCAGCAGGCGGTTGGGTAGCTGGGTCAATGCGTCGTAATGGGCCAGGCGCTCGAGCTGCGCCTCGGACTGCTTGAGCTGGCTGATGTCCGCGAACACGCCAACGTAATGGGTGACGGCTCCTTCGTCGTCGCGCACGCTACTGAAGGTCAGCAGCTCGGGGTAGACCTCGCCGTTCTTGCGCCGGCTCGAGACTTCGCCCTGCCAGTGGCCCTTGGCTCGAAGTTCGGCCCAAAGGGCATGGCAGGAGGCAGGGTCGCGTTCGCTGACGTGGATCATCGACGGAGTCTTGCCGAGGATATCTTGCTCGCTATAGCCGGTGATCTCGGTAAACGCGCGGTTGACGGCCACGATGCGCCCCTCGGGGTCGGTGATCATCACCCCTTCACGTGTGTTCTCGAACACGGCCGCGGCCTGACGTAGCTGCTGCTCGTTTTCGTGGCGGGAGGTGACGTCCTGATAGATGCCCAATACGCCGAAGGTATCGCCATGCGCATTGCGCAACGGCATCTTGCTGGTTTCCAGCCAGATCAGGCGCCCATCTTCAGTGGTTTGCGGTTCGGCGTAGTTGAAACGCGGGCTTCCGCTCGCCATCACTTCGGCATCGTCCCGCTGGTAGAGCTCTGCCTGCTCATGCCAGACCAGCTCGCCATCACGCTTGCCGATCAGTTCGGCGGCGCTTCTCACCCCCGCCGAGAGGGCGAAACGCTCATTGGCACCAAGGTAGACGCTGTTGCGGTCCTTCCAGAATACGAAGTGCGGGATGGTGTTGATCACCAGTTGCAGCATCTGCTGTGTTTCGAGCAGGCGCTGTTCAGCCGCCTTGATCTCGGAAACATCGTGCACGGTGCCGAGCGAGCGGAGCGGGTTGCCCTGGTCATCGAATTCGGTCTCGCACTGCTCATGTACATACTTGATCCGGCCATCCAGCATCTTCAGCCGGTGGATCAGGTCATAGGGCTCACCATCGCGCAGGTGGGCGTTGAATGCCTGGTTGACTTCGGCGACATCGTCCGGATGGATTACCGCCAGGAAGGCTTCGTAGGACGCTCCGAAGCGCTCCTGATCGATTTCAAAGATGCGGAACACCTCCTCGGACCAGGCGAGCTTGCCGGAACTGTGGTCCAGCGACCAGCTGCCCAGGTGGGCGATGCGCTGCGCCTCGAGCAACTGGGCTTCGCTGCGGCGCAGACTTTCCTCGGCGAGCTGGCGATCGGTGATGTCATGCAGGATGGAAAACAGAAGGGTCTTGCCCCCTCCCTCGATCGGCGTGGAGTGCACTTCGACCGTGCGGATCTCGCCGCTGGCCAGGCGATGAGGGAAAACGAAGTGCTTGCGCTCCTCGCGCGCCGCCCGCAAGCGTTCTTCCTTGATCTGCTCGGGCGGGAGTGTGTTGATATCGTCGACGGACATGGCGAGCAACTGCCCGCGCGGATAGCCGTAGAAGGTTGTCGCGGCCGTGTTCGCGTCGATGATGGCGCCATCCTCGGGGTCGATCAGCAGCATCGGTGCCCCGTGGTGTTCGAACATGGTACGGAATCGCTGCTCGCTGGCGCTCAGCGCCTGCTCGGCGTGGACCCGGTCGGAGACATCCTGGTAGATCGCCACCACCTCGCCGGAGGCCAGGCGATAGACGAAATTCTCGCGCCAGCCGCCCTCCCGCTCATCCTGGTACAGGGCGAGAGGGAAGGCCTCAGGCTCGCCAGTCTGCCAGACCCGGCGAAGGACCTCGAGCAGGCCGAAGTCATCGACGCCCGGGAATACGGAGCGAACGCGCTGGCCGATCACCGCCTCGCGGTCGATGCGGTCGATGTGCTCGGCGGCGTGATTGAAATCCTTGATGAGGAAATCCTGGCCGTCGTCGATGGCCTCGAAGACGGCGACCCCGCTGGGGATGACGTCAAACAGGGCCTGGTAGCGCCGGCGGCTCTCGGTCAGCATGGCTTCGGCCTGCTTGCGCTCGGTGATATCACGCGCCAGGGCGACGATGAAGCGGCCTTCCGCACCCTCGACATAGCGCAGACTGGTTTCCACCGGAATGAGCGAGCCGTCTTTGGCGTGATGAAGCGTCTCCAGCAGTTTCGAGCCACCGCGCTTGAGCGTGTCGGTGAAGAATGCCCAGTGTTCCGGCCCGTCGACGGCCTCGGAGATGTCCCAGGCGTGCAGCCGCAGCAACTCATCGTGCGAGTAACCCAGCATGGCACAGGCGCGGTCGTTGACTTCGATGAAGTGTCCGCTGTCCGGCGCGATCACGTAGACCGCGTCATTCACCTGGGCCATGACGCTGCGGTAGATGAGCTCGTGTTCGGTGTCCCGCAGACGCTTTCTTGTGGCGGAGAGGTCGAGTTGTTGCTCGCTGAGCAGGTCGCGCAGGAATTCGACGTAGCGACTCTGCAGCGACTTCACGATCTCATGCCGGGTGACCAGTCCGCGCAGGCGGCCGTTCGCATCCACCACGGCAAGCCGACGGACGCCGTCTTGCTCCATGCATTGGGCAGCAAACTGGAGCGTGGCGTCCTCCTCGACGGTCTTCACGGGCTGGCTCATGACCTCGTCGATGCGGCTCGATCCGGCGATTCGCCCCTCGCGGATCAGGTGCACCATGTCGCGTTCGGTGAGGATGCCGATGGGACGATCGTCCTGCGTGACCAGCAGGGTGCCGTGGGGGCAACCCGCCATGCCTTGGGCGGCGTCGGCGAGCGCGGTGTCGTGAGGGAGCCGGAGAGGGCTGCAGATCATCACCGACGAAACCGGCCGGGCCTCGACCAGGTGTTCGGTGCTGAGCAGGTGCAGCAGGTCCCCCTCGGTCACGAGACCGAGCAGAAAGCCTTCATCATCCACCACGACGGCATGGCGCACCTCCGCTTCGGCCATGCTTTGATAGGCTTCCCGCACGTCGACCTCGGCGAAAAGCGCGAGGGGGGAGTGCATGACTTCGTCGACGCGGTGATGCGAGAACGTGGTCGTTCGGGCCAACAGGATCACCGCATCCTTTTCGGTGAAGATCCCCAGCGGCCGTCGGCCTTCCACCACCACCACACAACTCAGTCGTCGTGTATCGATGATGCGCAGAGCCTCGAGCATGGGGGTATCCGGCGTCACGGAGATGACGCTGGCAGTCATGATTTCGCTGATTGGCCGGCGATGCACGGAATGTCCTGGTCTTGAGTGGAGGAGATCAGGTGAAGGCTGTGTCAGGCGCCTGCCTTGGCCCAGGAGTCGCGCAGGGTCACGGTGCGGTTGTATACCGGCCGATCCGCTCGATGATCCTTCCGGTCAGCCACGAAGTAGCCGTGGCGTTCGAACTGGTAGCTGGATTCCGGCGCGGCACTCGCCAGCGCGGATTCCAGCATCGCGCGAATGGCGAATTTGGAATTCGGATTGATGTCCTCCAGGAAGTCGCGCTCCACCGCCGGGGCGTCACCCTCGCGGCGGGAACCGGGGGCGGGCACGGCGAACAGGCGGTCGACCATGCGGACCTCGGCCTCCACCGCGTGGGCGGCGGACAGCCAGTGGATGTTGCCCTTGACCTTGCGCGCGTCCGCGCCAGGGGTGCCGGATTTGGTGTCGAGATCGACCTCGGCGTAGACGCAGGTCACGTTGCCGGCCTCGTCCCTGTCGAAGCCGACGCACTTGATGATGTAGCCGTAGCGCAGGCGCACCTCGCCGTCCGGGCGCAGGCGAAAATAGCCCTTGGGCGGGGTTTCCATGAAGTCCTCGCGCTCGATCCACAACTCGCGCGAGAGCGGTACGGCTCGTTTGCCCAGTTCCGGCTTCTGCGGGTGGTTGGGGGCGAAGCACTCCTCGGCCTGGCCTTCGGGGTAGTTGACCAGCACCAGCTTGAGCGGGTCGAGCACGGCGATGCGGCGCTCGGCGCGCTCGTTCAGGTCTTCGCGCATGCAGTCCTCGAGCACCACCATGTCGATCAGGCTGTCGGACTTGGAGATGCCGATGCGTTCGGCAAACAGTCTGAAACCTTGGGGCGTGAAGCCGCGCCGGCGCGCGCCCTTGAGGGTGGGCATGCGCGGGTCGTCCCAGCCATCCACGTGGCCTTCCTGCACCAGCTGGATCAGCTTGCGCTTGGAGAGTACGGTGTAGTTGAGGTTTAGGCGGGAAAACTCGATCTGCTGCGGCAGCGGGCGGGTGAAATGGCCGGCGTCCGCCAGGCGCTCGAGGAACCAGTCGTACAGCGGGCGGTGGGCCTCGAACTCCAGGGTGCAGAGCGAGTGGGTGATGTTTTCCAGCGCATCCGAAACGCAGTGGGCGTAGTCGTACATCGGGTAGATGCACCAGGTATCCCCGGTGCGGTGATGATGCGCGTGGCGGATGCGGTAGATGGCCGGGTCGCGCAGGTTCATGTTGGGCGAGGCCATGTCGATCCTGGCGCGCAGGATGTGCGCGCCGTCCGGGAACTCACCGGCCTTCATGCGGCGGAACAGGTCGAGGTTCTCCGCGATGGAGCGGTTACGGAACGGGCTGTCCTTGCCCGGCTCGGTCAGTGTGCCGCGATTGGCACGCATCTCTTCGGCGTTCTGCGAGTCGACATAGGCATGCCCGCCCTGGATCAGGGTCTCGGCGAAGGCGTAGAGCTGGTCGAAGTAGTCGGAAGTGAAGTTGAGGTTTTCACCCCAGTCGCAGCCGAGCCAGCGCACGTCCTCGAGAATGGCGTCGACGTATTCCTGCTCTTCCTTGACCGGGTTGGTATCGTCGAAGCGCATGTGGCATACACCGCCGTATTCCGTCGCCAGGCCGAAGTTGAGGAGGATGCTCTTGGCATGACCGAAATGGAGGTAGCCGTTCGGCTCGGGAGGAAAGCGGGTCTCGACGCGTCCTGCCCATTTGCCGGAGGCGATGTCGGCTTCAATGATGGCGCGGATGAAGTGAGTGGCGGGGATGGAGGCGGCGTTGTCGGTGCTCATGCGTGGCAGGGTCTGAAATTTCCGTGAACTCACGCATTGTACAGGTAAGGGAGGTGAGTGAGGCGTCAGAGGCAAGGAGTTAGGAGACTATCCTCAGCCCTGGCTCCTTACTTTAAACGGGTATTCGATTTTTGCGGTTGATCAGTTCTTAGACCTGACCGGATTCGATCATCCGAGCCAGTGTTGAAATGTCCGGCCCGTAGTTCCATTTCCTGATCGCCGGTTGTGTAGATGGGCCGGAGCGG
>JBFLVP010000027.1:0-2450 GCA_040758395.1 Pseudomonadota bacterium
TGCAGGATCACCCAGTCCGGCGGCAGCTGGTGAGGGCCGTAGCGGGTCAGGGCCAGCAGGGACAGCCCGGACTTCGGCAGTGCTTGCCAGACCGGGTCGGGGTCGATCCGCGCAAGTGTCTTGAAGGCCGGGAAGACCCAGTAGGAAGGGTTGAGCGTAAGGTTCTCTCCCTCCTTGAAGCCTTGCTGCGCGGGAAGGAGCACGGGGCCGAACGCGGTGGAGGCAATGAGGGTGGCGCGCACACGTTCGGCGATGACTCGCGCCTCGGTGACCCACTCGGGCCGTTTCCAGCGCTCGCCGGCACGCGCGAGGGCCCAGGCGATCAGCAGGTCCCCATCCGTGGCATTGTTCCAGTCCTGCACCGGCGGATTGCTGTTCGGATTCCATTGCCAGCCGAAGAGCTTGTCCTCGCGCTGCAGGTTCTTCTGTGTCCAGCCCCAGAGGGACTCGAACGTGGCGCGGTCTTCCGCGGCGAGGGCCAGCAGCATGCCGTAGCCCTGGCCCTCGGAATGACTGATCTGGCGGTTGCCGGTATCGATCACCCGCCCCTCAGGGCTGATGAAGTGGGTCTTGTAGGCCCGCCAGTCGGCGTCGGGCAGCAGCGATGACGCCTGGGCCACCCCCAAAACCGCCCAGAGAAATCCGCTCATCAGCATCAGTGTCCAAGGTTTCATGGTTGACCTCGACGAGGGGCGGCTGGATCAGTCCGCCTGATCCAGTCGGCGTGCGCGCTGGCGCAGCAGCCACCAGCTCAGCGTCGCCGCCAGCAGGATGACGGCCAGCGTGATCAGGATCGCCAGCCAGGGGTGGTTGGAGAAGATCTGGCTGCCAGGGCTCATGGCGGACTTTTCCCCGATGAACACCTTGTCCGCGGGGTAGGCCTTGGCTGCGGCCTCGCCGTCCATCGTCCACAACATGGCGGAGCCGTCCATGGCCCCCCAGGTGGAATGCTCCACCAGACGTTGCGTGCCCTCCTGGAGGTACTGGGCCTGGGCGGCGGTCAGTACCGTGACCGGGACGCCCGCCGAGGGCGAGACGTACTGGACCAGCGCTGCGCTGGCGCCGAGACCATCGCTCAAGGCGAGCTCCGCGCTCGCGTGCTTCTCGATGGACGTCAATTGGACGAGGGGAGTCAGGGGCTGGTCGACCCAGCGCTTGAGGCCCTGGCCAACGTCGGTGGCTTGGTGCGACCCCACGTTGAATGCCTGCCAGCGCTGATGGGGCATGAAGGCGGTCATTTCCTTGCGGATCGCCTCCGGCAGCGCGCGCTCGGTACCGACCACGATCAATCCGTCCAGGTCTTCGAGCTTGTCTTGGCTCGACAGAAAGCGCAGGGAGGTTAGCGGCGCCTTGTTGACCTGGCGCAGCTTGGCGATCAGGCTGAGCGCGCTGCCGAGGGTGGCGGGCTCCATGTCCGCGGCCATCACGCCGACGCCCAGGCCGTCGGCGGCACGGGTGTAGGGCAGGCCGGTCCGTGCGAGCAGCCCGAGGTCGGGCAGGCTCATGTAGTCGGCCACCGGCGGCAGTTCGAGACGGGAATCCTCGAAGATGGAAACCAGCAGGTTTTCGGTGAAGATCGGCTCACAGGCTCCGCCCAGGTCTTCGCCGATCATGGTGGGGACGAATTGCAGCTCGTTGCTGCCGGGCCGGAGGCTGATGGCGGGAATCTTGATCTTGTACTTGAAGAACTGCTCCCCGTGCGGGTCCTGCATGGGCAGGGCCCTGATGAACTGGCCGTTGAGCATGATGTTGAGGCCGGACTTCTTGTCGAACCCGGCCCCATAGGCAAAGTTGAGCTCAAGGTCGATGAATGGCTTGGCGGGGTCCTGCATCTCGCGGCTGGCCCAGAACTCGAGCCGTGCCGGGGTGGGGTACATGCCCTTCAGCGTGGTCGTCTTGAAGCCAAGGTTGGCGAAGCTCGTCCAGCCCTTTTCATCATCCAGCGACTTGGTGCGCTGATATCCCTGATCCATTCGCAGCTTGGAGACGGAGACATCCGCACGGTCAGGCAGGGCGATGCCGGGCAGGTTCAGCATGGTGGCGGCCTGGCGCACCTGGGCGGGCGTGATGCCGCTGATCACCAGGATCGAGCGGCTGGGGTCCTGGTCGCTCTGGAACAGCCCGATGTAGCCCTCCTTGATGTTGGCGAGGATGTCGGCGCTGACAAAGGGGGCGAGCTGGTCGCGGGTTCCCAGCAGCACGCCGTCCCACGCCTGGTCCGGCAACTGCACGCCAGGGAAGCGAAGCCGGGGCTCGCCGGCCTTCGCCGGTGCCGGGTTCATTTCGTTGATGCGGACGGCAACCGGCAGGTAATCGAAGGTCTCGGCGATCGACTGGCTGACCTGCGCGGCGGCCTGTCGCAGGTCCTCGTCCTGTCCGAGGCTGCCGCGCGGCACCATCAGTTCCAGGGTGTAGCGCTCCAGCCAAAGCCGGCGGTCGAAGATGTCCGT
>JBFLVP010000028.1:0-14552 GCA_040758395.1 Pseudomonadota bacterium
CATCAACCGCAAATCACGGTTTATAGCCTAGCAGGCAAGCGCTTCTAATCAACCGCAGAACACGGCTTCTGCCTCACATGCACCCAGATCGAGCAACATCGAGATCAACCGCAAAAATCGGATATCCCTTTAAACGGCCAACACCTCACCGCTTCAGATGCTGAAGCTTGTCCGGCACGCCATCCCATGCGGAGGCATCGGGGAGTGGGGCCTTGCTCCGGGTGATGACCGGCCAGTGCTGGGCCAGTTCTGCATTGAGCTTGATGAAGTGCACCTGGTCGGCGGGGAGGTCGTCTTCGGAGTATATGGCCTTGGCAGGGCATTCCGGCTCGCAGAGGGCGCAGTCGATGCACTCATCCGGGTCGATGGCGAGAAAGTTCGGTCCTTCGTGAAAACAGTCCACCGGACAGACCTCCACGCAATCGGTGTATTTGCACTGGATGCAGTTGTCGGTGACGACGAAGGCCATGGGACGGATCCTGACAAGAGTTTCAGAACATCATATCCCGAGGGTGCGCAAACATGGTGTGCAATGGGTGATAATCAATGTACTTGCTGTTGTATTTTCTTGAGAAGCCCATGCACATTCTGAAGTCGGTAACCTTTCTGGCGCTTGTCCTGACCCTTGCTGGCTGTTCCACTCTGCTGCCTCGTGGTTCGTCCCAGGCCGCGTCGCCATGGAAAACGTATGAGGAGGCGCGTGCGGCCTTCGACCGGATCGAGTCCGGCCAGACCAGCGCTCAACAGATGCGTGCGCTCGGTTTCGATGGGGGCGATGCGGTCAACGTCACCTTGTTGAACTACACCGATGTCATCACCCGTTTCATCCCCAGTCCGGTGATCGCGCGGGAAGACCTCGAGGCGGGGATTCTCAAGTGCATTGAAGCCAAGCAGGCCTGCCAGGTGCGGCAGTACGATCTGAAAAAGCTGGAGAAAAAGCGTTACGGCAACTTCTTTGCGGATTTCTTCAATTTCGAGCGCAAGGAAGAGATCAAGGGCTGGAGTCTCAGCGCGCTGATCCTGCTCATGGACGATCGGGTGATCTACAAGCTCTGGAGCGGTCAGCCGAGCATCCTGGAATACAACCAGGAGAAGAATCCGCTTGGGCCGTTGCAAGGCGCCGGTCCTTCCAAGGTGCAGCGTGAGGTCATTGGAGAGTGAAGGCGCCCGGAGACCGCCGCCTTATCCACATTTTCCGTGAATGGCGCTGTGGATAAGGGCGGGATGATCGGTAGGCGTGGGCTTACGCCAGCTCCTACATAAGTTCCTTGATGCGATAAAGAGCCTCCAGCGCCTGCCGCGGGGTCAGTTCATCCGGGTCAAGGTCGCGCAGGGCGATGAGCGCCGGATCGGGCTCGATCACGATCTCCGGAGCAGACACCGTACCGAACAGATCCAGTTGGGGCAGGGGGCGGGCGATGCTCTGATCTTCCAGTTCCCGCAGCCTTTTGCGCGCACTGTCGATCACCTTCTTTGGCACACCGGCCAGTGCAGCGACCTGCAGACCATAGCTCTGGCTGGCGGGGCCCTCCTGCACGCTGTGCAGGAAGACGATCCGATCTCCGTGCTCGACCGCCGCGAGGTGCGCGTTGCGCGCCGTCGCATGGGTCTCCGGCAGGCGGGTCAACTCAAAGTAGTGGGTGGCGAAGAGGGTGTATGCGCCGATCGCGGCCAGCCGTTCCGCCACCGCCCAGGCCAGCGCCAGACCGTCGAAGGTGCTGGTTCCACGGCCGATCTCGTCCATCAGCACCAGACTCTTCGCGCTTGCGTTGTGGAGGATGTTGGCGGTTTCGGTCATCTCCACCATGAAGGTCGAGCGGCCTGTAGCGAGGTCGTCCGAGGCGCCGATGCGGGTGAAGATGCGGTCGATGGGGCCGATCCGCGCGCTGCTTGCCGGCACATGGCTGCCGATGTGTGCCAGCAGCACGATCAGCGCCGTCTGGCGCATGTAGGTGGACTTGCCGCCCATGTTCGGGCCGGTGATGAGCAGCAGGCTCTGTTCTGGCGAGAGGCTAGCGTCGTTGGCGATGAAGGGGCTATCCAGGGTGGCCTCGACCACCGGGTGGCGGCCGCCCTGGATCGCGATGCCGGGCTCGTCGGACAGCACCGGACGGCACCAGTCGAGCGCTACCGCGCGTCCGGCGAGGGTGCAGAGCACGTCCAGTCCGGCGAGGCCCTCGGCCACGCGGGCGAGGGCGTCCCGATGCTCGACCAGGGTGTCCAGCAGGCTGTCGAACAGCAACTTTTCACGCGCCAGCGCGCGCTCGCGGGCAGACAGTACCTTGTCTTCGTACGCCTTTAGTTCAGGCGTGATGTAGCGCTCCGCGCCCTTGAGGGTCTGGCGACGGATGTAGTCCGCCGGTGCCTTCTCCGCCTGCGCGCGGCTCAGTTCGATGTAGAAGCCGTGCACCCGGTTGTAGGCGACCTTGAGGGTCGGGATGCCGGTGCGTTCGCGTTCGCGCTGCTCCAGGTCGAGCAGGAAGGTGTCGGCGTTGACGGATAGGGTACGCAGTTCGTCGAGCATCGCGTCATAGCCTACGGCGATGACGCCTCCGTCGCGCAGCAGGGCGGCGGGCGGATCGCCGATGGCAGATGCCAGCAGGTGATGCACCTCCGGCAGCGGCTCGAGCAGGGCGTGCAGCGGCCGTAGGGCGTCGCGGTCGAGCGCGGCGAGGCTGGCTTGCAGGCCAGGCAACTGGCCGAGGGTCTGGCGCAGGGCGGCGAGGTCACGCGGTCGCGCGCTGCGCAGGGCGATGCGGGCGAGGATGCGTTCCACGTCCGCAGTCTCGCGCAGCAGGTCCTGCAGGCTGTCCATCGCCCTAGTGTCGATCAGCGCCCCGATGGCGTCCTGTCTTTCGAGCAGGGTGGCTCGGTCGCGGAGCGGCCGATGCAGCCAGCGGCGCAGCTCGCGCGCGCCGAGACTGGTGACCGTGCGGTCGAGCACCCCGAGCAGGCTATGACGGCGCTCGCCGGACATCGAACTGTCCAGCTCCAGGTTGCGGCGGGCGATGGGGTCGAGCAGCAGGCCGTCCTCGCGCCGCTCCAGACCGATACCGCTCAAGTGGGGCAGGGCGGCGCGCTGGGTGTCGTTGAGGTAGGCCAGCAGCGCGCCCGCCGCACCGATGGCGAGGTCACGGCCGGTCAGGCCGAAACCACTCAGATCATGCACCTTGAACTGGCTGCAGAGGGCGCGCTCGCCGCTTTCCGAGCCGAAATGCCAGGCCGGACGTGAACGGCGGCCACCCATCTCGGCCAGGCCGGCGGGCAAGCCGGCATCCTCAGGAAAAAGCACTTCGGCGGGGGCGAGACGCGCCAGTTCACCCACCAGCGCCTCGTCGTCCGCCAGTTCCATGGCGCGGAAGCGGCCGCTGGCGAGTTCCGCCCAGGCCAGACCCCAGCCCCCCTTTCCGTGCACGATGGCGGCCAGCAGGTTGTCACGCTTGTCTTCCAGCAGGGCCTCGTCGGTCAGGGTGCCGGGCGTCACGATGCGCACCACCTTGCGCTCCACCGGACCCTTGGAGGCGGCCGGGTCGCCGATCTGTTCGCAGATCGCCACCGATTCGCCCATCCTGACCAGCCGTGCGAGGTAGCCCTCGGCAGCGTGATAGGGCACGCCCGCCATCGGGATCGGCTCGCCCGCCGACTGGCCGCGATGGGTCAGGGTCAGATCGAGCAGTCCGGCGACCCGGCGGGCGTCCTCGTAGAACAACTCGTAGAAGTCACCCATGCGGTAGAACAGCACGGTGTCGGGGAAGTCCGCCTTCAGGGTGAGGTATTGCCTCATCATGGGCGTGTGCTGGCTGAGGTCTGGGGTCGGTTTGTGCATAATCGGGAGATTCTACCCGCGAGACTTGGAGGGCGCGATGCGATATGACGATCAGATCGCCGATCTGGCCCTGCGCCTGGGGACGGTGCTTGGCGAGCGTGGCCTGAGGCTGGCGGCAGCCGAGTCGTGTACCGGAGGCTGGCTGTCCAAGGCGCTCACCGATGTCCCCGGCAGTTCGGGCTGGTTCGATCGGGGCTTCATCACCTACAGCAACGCGGCCAAGCAGGACATGCTGGGGGTGAGCGAGGCCATCCTGCACACCCATGGCGCGGTCAGCGAGGCCGCCGTGCGGGCCATGGCCGAGGGGGCGCTGGTGAACAGTCTGGCCGACATCAGCGTGGCGATCAGCGGCATTGCCGGTCCGGGAGGCGCGACGCCGGACAAGCCGGTCGGCACGGTGTGGATGGCTTGGGCGCGACGCGGCGACATCGCCAGGAGCCGTCATCTGGTCTATTCGGGGGATCGCGAGGCGGTGCGGGCGCAGGCAGTGATGACGGCCTGCGAGGGGCTGCTGGAACTGCTTTGATCAGGTCCCGCGGATCAGCAGGACGGGACAGGTCGCCAGGCGCGCAACCTCTTCCGCCGTGCTGCCGAGCATCAGGCGGCGCAAGCCGCGTCTTCCATGCGTGCCGAGCACGACAAGGTCGGCCTTCCAGGTCTCGGCTTCCTGGACGATACTTCCGGCAATGGTCTCGCCGAAGCCCCTGAGCTCGATGAGACGGGATTCGGCCGTCATGCCGACTGAGCGGACGTGCTCGAGCTGTCGTTCCAGAAGCGTTTTCGCGCCAACGGCCATGGCCTGCCAGAGGGCGCGAGGATCGACGATTTCTTCCCCGACATTGAGGAAGACCTCCTCGACCACGTGGACGAGAAGCAGTTGTCCTTCATGCAATCGGGCGAGTTCGATCGCCTGCGCGAGTGCCCGTTCCGAGGTCTCGCTGTCATCGACAGCGACAAGGATACGTTTGAACATGCTTCACCCCCATCGCCTATCTGTTCTTTCGAGAGCGTAGCCCATGAATCCTGGCGGACCACTTCACGACGCAAAACCGCTCAAGCGCAGGCTTTTCTTCGCGCTCTGGCCCGATGACGCCACCCGTGCACGGTTGGGTGAGCTCCAGCGCGAGCTTCCGCCATCCAGTGGACGGGACATGTCGATCGATAATCTCCACATCACGCTGTTTTTCCTTGGGGACTGCGAAGAAAGCCTCTTGCCTTGCCTCGAAGAGGTGGGCGGAACGTTGAAGGGGGAGGCTTTCGAACTGATTTTCGACGAGGTCGGGCTGTTCGACCGCGCACGCGTGCTATGGGCGGGGGTGCGCCGGCCTCCGGACGCGCTGGTCAGCCTGCAGGAGGCCCTGGTCGGTCGGCTTGTGGAGCGTTGTGGCCAGATCCGTGACCACCGCCCGTTCGCACCCCATCTCACCTTGAGGCGTAACACGCGTAAGCCTTGCTCCTGGCCGGCAACCATCGCGCCCATTCGCTGGCGCGTGGGCGCAGTGGCGTTGGTCGAGTCGATCAATGATGACCATGGCGTGCGCTATCAGCCCTTGCGCCAATGGTCACTGAAGCCCGAATAAGGCTGCAATCTACCCGGTAAAGGCGGCGATTTGCCGGCGTTTGGCGTAACATTGTGCGTTGCCCTTACAGCTGCGCGGCCCCTGTGACGCCATGTCGGAATTCCTGCTCATCCTTGTCAGTACGGTTCTGGTCAACAACTTCGTTCTGGTGAAGTTCCTTGGCCTGTGTCCGTTCATGGGGGTTTCCCGCAAGCTGGAGACGGCCATGGGCATGGGGCTGGCGACCACCTTTGTGCTCACTCTGTCGTCCGTGCTCAGCTACCTGGCCCAGCAGTACCTGCTGGCGCCGTTCGGGCTTGAATACCTGCGCACCATTGCCTTCATCGTGCTGATCGCGGCGGTGGTGAACTTCACCGAGATGGCCTTGAAGAAGGCCAGTCCGCTGTTGCACAACGTGTTGGGCATCTATCTGCCGCTGATCACCACCAACTGCGCGGTGCTGGGGGTGGCCCTGCTGAACGTGCAGGAAGATCACAACCTGGCCCAGGCCGCCGTGTACGGTTTCGGCGCGGCCATCGGCTTCACCCTGGTGCTGGTTCTGTTCGCCGCCATGCGTGAACGCCTGGTGGCGGCCGATGTACCGCGCCCGTTCCAGGGTACGCCCATCGGGCTGGTCACGGCCGGCCTGATGGCGCTGGCATTCATGGGCTTTGCTGGACTGGTCAAGGTCTGATGCTGACGGCCATACTTGTTTTCACCCTGCTTGCGCTGCTGCTCGGCGCTTTGTTGGGCTATGCCGGGCAAGCATTCAAGGTCGAGGGTGATCCGCTGGCGGCCAAGATCGATGCCCTGCTGCCACAGACCCAGTGCGGGCAGTGCGGCTATCCCGGCTGCCGCCCCTATGCGGAGGCGATCGCGGCGGGTGAGGCGGACATCAATCGCTGCCCGCCCGGTGGCGAGGCGACGATCAAGGCCTTGGCCGATCTGCTTGGCGTGGAGCCCAAGCCGCTGGATGCGGAACTGGGCGAGGAAAAGCCCAAGAGCGTGGCCTGGATCGACGAGCAGGTCTGCATCGGCTGTACCCTGTGCATTCAGGCCTGCCCGGTGGATGCCATCCTCGGCGCTCCCAAGCTCATGCATACCGTGCTCCGCGATGAATGTACCGGCTGCGAACTGTGCGTCGCGCCCTGTCCGGTGGACTGCATTCACATGTTGCCGCTAAAGCCCGAACTGGATCAGTGGCGCTGGCCAAGCCCCATGCAACGGATCGAGATTGCCGAGCCGAGCGCCTCTCCCGCGCAGCGGGCTTCCGGCATGGATGCCGGCTCTCGACGGCCGGACCCCGCAGGGGCTTCGGCCATGGACGGCCGAAGGGACTTCGATGCGGGACCAAGGGTGCGAGGCCAGGACGAGCCGGGCGATGACCCAGGCGAGAACAGGGGATCGGCATGAGCGAACGTATCCTTCACCGTTTTCCGGGCGGCTTGCACCCCGAGCAGCACAAGTGCGAATCGAACGGCACGCCCATCCGCCGTGCAAGCCTGCCCCGGCGGCTGGTGCTTCCGTTGAAGCAGCACATCGGCACCCCGGCCGAGCCGGTCGTGAGCGTGGGCGAGCGTGTGCTGCGCAACCAGCGGCTGGCCAAGGCTGAGGGCTATGTCAGTGCGCCGGTGCATGCTCCGACCTCCGGCGTCGTGCTCGCCATCGTGGATCACGCGGTTCCGCATCCTTCCGGGTTGAGCGCTTCCTGTATCGTGCTGCAGCCCGATGGGCTGGACGAAGCCCTTCAGGCCTTCGAGCCCTGGCCGGAATTCACGCGGGTCTCTCCCATGCTTCTGCGTGAACGGGTACGCGAGGCGGGCATCGTCGGCCTGGGTGGCGCGGTGTTTCCGAGCGCGGTCAAGCTGGCCGGTTCGCCGGGCACGCTCATTCATACCGTGGTGCTCAACGGGGCGGAGTGCGAGCCCTACATCACCTGTGACGACCGCCTCATGCGTGAACGCGCGGACGAGGTGCTGCGTGGCGGGCAGATCATCATGCACGTGGTCGGCGCCGAACACTGCCTGGTCGGCGTGGAGGACAACAAGCCGGAGGCGATTGGCGCGTTGCGCGAGGCCGCCGATCGTCTGGCTGACGGACGCATCGAGATTGTCGCTGTGCCGACCATCTACCCTTCGGGTGGGGAGAAGCAGCTCATCCACGTGTTGACCGGCGAGAAGATCAGCCGCGAGACCCGCACCACCGAGCGCGGCTACCTTGGTCAGAACGTCGGCACGGCGGCCGCCATCTACCGCGCCGTCGCGCTTGGTGAGCCCCTGACCCGCCGGGTCGTGACCCTGACTGGCAGCGGCATGGGGGCGCCGGGCAATTGGGAGGCGCCGCTCGGCATGCTGGCGAGCGACCTGATCGCGCAGGCCGGCGGCTACCAGCCGGACGTGGCGCGCTTGATCCTCGGCGGGCCGATGATGGGCTTTGCCATGCAGACCGACGAGGTGCCGGTGACCAAGGCGGCCAACTGCCTGCTGGCCCTCGCCGAATCCGATGCGCCGGTCGATCCCCTGCCCTTGCCATGCATCCGTTGCGGCCGCTGTTCGGACGCTTGTCCGGTTGAACTCCAGCCCCAGCAGCTGTTGTGGGACGCGCGGGCGGGCGATTTCGAGCGCGCTGAGAAGATCGACAGCCTGTTCGAATGCATCGAGTGCGGCGTGTGCTCTGCCGTGTGCCCGTCGCACATTCCCTTGGTGCAGTACTTCCGCTACGCCAAGACCGAGATCTGGCAACGCGAGCGTGAACGCGAGAAGGCCGATCTCGCACGTGAGCGCTTCGAGTTCCGCAATGCCCGCATCGAGCGGGAAAAGCGCGAGCGCGAGGAGATGCTGGCGCAAAAGCGTGCCCAGTTGGCCGCGCAGAAGGCCGCGGCTGCCGAGTCGCCGGCTGAGTCTGGTGAAGATGACAAGCAGCGCGCCATCAGGGAAGCGATGGAGCGCGCCAAGGCACGCAAGGCCGCGCAACAGAGCGAAAAGGACTCGCCCTCATGAATATCCTTTTGCTGCATGGGATCTTCGACACGTCGCGAATTTTCAACAGGCTCATCCGCGCTCTCGAATCAGCGGGCCATGTCTGCCATGCCCCGAGCATGAAACCTTTCGATGCACGGCGTGGCATTCATGATCTGGCCTGCTCTGTCGAGCAATTCGTCGACAGGAACATGCCACATCAAGAGCCCTTCCTGGTCGTGGGTTTCAGCATGGGGGGCATCGTGGCACGTCAATACATGCAGGTGCTGGGTGGCGCCTCGCGCGTTCCGGCCTTCTTTTCCATTTCCTCCCCGCACGCGGGGTCGCTGGCATCCTATCTGTATTTCGGTCAGGGCGTCAGGGACATGCGTCCGCGCAGCGTCTTGCTGAATCGTTTGCGGGATACCGAGTCCAGCCTCGATGACATGAAGATCCACAACTACTGGACCTCCCGGGATCTGGTCGTGATTCCCGCGAAGAATTGTCGCTGGGCCAGGGCGGATACCGAAACGGATGTCCGCGCCTTGCTGCACCGCTGGATGCCCGGTCACCGTGTCGTCTGTCAGGACATTGTGCGCCGGGTGAATGAGCTGGGCTCAGACATGCACGCCCGCGCCAACGAGTTCTAATCATGCGCTTTCCGACCATCGCTTCCCCGCATGTTCCGCCCGCCAATGATGTCAGTCGCATCATGCGCCAGGTGCTGCTCGCCCTGATTCCCGGCACGGCGCTGGCCATCGGGTTCTTCGGCTGGGGGGTGCTGATCAATATCCTGCTGAGCGTGACGGCGGGACTGCTGAGCGAGGCGCTGATGCTTGCCGCGCGAGGCCGTCCGCTCAGGCCATTCCTGGGTGATGGCAGTGTGATCGTCACGGCCTGGTTGCTCGCCGTCTGCCTGCCGCCATTGGCGCCTTGGTGGCTGCCGGTGGTGGGGATCGTGTTCGCGGTAATCGTCGCCAAGCACCTGTACGGCGGCCTGGGCTACAACCTGTTCAACCCCGCCATGGTCGGCTATGTGGTGCTGCTGGTGTCCTTCCCGCGGGAGATGACCCAGTGGCTGCTGCCGCATGGGGTGGCAGCGAGCTCTCTGAGTCTGACGGAGGCCTTCGGCGCGGTGTTTACCGGCCAGCTGCCACCGGGCCTGGGCTGGGATGCCCTGAGTGGCGCGACGCCGCTGAATGCCTACAAGACCGAGGTCGGACAGGGGATGGACCTGTCGACCATCAGCCAGGAGCCGGTGTTCGGCCTGCTCGGGGGAGTCGGCTGGGAATGGGTTGCGCTCGGCTGGCTGGGGGGCGGCCTGTGGATGATGTGGCGCGGCGTCATCAGCTGGCGCATCCCTTTCACCATGCTCGGCGCCTTCGGCCTGCTGGCGGCGGGGTTCCACCTCTATGACCCGGAGCGTTTCGCCTCGCCGCTGTTCCACCTGTTCAGCGGCGGTGCCATGTTGGGCGCCTTCTTCATCGCCACGGACCCTGTCACGGGCTCGACCACGCCGCGCGGGCAATTGATCTTCGGCGCGGGCATCGGTGTGCTTGAATACTTCATTCGCACCTTCGCCGGCTATCCCGACGGCGTGGCCTTCGCGGTGCTGTTGATGAACATCGCGGTGCCGCTGATCGACCATTACACCCCGGCGCGGGTGTTCGGCGTCGCCGGCCAGAAACGTGGTGCACGGCCGTGAATCGCATGCAGATCATCCTTACCGCAGCGCTGCTGGCCGGTTTCTCACTCCTTGGGGTCGGGATCGTCGCCTTCATGTATCAGCAGACCGCGCCGCTCATCGCCGAGCAGGCGCGCGCGGCCCTCGGGCAGCGCCTGGCCGCGGTCCTGCCCCCCGGCTATGACAATGATCCGGCGGGCGAGGCGCGTGAACTGACCGCCGATCCCTTGCTCGGCGGCAAGGGTGGTGCGACGCTGTACGTGGCCCGCAAGGCGGGTCAGGTACATGGGCTGGCCTTCGCCGTCGTTGCACCGAATGGCTACAGCGGGGCGATCCAGCTACTGGTCGGGGTCGGCCGCGACGGCAGGGTCGGAGGGGTGCGCGTGCTCTCGCACAAGGAGACGCCGGGCCTTGGCGATCCGATCGAGGAGGAGAAGTCCGACTGGATTCACGGCTTCGGCGGCAAGAGCCTGGTCGAACCTGGCGACAAGGGTTGGGCGGTGCAGAAGGATGGCGGCGTGTTCGACCAGTTCACCGGCGCCACCATCACCCCGCGTGCCGTGGTGCAGGCCGTGCACAAGACCCTGCGCTACTTTGAACAGCATCGCGCCGAACTCCTCGAGGAGCCGAAGTCATGAACACCGAAGCCATGAGTACGACGGAACATTCCACGACCGCCGAGGGCGTGGTCGACGGCCTGTCCAGATCCGCCGCATCCGGCCCATCGCTCGGGCAGCTCACCCTGGACGGTCTGTGGCGCAACAACCCCGCGTTGGTGCAGGTGCTCGGCCTCTGCCCGCTGCTGGCCATCTCCAACAACACGGTCAATGCCCTTGGCCTTGGACTTGCCACCCTTCTCACCCTGCTGGTGAGCAATACCCTGGTTTCCGTGATTCGTCACTGGGTGCGCCCGGAGGTGCGTCTGCCGGTGTTCGTGCTGGTGATCGCCTCGGTGGTGACCGCGATCGAGCTGGCGATGAACGCCTGGCTGCACGGGCTTTACCTGGTGCTCGGCATCTTCATCCCGCTGATCGTGACCAACTGCATCATCATCGCCCGCGCGGAGGGGTTCGCCTCCCGCCACGACATCGGTCGCGCGGCCTTCGACGGGCTGATGATGGGCGCGGGATTCGCGCTGGTTCTGCTTGCACTGGGCATGCTGCGGGAGGCGCTGGGGCAGGGGACGATTCTCGCCAATGCCCATCTGATGTTCGGTGAATGGGGAAGGGCGCTGACCATCGAGGTCATCCCTGAATATCGCGGCTTCCTGCTCGCGATCCTGCCGCCGGGTGCCTTTATCGGCCTGGCTTTGCTTGTGGCCTTGAAAAACGTCTTCGACCAGCGGGACCATTGACCCACCTGCTCGGAATCAGTCCTTCACGTCCGCTGTCGTGCTGGCCTGGCCGTTGACCCAGACCCGGTTGCGTCCTTTTGCCTTGGCCTTGTAGAGGGCATGGTCCGCGCGTTTGAAGCAGGTCTCCAGGTTGTCGGCCGACTTGAACTGGCTGACGCCGAGGCTGACGGTGAGCGCGCCGACCTCGGGGAAGACGGCGTCCTGCACGGCGCCACGAAGTTTTTCGGCCAGGGTGAGCGCATCGTTCTGGGCCGTGTTGGTCGCCAGCACGACGAATTCTTCGCCGCCCCAGCGGGCAAGTGTGTCGCTGTCGCGCAGATTCTGGCGGATGATGTCCGCCAGCGCCCTCAGCACCATGTCGCCCACCCCGTGTCCGTAGCGGTCGTTGACCTGCTTGAAGTGATCGATGTCGAACACGATCAGGCTGAGGGGGATGTGGTAACGACGCGCACGGCCGATCTCGACGCCCACCACTTCCTCCAGGTGCCGGCGGTTCCAGCAGCCGGTCAGCTTGTCGGTGCGAGCCAGGGTTTCCAGTTCGGCGAGGGTGGCATGCAGTCGCGCATTGGTATCTTCGAGTTCTTCATGAGCCTGGCGCAGCTCCTGATCACGCCGCTTGCGTTCAGTCACGTCATGGATGGCGACGATCAGGGCCGGGCCATCGTCCAGCGAGGCCCGCGTGCCGGAGAGCAGGGCCCAGAAATGCTGGCCCTTTCTCGTCTTGAGCTCGGTCTCCCAGTCGCTGATGGTGCCGTAAAGCACCACATCCTTGACGAAGCGCTCCCGCTCTTCGGGCCGTACCCAGAAATCGGTCGTCGATGCTTCGGCCAGTTCACGATTGTCGATGGCAAACTGCTGCAGGGCACGATCGTTGACGAAGCGGACGCTGTTGTTTGACACCGAAGTCACTACGACTGGAAAAGGGGCATTCTGCAGCAGGCTGCGCAGCATGTGCTCTTCGGCCTCGCGCAGGATCATGTCCCGCCGAAGCCCGCGGTTGTGCAGATAGAAGGCGATCAGCATGAACAGGGCGAGGGCAAGCGCGCCGCCACCAATCAGCACGGCCATGTTGAAGACCGAGCGGGTCACCATCGGCTCGGGCTCGTAGATGAAGCCCTCCAGCGAGAGATCGTCGGGCAGCAGGCCAAGGGCGGAATAGGTCGAGGCGATGTGCTCCCAGCGAGTGGGATTGATATAGCCCATCTCGACCAGGTCGGGCTGGATCAGGAGATGCATCTGCTGGGCTTCGAAACGCAGGTGTTCCCGCGACATGCGCGTGGAATACTGATCATGAATCAAATCGATGATTTCGTCCGGGTGCGCCATGGCATATTCCCACCCTTTCAGGGTGGCCTGACGGAAGGCCATCACGGTTTCCGGCCGTTCTCTGATCAGCTGCTCACTGGTGAACAGGTTGTCGCCGTAGAAATCGATGCCCGCGCTGCGTGGCGTGAAGGCGAGATAGGGGATGCCTCGCATCTCCATGCCGAAGGTTTCGTCAGTACTGTAGGCCGCGATGGCGTCGGCCCGGCCCTCGGTCAGGTCATCCAGTCTGAAGCTGTGGGGAAGCAGCTGAACATTGTGCTCGTCGAGCTCGTTGCTCCGAAGGAGGGCGCGGATCTCGTCCGCCCGTGGCTCGAGCATGATGCGCCGGCCTTCCAGGTCCTCGACCGAGCGGATACCGCGATCGGCGCGGCTCAGAAGGATATAGGGCGAGTGCTGGAAGATGACCGCCATCACCACGACAGGTTCGCCCGCATGGCGTGCAAGAAGGAGGGCGCTGGTTCCGACGCCGAAGTCGGCCCGCCCCTCAACAACCTCGCGGACCGGATCGATGTCGGGGCTGGCTTCTAGGATGCGGACGTCCAGTCCTGCGTCACGGTAATAGCCCTTATCCAGCGCCGCGTAGTAACCGGCGAACTGGAACTGATGCTTCCATTTGAGCTGCAGCGTGATGATCTGATCAGCAGCCCGTACGGGGAGGGACATTCCCAAGCCCGTACAGGCGAGGACGATCAGGGTGAACGCAAGCAGGGCGGGGCGCATGAGCAGGAGTCCCATCCAGGGGGCGGCAGGTGGCTTCACATTATAGCCATCGTCCGTCCCCGTCCGAGCCGCCTTGAGCGACATGACCATGCACTTGGGGTTTATTTCACCCGCATGCCCGGTTGAGCACCGTCGTCCGGGCTAAGGATGAACAGGCCCGGAGCCCCGGCACCGGAGGCGGCCAGCACCATGCCCTCGGACAGGCCGAACTTCATCTTGCGCGGGGCGAGGTTGGCGACCATCACGGTCAGGCGGCCTTCCAGGTCTTCCGGCTTGTAGGCGGACTTGATGCCGGCGAACACGTTGCGGGTCTCGCTGCCGATGTCGAGGGTGAGCTGGAGCAGCTTGTCCGCGCCTTCGACATGCTGCGCCTTGACGATGCGCGCGATGCGCAGGTCGAGCTTGCTGAAGTCCTCGATGCCGATGGTTTCAGCGATGGGCTCGATCGCGGGCTTGGCCTCGACGGCCGGGGCGGTCGTCGAGGCGGTGTCGGGCAGGGTGGCCTTGTTCTCTTCGATCATGGCGTCGATCTTCTCTTTTTCGATACGGGTCATCAGGGGCTCGAACGGCTGGATCACGTGCTGCAACATCAGCTGGTGCGGGCTGTTCCAGTCCAGCTCACCGAAATGCAGGAAGGCCTCGACCTGTTTGGCCATGCGCGGCATCACCGGCTTGAGGTAGGTCATCAGCACGCGGAACAGGTTGAGGCCCTGGGTGCAGATGGCGTTCACTTGCGCCTCGTTGCCCGGCGTCTTGGCCAGTGCCCAGGGCTTGTGCTGGTCGATGTACTGGTTGGCCTTGTCCGCCAGGGCCATGATCTCGCGCATGGCGCGCGCGGTGTCGGAAGCCTCGTAGGCGGCGGCGATGGCATCCCCGGCGGCGACGAATTCATGGTAGAGCGCCGGGTCATGCAGCTCGGGGGCAAGGTGGCCGTCGAACAGGCGGCCGATGAAGCCGGCGGTGCGCGAGGCGAGGTTGACCAGCTTGCCGACCACGTCCGCGTTCACGCGCAGCATGAAGTCTTCGAGGTTGAGGTCGATGTCCTCTACCGAGCCGTTGAGTTTGGCGGCGAAGTAGTAGCGCAGCGCTTCGGGGTTCAACTGGTTGAGGAAGCTGCGCGCCATGA
>JBFLVP010000029.1:0-73043 GCA_040758395.1 Pseudomonadota bacterium
GATGTGCTTCTACGGCGCGGAAGGCATGGGCCTGCGCGCGGACAATCTCAAGGTCCACGGCATCGTCGCCGCCTGGACCTGGGGCAGCTACCTGGGCGCGGAGAACATGGAGCGCGGCATCCGCATCCGCACCTCCTCCTTCACCCGCCACCACGTCAACATCACCATGTGCAAGGCCAAGGCCAACGGCAACTACATGAACTCCATGCTGGCCCTGCGCGAAGCCCTGCAGGACGGCTATGACGAAGCCCTGCTGCTGGACGTGGACGGCTACGTGGCCGAAGGCTCCGGCGAAAACATCTTCATCGTGCGCGACGGCGTGCTCTACACCCCGGACCTCACCTCCGCGCTGGACGGCATCACCCGCAAGACCATCTTCACCCTGGCCGACGAACTGGGTCTGAAGATCATCGAAAAGCGCATCACCCGCGACGAAGTCTACGTGGCCGACGAAGCCTTCTTCACCGGCACCGCCGCCGAGGTCACCCCGATCCGCGAAGTGGACAACCGTCCCATCGGCAGCGGCACCCGTGGCCCGATCACCGAAAAGCTGCAATCGCTCTACTTCGACGTCGTCCACGGCCGCCATCCCAAGCACCTCGGCTGGCTGACCTACGTCGTCTAACCCCAAAGCCCTTCCCTTGGCTTTCGCCCCCTCTCCCACCGGACTCTCGACGGCCAAACCCTGAAAGGGCTTCCGGCATGGATGCAGGAAGGGACGGAGAGGAGGGACCAAAGGGCCGGGGTGAGGGAAAGAAGCCGCTTCGATCCGCAAGGAGTCAAGACGCATGAACCCGAACACCGCCGCCCACCCGCAGGACTTCAAGACCCCGAACACCAGCAAGGTGATCCAGGTCAGCCACAAGGATCTGCCCGTGCACTGCCCGCGCGAGGGGGAGAGCCTGTGGAACTCCCACCCGCGCGTCTACATCCCGGTCGAGGAAAACGGCGGCCGCGCCACCTGCATCTACTGCGGCGCGGTGTACGAGCTGATCGACTGACCTCCGTAGGAGCGACCTTGGTCGCGATCAACATTCGGCCAGGCGCATCGCGGGCAAGCCCGCTCCTACACCACGCAGGCGAGACACCGCATGCAACTCCTGCTCGACAACCCCCTCTGGATCGTCATCATCGTGGTGACCATCCTGCTTCATGTCGCCTTCTTCTTCGGCATCCGGCATGTGCTGCGCAAGGCGAAGGAATCGCAAAACGATGAAGGGGCGTAAGACGCTTTGTCTTCAGGCCTTACGGCTGTAATTCCGTGTCGTTGAAACGACCTCCGTATCGCGATAAAAAGCGAAGCAGGCAAACCACGGAATCGGAATATGAAGACCTGCCCGAAATGCGGATACACCCGCACCCCTGAAGACGCTACTAAACCTTTTGATCAGTGCCCTTCTTGCGGGGTGTACTACGCAAAGGCCGAACGGGCAAAAGAACTTCAGGAAGCCAAACAAGCGCTGGCCGCAGAACTCGGTGAGCGTCGTGCGAAGCAAGAAAGCGCGCGTCAGGCCAGAGCCGACGCACGGGCTCAGAGGGATGAGCAAAGACGTGCTGCTAAGGAAGCTGCCAACGCCCGCACAACTCAATGCAAGGATTGCGGCGGTACAGTCAGTAAGAACGCCGAGACTTGCCCCCACTGTGGAGCCAAAGTAGCGAAACAGAACAGTGCGGGTGCCGGGACATTGGCTTTGCTCACGCTCATCGTCTTGGCGACGATTTTGTTCGGGGGCAAAAACAAGGAGGACTCGGGCACATCCCCACGCACGCCACCCACTCCTGCCGAAACAGCAAAATACGCGAGTGGTCAATGCGAACGATTAGTGAAAAACCGACTCAAGTCACCTTCAACGGCGGATTTTCCATGGGGCTTCCCGAACGTGATTGACCTGGGTGGCAACGAATTCATGCTGGTTTCATATGTTGACGCGCAAAATGGTTTCGGGGCCATGATCCGCTCTAACTATTCATGCAGAGTCAAAGTAGAGAATGGCAAGGCGACAATCACTGATGTGAACATCCAATAGCCCGCGTAGGGCGCATTAGCAAATGCGTAATGCGCCGAATGTACCCGGCACACATGCGGCGGGTTACGCTACGCTAACCCTCCCTACACTCAAGCCCCCTCGCCCCCATGCGCATCTCGCACATCCGCCAACGCCTGCGCGACCGTGGCGCGCTGCCCTGCCACGAGCATCGGGTGCTGCAAGCCTGGGTGCGGCTGCGCTCGCTGGATAACCGGCACAGCAAGGCGGAGGGGTTTTTCCCCAAGGCGGTTCAGGCCGATCTGCCCGCGCTGCTGGCCGAGATGGACGGTCTGGCCCGCATTCGTTCGCAACACCCCGCCGAGGACGGCGCGGCGCGCCTGCTGGTGGAGCTGGCGGACGGCCAGGCGGTGGAAAGCGTGCTGCTGCCGCGCGATGGGCTGTGCGTATCCACCCAGGTCGGCTGCGCGGTCGGCTGCACCTTCTGCATGACCGGGCGCGAGGGGCTGTTGCGTCAGGTCGGCAGCGCCGAGATCGTCGCCCAGGTGGTGCTGGCGCGGCGGCTGCGCCCGGTGAAGAAGGTGGTGTTCATGGGCATGGGCGAGCCCGCGCACAATCTCGACAACGTGCTGGAAGCCATCGAACTTCTGGGCCGGGAAGGCAATATCGGCCACAAGAACCTGGTGTTTTCCACCGTGGGCGACCCGCGCGTGTTCGACCGCCTGCCGCAAGGCACGGTCAAGCCGGCGCTGGCGCTCTCCCTGCACACCACCCGCGCCGAGTTGCGCGCGCAACTGCTGCCCAAGGCCCCGCGCATCGACCCCGAGGAGCTGGTGGAGCTGGGCGAGGCCTATGCCCGCGCCACCGGCTATCCGATCCAGTACCAGTGGACCCTGCTGGAAGGCATCAACGACAACGAGGAGGAGATCGAGGGCATCGTCCGCCTGCTGTCCGGCAAGTACGCGATGATGAACCTGATCCCCTACAACACGGTGGACGCCCTGCCCTACCGCCGCCCGAACCGCGAACGTACCGCCGAGATGGTGCGCACCCTGCACCGGCGCGGCATCCTGACCAAGATGCGCAATTCCGCCGGGCAGGACATCGACGGCGGCTGCGGGCAGTTAAGGGCAAGGGTGTTGGTGCGGGCGGGGTAACCTCCTGTGGTGGAATGCGCTTCGCTTTTCCACCCTACGGGCTTGGTGTTGTAGGGTGGAAAAGCGAAGCGCATTCCACCAAAGCCTCCGACACCCTCACTCCTCCCGCCGTTCTCCGAAGCCCCCTTCGAATTCGCCGCCGCCCGCCCAATCCGGCGGGTACACTCCACGCGCCACGTAACGGTGGAACGTGGAATACGGCCAATCCCGCACTCGGGATACCAGACCATGCTTGATCGGATTGATATGGACGTAATCCACATGCGCGGCGTAATCCCTCTCGTCGCGAAGGGTGTGCTCCCAGAACCGCCGCTGCCAGATACCACGCTCGCCTCGCGCCAGCTGAACGGGCGAGCGCGGTTCGAGCTTCGGCAACATCCTGGCGAAGGCGACCTTGATGTCCCGCCAACGGCCTGAGTAATCCACATCGCCTGCGGGCAGGGTCCAGATGGCGTGCATGTGTTCGGGCAGCATGACCCAGGCGTCGATATGGAAGGGGCGACGGGCACGCACCGTCCGTACGGCCTCGCGCAAGGCATCCGCATGATCGATGAGCAAGGTGCTTCGGCGGTCAAACAGGTTGACGGTGAAGAAGTAAGTTCCGCCGGGCTGGCGATTGCGATGGTAGTCGGACATGGCTTCCTTGCCTGTCGGGCTTGGTTGGATGAGGGGCTTGTTGGTGGAATGCGCTTCGCTTTTCCACCCTACAACACCAAGCCCGTAGGGTGGAAAAGCGAAGCGCATTCCACCAGAGATGATGCTCTCATCTCGCCATCCACAATCCTACGGGGTTTGGAGCAAGGCCTCGACCGCGCCTGCCAGATCATCGAAGACCGGCGTATCGACGGGCAGCCCGCCCTTGGCCAGCGTGCGCTCGCCCTTGCCGGTGCGCACCAGCATCGGCCTTGCGCCCGCCGCCACGGCAGCCTCCAGGTCGCGCAGGCTGTCACCGATCACCGGCACGCCCGCAAGATCGCAACCGAAGTGCCCGGCAATCTCCTCGTACATGCCCGGCAGCGGCTTCCGGCAGCGGCAGTCGGACTCCGGCCCGTGCGGGCAGAAGGCAATGTAGTCGACCTCCACGCCATGCACGGCCAGCAAGACAGCCAGCTTGTCGTGCATGGCGTGCAGGGTCGCCTCGTCGTACAGGCCGCGCGCGATGCCCGACTGGTTGGTGGCGATGCCAACCGTCCAGCCGGCCCGCTTGAGGCTGGCGATCGCCTCGATGCTGCCCGGCAGCGGCACCCACTCCTCGGGCGACTTGATGAAGTCGTCGGAATCCTCGTTGACCACCCCGTCGCGGTCGAGGATGACCAGCTTTCCGCAGTCGGTCATGCCCCGCCCTCCCTGAAGGCCTCGTCGATCATGGCGCACCAGATGTGCCCGATCAGGATGTGGCACTCCTGGATGCGGGGCGTGTCCGGAGATGGCACGATCAACGCGTGATCGACCTTATCCTTGAGCTCGCCCCCCGCGCCTCCCAGCAAGCCGATCGTGACGACCCCGTGCCCGCGCGCGACCGTCACGGCCTCGATCACGTTGCGACTGTTGCCGGAGGTGGAAATCCCGATCAGAATGTCGCCTTCGCGCGCAAGCGCCTCGACCTGGCGCGCGAAGACGTGATCGAAGCCGAAATCGTTGCCGATCGAGGTCAGCGCCGAGGTGTCGGTGGTCAGGGCGATGGCGGGCAGGCCGCGCCGCGGATGGGCAAAGCGCCCGACCAGTTCGGCCGCGATATGCTGTGCATCAGCCGCGCTACCGCCGTTGCCACAGATGAAGATCCGGCCACCACGACGCAGTGCCTCGACAAGTATCTTGCCAATCGCTTCGACAGGCGGAATCAGGGCTTCGAGAGCCCGCGCGACTTCAAGGTGGCTATGGATTTGGCTTGCGGCCAGCGACATGGGGCATTCCGGAAATACGCTCGCGAAGACCCACGAGCAAGGCGGAACATTGTAATGTCGAGTTCAATCCCAGGCCTAGCCCGGAGCAGGCCGACCCACCGCATGACGAGCCGACCGACCCCATGACGCTTCCAGCACATGCCGAATCCCAAAGGGTCGCGATCTATTTCGTCGCCTCACCGCTGCAATATCTGGCGGCACGCCGGATTGCCGAACACTTCGAGCAAGGCGCGCGCCAGATCATCGTTTACTACAAGCACGGCGTCGCCCCCATCGTGCGCGCCGAGGAATGGGACGCGGCCGCCTACATGCCATGGCCCCGCTTCGAGCCCCTGCACGGTCCTTTCGGCCGCCTGCGCCGGCTCCGGAAAAACCTGCACGACGTTGCCGATCTGGTCGGCAGCGCCCACGAGATCCACCTCCACAGCGCGGTGTTCGATACCGAGGCGATCAACTATTTCGTGCGCGGCCTGCCGCGCCTGACCGGCGCGACGATCCTGAAGGCGCGGATATTGCCGGACGGCATCATCAGCATCCGCCGCTACCCGCTCTCGGCACTGAAAAGGATCGGCCAGTGCCTGCGCAAACTGCGCCGCCTTGTGGCACCGGAACTGGAATACAGCTGCTTTTCCGGCGATCGCATCGGATCGGACGCGACCTTTGTGGATCGTATTTATATCCAACCGTCCATCCCTCATCAGTACTCCTTGGCGAAAGTCGTGATGCTTCCCCCGCTTGTCGAGCGTGATGCCGCGATGACCGCCACGACCAGCCGGGCCTTGGTCATCGGCCAACCCTTGAGTGGTGCAGGATTGATGTCCCCCGCCCAATCCGAGCAGACGGGGCGTGAGATCGAAGCCTGGCTCAAGACTCAAGGCGCCACGGAAGTTCACTACAAAGCACATCCCAAAGACCCCAACCGCGAGCTGTTTCGCCCCGACTACCAGTTGCTGGAGCTGAATGAACCGCTGGAGTCCTACATGGCACGTAACGCCTACGCCTACATTATTGGAGTACGCTCCACCGTCCTGTTTCTCGCACGTGAGCTGTATGGCCCGGATGCCCGCATCCTTGCCTTCGGCCTGGAGCGTGTACGCTTCAAGTCCCAAGGCGAGAAGCAGGACATGCTCGAGCTGATGGAACAACTGAACATCGAGATGCAATGAATACTTCGTCGCTCGAATCCCAAAACAGCTGGCTTCCGGCGAAGCTCGCCCTATTTACCGACCGCCTCGCTCTGGTAGGGGCATCGGCCTTTGCATTGGGTTACGTCCCCGCCAAGGCCTTGGCAAACATCGGCCTGGGTCTGCTATTGATCGCCTTTCTGCTCCGTCTTCCGGATAACTGGCGATGGCTGGGCCGCGACCCCCTCGTGCGCCTTTCCGGAATATGGGCTCTGCTGCTCATCATCCTTGCCTGGCGAGCCTCGGCCGCCTTCCCGGAAACGACCGCCGCACAATTCAACAGCATCCTGGAAGTCTTCAGCTTCGGTTTCATTCCCCTGATCGCCTGGGTTACACGGGGAGACTTCGGGCGCGTGCGGCTGCTGCTCGGCCTCGCCCTTGCCGGTATCGTTCTTCGCATCCTGTGGGACGGCCACTGGTTCAGCCCCGGTCCGCTCTTCGACTACCAGGTAAAGGCCTTTGGCGTAAACAAGAACATCGCCGGGGTCATGATGGATACCGCCGTTGTCGGCGTGCTGCTCTACACCCTGCACCAGGCCACCCACATCAAGAACCGCCAGGCCTGGGCCGGCATTGCCGCCGCGATCGTCGTGATCGCCTTTCTCCTGCTGCCATGGGCATACAATCCCTCGAGGGCCACCTGGATCAGCCTGGGCATCTCACTGACATTCATGTTCTTCTTCTTGGCCGCAGCAACCCTTCGGGGTGCGCTTGGCAAACCTGCGGCCCTGGGCTTTCTTGCCATCCTGATGTTGCTCGGGAGCGCGGTGTATCTGGGCTTTGGCGAGAAGATGATGGCCAGGCTCGGCGCCGAACAGGAAACGTGGCAGGCCATCCTGACAGGGGACTGGGAGCACATTCCCAATACATCCATCGGCATGCGCATTCATATGTGGCATATAGGCTTCGAATTGTGGCTGCAGCACCCCTTGTTCGGCTGGGGAACCAAGGTCAGCCACCTCTTGGCAAGTAACGATTTGAACGAAGCCGTCCGGCAATTCGTCCAGTTTCACAATGGTTTCGTGGAAATCCTCGTCCGCGTCGGGCTAGTGGGCGGCGCATTCTTCGTGTTCGCGGCCATCCTCGTCTTTCGCGCATCGCTGCGTGCTCTGAATGAAGGAATGATTTCCGTATTCTTCTTCGTATTCCTCATGGAAGCCTTCGTCATCTTCATGATGAACAACGGCTCGATCAGCTTCATCTTTTTCCAACACGGTTGGCAGTATCTGGTGCTGTTCGGCGGGCTGGCCTATGGCTATCGCTGGGCTGCTTCCGCCGATCAACCGAGCCCCATCCCTCCATGCAACGCATCCTGATCATTCGCCTCTCCGCCATCGGCGACGTGGTGTTCGCCTCGCCCATGATCGCGGCACTGCGGCGCAGCTACCCCGAGGCCCACATCGCCTGGCTGGTCGAGCCTGCCATGGCAGACCTGTTGAGGCACAACCCGAACCTCGACGAGGTGATCCCCCTGCCGCGCGGCGCGTGGCGCAAGCTCTGGCGCGAAAGGCGCTACGGCGAGCTGGCCCGGAGCATACGCACCTTCCGCAAGGACCTGCGCGCACGCCATTTCGACACCGCCATCGACCTGCAAGGCCTGTTCAAGAGCGGGGTATGGGCCTGGCTTTCGGGCGCGAGACGACGGATCGGACTGGGCTCGCGCGAGGGCAGCCAATGGCTGATGACCGAGACCTGGCCACGGGCCGGCGAGGACGCGATGATCGGCTCCGAGTACCGCTTTCTTGCCGAACAGCTTGGTCTGGACACGGGCGAGTTCAGCATGGACATCACCCTGCCGGACATGGCCATCCGGCGCGCGGACGAGCTGACCAGGGGCCTCGCCCCCATCGTGCTCGCCCCGTTCACCACCCGCCCGCAGAAACACTGGTTCGAGGATGCCTGGCGTGCGTTGATCCCCCGCCTGCATGAGCGTTTCGGCGGACCCATCGTCCTGCTCGGCGGCCCGGGCGACCATGCGGCCGCCTCTCGCATGGCCGAAGGCTTGCCGGTCACCGACCTGGTCGGACAGACCTCCCTGCTGGAGGCCGCCGCCCTGATCCGCGATGCTCGCCTGCTGATCGGCGTGGATACCGGCCTCACCCACATGGGCACTGCCTACCGCCGCCCCACCCTTTGCCTGTTCGGTTCCACCCGCCCCTATCTGCGTACCGACAGCCCGGTGACCCGGGTGATTTACCACGCGCTGGAGTGCTCGCCATGCCGGCGTCGTCCGACCTGTGGCGGAGCCTTCACCTGCATGCGCGGAATCACGCCCGAGGAGGTCATGGACCAGGCCGAGACGCTGCTGGGCGAGGTCACGCGGTCGTGAAGATCCTCCACATCGAAACCGGCATGCACCTGTACGGCGGACCGCAGCAGGTGCGCTACCTGCTCGAGGGACTGCACGCCCGCGGCATCCGCAACGTCCTGGTCTGCCCCGAGGGCAGCGCGATCGCCGAGGCCGCCGAGCCATTCGTCGAACGGGTCATCACTCTGCGTCCGGGGCTGGCGGGCGTTCGCGACTTCGACGAAGCGTTAAGCGAGACCGCCCCCGACCTGCTGCACGTCCACAGCCGCCGGCTCGGAGGGGACTGGTGGGCCGCCTGGGCCGCGCGCCGTGCCGGGGTGCCCGCGCTGGTGTCCCGCCGGGTCGATACCAGCGAGCCAAGCTGGCTGGCGCGCCTGAAATACCGCCCTTATGCATGCGTCATCGCCATTTCCGAAGGCATCCGCCGTGTCCTGCTGGATGCCGGACTGCGACCGGAGCAGGTGGTGACCGTGCGCAGCGCGGTGGACCCCGCGCCCTATCTGCACAACTGTGAAAGCACGGCCTTCCGCGAGACCTTCGGACTGTCCGAGGGAGCCGTGACCCTCGGCGTGATCGCGCAGCTGATCCCGCGCAAGGGGCATCGCCACCTGTTCGCCGCCCTGCCCGAGATCGTGGCGCGCCACCCGTGCATCAAGATTCTCGTCTTCGGCAAGGGCGCCCTCCGCGAGACACTTGAGGCCGAGATCGCGCGCCTGAACCTGCAAGACTCTGTCCGTTTCGTCGGGTTCCGCACCGACCTCACCCGCTGGCTGCCCTGCCTGGACATGGTCGTGCACCCTGCTGATACGGAAGGCCTGGGCGTCTCCCTGCTGCAGGCCTCCGCCGCTGGCGTGCCGGTCATCGCCACCCGTGCCGGCGGCATTCCGGAAGCGATCCGTGATGGCGAAACCGGCCTGCTGGTCGAACCCGGCGATGTCACGGGGCTTCGGCAGGCCATCCTGCGCCTGCTCGGCGACGCGGCCCTGCGCCGGAGCCTGGGCCAGGCTGGCAGGCGTTACGTCCTGGAACAATGCACCACGGAAACGATGGTCGAGGGCAATCTGGCCGTTTACCGAGCCATCCTGAGCCAAGGGAAGCCCTGATGGATTCGATGCACATCATCGCCAGCCAGACCCTGGGCGGGGCGGAAAGCTTCTACGCACGGGTGGTCCATGCCCTGCACGAGGAGGGCCAGCGCGTCGTCGCCGTGACCCGACACGGGGCCCAGCTCGGTCAGTGTCTCGCGCCGGACATCCCCCGCCACGAGACCTGGATGCTCGGCCATCACGACCTGCTCAGCCGCTGGCACATACGCAGGCTGATCGAGCGCGAACGCCCCGCGATCGTGCAGACCTACATGAGCCGGGCGACCGACCTCACCCGCGTGCCGCGCCGCGCGGACAGCGTGCACATCGCCCGCCTCGGGGGCTTCTACAAGCTGAAGTACTTCCGCCACGCGGACCACTGGGTCGGCAATACCAAAGGCATCTGCGACTATCTCGTACGCGGCGGGCTACCTCCTGAGCGCGTGCACTTCATCTCCAACTTCGTGGACGAGGGCCGGGAGGTGAGCGCCGACGAGTGCTTGACCGCCCGGCGTTCCGCCGGCATGCCCGAGGATGCCCTGGTCGTCATCGCGCTTGGACGGCTGACCCGCAAGAAGGGTTTCGACATCCTGCTCGATGCCTTCGCCCGGCTGCCCGCCTCCCTGCACGACCGCCCCCTGCATCTGCTCCTGCTCGGCGACGGCGATCTCGGCGACGCCCTGCGCCAGCGGGCGGACCAACTTGGTATCGACGGGCGCGTCCACTGGACGGGCTGGCAGACCGACCCCGCGCCGTTCTTCGCCCTCGCCGATCTGTTCGTCTGCCCCTCCCGGCACGAACCCCTAGGCAACGTCATCCTGGAGGCCTGGTCGCATCGGGTTCCAGTCATCTCGACGGCGACCGATGGCGGTTGCGAGCTGATCGAACCGGGCATCGACGGCCTGCTGGTGCCGCCGGAGGATGCCACGGCCCTGGCCGGATCCATGCGGGAACTTCTGGCCGACCAAGGCCTGCGCGCCCGGCTGGCGTCGGCCGGACGCGACACGCTGCTCCGCCGTCACGGCCGCGATGCCATCGTGCGGGCCTACGACGCGCTTTATCATCACGTCACTTCCCCTGGAAAGGTGTGATCGCATGCACGGCTTCACGAAAAACCTGGGCAACGCGCGACTTTTGATCATCGGCGACCTGATGCTCGACCGCTACTGGCACGGCGACACCGCGCGCATCTCGCCCGAGGCGCCGGTGCCGGTGGTGCGTGTGCGGCAGAACGAGGAGCGCGTGGGCGGCGCGGGCAACGTGGCGCTCAACATCGCCGCGCTGGGCGCGCGCGCCGGCATCGTGGGCGTGATCGGCGCGGACGAGGCGGGCGCGCGACTGGAGCACTTGCTGCGCGAGGCCGGCTGCGACCCGCACCTGCTGACGCTGGACCATGCGCCCACCATCACCAAGCTGCGCGTCATCAGCCGGCATCAGCAGCTGCTGCGCCTGGATTTCGAGGAAGACATGGCGCCGCACGCGCCCGCTGGTCTGCTACAGGCCTTCGAGGACCAGCTCGCGGAGGCCGACGTCGTGGTGTTGTCGGACTACGCCAAGGGCACCCTGCACCAGCCGGCCCCGCTGATCGAAGCCGCGCTCCGGGCCGGCAAGCGGGTGGTGGTCGATCCCAAGCACCCCGACTTCGCGGTCTATCGCGGCGCCAGCGTGGTCACCCCCAACATGCAGGAACTGCAGGCCGCCGTCGGCCCCTGCCGCAGCGACGAGGAGATCGTCGACAAGGGTCTGACCTTGATGCGCCAGTGCGGCATCGAAGGCCTGCTCGTCACCCGCAGCGAGCGCGGCATGACCCTGCTGCGCCACGACGCCCCGCCCCTGCACCTGCCCGCCCGCGCGCGCGAGGTGTTCGACGTCACCGGCGCGGGCGATACCGTAGTCGCGGTGCTGGCGACCGCGCTGGCCGCCGGGCATGACCTCGCCGAGGCGGCCCAGCTGGCCAATGTCGCGGCCGGGATCGTGGTCGGCAAGTTCGGCACCGCCACGGTCAGCCAGGACGAGCTGCGCAACGCTCTGGAAGGCCAGACCGCCCCGCGCCATGGGGTCATCGACGAGGAGGCCCTGCTGCGCCAGGTCGAGGCCGCCCGCGCGCGCGGCGAGCGGATCGTGATGACCAACGGCTGCTTCGACATCCTGCATCCCGGCCACGTGGGCTATCTGGAGCAGGCCCGTGAGCTGGGCGACCGGCTGGTCGTGGCGGTCAACGACGATGCCTCGGTCAGCCGCCTGAAAGGACCCTCGCGCCCGGTCAACCCGCTCGCCCAGCGCATGGCCGTGCTGGCCGGGCTGCGCAGCGTGGATTGGGTGGTGCCGTTCGGCGAGGACACCCCGGAACGGCTGATCTGCCGGGTCCGCCCCGACGTCCTGGTCAAGGGCGGCGACTACCGCCCCGAGCAGATCGCGGGTCATGACTGCGTGACCGCGGCGGGTGGCGAGGTGCGGGTGCTCGGCTTCGTCGAGGGGTGCTCGACCACTGCCGTGATCGAAACCATCCGCAGCTTCGCCGAGTGATGTCCACGCTCTATTCCGGTCTGCTGAGCGCCCTCGCCCCCCTCGCCTTCGCCCGCCTGTGGTGGAGGGGGCGGGACAACCCCGCCTACCGCGAGCGCTGGGGCGAGCGGCTCGGGCACATCCTCGACCTGCCCGCCCGCCCGCGCCTGTGGGTACATGCGGTCTCGGTGGGCGAGACCATCGCCGCCGCGCCGCTGGTACGGGCCTGGCAGGCGCGGCATCCGGACTGGGCGGTGCTGCTCACCACCACCACGCCGACGGGCTCCGCGCAGGTCCGGCGGCTGTTCGGCGATACCGTCGAACACGTCTACCTGCCCTTGGACCTGCCCGGCGCGGTACGCCGCTTCTTCGCCCACACCCGGCCGACGCTGGGCGTGATCATGGAGACCGAGCTGTGGCCCAACCTGTTCGCCGAGGCCGACCGGCAGGGCATCCCTCTCATGCTGGCCAATGCGCGCCTGTCCGAGCGTTCCATGCGCGGCTATGCGAAGGTTCGCGGGCTGGTGCGTCCCACCCTGGGCCATCTGCGCCTGATTGCCGCGCGTGGCCCGGAAGACGCGGCCCGCTTCGTCGCCCTGGGAGCGGCTCCGGACAAGGTGGAAGCACTCGGCAATCTCAAGTTCGACCTGGAGGTGGCGGCAGAAGCCCTCGAGCGCGGACAGGCCTGGCGCGTGGCTTTTGGACAGGACCGCCCGGTCTGGATCGCCGCCAGCACGCACCCCGACGAGGAGGAGCAGGTGCTTGCCGCCCATCGCGAGGTGCTGGAACGGCATCCCGACGCCCTGCTGTTGCTCGCGCCGCGCCACCCTGAACGCGCGGAGGCCGTGGCCGGTTTGGCGGAGTCGCGGGGGTTCGAAGCTATGCGACGCTCAAGCTTTCCCCCCTCACCCCAACCCTTTGGTCCCTCCTCTCCGGCCCTTCCGGCATCCGTGCCGGAAGCCCCTTCGGGGTGCGGCCCTCGAGAGCCCGCAGGGAGAGGGGGCAAAGACAAAAGCATTTTCATTATTGACACGCTCGGCGAGCTGATGGATTTCTACGCCGCAAGCGACCTCGCCTTCGTCGGCGGCAGTCTGGTACCCCACGGAGGGCACAATCCCCTCGAACCCGCCGCGCTTGGACTGCCGGTGTTGACCGGACCGCATCGTTTCAATTTCAGCGAGCTCTATGCCGCCATGCTGGAGGCGGGTGCCGCGCGCGAGGTGGTGGATGCCGGTGTGCTGGGCGAGACCGTGTCCGAACTGCTCGGCGATGCGACAGCACGCCAGGCCATGGGCGAGGCGGGCACGATCCTGATCGCCCGGCATCGAGGGGCGCTGGAGCGCCTGATCGAACGCCTGGAGAACGCCCTGTAGGAGCGAGCTTGCTCGCGATTATCCCAATGCAATCGCGAGCAAGCTCGCTCCTACAGATAGGGTGACCGCTCACCCTCCGGCCGGGTCTTGAACCGCCGGTGCATCCAGAAGTAGTCCTCCGGGCGCTGGCGGGTGAATCGCTCGATCAGGCCGTTGTAGATGGCGGCATCCCGCACCGCGTCGCCGGAGGGCAGCTCCGGCACCGGCAGCAGGTGCATGACGAAGCCCTTCCCGCCCGGCAGCCGCTCCGGATAGATGAACACCACCTTCGCGCCCGTGGCCTGCACGATGCGCCCGGTCAGCGCAAGGGTCGCGGTCGGCACACCGAAGAATGGCGCGAACACACTGTTGGCGCGGCCGAAATCCTGATCGTAGGCATACCAGCAGATGCCGCCCTCGCGCAGGCGACGCATCATGGCCTTGAGATTGGCGCTGGGAATCAGGCCATGTACGTAGCGCAGACGCATGGCGGACATCACGCGCTCGAAGCGCTTGTTGCGCGCGGGCTTGTAGACCAGATCGACCGGGATGCGCATGGCCATCAGGCGGCCGCTGATCTCCAGGGCAGAGAAATGCCCGCCGATGATGAGCACGCCGCGCCCCTCGGCCCGGGCCTGCTCGATGTGCTCCAGGCCTTCGTAGCGCACCCGCGCTTTCAGCCGCTCCGACCGGCCCCACCAGGCCAGCGCGCCCTCGACCATGCCCATCCCGGCCGAGGCGAAGCTGGCGCGTTCAAGACGGCGGCGCACGGCCTCGTCCAGATCGGGAAAACAGAGCGCGAGATTGCGCCGCACGATGGCACGGCGGCGAGGGATGAAAAGCCAGGCGAGCCAGCCCAGCCCCCGGCCGAAGCCCTGCGCGACCCGCAATGGCAGCAAGGCCATCAGGCGCAGGAGGCCAAGCCCGATGGCCAGCGGCCAATGGCGCGGGAGGAGCCATTGTGCGGCATCGGAACGGGACGGGTCTCCGCCTTGCGATTGCCACGGCCTGCGGCCCCGCAATGACAGCAGCGAAGCCATCCGCTTATTTCGCACCATCAGCGCTCTTGGATCGCCACGTCGATATGCTCCTCGCGATGACGAGGCATTACCTCAGTTCGGCCTGAAGCGCTTCAAGGTCGGCAAGCTGAAGCGTGCCCGCGGCACGCTTCAGGCGCAGGGTGGCAAGCAGGTAGTCGTAGCGTGCGTTGAACAGGTTGCGGCGGGCCTGGGTCAGTTGGCTTTGCGCGGTGATGACATCCACGATGGTACGGGTGCCAACCTCGTAACCCGCCTCGTTGGCGGCAAGCTGGATCTCGGCGGACTTCAGGCCCTGGGTGAACGCCTCGATCTCGCCAATCCGCGCGATCACGGCACGGTAGGCATCGCGGGTCGTGCGTACGGCATCGCGCCGGGCCGCCTCATGGTTGTCCTGCGCCTGCTGGAACCGGTAGGTCGCTTCCCGCGTGCGCGAATCGATGCCGCCGCCGGTATAGAGCGGCAGGTTCAGCTGCACGCCCACACGGGCGTCGTAGTTTTCCAGTGGCTGACCGGCAAACTGGGTGTCCTGGTAGCCGTAGGAGGCATTCAGGTTGAGCGTGGGGTAATGGCCCGCGCGCTGCTTCTCGATCTCGTGGCGTGCAATCTCGATGCCGACCTCCGCGCTTTGCAGACCGAGGTTCTGTTTCTCGGCGAACGACACCCAGGCTCGCGGCTCGGCTGGCTCGGGATGCACGGGGCGCAAGGCTTCACGGACATCGCTGAGGCCCTTCACCTCCTGTTCGGTCAGCACCCGCAGGGCTTCGTAGGCATCCGACAGCCCCGCCTCCGCGGTGATCCGGCGGGCGGTGGCCTGATCGCGCGCAGAGCGGGCGTCCGCCAGATCGGTGATGGCGATCAGACCGACCTCGAAACGTTTCTCGGTCTGCTCCAGACGTTTTTCCGCGGCCGCCAGGTCGGCCTCCGCCAGACGCAACTCGGCCTGCGCGCGCAGTACCGCGAAATAGGCCTCCGAGACGCGCAGCATCAGTTCCTGCTGGCTGTTGGCGTAATCCACATCGGCCTGCTGGGCCACGCGCTCGGCCTGGTCGCTGGTCACGAAGCGGGCGCGGTCGAACAGTGGCTGGCTCAGGCTCAGGGTGTAGTTCTTCGAGGTGTAGTTGCCATCGCGCAGGCTGTTGTTCGGATAATCGAGCCAGTCACGGGTCAGGCTGGCGGACGCCGACAGATTGGGCAACAGTTGCGCACGCGCCTGTGGCAGGGCCTCGCGAGTCGCCAGACGCGCCTGGTTGGCGGCGCGCAGGGTCGCGTCATTCTGTTCCGCCAGGCGGTACACCTCGACCAGCCCCTCGGCCCGAGCCGGCAGACCGAGGCCCAGGAGGCATGCCAGGGTGGTCGTCAGGGTCAGGGCTTTCAGCATGGTCAAACTCCTGTGGCGCCCGGATCAGCCCCGCGCTCAGAACGCGAAGACGGGCTTGGGTTCGGCGTTGACGAGATACGGCAGACAGGTCTCGAACAGGCTTGCGGTCTGCCACTCATCCTCGGCAACGCGCGTGATCAAGAGCGCCTGCATGACGGGGGCGCTGCCGACGATGACGAACAGACGCCCCCCCTCGTTGAGTTTGGCCTTGTAGGCCTCCGGCACGTTCGGCAGGGCGCCGGTGATGGCGATCACATCGTAACGATTGCCGTTGTCCCATCCCGCGCTGGCATCGCCGGTTTCAAGCTGCACACTGCCGAAGCCCTGCTCCGCCAGCGTTGCGCGTGCTGTCGCGGTCAGATCGGGGAAGATATCGACCGAGGTCACCTGGCCGCCCATATGGGCCAGGCAGGCGGCGGTGAAGCCGGTGCCGGTACCGATTTCCAGCACGGCCTCGCCCGGATGAGCATCCAGTGCCTGCAGCATGCGCCCTTCCACCACCGGCGGCATCATGACCTGGCCATGACCGATCGGCAGCATGGTGTCGGAGAAGGCCTGCTCGCTCAGGGCGGCGGGGACGAACTTTTCGCGGCGCACCGCGCGCAGGGTGTCGAGGACGCGAAAATCGAGCACGTCCCAGGGACGTACTTGCTGCTCGATCATGTTGAAGCGGGCCTGTTCGACGTTCAGCGCGGTCATGGGACGCTCGATTCCGATATATAAAGACAGAAGGTTTTGAAGATTAAGGGGTTTGACTACCCCGGGCAAGGGAGGAAGGGCGGATGCTTAACACGGTTGACCTCGGGCGCACGGTCAGCAAGGCCGACTACAAGCGCGAGCTGCCCGAGCTTCGCAGCCGCCTGCTGGAGGCTCAGCGCGCACTGCGCTCGGCGGGGATCAGTGTGCTGATCCTCATCGAGGGCATGGACGGTTCGGGGCGCGCCGAGGTCGTCAACCGGCTGCACGAGTGGCTCGACCCCCGTGGCATCCAGACCCACACCTTCTGGAACCCTTCCGACGAGGAACGCGAACGACCGCCGTTCTGGCGTTTCTGGCGCGTGCTGCCGGGCAGCGGAGAGATCGCCATCTTCCTGGGCGGATGGTATCGCGAGATCCTCACCGACGCCGTCCACGACAGACTCAAGGATGCCTCGCTGGAAGCGCGTCTGGCCCCGGTCATGGACATGGAGGACATGCTCTCGGCCGACCGCACCCTCATCCTCAAGTTCTGGTACCAGCTTCCGCGCGCGGTACAGCAACAACGCCTGGCGGAAGAGGACGCCACGCCCGATGATCGCTGGCCCAACGCCAAGGCCGCCTTGCAAGGACGCAAGGCTTTACAGACCTGGGCCGAGCGCATCCTGCGGCGGACCGACACCGCCGAGTCGCCCTGGTTCATCATCGCGGCCGAAGACGATCGCTACCGCGACCTTTCCACCGCCTACACCTTGCTGGAAGCCATGGAACGTCGGCTGGCGGCACAGGCCGACCGCCGCACCGAACCGCTCCCGCCCCCCGAACCCGCCCTGCCGCATGCGCAAAGCGCGCGGGTCACGGTGCTCGACCATGTCGACCTGGGCGCCAGCGTAACGACCTCGAGCTATGAAAAGCGCCTGCCCAAGCAGCAGGACAAGCTGCGCGCCCTGCTCTGGAAGGCCTACGACCATGGCCTGACCACCTATCTGGTATTCGAAGGCTGGGATGCCGCGGGCAAGGGAGGCAGCATCCGCCGCCTGACCACGGGCATGGACGCCCGCCTGTACAGCGTCATCCCCTATGGCGCGCCCAGTTCGCATGAACTGGAGCATCACTACCTCTGGCGCTTCTGGCGGCAGGTCCCGCGTGCGGGGCGCGTCGCCGTGTTCGACCGTTCCTGGTACGGACGCGTGCTGGTGGAACGGGTCGAAGGCCTGTGCAGTTCGGCCGAGTGGCAGCGCGCCTATCACGAGATCAACGAGTTCGAGGCGCAACTGGCCGCCAGCAAAGGGCTGGTGCTCAAATTCTGGCTCCACATCTCCCCCGAAGAGCAGCTGCGCCGATTCGAGGATCGCCAGAACACGCCCTGGAAACAGTACAAGATCACCCCGGACGACTGGCGCAACCGCGAAAAGCGTCCGGCCTACGAACAGGCGGTCAACGAAATGGTGTTGAGGACCGACACCGGGCACGCCCCCTGGCACCTGATCGCCCACGAAAACAAGGAGTATGGGCGGCTCCGCATCCTGGAAATCACCACCAAGGCCCTGGAGGAGCGTCTGGGCGAGGCGGCAGCCGGCAGAAAAAAAATGGACTAGGCTTCTAGGTACCGGCGGGCCACAAGACCGGACCCCCATCGCCTCCTCCGAAGGGTTTTGCCATGGCAGACACTCCACCACGGACCCTCGCGTATTGCGGGAAAAGCACCCAGGAGTTGGGCACCGGACTCCAGGAACACGGCTGGACCCTCGAACGGGTCGATACCTGGAGCGAGTTGCCCGCCGCCATCCAGCGCACTGGAGCACGCGTCGCCCTGATCGAACTGAGCGCGGCCGATGAAACGTGCCTGCCGGCCATCGAGCGCATGGTCGTCGAGCACCCGGCCCAGGAGTGGCTCGCGCTCGCCCCCGCCGAACTGCTGACGCGCGAAGCGATCGCCGAACTGATTTACAGCGCCTTCTTCGATTATTTCAGCCCGCCGCTCAAGCCGGAGCGCCTGCTCCTGACCCTGGGGCACGCCTGGGGCATGGCCCAGTTGGGGATCAGGCTGTGCACCCGCCGCGAACATTCCAGTGGCTTTCCTGGCCTGATCGGGGATAGTCCTCCCATGCACTTTCTCAAGGGGCAGATCAAACGCCTGGCGCCGGTGGACATGCCGGTGCTGATTACCGGCGCCTCCGGGACCGGCAAGGAACTGGCGGCCAGCAACATTCACCATCTGTCCACCCGGCGGGACGGTTCCTTCATCGCCATCAACTGCGGCGCCCTGCCGGAGAAACTGGTGCAATCCGAGCTCTTCGGCCATGAGAAAGGCGCATTCACCGGCGCCGCCAGCCGAAAGATCGGCCGTATCGAGGCGGCCAACGGTGGCACCCTGTTCCTCGACGAGATCGGCGACCTGCCGCTGGAGGCCCAGGTCAACCTGCTGCGCTTTCTGCAGGAAGGCACCATCGAGCGGGTCGGCAGCCATCAGCCGATCAAGGTCGATGCCCGCGTCGTCGCCGCCACCCACGTCGACCTCGAACAGGCGGTGGCCCAGGGGCGCTTCCGCGAAGACCTGTTCTTCCGCCTCAACGTCTTGCGCCTGCGCATGCCCTGGCTGCGTGAGCGCGGACGGGACATCGACAAGCTGGCGCGGCATTTCATCGAACGTTTCTCGCTGGAACACGGGCTCAAGCCCAAGTCACTCTCCCAGGCCTCCGTGCGCGCACTTCTCAACCACAGCTGGCCCGGTAACGTGCGCGAACTGATGAACCGCATCCGGCGCGCAATGGTGATGGCCGAGGGACGCGTGATCACGCCAGCCCACCTGGAGTTGGAGCAGGATCGTCCTGTCCGCTCCATGCTTACCCTGGCCGAGGCGCGCGACCTTGCCGAACGCGAGACCATCCTCGCCACCCTGGACGGTACCGAGTACAACATCAGCGCCACCGCGCGCATGCTCGATGTTTCGAGGGTCACCCTTTACCGCCTGATGAAAAAACACGGCATTGAGTTGAACGAAACCGCCATCACGGGCTGACGCCCGCCAACACAGCCTCAGCAACGCCCCCATACTTCCAGCCCGGCCCGCCATGAGGCGGGCCTTTTCACGCCCCAGAAGACCCCGGACCCGGTCACGCCATGACCGCTTGACCGACCCCGCGCGCGGTACAAGCGTGGGTTTTTCATGTTTTGAACAGGCATGGACCCCGGGCTCAGGCGTCCCGGGACAGATGTTTCATAAAGCTTACAACGCCCATTTCGCACCAAAACCCGCGCTGACGCGGATATCTCGCTATCTCCTTGTCTCGCGTGTTTCATGGATGTAACAGATACCGCCACGGGAAACGCACCAAAAAACACAAAACAGGCTTCAAAAACAATGACTTGAAGCACATGGCCCGACGCTTGCGACTGGGGAAACAAGACTACAGTTTGGCAGGGCTCGTCATGAACCTTTTTTCCTTTACGCAGCAACAACCTCCACGGGAACGTGACGCTGTCTCCCTGCCCCCCTCTCTGCTGCGCGGCGGTGCCGCGTTGTTCGCGGTCTTCCTCGCGATCTGTATCACCCCTCCCGACAGCCAGGCCGCGCGCTCGACAGCCGCTGTGTCGAGCCTCCTGATCCAGGAAGCCGGTTTGGAAGGGCTGGCGCGGTCGTCGAGCGATCACGACACCCTGTTTCAGGGTGGACAACGTCCGGCAAAGAACGCGCAGCCCCTCGCCATCCTGAATGGCACCCCGCAACCCAGCATCCGCACCTCCGCCGGCATGCCCGATCCGGCGCCAGCCATGACGGTCGTGAACGGCACGCTCGACAGCACGACGCGCGCGCTGGGCGAACAGCTTCTGGGCGCATTGCAACAGGCCGGCATGCTCGGCGCCAGCCGCTAAGGAGTTCGTCATGAAGCATCTACCTCTACCTCTCGCCGCGACCATCCTGATTGCCGGCCTGGCCCCCCAGGCCCAGGCGGATGACTACGCCGCGATGCTGCAATACCTGGCCACCACCACCATCAGCGACAACGTCTTGAGCGGGGCGCAGGGCGTCATCGGGGTCAACATGGCCGCCGGCGACCACAACCTGCAGGCCAATGACCGCCTCATCGTCAGCTCGCCCAGTGGCATCGGCGTGATGGAGTCCAGGCAGAGCATCAAGAACGTCAGCGGCACCGTACCGGATGTGGCCACCGCGCGCATCGAAGGAAATGCGCTGGCGGGGGCTGGCGGAGTGGTGTCGATCAACCAGGCCAGCGGCGTGGCCAACATCGAGCGCAATGCAGTGGCCATTGCGCCCATCGTGATTCAGCGTGAATGGGCCTCCCTGGCTGACATTCACGCGGATTCGGGCGCGTCCTCCAAGACGCACCCGGCAGGGCCTTCGAAATCCATACGATCGGTTGCCGTCGAAGAGACGGCCCTCCAAGGATTCGAAGGAGTTGTTCAACTGAACCAGATCGCGGGCTCGGGGAATCTCACGGGTAACACCGTCATCATGTCCGTGTCACCCGCGCTTCGCTAACCACAAACAGGACAAGGGGAAAGATCATGAACACTACCTTCAAGAAAACCATTCTGGTCGCTGCTGTCGCAGTCTTCTGTGCCGCTCCGGCCTTCGCCAGCGAGCAAAGCCACGACAGCGGCTACGGCCACAACGAGGGCGGCATGAGCGGCGGCTACGACAAGGGCTGGGGCCACGAGGAGGAGTACGACCGCCGGGGCGGGAAGCACGGGAAGCACCATGGCGGCCACCATGGTGGCGGTAACGAGGGCGGTGGTAACGCCGGCCCCGTGACTCCGATGGTGCCCATCGACCCGGCCTTCGCCGTGGCGGGCACCACCCAGTCGCTGAGCGAGAACGACTCTTATGGGCAGTTGGTCACCAACAATGCCGTCATTACGGACAACTTTGCCCAGAACGTACAAGGCAACCTCGGCATCAACACCGCCGCCGGCAACGAAAACGCCCAGAGCAATTCCGCCGCCCTCGCCATCTCGGATGCAGCGGCAGTATTCGGCGGCATCGCCGGCGCCTTGACCGCCGCGGAACAGTCCGTCGAAGACAGCTCCACCCAGAACACCGGCGTGATCAACAACGCCAAAATCAACCATCAGTCCTTGCAGAATGTCCAGGGCAACATCGGCGTCAACGTGGCCTCCGGCAACAACAACGCCCAGCAGAACAACCTGGCCGTCGCCGTCTCCGACCCGGAATTCTTCAGCGCGGCTGCAACCCTCACCTCCCAGACCAGCTCCGGCAACGTGACCTCCCACTCGAACGGAGCAGTGGCGTACTACGACACCATCGACGTCAGCCTGAGCGGCCCGGTCAAGGGTCATACCGCCGCAGTTGGCGTGGGCGGCTACAAGGGGCAGTCGGAAGGCTCCTACTATGGTTCCGAGTGGGGCAGCTACAGCGGCTCCGAGTGGGGCAGCTACAGTGGCGATGCGCACGGCAAAGTCAAGGAGTCCTACGGCAGCCCCTGCCATGGCTCCTCCAAGTGCGGTGGCTACAACGACCACACTATCGCCAAGTATGAGGGCTCGGAGTATGGCACCACCGAAGGCGGAGAAGCCGGCACCTACAGCGGTGAAGCAGCTGGCACGACCCATTCCTATGAGAAAGGCAAGCTGGGCTTTGTCGAGCTTGGCTATGCCGATCTCGAAGCCGACCTGTACGGCACCGTCGTGACCACCCATTGGGTCATCCAGAATGCCGAAAACAACGCCACCCTGACTGGCAATGCCCTGCAGAACGCTTCGGGCAACATCGGGGTGAACATCGCCTCCGGCACCGGCAACATGCAGGCCAACAACCTGTCCCTGGCGGGGACCTGCCAAGCCTGTCAATAACAGCCTTCGGGCATATCGGTTGGGGAGCCTTCGGGGTCCCCAGCCCATTCGCATCCACCGCGGCCGCGATGGATACGAATGGGGTCAGAACATCCAGAAGGAGATTCCCATGTCACGCCTTGTCACGTCCTGCCTTGCCGCCTGCGCGCTCCTGGCCATGAGTGGACCGAGCATGGGCGCGAAAGTCGCTTTTACCGGCGTCCTGCCCATGGGGGTGCTCTACCAGGCCCCCGTTGAAAGCATGCTGGAGGCGCGCTACCGCCACATCGTGCGGCAGAAGACCGATTTCTCCTGCGGCGCCGCCGCGCTCGCCACCCTGCTGCGCTACGCCTACGACCTCGATGTCGACGAGAACACCGTGATGGAAGGCATGCTGGCCAGCGCCGATCCCGAGGTCGTGCGGACCAAGGGATTCTCCCTGCTGGACATCAAGCGCTACGCGGAATCCCTGGGCCTGCGTGGGCGCGGCTACCGTTTGACGGTCGAACGCCTGCGTAGCCTGCGTGTGCCGACCCTGGTCCTGCTCGACATCCGTGGCTACAAGCATTTCGTCGTGCTCAAGCAGGTTCAGGGAGACCATGTCGAAATCGCCGACCCGGCCCTGGGCAACAAGACCATGTCCTTCGACGAGTTCCTCCAGAGCTGGCCGAGCCGCGCCGTGTTCGCCGTGATCGGCAACGGCTTCAACCGCCACACGGCCTTGCTCCAGCCCCACCGTACCTTGAGCGCGAAGCAACTGTTTGCCGCGCGAGGCCCGATTACCGAGGCCGAATTGCTCGATTTTGGTTTCACCCATGCCGATCTGTTCTAGGTCGGAGGAGACTGTCATGAACATCAAGCTAACCCTCCTCTCCGCCACCATCGCCGCAGCCTGCTTCGGCCTGCCGGCGCATGCCTATCAACCTGGTGAGACGAGTGGCGAACGCACGCTCGGTCGAGGCATCCAGGAAATTCCCGATCCCACCTTGTCGGACATGCGCGGCCGCTACGTCGCAGGTGACAACAGCATCCTCTACTTTGGGGTGCAGATGATGTCCGAGTGGGACGCTGGAAACGGACAAATGCTGAAGGGCGGCGTCAACCTGGGCATGGACTTCCGTTCCGGAGGCTCCACGCCGAAGGTCAGCTTCAAGCCAACGGTCAGCATTTATACCCCGCACGGGGGAGCCAGCCCCGTGGACACGACCGGCCGCAGCATCGACAGTAAAGGCTTGTACAACCCACGCGGCATGGTACAGGGCATCCAGCTTGCGGGTGACTGGAACAGTGCCCACAACAGGACCGCAGTGCTGGTCACCGACGAAATGCCCGCAGGCGGCCCATACGATGGGCAGCAGACCCTTGCGCAGATGTCAGCGGATGGGGCCACGGCCACCGCCGCCATCGCCGGTGATGAAATGCTCGTGAAGCTGGACATTGCCAATCAGGGCGTGGTGGAGCAGTTCGTGCGTGGCGGGGGCGGCCTGTCCCAGTTGATTGCCGCCAAGACAGATAACAACGTCCTCTACAATCAGCTGCAATTGACCCTTGTCAAAGACATGTCGGTGCAATCCGCCAACATGGGCCAGAACATGGCGCATTCCTTGGAAATGATGCGCGGAATTTGCCTCCCCTGAACCAGGAGGACCAGGCTTGAACGAGGCCCCGAAGAATACTCGGGGCCTTTTTCATGCAAATCCGATCAGCGCCTGCTAAATAAAAAACGTGACGCCCCAACGCACCTCATGCCCCAACGCATCTCATGAAGGGATCCACATGAAAATACTGAAGCCGACACTGCTCGCCACAGCGGCAAGCCTCGCGATGCTCGCTCCGCAAATCGCCCTGACGGCGGACGCGCAAAGTCAGCAGGACATCCAGGCCCTGCAACAAGAGATTCAGATGCTGAAGATGCGCTACGCGGAGGAGGTCCGCAAACTGCGCGAACTGGATGCAAGAATGCGGGCCCTCTCGGCGCCGCCGGCCACGGCACAGCCGCAAGCCGCTCCATCGATGCCATCTGGCGAAGCCGCGGCCGAAGGCCAGACCATGGCAGCGGCGGAGGAGCCCACCCAGCGCGAGGCCAGGCCCGCCCGCAGCGTGGAAGACTTGCTCTCGCAGGAACATGCCGTCTTCGACCGCCGCCTGACCCTTGAGGCCGGGGTTGATTACAGCCGCTATGACCGCCGTCAACTCACCCTCAATGGCTTCCTCGCGCTCAATTCCATCTTCCTGGGCAATATCGCGGTCGAAGACATCAAGTCCGATATTCTCACCTACACCCTGGCGGGCCGCTATGCCTTGACGCCGCGAACCATCGTCAGCGTGCAGGCGCCATTCATTCAACGCTCCATCACCTACCTGAAGGCAGGAGCCGAGGGCGAGGGGAACAGATCCGACGAATTCTCCGACAGCAGCTCACCGCGACTCGGTGACGTGACCGCTGGCATCAGCTATCGCCTGTTCCCTGAAACCGCCACCAACCCTGACGTGGTCATCAGCGCCACCGTCACGGCCCCGACCGGGCTGGAGCCCTATGGCATCAAGCTTATCGAAGTGGGAGATCCGACTGTAGGACTGAGGGTTCCCGAGCGGCAGCCCACCGGCAACGGCATCGCGGCCGCAAGCCTTGGCGCATCTTTCGTCAAGACGCTTGACCCGGCCATCCTGTTCGCAAGCATTGGGTATACCCACACGTTCCAGCGCGACTTTGATGATCTGAGTTCTGATCCCGGCGAGGTCTCGCCCGGAACCGTGGACCTCGGCGACAGCTTCAACTTCGGCTTGGGCATGGCCTTCGCCCTGAACGAACGCACCAGTCTCAGCCTGTCCTTTGCCGACAAGATCACCGGCACGACCCGGCTTTCCACCGGAGGACAGTGGCAGGATATCGTCGGCAGCAAGGCCAATGCCGCCACCTTCAACATGGGCGTGACCTATGCCCTGACCAACGATCTCACGCTGGTGACTGGCCTGGGGGTTGGCCTGACGCCCGACGCTCCAGACTTCAACATCGGCATCAAGCTGCCCTACGTCTTCTGACGCCCCCTGCCCCCAACCCTTTGAATTCAGAGGGTTGGGACACGCCTTTTCTTGCATCCGCACGGCCCCTCGGCTACCTTGATCGCCATTGGCTAGGGGTGCTTCGTCATGCCAACAGGGCGAAGCTGAGACATACCCTTCGAACCTGATCCGGATCACACCGGCGTAGGGAAGCCGCGCAAGATCTCCCTCCTGCCGTGCTGCCCTGCGCCCCTTTTTTGACTTTGGGGCAAGGATGCCCCAACGCGAACAACGACATTAAGTCGTTGAATCGCGGAGGCCGTCGCGGACATGCGCCGCGACGAGCCGAACTGAAAAAAGCCATGGATGGATTTTTTTCAGTTTTTATTTTGAGGAGCCGCGCATGGCCGCTGTTGTAGAAGACATCTTCAAGAAATCCGCGGAGCTCTCCGCCGAAGTCACCAAACCGTTCACCGGCTCGCGCAAGATCTTTGTCGAGGGTTCCAGCCCGGACATCCGCGTGCCGATGCGCGAGATCAGCCAGACGCCGACCCGCATCAACGGCGGCATGGAGCCGAACCCGCCGATCTACGTCTACGACACATCCGGCCCCTACACCGACCCGAGTGTCTCCATCGACCTGCTCAAGGGCCTGCCCGAGGTGCGCCGCGGCTGGATCGAGGCGCGCGGCGACACCGAGCTGCTGAACGGCCCGACATCCGAGTTCGGCCAGGCCCGCGCGCAGGATCCCAAGACCGCGCACCTGCGTTTCGAGCACATCCGCGCCCCGCGTCGTGCCAAGACAGGGCACAACGTCAGCCAGATGCACTACGCGAAGAAAGGCATCATCACCCCGGAGATGGAATTCGTCGCCATCCGCGAAAACCTCAAGCTGCAAGAGCTGCGCAACGACCCGCGCTACAAGGACCTGCTGCGTCAGCATCGCGGCATGAGCTTTGGCGCGCAGATCCCGGATACGATCACCCCCGAGTTCGTGCGCGAGGAGATCGCGCGCGGCCGCGCCATCATCCCGGCCAATATCAACCACACCGAGCTCGAGCCGATGATCATCGGCCGCAACTTCCGGGTGAAGATCAACACCAACATCGGCAACTCCGCCACCACCTCATCCATCAGCGAGGAAGTGGAAAAGATGGTGTGGTCCACCCGCTGGGGCGGCGACACCCTGATGGACCTCTCCACCGGCAAGCACATCCACGAGACCCGCGAGTGGATCATCCGCAACTGCCCGGTTCCGGTCGGCACCGTGCCCATCTATCAGGCGCTGGAGAAGGTCAAGGGCAAGGCCGAGGACCTGACCTGGGAGCTGTTCCGCGACACCCTGATCGAACAGGCCGAACAGGGCGTGGACTACTTCACCATCCACGCCGGCGTGCTGCTGCGCTACGTCCCGCTCACCGCCAACCGCGTCACCGGCATCGTCAGTCGCGGCGGCTCCATCATGGCCAAGTGGTGCCTCGCTCACCACCAGGAAAACTTCCTCTACACGCACTTCGACGAAATCTGCGAGATCATGAAGGCGTATGACGTGAGCTTCTCGCTCGGCGACGGCCTGCGCCCCGGTTCCATCATGGACGCCAACGACGCCGCCCAGTTCGGCGAACTGGAAACCCTGGGCGAGCTGACCAAGAAGGCCTGGGAACACGACGTGCAGGTCATGATCGAAGGCCCCGGCCATGTGCCGATGCAGATGATCAAGGAGAACATGGACAAGGAGCTGGAAGACTGCTTCGAGGCGCCGTTCTACACCCTCGGCCCGCTGGTCACCGACATCGCCCCCGGCTACGACCACATCACCTCCGGCATCGGCGCCGCGCAGATCGGCTGGTTCGGCACCGCCATGCTCTGCTACGTCACGCCCAAGGAACATCTGGGCCTGCCCAACAAGGCGGACGTGCGCGAGGGCATCATCACCTACAAGCTCGCCGCCCATGCGGCGGACCTCGCCAAGGGCTTCCCCGGCGCGCAGCTGCGTGACAACGCCCTGTCCAAGGCGCGCTTCGAGTTCCGCTGGGAAGACCAGTTCAACCTCGGCCTCGACCCGGACCGCGCCCGCGAATACCACGACGAGACCCTGCCGCAGGAAAACGCCAAGGTCGCGCACTTCTGCTCCATGTGCGGCCCGCACTTCTGCTCCATGAAAATCACCCAGGACGTGCGCGACTACGCCGCGAGCCTCGGCATGGACGCGCAGGAGGCGCTGAAGAAGGGCATGGAGGAGAAGGCCGTGCAGTTCGTGAAGACCGGGGCGGAGGTTTATCGCAAGGTCTGAGTCTGTCACCCTGCGCTCACGCCATGCAAACGGGTCGCACTGCGGCCCGTTTGTCTTCGTGGCGAACGGAAAACACGCGCGTGTTGCGCGGTCTTTCATGAAGATTTTATGATGTGAGCTTTCGTGGCTTACGGCCATTTTCAACAAGAAGGCCTTCAGGCACCACATCATGCTCGAACGTACCATCACTGGGCACGAAATCGTGCTCAAGCCGACCGACACCATCCAGTCCCGCACCGACACGCGCGGCAAGATCATGTTCGCCAACCCGACCATGATGCGCATCGCGGGTTACGACAAGGATGAGCTGATTGGCTCGCCGCACAACATCCTGCGCCATCCGGACATGCCCCGTAGCGTGTTCTACGTGATGTGGGACATGATCCAGCGCGGCGAGGAATTCTATGGCTTCGTCAAGAACCGGGCGAAGAACGGCGATCACTATTGGGTTTTCACCCGGGTGGGCGCGCGCAAGGAAGCCGACGGCACCATCAGCGGCTACAGTTCGGTACGCATCGCGCCCAAGCGTCAGTTCCTGCCGGAATGGGAAGATACGTATGCCCAGATCCGCGCGGTCGAGGCCAAGGTTCCACGCGACCAGCAGTGTGCCGAGGGTGCCAAGGTCATCAAGCAATACCTGGCCAAGCGGGGTTACAACAACCTGACCGACTATGTGATGAAGCAGGCCTGATTTCGGCCAGCCCTTGAGGAAATGCTGAAAAAATCCATTCTTGGATTTTTTCAGCTCGGCTGATCCCTCCTCTCAAGCTCTTCCGGCATCCATGCCGGAAGGTCCTTCGGACTTTAGCTTTCGAGAGCACCGCGAAGTGAATTCGCGTTTTCCCCATCAAATCAAGCGCTCATGACCTTGTTTGCACCGGGGCCTCCATGCCCCGGACAGGAAACGCTGAATTTTTCAGCGTTTCCTTGAACGATCAAGGCCGCCCAAGGGCGGCCTTGATCTTTGGGGCGTCGAGCGCGACTCAATCGTCATGCTTGTGCTTGTGATGCCGGCCGTTGTCATGGCGATCGTCAATCACGTAGATACGCTCGCGCACGACCTTCCGCTCATCGTTGTCCTGGGTCAGGGCTGCGCCCGCCGCGGCGCCCACGCCGGCGCCAACGATGGCACCCGTCTGGCCGCCAAGGTGATCGCCCACTGCCGCGCCCACGGCGCCGCCTACGCCCGCACCAAGGATATTCTCGACCGAACCCGCCATGGCCACGGCAGGCAGGACAAGGCTGAAGCCAAGCACGGAGGCAATCAGGGTTTTCATGGCGGGATTCTCTGCTAGGGTTGAAGGCCACTTAATCTATCATTCCCGCATCTGCTGTCGAGCCCCCCACACGAGCCCCCACCACGCATGCACATCTGGGTCGATGCCGACGCCTGTCCCAACGTCATCAAGGACATCCTCTACCGCGCCGCCGAGCGGGTGAAGCTGCCGCTCACCCTGGTCGCCAACCAGCCGCTGCGCGTGCCGCGCTCGCCGCACATCCGCGCACTGGTGGTTCCGGGCGGATTCGACGAGGCGGACGAGGAGATCGCTCGGCGGGTGAGCCCGGGGGACCTGGTCATCACCGCCGACATTCCACTGGCCGCCATGGTGCTGGACAGGGGCGGTCATGCACTCAACCCGCGCGGTGAGCGCTACACCCCCGACACCATCCGCGAGCGCCTGCGCATCCGTGACATGATGGAACAGCTGCGCGACTCCGGCGTGCGCACCGGCGGCCCCGCCACGCTGAGCCAGGCCGACCGCCAGGCCTTCGCCAATCAACTCGACCGTTTTCTCGCTGCAAGGAGGCAGACATGAACCGGCAGCCGGTTGATATCCTTCGCCAGGTCTTCGGCTACGAACGTTTCCGTTCGCCTCAGGATCAGGTGATCGACACGCTCATGGCCGGCGAGGACGCGCTGGTGCTGATGCCCACCGGCGGCGGCAAGTCGCTCTGCTACCAGATCCCCGCCATCGCCAGACCCGGCGTCGGAATCGTCGTCTCGCCACTGATCGCGCTGATGCAGGACCAGGTCGCCGCGCTGCGGCAGGCGGGGGTGAGGGCAGCCTACCTGAACTCAACCCTCACACTGTCGCAGGCACGCGAGGTCGAGCAGCAACTGCTGATGGGCGAGCTCGACCTGCTCTACGTCGCCCCGGAGCGGCTGATGAACGGGCGCACGCTGGAACTGCTGGAGCACGCGCCCATCGCCCTGTTCGCCATCGACGAGGCACACTGTGTCTCGCAGTGGGGGCACGACTTCCGTCCCGAATACATCCAGCTTTCGATCCTCCATGAGTGTTTCCCGGACGTACCACGCATCGCCCTGACCGCCACCGCCGACGAGCCGACCCGGCGCGAGATCATCACGCGGCTGGGGCTGGACAGCGCGCGGGTGTTCATCAGCAGCTTCGATCGGCCCAACATCCGCTACCGCATCGCCCAGAGTGACGGCAATGCGCGGGAAAGCCTGCTGCGCTTCATCCGCGAGGAACACGCGGGCGAGGCGGGCATCGTCTATTGTCTGTCGCGCAAGAAGGTCGAGGAAGTGGCCGACTGGCTGGCGGGCAAGGGCATCCCCGCCCTGCCCTACCACGCCGGCCTGCCCGCCGAGACGCGCGAGCGTCATCAGGCGCGCTTCCTCAATGAGGAGGGACTGGTCATGGTCGCCACCATCGCCTTCGGCATGGGCATCGACAAGCCCAACGTACGCTTCGTCGCCCACCTCAACCTGCCCAAGAGCGTCGAGGCCTACTACCAGGAAACCGGCCGCGCCGGGCGCGACGGTCTGCCCGCCGACGCATGGATGAGCTACGGCCTGCAGGACGTGATCACCCTGCGCCAGATGCTGGAAGCCTCCGAGGCGGGCGACGAGCACAAGCGGGTGGAGCGCCACAAGCTGGACGCCATGCTCGGCCTGTGCGAACTGACGGCTTGCCGGCGTCAGGCCCTGCTCGGCTACTTCGGTGAAAGCCTCGCCGATCCTTGCGGCAACTGCGACAACTGCCTGGAACCTCCCGCCACCTGGGACGCCAGCGTGCCAGCGCAAAAGGCCCTCTCCTGCGTCCACCGCACCGGCCAGCGCTTCGGCGTGACCTATCTGGTCGAGGTGCTGCAGGGCAAGGCGGACGAGCGCATCCGGCGCAACGGCCATGACGCCATCAGCACCTTCGGCATCGGCACGGAGCTGGACGCAAGCGGCTGGCGCGGTCTGTTCCGCCAACTCATCGCACGCGGCCTGCTGGCGGTCGATCTGGAGGGCCACGGCGCCCTGCGCCTGACCGACGCCTGCCGCCCGGTGCTGCGCGGCGAGGAAACCCTGTGGCTGCGCAAGGAAACGCGCCCCCCGCGACGCCGTTCCTCCGTTCGAGCATCACGCAGCGGCCGCACCCTGCCGCCGGGTGCGGACCAGAACCTCTGGGACGCACTGCGGGCCAAGCGACGAGAGCTTGCCGAGACCCAAGGCGTGCCACCCTATGTCATCTTTCACGATGCCACGCTGATGGCAATGATGGAGGCACGCCCACACAGTCTGGGCGCGATGGCGGAACTGCCCGGCGTGGGACAGCGCAAGCTGGAGGCCTATGGCGAGGACTTCCTGGGCGTCATCCAGCAGGCACACTGAAAGCAGAAAGGCCGCCCGGGGAAGGCGGCCCTTGCAGGACGAGGGATTGTCAGACGTCAGTCACGCACCACGATGACGGTGCCCGGACCGCGACGGTCATACCCGTGGTAGTCGATATGGCGGCCATAGCCATAATCATGGCGATGGTGATGACGCCTGTGGTGATGGCGATGATGACGATCATCGTCCACGATCACATAGCGCACCGGCGGGGCACGGTGATGATGATAGTGATGATAATCCACGCGCTCGCGATAGATCGGGCGACCGTGGTCGTCATAGGCAATCGCCGCGCCTGTTGCGGCACCCAGCGCACCGCCCACGATGGCGCCATCGTGCCCGCCGATCTGGTGGCCCACCACCGCGCCGATTGCCCCCCCCAGGCCCGCGCCCAACAAGACCTCGCCGTTATCGGCGTGACTGGGGAGCGACACTAACAGGCCAAGGCCCAGCACTGCTGCAACAAACGTTTTCATCATGAGTGCTCCTCACATGTCGGGAAACCATTTCCCGCGTACGGTGAATTCGACGAAGCGCATGAAGAAAAGTTTCAGGTGTGTGACTCAAAACCAGGCCGCAAGACGGTCCCGTGTGTGGGGGCCAAGCAACACTTTTTCGATCCGGCCATCACGCACGAGGATCAACGTAGGCGTGACCCGCACCCCGAAGGCGCGCGCCAGCCCGGACTTGAGGCCGATGTCCACCACATGCACCCGCGCATCCTCGTCGGCCCAGGCGCGCATGTCCGGCGTCATGTTGCGGCATGCCCCGCAAAGCGGGCTATGGAAATAGAATAGTGCCGCACCATCGTGCGGGACCTCAGGGTGCTCCGGCGCGGGTTGACCTTGCGCCTTTCGCGCGCGGCGATGTTCGCGCCACTGCCAGCCGAGCGGGAAGGCGACGATGAGCGCAAGCAGTAACAACCAGCCGAAAGTGCTGTCCACATGACCAACCTTGATTCAGAGTCGATAACCATGAGCATACAGGACACCATCCAGGCCAAGCTGGAAAGCGCTTTCTTGCCACTGCATCTGACCATCGCCAACGAAAGTCACCGGCATGCGATGAAGGCGGAAAACTCGCACTTCCACATCACCATCGTCAGCACGGTTTTCGAGAGACAGGGCCTGTTGGCCCGACACCGTGCGGTGAACAGGGTACTGGCCGATGAGCTGGCTGGGCCTGTGCACGCCATCACCCTGAATACGCTGACGCCGGAGGAGTGGACGGCCAGAGGCGGCGAGGTCGAGGCATCGCCGAAGTGCCGGGGCGGGAAGGACTAGCCGGCCTCGACCCGGTTCCGACCACCCTGCTTGGCGCGGTAGAGGGCCGCATCGGCGCGTGAGTAAACGGCCGAAAAGACCTCATCGGGGGCACTGAGACTCACGCCGAGACTGATGGTGACCGGAATATAGCCACAATCCGAAAAGAACGGCTCGGCCGCGACCGCCAGACGCAGGCGTTCTGCCTCCTCGCAAAGGACATCATGTGTCCGGGTGGTGGACACAATGGCAAACTCTTCACCACCGAAGCGGCCGAAGGTCATGTCCGAAGGCAGGTGCGTCTTGACCCGCTCGGCCACCCCGCGCAACACCGCATCGCCCGCCGGGTGTCCAAAACGGTCATTGACCTGCTTGAAATGATCGATATCAAACAGAATCAGGCCGTAGGCCATCTGCCCCAGCTGCTCGACAAGGTAACGGGTTATGGCCCCCTTGTTGAGAATGCCGGTCAGGGCATCGTGGGTGGCCTGGTATTCAAGCTTGGCGCTGAGCGCGCCAAGTTCGCGATTGAGGCGATTGAGCTCCTCCTCCTTGCGGTCGCTCAGCTTGATGAGGCGCTGAATCTCGCGAAACAGGCGCCGATAGCCGGTCGCAAGGGAGGAGAGCTCGGTCCGCAAGACCTCTGCCGAGGAGGCCGGATCGCTCAGAATACGCTGGACGTGCGCCAGAAGATCATGTTCGGAATCGAACAGGCTGAAGTCTTCTTTACCGTCCTTGCTGCCCATCTAAACCGTACTCGCTGCCCCTCGGGAGGTTGGCATCATGCCACGGTTGCCACCGGAAAGTAATTGATTTCCGGGAAGTCCTCATGAAGATCATTGCCGAACTCGAGGACCGTATCGTCTTCCTCGTCGTGGCACCACTTCAGGTTGACCGTGTTGGCTCCCGTGGCCGCGTGCAGCAGATCGAAGATGTTGAACAGCACCTTGGTGCTGCTGCTGTTGAAGTATTTCAGTTCGACAACAACCTCGATGACCTGGTCGGCCGTCTGGTCAAGATAGTCACGCAGGGCATCAATGATCGGGCCATAGAACGCCGCGGCGTTTTCCGGGTAGGACTCGCCGGTCAGCGAGAGGCGATGCTCGGAAAAGCGGAAATCAACCTCGGGCGAGGTGCTGGTTGCAGCAATGTGCAGGTCTTGCATGGCAATCCCTCCTAAGTGATCAGATGATGGCCTTGAGGTAGAAGGCGAGCTTGTTAGAGCCTTCTTCTTCCTCGACGAAGCTGTATTCGATAGGTGCGCTCGCATCGCGCGCCAAGGTCAGGAAACCGAGACCGGCCCCCTTGCTGATGTCATCCTGCTCATGATCCTGGTTGCGCAGCTGCTGCTTGTAGGCCTGCTTGATCTCGTCAAGCGACATCGACCGCACAGCCTCAAGCTTCTCGCGCACCCTGTCGACATGCTCGTGGGCAATGTAATTGCCGCAGATGATGTAGAAGTGATCGTCGACCTGACCAATGGCCACCGCGCCGGGCGATACATGATGGCCATCCTGAAGAGTGACGGACTCGGGGGAGTAATTCAGGATGTTCTGCGCCATCTCGATGAAGGATGAGAACACACGGCGGGTGACCGTGCCCTTGGTGCCCTGAGCCTCAAGACGGTGGCGAAGTGTATCGCCCATCGCGCCAATCACGTTGTGGGTGATGTAGCCATTGAAGTAGAACAGCACGCCATTGCGCAGGGCGTGGTCGCGGAAGGCATTAAATACGTCCAATTGCATGATCCAGTGTCTCGTTTGGACAGGGTCAGAGCCGGAAACCGAACAGGGTGACGTCGTCACGCCGGGTTTGCTCGCCCTGGTAATCACGGAAGGCCTTGATGATGCACTCTCCCTGCTCGGCAACCGGCAGCGCACGATGCTCAAGCAGCATCTGGCGCAGTCGCTTCTTGCCGAAGGCAATTCGCTTGGGCCCGCCCACCTGATCGATGATGCCGTCGGTGGTGATGAACACACTGGTCCCCGGGCTCAGCTGAGCGGCACGGTTGGCCCAGACATGGTCCGCCGGGGTAGTGCGATAACCCACCCCCATGCGATCTCCATCGAGCTGTACAACCTCTTCGGCATCCGGCGCGAGCACGAACAACGGCGTCTTGGCCCCAGCCCAGCTCAGAGTGCTGGTCCCTCGGTCGAACCAGAGGAATGCCGTATCCATACCGTCATCCGATCCTTCCTCCTCGTGATGAGCATGCTCGGCATCCTGCGCCAGGGCGCCCTTCACCATACGGTTCATTTCAGCCATGACATGGGCCGGATCGCGCGGATTGCCATGTTCGAGCAGACGGTCGAGATAGGAGGCCATGATCAGGGTCATGAAGGCGCCGGGCACGCCATGGCCAGTGCAGTCGATGACCGCAACGAAGAAGCCGTCTGCGAAATTGCGGAATACGAAAAAGTCGCCGCCCACCACATCCCTCGGCTCCCAGTGCAGCAGGTGATCCGGCAAGGTGGACGCAAGATCCAGTCGCGAGGGGCGCAGGAAGGACTTCTGGATCACGCTGGCGTAGTCGATGCTCTCCATCACCAGGCGGTTCTTTTCCGCCTGCAGATTGGTCACCGCGCTCACCAGGTCGAAGCCCGTGCCGGCCCCTACGTAGCGGCCTTGATCAACGATGATGAAGCCGTCGGAGAGGGCCTTGCTGCCCGCCGCCAGCGCCTGGAAGCTGAGTTCCTGGATCGGGGTGTGACCCTCGACGGTCAGCGGGCGCTTGTCCATGAAGGCGATGCAGCTCTTGCGACCGTAGATTTCACGCACGAAGGGCCGCGCCATCTCATTCATGAAGATGTTGCGGTTGATGATGCCAATCGGGTACTCACCCTCGACGATCGGCAGGCCGACCAGCTCGGTATGCTCGTGAAAGAGGTTCATGATGTCCTCGTTCTGTTGAGCCGGGGTGGCGACGGGCACATCAAGCTTGAGGTCAAGGGCACAGCGCGGCAGAAAAGCCTCGCGCGAGTTCGGCAGATGGGCACTGCTGGCATGCATCATGGCGGAATTGCTCTCCGTGGAGGGGAACGGGGACGAGGGTTCGTCGCCGCGTGGAAAACACGTCCGCCAAGGCTATACAGCGATCATTAAAATTGTATTAATCCGATCAGCAAAAGATATGGACCCGCTCTCCGTGCGGGTTTATGACCGAAATCCAATGGAGGGTAACGAGAGGGAAACTCGTTAGGGAACCGCTGAAAAATTCAGCGGCTCCCGATTGCGGCAGAATGCCGCAACGCAAACAAGGGCGTAAGCTCTTGATTTGCGGAGCCCGTCGCGGGCATGTACCGCGACGAGGCGAGCTGCAAAAATCCAAGGATGGATTTTTGCAGCGTTTCCTTAGGGAGAGCCTGCCTCTAGTTCGGCGCAACGTACCCCTCCGGCGCTGCCGAACCCTCGCCGAAAAAGAACTTTTCCATTTCCTGTTCCAGGAACTTGCGCGCCTTCGGGTCGACCGGCGTCAGACGGTATTCGTTGATCAGCATGGTCTGGTGACGCAGCCACTCCTGCCAGGCCTGCTTGCTGACGTTCTCGTAGATGCGCTGGCCAAGCTCACCAAAATACGGCGGACGGTCGAGGCCTTCGGCCTCCTGCTTCAGGCGGACGCATTGCACCATGCGGGTCATGGGATCACCTCTTGATGTGCTGTTCGATCAGGCGGCGCACCGGGGCGGGGACCCCGGGCATGGGGTGCTGGGGGTTATACCAGAGCAGGCGATCATCATCCATGACACGGCCGGCAGGGTCTTTCAGGCGCGCCCGACGGGGATGGATGTCCAGGTGGTAGTGACTGAAGGTATGACGCAAGCTCGGCAGGGCCTCGCCGGGCGCGAACTGATCGGGCGCGTCCGCGCCAGGTATCGACTCCGGCAGGCTGAACAGCCCCGGCCAGACCCCGCTCGGCGGACGACGCTCCAGCAGCACGCCGTCGTCGTGCTCGACCAGCCACATGACCGTCTGGCGCACCGGGAGGGCCTTGCGTGGTTTCGGCGTGGGCAACTCGGCCACCCGCGCCGCGGCCAGCCCCGCGCACTGCGCCGCCTGCGGACAGCCCCCGCAGACGGGGTTGCGCGGGGTGCAGAGCGTCGCCCCCAGGTCCATGATCGCCTGGGTGTAGTCCGCCACCCGCTCGCGCGGGGTATGCGCCTCCGCAAGGCGCCACAGCTCGCGCTCGACGGCGCCCTCGCCCGGCCAGCCCTCGATGCCGTGATAACGGGCCAGCACGCGCTTGACGTTGCCATCGAGGATGGCGTGCGGCAACCCGAAGGACTGCGCCAGGATCGCCCCGGCGGTCGAGCGTCCGAGCCCCGGCAGGGCCGAGACCGCCTCGAAATCACGTGGAAAAACGCCACCATACCGCTCAACCAGCTGTTTCGCGGCCGAGTACAGAAAGCGCGCGCGGCGGTAGTAGCCAAGCCCAGACCAGAGGGCGAGCACCTCGTCCTCAGAGGCCGCCGCCAACGCGGCGACATCCGGAAAGCGCGCCATGAAGCGGGCGAAATACGGGATGACGGTGCTCACCTGGGTCTGCTGCAACATGACCTCGGAGACCCACACGCGGTAGGCGTCGCGTCCCCCGTTGGGCGAGGTCTGCCAGGGCAGGTCATGGCGGCCATGCTCGTCCCACCAGGCGAGCAGTCGCGCGGCAAAGCTGTCCATCAACGTCCGATCAACCCCTTCAGCAAGTCCTGCACCGGCGGCACGGCGGGCGCGGCCCCATCCGCGCCCTTGGGCGGAACACCGAGTTTCTTCTGCAGCTCTTCAGTGACGCGCCTCTCGACTTCCTTCTTCGCCCGTTCCTCCAGCGCCTTGCCAAGATCGACGCGGTAGGACGGGTCGTTCAGCGAGCCGCTGATCTTGAGCGGGATGGGCACCCCGCGCAGGTCGGCCAGCTCCTTGCCGGCCTGGCCGGTCGCGGTCTGCACCACGGTCACGATCAGGCCGTAGTCGATGCCGTTGTTCGGCAGATCGACGGTGCCGGCACCCTGCACACGCAGCAGGGGAGACTTGCCATCGAGATCCGGATTGCGGACCACCCCATGGGTGATGGTCGCGCTGCCTGTAAGCTCGGTGAAGTCGGTCTGCGCCGGTTCGGGCGGCGGGGCCGGCCTGCCCTTGATCGCTGCATCCGCGCGGCGCAGCAGCTGGCCGATGTTGACCCCTTTGAGCGCGCCGTCGTAGAAGCGCGCCCGGGCCGAGCCGTCGAGCCCCGCCTTGAGGGCGTTCACCGAGGCGCCCTGGGTGCGCAGGTCGAAATCCAGCTCACCGTGTCCTTTCAGGCGGTCGCTGTTGGCGAACTGCCGGAGGATCGCCCCGACGTCCACCGCCGAGGCCTTGCCGGCCGCCCGCCAGACAGGAAGCTTGCCGCGCACGTCCAGCCCGCCGCGGGCATGGATCTGGCCGTCGAAGGCGCGCCCGGACAGCGTGTCGACGACAATCTCCCCACCCGTGGCCTTGCCCGCGAGGCGCAGATCACGCACCTCGGCGCGCTGGGCGGTCAGGTGCGCCACGCGCAGGTCCATCCGCCCATCCAGGCCGCGCAGCATGGCGACAGGCAGTTCGACCGGGGTGTCGGCCCCAGGACCGGGGACGGCGGAGCCACTGCCGGTCCCCCTGGGGGCGGGCGGCTCGCCCCCCCGCCCGGGCGGCAGGTAGCGATCGACATTCAGCCGGTCGATGGCGAGCTCCGCGCTCAGCCCAGCCTTGCCCATGCCGATGCGTCCCTGGGCACGGCTCTCGTCGAGGCGGGCATCCAGGTCGGTCAGCTGCAGAGTGCCGTCGGCAAAGCTTACCCCACCACGAGCGCCCGCCTGGGTCAGCGCGCCCTCGGGCAACTCGCCCAGCGGCCGGCCATGCGCGGCCAGCCAGGCCCGTGGATTGAAGTCGGCCACCTCCAGCTTGCCGGTGAAGCGCGACTCGGTCTTCAGGCCCTCGGCCTGGCCGTCGAGGGTGGCGCGCAGGCCATCGGCATCGACCGCCAGCCGCGCAAGCCGGGCCGTGCCCGACTCCAGGTCCAGCCCGCCTTCGCCCCGCAGCGTCGCGTCGACGCCCTTGCCGCCGAAGCCTTCGCCCTCGGCATGCACCGTCCCTTCGAGCGAGGACAGTTGCACGCGGCCATCGGCCAGTTCGCCTGCGAGTTCGAACGCAAGCCTGGCATCCAACAGTTCCAGCGGCGCTGGGCCGTTCTGCAGGCGCAGCGTGGAGGACAGCGGTGTGCTCCTGAGCCGCAGGCCCTCCCCCGTCACGCTGAGCCGATCGGCACGCAGCTCGAGCAGCAGCTTGCCAATCCCCCCCGGCAGCCCTTCGGCATCGCCATCGAGACGGAGCTTGCTGATTTCAATGCTGGGCGCCTGCGGATCGATACTGGTGCGCCCCTGGTAGCGCAATTGGCCCTTGAGCTTCTGCTCGGCTTGCGCAAAGCCCACCGCCAGTTGCATGTCGAAGGGCTTGCCCGGTTCGATGGTCCCGGTGCTCAGATCCACCGGGGCCAGCTGCCAGACCTCGCCCGAGGCCCCGTCGCGAAAGCTGACCTCGGCCTTGCTCAAGGTCACCCCGCTCACCAGCAGACCGAAGCCGCGCCCGGCCCCCGACGCCACGGGAGGGGCCTCGGCGGCGGCTTCCCGGGCAGCGCCGGCGGGGCCGAGTTGCCAGTTGTTGCTGCCGTCCTCGCGCCGCTCGAGGTAAAGCTTGAGGCCGTCCAGCACCACCTCATCCACCTCGAGCCGCTTTTGCAGCAGCGGCATCAGCCGCATACCCAGCACCAGGGTTTGCGCCTCGGCAAAAAGCGGATCGGTGAATCCCGGCGCGTTGCCGAGGCTCACCTGCTCGGCCCGCAGACCCAGCACCGGCCACAACGCAAGTTCCACATCGCCCCCCAGGGTGAGGGTGCGGCCCAATTGCTGCTGCGCAAGGGCCTCGATTTCCTGCTTGTGGCGGTTGGCGTCGAAGGTGGCGACAAACACCGCCACGCCGATCAGGGCAAGCAGCGCCAGACCCAGAACGACCGCGATGACACGTTTCAGCGATGACATGAATGTGCTCTTTTGCGATACCTTTGCATGTAGTTTCATCATAGCCGCATCCGGCGACACCCTTGGGAAAAACGCCATGATCCGTCCGGTCGAAATCTTCCGCCGTCTGTTCAGCGGCGCCAAGTCCACCGCCAGCCTCTACCATCCGCGCACCATGCGCGAGCGCGGCCTGGCCTGGACCGCCGGACTGCTGTCGATCACTTATGTGGTGGTGATGGTCGTGCTGGCGATCAGTTGGAGCATGCCACCGGGCGATTTCGACGTGCGCAAGGTCGCCACCGCGCGTATGAACTCCACCCAGAACGAACCCGTCACCGGTCAGGTCACGACAGGCACGCTGATCGAAATAGCCACCACCTTGCTCGACAAGCCAGGCGGCTACCTCTCCAACGACATCACCCCGCCCGGTGTGCTGATGGACAACATGCCGAACTGGGAATTCGGCGCGCTGGTCCAGGTGCGCGACATGGCGCGCGCGCTGCGCAATGATTTTTCCCGCTCGCAGTCACAATCGACCGAGGACAAGGACCTGATCATTGCCGAGCCTCAGTTCAACTTCGACAATGCCTCCTGGATCCTGCCATCCACCGAAGGCGAATACCGCAAGGCGATCAAGGCACTGGAGCGCTACAACCAGCGCCTGGGCGACACGGACGCCAGCGATGCCCAGTTCTACGCCCGTGCCGACAACCTGCGCGACTGGCTGGGCATGGTTGAGAAACGCCTGGGCTCGCTGTCGCAAAGACTTTCCGCCAGCGTGGGCCAGGAGCGCATCAACACCGATCTCGGCGGCGACCCCGGCGCCCGCCAGTCCACCTCCACCCCCAGCCAGCTGATGATCCGCACCCCCTGGTATCAGGTCGATGACGTGTTCTACGAGGCGCGTGGCGCCACCTGGGCCCTGCTGCACCTGCTGCGCGCGGTCGAGGCCGATTTCGGCCCCGTGCTGGAGAAGAAGAACGCCCAGGTCAGCCTGCGCCAGATCATCCGCGAACTGGAGGCCACCCAGGCCACGGTCTGGAGCCCGATCATCCTCAACGGCAGCGGCTTCGGCCTGGTCGCCAACCACTCTCTGGTGATGGCATCCTATGTCTCCCGCGCCAACGCCGCGGTGATCGATCTGCGCAACCTGCTTGCGCAGGGTTAACGCACTGGAAAAGCCGTCCGGAAACATCAATGATCCAAGTGAAATTCTTCGCCAGCCTGCGTGAGCGCGCAGGCAAGGCCGACCTCGCCCTGCCCGCCGAGGGCCTGAACGACGTGACCGCCGTCTGGGCGGCCGCCACCGACTTCGACATGCCGCCCAATACCCTGGTCGCCATCAACCACGAATACGTGGGCCGCGAGCACGCCGTCCGCGACGGCGACGAAGTCGCCTTCTTCCCCCCGGTCACCGGAGGTTGAGATGAGCCAGCCCCCCGACTGGATCGAGCGCCGCCTGCGCCAGCTCGCCCTCGGCCGCAAGCTGCTGGCCGGCGGCCTGCTGTTGTGGTTGGCCGCGCTGACATGGCTGGTCCTCCAGCACCCGTTGATGACCAACCCCCTGCACCTGCTGCGTCAGCTCGAGCAAAACGCGCTCGACCCGGCCACCCTGTCGGTACTGGCCATGCTCACGCCGCTGCTGTTCGCGCTGGTCGGCCTGCTGATGCTTTTCCTGCTGCTGCTCGGCCTGGGCTGCCTGACCCAGGAGGCACGCTTGCTGAAATTACTGAACGAACGCAGCGCGAACTGACAAAACGATGGCAAGGCTCTACTTTCTCATGAGGCGTTCCTTCATCGCCCTGTAACCGGAATGCGATTGAGTAGGGTCCTGGCTGATTGACGGCTCATGGACCATGCGCCATGCGCCTGACGAAGAAGTACCTCTACCCTCACGGAGTGTTTGCCATGAGCCTCGCCAAGAAATACCTCAAGACCCGAAACGTCTGTAAGGCCACGTTCACCCTGCCCCCCGCCGTGCATGATGGCGAGGACACGGTCGAGCTGATCGGCGACTTCAACGGCTGGGAAGCCGGCACCCTGCCGATGAAGCGCAAGAAGGACGGCTCCTGGAGTCTGGAACTCGAGCTTGAGCCGGGCCGCGAGTACCAGTTTCTCTATCGCCTGGGCGATGAGAACTACGCCAACGACGATGCCGCCGACGCTTACATGCCGAACCCGTTCGGCACCGGCGAGAACTCCGTCATCCGCGTTTAAGCCCTCCTCCTGCGCCGCCGGCATCATCTTGTAAGATGAGCCGGCGGAGTATCCGCCCGTGCGGCCATCCCGGCCGCACCGCAGGACCTTGGAGCATGCCATGAACACCGTCGACGCCCTGAACGCTTCCCACGGCCAGGGCGATGCCCTGCATTTCATCCTCGGCCCCGGCGACCTGCCGCAGGCCGTGCTGCGCGCGCACGGCACCGAGGCCCGGGTGATGCTGCAGGGCGCGCAGATCGTCCACTACCAGCCGGCCGACCAGGAGCCGGTCATCTGGCTGAGCGAAGAGATCAAATACCTGCCAGGCAAGAGTGTGCGCGGAGGGGTGCCGGTCTGCTGGCCGTGGTTCGGCGCCACGACCGACGGCCGTCCGGCGCATGGCTTTGCCCGCAACCTGGACTGGCAGCTCGAAAGCTCGGCCATCAAGGATGGCGAAGCCGTGCTGGTACTCGCCCTGTCCCCGAGCGAGGCCACCCGCAAGCTCTGGCCGCATGACTTCCGTCTGGCGCTTGAAATCCGCCTGGGTGACACCTTGCGCATGACGCTCGATACCGAGCACCTCGGCACCGAGCCCTGCGAAATCACCCAGGGCCTGCACACCTATCTGCGCGTCGGCGACATCGGCCAGGCCGCCATCCTGGGCCTCGCCGACACTCCCTTCCTCGACAAGACCCGTGGCATGCTGCGCGACGTGCAGCACGAACAGGTCCTGCGCCTGTCCGGCGAGACGGACCGTGTCTACCTGGACACCCTGGCCGAGGTCATCGTTGAAGACCCGGTGCTGCAACGCCGCCTGCATGTGCGCAAGGAGGGCAGCAGCTCGACCGTGATCTGGAATCCGTGGGAGGAAAAGGCCGGGGCCTTCCCGGACATGCGTGCGGACGAATACCGCCAGATGCTGTGCGTGGAGACCGTCAACGCCGCGGAAGACCGCGTAATTCTTGCACCGGGCGGTTCGCACCGGATGGTCAGCGAGATTTTTGCCGCCCCGCTGAACTGAGCACACGCCGCCCCCCCTGGAAGGACTTGGCTTTTCTCACTTGGGGTTGGCGGCACCCGCCCTGGAGCACGACGCACCGATCGCGCACCTTTTGTAACGGCAGGCTCAACGCAGCGCGATCATCTCGCGCTGCATCGCCTGCACGGCACGCTCGACCGAGCGTTCGGCGGCCGTACTCAGATCGAGGAAGCGCATTCCGACAAGGATGCTCTTTTCCCCTTCCGTCCGGATATTGGTCACCTCAAGCCGCACATGAAAGTTGAGACCGCAGTCACAACTGACATGGGCCTGCTCGTGTACCGCCCCCATGCTGAACATGCCCTGATCTTCCCTGGGAAAGCGAAAACAGACCCCGGTGACGGAAATGTCATGAACGGTTCCCCGCAGCATACCCCCCCCATCCGGGGCCGGCACATGCGCCTGCGAAATACTGCCCGCGGCGGGACGCGCCCTGAAAGCCCCCCGCCGCTGCAACCGATACAGCACGGAAGGAGTCGGCAGGTGATAGTAATGATCCCCCCGATCATGCAGCCGCTCGACGCCGGGCACTAAAAACCAGGTCTGAATCCCGTTGATGAGCGTTTTGACGTGGAGATCCCTTGCATCCTCGATCAGCAAGGCATCTTTCCCGTCGAAGGCGTCGATGACGAGAACGCCGCGCTCGGTATCCACCTCCAGCACGTTCGCCACCTTCTGCAGAACCCCATCACCGACCACCAGCGTCAACTGGCCACGCTCGGCAAAAAGCTGCTCCATCAATCGGTCAATCTGACGGGGTTGGCGCACCGTCTGGACGTCATCAGGATTCATGCCGGGCCGTCTTCGCCTTGAAGGAAAGGTAGCAAAGATAACCAAACGATCCGCCACAGACCAGCCCCTTTCATCACCCCCACTCCGCGCGCGGATTGAAGGGCAAACTCATCGCCATCTCCTGGTAGAAGGCACGCGCCTCCGCAGTCAGGGCGGGCGGCACGTGGATCTGCAACTCGACCAGCAAGTCCCCCGCCGGCTTGCCGGGCAAGCCCTTGCCCGGCAGACGCAGGCGCTTGCCTGACTGGGACGCGGCGGGGATCTTCAGCTGCACGGGGCCGTGCGGGGTGGGCACCTGCAGGTTCGCGCCCAATGCCGCCTCCCATGGAGCGAGCGGCAGGCGCAAGAGCACATCACGGCCATCCAGGGTGAAGTGCGGATGCGGGATCAACTCGATGGTCAACAGCAGGTCACCCGCAGGATCACCCTCGCCGCCCATGCCCGCCAGGCGGATTCGCTTGCCCGGGGTGATGCCTGCGGGGATACGCACCTTGACGCGCTTTTCCACCACGTGCGCGATGCCATCATCATCCAGCGCGTTCACCCGCACACTGCACTCACGATGCGCTCCCCGTGCCATGTCCTCCAGGCTCAACGCGAGAGTGCCGTGCTGGTCTTCGCCACGCCTTGCGCGCGCCAATCCGGCGTCATTGAAAAAGCCGCGCAGGGTTTCGCTCCAGGCAGGATCGCGAGCCTTGTCACGCATTGCGGTGAAACGGGAGAGGATCTCATCGAAACCCCGCCGGGTGGCCCGGCCCAATTCGGGACTGCCCTGCACCTCCCGCCGCATCTGGTCATAGGCCGCCCGCCGAGCGACATCACCCAGCACCTCGTGCGCCTCGTTGATCGCCTTGAAGCGCTCCTCGGCATCCTGGGCGGTGCTGCGATCCGGGTGATATTGACTGGCCAGCCGGCGATAAGCCAGGCGAATGGCCTCGGGGCTGGCCTCGGGTGGCAGGCCGAGAGTGGCGTAATAATCCTTGAAAGCCATGATGATGCTCGCTCAGATCACTTCCGGCAGAAACGTAAAAACCCGCCCCCGGAGCATACCGGATGGGCGGGTTGCAGGCTCGTGGCCTTTTTTCAGCTCAGGGTGCGTTTGATGCGCACCCAGGGCATCGCTACGGAGCGCCTCTAGCGCCCCGCAAGGATCAGCGCTGGCGCGCCTTGAAGCGCGGGTTGCTCTTGCAGATCACATAGACCTTGCCACGACGACGAACGATTTGGCAGTCCTTGTGGCGGGTCTTGGCGGACTTGAGGGAAGACAGGATTTTCATGTCAGGAATCTCATGCTACGTCGAACCATCGACGGCGTGGCGGAAAAATTCAAGGTCGCGCATCTTACCCAAGAACCCAGCCGGGTTCAACCACGCCTGCGACCAGAGCGGAGTCCATACACCGCGTTTCGCCCTATAATGCCGCGTCCCCGCCTCCCTCCCCTTGAATCACGTCCATGAATCACACCATCGTGCTCGCCACCGGCAATGCCGGCAAAGTCATCGAATTCGCCAGCCTGCTGCAAGGCATGGACCTGCACGTCCGCCCACAATCGGACTTTGCCTTACCCGAGGCGGAGGAAACCGGACTGACCTTCATCGAGAATGCCATCCTCAAGGCCCGTAATGCCGCTCGCCACACCGGCCTGCCGGCGATGGCGGACGACTCCGGCATCGAGGTCGACGCGCTCCACGGCGCGCCGGGCATCTATTCCGCCCGCTATGCCGGGCCGGGCAAAGGCAGCGCGGCCAACAACGCCAAGCTGCTCGAGGCCCTGCGCGACGTTCCGCCGGAGCAGCGCGGCGCACGTTTCCAGTGCGTGATCGTCTATCTTCGCCACGCCGAGGACCCCACGCCCCTGATCGCCCTGGGCACCTGGGAAGGCCGCATCCTCGAGGCACCTCGCGGAGAGCAGGGCTTCGGCTACGACCCGCTGTTCTGGGTGCCGACCCACGACTGCAGCGCCGCCGAACTGGACGAAGCCACCAAGAACACCCTCAGCCATCGCGGCCAGGCCCTGCGCTCGCTGCTGGCGCAACTTCGGCGCCACGCCTGAGTCTCATCGTCCTTGCGCACGAGCCCGAAGCGACCGCCTCGTGCCTCGCTCCCCATGACGCCGAACGGCTGACCGCATGTACAACTTCACCACCCTGCCCCCGCTTTCGCTCTACATCCACCTGCCCTGGTGCGTGCGCAAGTGTCCTTACTGCGACTTCAACTCGCACGAGGCGCCGGGCGCGCTGCCCGAGTTCGAATACGTCGATGCCCTGATCCGCGACCTGGAGCAGGACCTGCCGCTGATCTGGGGCCGCCCCATCGTCAGCATCTTCATCGGCGGCGGCACCCCCAGCCTGTTCTCCGCCGAGGCCCTCGACCGCCTGTTCTCCGGCCTGCGCGCGCGGCTGAAGCTGCTGCCGGGCATCGAGATCACCCTGGAGGCCAACCCCGGCACCGTGGAGGCGGGCAAGTTCCGTGAATTCCGCGCGCTCGGCATCAACCGCCTGTCGATCGGCGTGCAAAGTTTCCAGGACGCCCCGCTCAAGGCCCTGGGCCGCATCCACGGGGGGCGCGAGGCCATCGCCGCCGCCGAGGCCGCGCATACCGCGGGCTTCGATGACTTCAACCTCGATCTGATGCACGGCCTGCCAGGCCAGACCGTCGAAAGCGGACTGGCCGACGTGCGCCAGGCCATCGCGCTGTCTCCCTCGCACATCTCCTACTACCAGCTCACCCTCGAGCCCAATACCTTGTTCCACGCCCGTCCGCCCGCGCTGCCGGACGACGAACTGCTGGCCGACATCGAGGAAGGCGGACAGGCCCTGCTGGCGGAGGCAGGCTTTTCACAGTACGAGGTTTCCGCCTACGCGCGGGAGGGCCACCGCTGCGCGCACAACCTCAATTACTGGGAGTTCGGCGACTATGTCGGCATCGGCGCGGGCGCGCACGGCAAACTCACCCTGCCCGCCGAGCAGCGCATCCTCCGCCGCGCACGGATCAAGAACCCGCGCGACTACCAGACCCACGCGGGCGCGCCGGCAGCCTTTGCCGAGGAGGCCGTCGCGCCGCGCAACGCCGCCTTCGAATTCATGCTCAACGCCCTGCGCCTCAAGGCAGGCTTTGCCCCGCCTCTCTTCCAGGAGCGCGCCGGCATCCCGCTCGGTCTGATCCGCGAACCGCTGCAGAAGGCCGAAGACGCCGGGCTGATCGACTGGGGCATCCAGCGCATCGCACCGACCCCGCAAGGCTGGCGTTACCTCAATGACCTGATGCAGCACTTCCTGCCTGATGATTAATCCGCCCCCAAATACCTTCCTGGTATTCGGGGGCGTCGCCGCGGCCGGTAACGCCCGTCCGCGGCTCACGCGCCCTGCTGCCGCGCCGGGACATCCTTGTCCCGGATTTACCCGGCCTATTTATGGGCCGGTTAATAAAAAAACTTTCTCCGGGACTAGTGCCCCAGGCAAGAACTCAAGTAATATTTCCGTCACAAGCGCATCGTCACTCCCTTGGCGGGAGGCCGTAGAGGCGCCAGTTCAATGGGGATACGACCATGAATGACACCATCGCACGCCTTCTTGCCCAGACCGAACTCAATGCTCAACTGCTGACCGAGCTGGTCTGGGAAGCCGCCCACCGCGCCTGTGCGCGCCTGACCCATGGCCTGCCCGAAGCGGTGGCGCATGAGCTAGCCGACCGCAAGCTGGAAGAAACGCTATCCATCCTGGCCGGTGACGCCCGCCAGCAAATCCGCTACCTGATGGCGACTCTGGGCGAAGCTGAGGCTACCCGCCGGGTGGAACTCGCCCTCGCCGACCGCCAGGGCATCGCGGCCTGAGTGCACCCGCATCCTCACACTTGCCAAGACTTGCGCGGGCATGAATAATGCCCGCTTTCTTGTCAGTCCCGGCATCGTGCCTGGTCGACAGTACATCCAAGGCTCAACACGATGAAACCCGATATCCATCCGAATTACCGTCCGGTGGTCTTCCACGATCTGGCCAGCGGCTTCAGCTTCCTCACCCGTTCCACCATTTCCACCAAAGAAACCGTGAAGTGGGAAGATGGCCAGGAATACCCGCTGGTGAAAGTGGAAGTTTCCTACAAGTCCCACCCGTTCTTTACCGGCCAGCAGCAGAACGTCTCCACCGCCAAGCAGGTGGACAAGTTCCGCAAGCGCTACGGCATGTAATGACCGGCTTGGCCGGACTGCTAAGGGCGTCCCTCGCGGGCGCCCTTTTGCTTTGCGGGCTTCCCGCGCAAGCCGCCGACTGCCCCGCCGACCGCATCGACGAACAGGTGCGGGTGGCCAGCGTGGCGGACGGCGACACCTTGCGCCTGGCCGATGGCCGCAAGGTGCGCCTGATCGGCGTCAACACCCCCGAACGCGCCCACGACGACCGCCCGGCCGACCCGCTGGCCGAAGAGGCCCACGACTTGTTGCAGCGACTGGTCCATGACGCTCGCGGGCGGGTCGGCCTGCGCATGGGCACCGAGCCACACGACCGCTACGGCCGCCTGCTCGCGCATGTCTTCCTGCCTGATGGGGAGAGCGTCGAAGCCCGCCTGCTGTCCGAAGGCCTCGCCAGCCGCGTCGCCATCCCGCCCAACCTCTGGGGGCAGGACTGCCTGTCCCGCGCCGAGGACGAGGCTCGCAAGGCCAGGCGCGGCGTCTGGGCCCTGCCCGCCTACCGCCAGCCCGCAGACACCCGTGCCCTGCCCGCCGACGCACAGGGCTACATGCTGCTGCAGGGCCGGGTCGAGCGCGTCGGTGGCAGCCGCCATGCCCAGTGGATCAACCTCGAGGGCGGTGTCGCCCTGCGCGTCGACCACGACCTGCTGCCCTGGTTCAAGGGGGTCGACCTCAAGGACCTGAAGGGCAAGCGCATCGAGGCGCGCGGCTGGCTCACCCGCCCCGGCGGCAAGGAGCCCCGCATCCGCCTGACGCACCCGTCCATGCTGCGCATCCTCGACTGAATCAACGCGAATCGAACCGGAACCCGCCATGTCCGACCTGAAGCAAGCTGCCCTCGACTATCATCGCCACCCCGTTCCGGGAAAAGTCGGCACCACCATCACCAAGCCGACTGCCACCGCGCGCGACCTCGCCCTGGCCTACTCACCCGGCGTCGCGGAGCCGGTGCGCGAAATCGCCGCCGACCCTGACAATGCCTACGCCTATACCGGCAAGGGCAATCTGGTGGCGGTGATCTCGGACGGCACCGCCATCCTCGGTCTCGGCAACCTCGGCCCCCTGGCCTCCAAGCCGGTGATGGAAGGCAAGGGCGTACTGTTCAAACGATTCGCCAATATCGACGTGTTCGACATCGAGGTCGAGAAGAAATCGCCCGAGCACTTCATCGACGTGGTCAAGGCCATCGCCCCCACCTTTGGCGGCATCAACCTTGAAGACATCGGAGCGCCGCACTGCTTCCAGATCGAACAGGAACTGATCGAGGCATTGGACATCCCTGTCTTCCACGACGACCAGCACGGCACCGCCATCATCATCGCCGCCGCCCTGCTCAACGCGCTGGAGGTGCAAGGCAAGCGCATCGAGGACGCACGCATCGTGCTGGTCGGCGTCGGCGCGGCCGGCACCAACGCGCTCAAGCTGCTTCTCGCCCTCGGCGCGGACAAGGCCAAGCTGCGCGCGGTCGATCGCGTCGGCGTGCTGCACAGCGGCCTGTCCGACCTGCCGCCGCATCACGCCCAGTTCGCGGTGGATACCGGCGATCGCAGCCTGGAAGACGCCTGCCGTGGCGCAGACGTGTTCATCGGCCTGTCCGCCCCCAACCTGCTCTCGCCCGAGATGCTCAAGAGCATGGCGCCGAAGCCGGTGGTGTTCGCCCTCGCCAACCCGGAGCCGGAAATCAAGCCGGAACTCGCGCACAGCGTGCGCGACGACCTGATCATGGCCACCGGCCGCAGCGACTACCCGAACCAGGTCAACAACGTGCTGGCCTTCCCCTTCATCTTCCGGGGTGCGCTGGACTGCCGTGCCCGCCGCATCAGCGAAGGCATGAAACTCGCCTGTGTGAAAGCGCTGGCGGAACTGACCCGCGAGCCGGTACCCGCCGAGGTGCTGACGGCCTACGGTGTCGAGTCCATGAGCTTCGGCCCGGACTACATCCTGCCCAAGCCCTTCGACCCGCGCCTGATCGAGCGCCTGCCCAAGGCCGTGGCCGAAGCCGCCGCGCGCGAAGGCGTGGCGCGTCAGCCGTACGTGCCGTATCCGCGCGGCTGATCACGCACCTGTAGGAGCGAGCTTGCTCGCGATCAAAACTCCATCGCGGGCTGCCGCTCATATCGCGAGCAAGCTAACGCGAAGCTGGCGCAAGCCCGCTCCTACGTGAGCATCCATGCCCCCACGCGCCTACCTGATCGACAGCAACATCTACGTCTTCCGCGCCTGGCACGCCGCGCCGGTCTTCCTGCGTGACGCCCAGGGCCGCGCGCTCAACGCCGTGCATGGCTACGCGGAATTCCTGCTGCGTGTGCTGGAAGACATCGGCACGGACCGGATCGCGCTGGCCTTCGATGTGCCTTCGGTACGCCCCTACCGGCGCGAGATCTACCCCGACTACAAGGCCCACCGCCCGCCCCCGCCAACAGACCTGCGTCCGCAGTTCGAACTCTGCCGCGCCTTCGCCGAGGGCGTCGGCCTGCCGGTGCACGTCTCCGACCGGTATGAAGCGGACGACGTGATCGGCACCCTCGCCGCCCGCCTGCGCGCGGACGGCCACGCCATCACCCTGCTCACCGCCGACAAGGACCTCGCCCAGCTGCTCGAAGGCCAGGACCGCTGGTGGAACCACGGCCGCACCGAGGTGCTGGACGCGCGCGGCGTGGAGCGCGTCTGGGGCGTGCCGCCCGCGCTCATCGCCGACCTGCTCGCCATCACCGGCGACGCGGTGGACAACATCCCCGGCGTGCCCGGCATCGGCCGCACCACCGCCGCCCGCATGCTGCGCAAGTGGGGCAGCCTGGACGGCGTGCTGGAAAACCTGCACGCCATCGGTGCGCAGAAATTCCGTGGCGCGCCGCGGGCGCAAAAGCTGATGCTGGAGCACGAGGAAACCGTGCGCCTGGCGCGCCGACTCACCGGCATCGTGTGTGACGTGCCGCTGGGGGACGAAGTGCGCACTCACTGGCAACGGCCCACGCCGGGGCAGGTGGAACCGCTGTTCGAGGCGATGAGGCTACCGGGAAATTTGCGTCAGCGCTGGATCAAGCTGCTGGACGGATCGTAGCCGAAAGCGTGTTCTTGAGGCGCCCTACCGAGCCCCCCGCCTCATCGAGGCGCCTGCACCACACTCATATCCCGCTGAATCCGCGCCACGCGCCGATTCAGCGCCGAGGTCGCCGGACCGCCGTCGTAATACCTCGGATTGGGCACGATGCCCGCCATCCACGCCGCCTGACTGGGCGACAACTGCGCCGCTGACACGCCGTAGTAATGTCGCGACGCCGCCTCCGCGCCGAACACGCCATCGCCCCATTCGATGAGGTTCAGGTAAAGCTCGAGGATGCGTCGTTTGGGCAACACGCCCTCGATCATCAGGGTGATGAGCGCCTCCTGCCCCTTGCGGATGACCGACTTCTCGCCGGAGAGAAACAGGTTCTTGGCCAGTTGCTGGCTGATGGTGGAACCGCCCGCCACCACGCGGCCCTTGCGCAGGTTCTTTTCCAGCGCGTTTTGCATCCCTTCCCAGTCGAAGCCCTCGTGTTCGAGGAATTTCGCGTCCTCGGCGGCGATGACGGCGCGCTTGAGGTTATTGGATATCTTCGGATAGTCCACCCACTGCTGGCGCAGGCGCGCCTTGGGGTTGTCCTCGTGCAACTCTGCCAGCCGTGCATCCATGAAGGCGGTGGACGAGGGCTCAAACCAGCGCCAGGCGAGGATGTGGGCGAAGTACCAGGCCTGCACCAGCAGGAAGAGGGCGAGCAGCAGCAACAGGCCCCGCTGGAGCCAACGGCGAAAAAAGGACTTTCCTGATACGCCCCGTAGGAGCGAGCTTGCTCGCGATTGACGCATGGCATCGCGAGCAAGCTCGCTCCTACAAGATGGATCAGAAGCCCAGGCGCTCCCGCGCGGCGGCAATCTGCCCGCGCACCTGGTTCGGCGCCGTGCCGCCCTCGATGTCGCGCGCGGCGACCGAGCCTTCCAGCGTCAGCACCTCGAACACGTCCGCTTCGATGCGCGCGTCGAACTTCCTGAGTTCGTCCAGCGCCATCTCGGACAGGTCGCGGCGGGTTTCCACGCCCAGGCGCACGGCCTTGCCGACCACCTCATGCGCGTCACGGAAGGGCAGGCCCTTGCGCACCAGATAGTCGGCAAGGTCGGTGGCGGTGGCGAAGCCCTGGAAGGCGGCGGCGCGCATGCGCTCGCGGTCCACGATCAGGTGCGGAAGCATGTCGGCGAAGGCGCGCAGGGAGCCTTGCAGGGTGTCCACCGCATCGAACAGCGGTTCCTTGTCTTCCTGATTGTCCTTGTTGTACGCCAGCGGCTGGCTCTTCATCAACATCAGCAGGCTGACGAGGGAACCGACCACGCGCCCGCTCTTGCCGCGCACCAGTTCCGGCACGTCCGGGTTTTTCTTCTGCGGCATGATGGAGCTGCCGGTGCAGAAACGGTCCGGCAGGTCAACGAAGCCGAACTGCGCGCTGGACCACAGGATCAGCTCCTCCGCCATGCGCGACATATGCACCATGACCAGGCTGGCGGCGGACAGGAATTCGATGATGAAGTCGCGGTCGGACACGGCGTCCAGTGAGTTGCGCGTCGGGCGCTCGAAGCCCAGCAGCTCGGCGGTGTAGGCCCGATCCAGCGGGTAGCTGGTGCCTGCCAGCGCGGCGGAGCCCAGCGGCATCACATTGACGCGCTTGCGGCAGTCCAGCAGGCGGTCGTGGTCACGGTCCAGCATCTCGAACCAGGCCAGCATGTGGTGGCCGAAGCTGATCGGCTGGGCGACTTGCAAATGGGTGAAGCCCGGCAGGATGGTGTCCGCCTCGCGCTCGGAGAGATCAACCAGCGCCTTCTGCACGGCGCGGATCTGGCCGGTGATGACGTCGATCTCGTCACGCAGATAGAGGCGCATGTCGGTCGCCACCTGGTCGTTGCGCGAACGGCCCGTGTGCAACTTCTTGCCCGCCTCGCCGATGCGTTCGGTCAGGCGCGCCTCGATGTTCATGTGCACGTCTTCGAGGTCCACCGACCAGGCGAAATCGCCGCGCTCGATGTCGAACAGGATGTCGTCCAGGCCCCTGACGATGCGCTCGCACTCCTCGGCGCTGAGCACGCCGACCTTGGCCAGCATGCGCGCGTGCGCCTTGGAGCCCGCGATGTCCTGGCGGTACATGCGTTGATCGAAGGTAATGGACGCGGTGAAGGCCTTGACGAATTCGTCCACCGGCTCACTGAAGCGTCCGCCCCACATCTCCTTGGTGGCATCGTTGGTCAGATCGTCGACAAGGCTCATGACAGGGTTCCCGGAATACGTGTGAATGGCGGCAAGTATACCGAGCCTGGCCATATCGTAGGAGCGAGCTTGCTCGCGATTTGCCCTCATCGCGAGCAAGCTAACGCGCAGCTGACGCAAGTCCGCTCCTACGTGAGCCCTATCTATCGCAAACTGGCCTCGGCCTTTTGCAAGGCGGACTCGAGCTGGGTGCCGTACAGGTCGATGTTCGCCACGCCGACCAGCGGCTCGGCCAGCATCCGGCCATCCGGCCCCAGAAAGATCACGGTCGGGTAGAAGCGGACGCCCAAGGAACGCGCAAAGGCCCGCGCGCTGACGGCCCGACCCGAGGCATCGACCAGGTCGTCGGCATCGTCGGCCGCGAGCTGGCGGATCAGGGCGCGGTCGACATACTTGCCGCTGAGGATCATCGGCTCGAGGTGGTCCTCGATCACGTAGTGACAATAGCCACAACCCGGGGCGTGCACCAGCAGCACCATCGGCAGCCTGCGCTCTTGCATCTGCGCGAGGTCCGCGCGCAGATCGGTCAGGGCGGGGACGTCCACGGCGTACGCCAGCGGGGCGAGCACAAAGCTCACAAGCAGGATCAGGGCGACCCGTATTCTTGGCATGGACATGCGCTCCGACATAGGATGACGGCCTCATTTGATTCGATTGATGACATGACAGTTCAAACCATCCGCATCGCCACCCGCAAGAGCCCGCTCGCCATGTGGCAGGCCGAAGAGGTGGCGCGCCGCCTGACCGAGCTTCACCCTGCCCTGACCGTCGAATACGTCAAGCTCACCACCCAGGGCGACCAGCTGCTCGACAGCCCGCTGGCCAAGATCGGCGGCAAGGGCCTGTTCGTCAAGGAGCTGGAAACGGGGATGCTGGCCGGCGAGGCGGACATCGCCGTGCATTCGATGAAGGACGTGCCGATGGCCTTCCCCGAGGGCCTGCACCTGCCGGTCATCATGGAGCGCGAGGACCCGACCGACGCCTTCGTTTCCAACACCTACGCCAGCCCGGACGAGCTGCCGGAAGGCGCGGTGGTCGGCACCTCCAGCCTGCGCCGCCAGATGCAGCTGCTGCAACAGTATCCGCACCTGAAGATCGAGATGCTGCGCGGCAACGTGAACTCGCGCCTCGCCAAGCTGGACGCGGGCCAGTTCGACGCCATCATCCTCGCCAGCGCCGGGCTCAAGCGCCTCGGCTTCGCGGACCGCATCCGCATGGGCCTGCCCGCCGAAACCAGCCTGCCCGCCATCGGCCAGGGCGCGGTCGGGATCGAATGTCGTGTCAACGATCCGGCCATCGAGAGCCTGATCGCCCCGCTCAATTGCAAGGACACCGCCGACCGCGTGATCGCCGAGCGCGCCATGAACGCCCGCCTCAACGGCGGCTGCCAGGTGCCGATCGGCGGCTATGCGGTGCTTGAGGGCGACATACTCTGGCTGCGCGGCCTGGTCGGCTCCACCGACGGCACGCAGATGCTGCGCGCGGAAGGCCGCGCCCATCGCTCCGAGGCCCGCGCTCTTGGCGTGCAAGTCGCCGAAGCCCTGCTCGCCCAGGGCGCGGACAGGATTCTCGCCGAGGTGGGGATTGAGGCGGGGTGATGCCACCCGTCATTGCGAGCGAAGCGAAGCAATCCAAATGAAACGCCCCTTCAATGCTCCATGGATTGCCGCGTCGCTGCGCTCCTCGCAATGACAATGACAAAGCCTTCCGCCCCACTCACAGGACTTTGCATCGCTGTCACCCGCCCCACCCGGCAGGCCGCCGCGCTGATTGAACGCATCCGCGCGGCGGGCGGCGAGGCCATCGCCCTGCCCCTGCTCGAGATCGTCCCCCCCGAGGAACCCCTTGATGCCTCCGCGCTGCGCGACCGCATGGCGCGCGCCGGCATCGTCATCTTCATCAGCCCGAACGCGGTGCGCATGGCCTTGCGCATCCTGCCCGCCGCCGCCTGGCCGACCACGCCCCGCCTGGCCGCCATCGGCAAAGGCACCGCGCGGGTGCTGGGCGAGGCCGGCTTCCATGAGGTGATCGTCCCCGATGAAGGTGCGGACAGTGACGCCCTGCTGGCCCGGCCCGAGTTCGCGAATGTCCCCGACCAGACCATCCTGCTCGTGCGCGGCGAGGGCGGTCGCGAGCTGCTTGCCCGCACACTGGAGACGCGTGGCGCGAAGGTTGAACACGCCATCGTCTACCGCCGACAGCCCGTGCCACCCAACATCGCCGAGCTGAGAGCCACCGAAGCGGCTATCCTCCTAGTGACCTCGTCCGAAGCCCTGCGCGTGCTGCTGAAGGCCGCCCGCACACCGGGCGATGTCGCCTGGCTGCGCGCCCGGCGCTATGTGTTCGGCCACCCGCGCATCGCCGCACTGGGGCAGGCGCGCGGCCTTCATGGCATCATCACAGACAGCCCCGAGGATGACGCGTTGTATACCGCGCTCGTCAGCCTTGCCCTACAGGAGGAAAGCCCGCCATGACGGAAGAACGTACTGTGAACGACAACGAAACCGCCGCAGCCGAGCCCTCCGTACAGGAACCCAGCCCCCAGCCCGAGGGTGAGCACCGCACCAAGCGTGGCGGCGGTTTTGGCGCGATCTTCGCCATCCTGCTGGCCCTGCTCGCGCTGGCGGGCGCGGGTGGCGCGGGCTTCATGGCCTGGCAGCAAGACCAGGCGCGTGCGGCGCTGGAAGCTCGCCTCACTGAACTCGACAAGCAAATCAACGAGCGCGCCAGCACCGCCAGCGTCGAGGCACTGCGCCGCTCGCTCACCGACCAGCGGGAGACACTTGACGACGCGCTCGCCCAGCAGGGCAAGACCCTCCGCGCCGAAGTGGAAGCCCTGCGCGCGGAAACACGCGCCCAGCAAGAGGCGCTGGACACCCTGCGCACGCTTACCGGCCGCGACGAACGCCTGTGGCGCCTGGGCGAGATCGACCGCCTGCTGACCGCCGCCCAGACCCGCCTGCGCCTGCTCGACGATGCCGCCACCGCCCGCCTGCTGCTGCAGGAAGCCGACCGTACCGCCGCGCCGCTGGGTGGCGAGGTCCTGCCGCTGCGCGAGGCCATGCAACAAGCCTTGGGCACAATGGCCAACGGCGTCGGCCTCGACCGTGAAGGCCTCGCCTTGCGCCTGACCCAGCTCGCCGAAAGCCTGCCCGAACTGCCGCTGGCCAGCACACGGCCCCAGGCGGACGCGGCCCCGGCCGAGGGCTGGTGGGCACAGACCAGGGCCTGGGCGGCGAGCTGGCTACGCATTGCCCGCAAGGACGAAGCCGTCACGGCACGTCACGATCCGAAGCTCCAGGCTGCCCCCGCCCAGCTGCTCGACGCCCGCCGCGCCCTGCTCGCGCGTGACACCACCAAGGCCAGCGAGCTGGTCAAGCAGGTCACCGAGACCGCCCGCGCCCGCCTGGACGGCAACGATGCGCGTGCCCTCGCCGCGCTGGACGAACTGAACGAGATCGGCAAGCAACTGGCCCAGCCCGCCGCCGTCACGACCGACCTCTCGCCGACCTTCGCCGCACTGCGGGCCCTGCGGACGGCATCGAACGCTCATTCCGGCAAGCAAGGAGAGTAAGCCATGCGCCGCCTTCTCTTCCTGCTGCTCATCCTCGCGCTTGGCGCGGGCGCCATCGGCCTGCTGGTCATGCGCGACCCCGGCGAGGCCCACCTGAGCTGGGGGCACTGGCAGGTCGACACCACCGCCGCCGCCCTCCTTGCCATCGTCTTCGCCGTCATGCTGCTGATCGGACTTGTCCTGCGCCTCATCAGCCTGGCCCTGCGCGCCCCCCGCCTGCTGCGCCAGCGCAAGGCCCGCCGCCAGCAGGAACGCGCCCTGCGCGACGTGGCCGAGAGCGCCCTCTGCCTGGTCGAAGGCGAATGGCAGGAGGCCGAGCAGATCTGCAAGCGCCACAACAGCGATAGCCAGGGCGGCCTGATCTGGCTGATCGGCGCCGCGCTGGCTGCCCATCGCCAGGGCGCCAACGCCCGCCGTGACGACATGCTGCGCCTGGCCGGGACCCGCTTCCCGGAGGCCGGCAAGGCCCTGCGCCTGGTCCAGGCCGAGATGCTGATCGACGAGGGCCGGCTGGAAGCCGCGCTCAGCCACCTGCAAGCCCTGCACGCGGAAAGCCCGCGCCACCCGCACGTCCTGCGCCTGCTGACCGAGCTGCACCGCCGCCGAGACGAGTGGGACGCCGTGCTGCAACGCCTGCCGGAACTTACCCGCCTGCGCGCCCTGCCCGAAGAGCGCCTGCTCGCGCTTGAGGAAGAGGCGGTCGAAGGGCGACTGGCCCAACTCGGCCAACTCAGCACCGAGATGGTCGAAGGCTTCTGGCGGAACCTGCGCCGCAGTCTGCGCGGACGCGAGCGACTGGTTGCCGCCTACGCCCGTGCCCTCGCCTCCAGCGGCGCCAACGACGTCGCGGTCGACCTGCTCATCAAGAGCCTGCGCGATCGCGTCAGCGATAACCTCGCCACGGTGCTTGCCGCTCTCGACTCCAGCCAGCCCAAGGCCGCGCTGGAAGCTGTCGAGAGCCTGCTCGCACGCAATGGCACCTCAGGCGCCAGCCATGCCCTGCATCTGTTCGCCGCCCGCATGGCCTGGAAGCAGGACCTGTGGGGGAAGGCCCGCGCCCACGCCGAAGCCGCGCTGGAGGCCAAGCCAAGCGCAGAAGGGCACGCACTGCTGGCGCGGGTGCTTGAGCGTCAAGGACATACCGCGCAGGCGCTGGAGCAGGCGATGAAGGGGTTGGCGACCTGCTAGGTCCCTGGATCGCCACGTCGCTACGCGACTCGCGATGACATCAATACATCGTCATTGCGAGCGTGCCTTTAGCCGCGAGGCCGAAGGCCGTGGCGGGAAGCAATCCACGAACCACCGCGCCCTGGATTGCCACGGGGCTTCGCCCCTCGCAATGACGCAGGCGGCACATTATTGCGCGCCACAGGAACGTCACCGCGAGCGAAGCGCGGCGAGGATAAACCCACACCCACCGCAGCCAGGGAAGGCGGCCATGTCCTTCAAGCAACCCTGCATCTATATCCTCGCCAGCCGCCCGCATGGCACCCTCTACACGGGCGTGACGTCGAACCTCGTCCAGCGTATCTGGCAGCACAGGAACGATCTGGTTGACGGCTTCACCAAGACCTACGGCGTCCACATGATTGTGTATTACGAACAGCACGCCACCATGCCGGATGCCATCGCACGCGAAAAACAGATCAAGGCCGGCTCGCGCAAGAAGAAAATCGAATTGATCGAATCAATCAATCCAGACTGGCAGGACCTTTACGACTCTCTGCTTTGACCCGCCGCATGGATCGCCGCGTCGCTACGCTCCTCGCGATGACGCGGGGGGAGAGCGCCTCGCTCCGCGCCATGACGCCCCCACTCCGTCATTGCGAGCCGCAGGCGAAGCAATCCATAACCACGCCCGCTGAGGCGCCTAAGGCATAATCCTGTCATCCACCTCACCGGGATGCCCCATGCCCCACGCCGACCTGCGCGCATTCATCGCCGACCTCGAACAACGCGGCCTGCTCAAACGCATCGCCGCCGAGGTTGACCCGAACCTCGAAATGACCGAGATCGCCGACCGCGTCCTGCGCGCGGGCGGCCCGGCCCTGCTGTTCGAGAACCCCAAGGGTCACAAGACGCCCGTGCTCGCCAACCTGTTCGGTACGGTCGAGCGGGTGGCGCTCGGCATGGGCGGCGAATCGCTGGAGGATTTGACCGTTTCGCCTGGAGCGAAACGGGACGCGCATCGCGCGCCCTCTGGGGATGCCCCATGGATGGGGCATCTCCGTGAGATCGGCCGCCTGCTCGCCTTCCTCAAGGAACCCGAGCCACCCAAGGGCCTGAAGGAGGCCTGGCAATCCCTGCCCATCTTCAAGAAGGTGCTGGACATGGCGCCCAAGGTCGTCCGCTCCGCCCCCTGCCAGGAGGTGGTGCTGGAGGGCGATGCCGTCAACCTCGCCGACTGGCCGATCCAGACCTGCTGGCCTGAAGACGCCGGGCCACTCATCACCTGGGGCCTGGTCCACACCAAGGGCCCGACCAAGCCGCGGCAAAACATGGGCATCTACCGCATGCAGGTGATCGGCCCCAACAAGGTCATCATGCGCTGGCTCTCGCATCGCGGCGGCGCGCTGGACTTCCGCGACTGGCAGCTCGCCCACCCCGGCGAGCCCTTCCCCGTCGCCGTCGCCCTCGGCGCGGACCCGGCCACCATACTCGGCGCCGTCACCCCGGTGCCGGACAGCCTCGCCGAGCACGCCTTCGCCGGCCTGCTGCGCGGCAAGCGCACCGAGCTGGTCAAGTGTCTCGGCAACGAACTGACCGTGCCCGCCAGCGCCGAGATTGTCCTCGAAGGCGTCATCCACCCCGGCGAGACAGCCCCCGAAGGCCCGTTCGGCGACCACACCGGCTACTACAACGAGGTGGACGACTTCCCCGTCTTCACCATCGAACGCATCACCCACCGCCGCGACCCCATCTACCACAGCACCTACACCGGCCGCCCGCCGGATGAGCCCGCCATCCTCGGCGTCGCCCTCAACGAGGTGTTCGTGCCGCTGATCCAGAAGCAGTTCCCGGAGATCGTCGACTTCTACCTGCCGCCCGAAGGCTGCTCCTACCGCCTGGCCGTGGTCAGCATCCGCAAGCAGTACCCCGGCCATGCCAAGCGCGTGATGATGGGCGTGTGGAGCTTCCTGCGGCAGTTCATGTACACCAAGTTCGTCATCATCGTTGACGAGGATGTCGACGCGCGCGACTGGCAGGACGTGATCTGGGCCATCACCACCCGCATGGACCCTGTGCGCGACACCACCCTCATCGACCACACCCCCATCGACTACCTCGACTTCGCCTCTCCCGTCTCCGGCCTTGGCGGCAAGATGGGACTGGACGCCACCAGCAAGTGGCCGGGCGAGACCGAGCGCGAATGGGGCCGGCCGATCGTCATGGATCAGGCCGTCAGGGAGCGGGTGGATGCCATGTGGGACGCGTTGGGGCTCTGATCAAACCTTCCCGGCGAACCCCGTAGGAGCGAGCTTGCTCGCGATCCGAGCAGCCCAAATCCATCGCGAGCAAGCTCGCTCCTACAATGTGAGAAGCTTATGTAATGGAGCTGATCGAAACGGGTGAAGTGCGGCACAAGGATGAGAGGCGCTTATGGATTGCCAAATGCATTCCAAGTCGTACGGACAATCTTCTTTGTGCAGCCGTCACGGTAGAAGACGCCTTGATCGGGCACCTCGAAAAACTGTCACGAGCGGACAGAGCGCAAGGAGCCCCGCAGCGAATCCCCGAGACATATCAAGAAGATAGGCGAGGGGTGAGCGAGGAAGTGACGCTGCAATCTGTTCGCGCAGTAGGTTTTTCGAGGTGCCCGATCGTCAAGACCGTCATGCACCACGTTGCATGGGAGCCTGAAGAATGAAAGCTGTTTATCATCCGTAGGATGACATCCTTGTCCTGCACTTTTCCGACAAGCCCATCGTGCGCGAAACATCCCAGGACTGGAATGTGAATGTCAGCTACGCCGAGGATGGCTCCGTGGTCGAGATGGTCATTCTGGATGCCGTAGCATCAGGCCTGATCCCATTTCAAGCCGGTGACGAACCTCGTCGCAAAGCAGCCTGAACGACCTTCATGGCGCGCATGCACAACCCGCCGCATCCCGCATCCATCCTCCGGGAAGATGTTCTGCCTGAACTCGGCCTGACCGTGACTGAAGCCGCCCGCCAACTCGGTATTTCCCGCGTGCAACTATCTCGTGTGCTTAATGAGCGGGCGGCCATCTCTGTGGACTTCGCCCTGCGTCTGGAACAGTGGATCAAGGGTCCCAGCGCGGAATCATGGCTGAAGATGCAGCTCGATCACGACCTTTGGCAGGCTTCGCAAAAGGCCCGTCCGCACATCGAGCCCGTCAAGGCCGCCTGACCGAAGACAGCGACAAACGGGGTCTGCCCCCATTTTTCCGCCCCCATTTTTCCGGTTGGGACTTTGATCCCCGATTTTCCACTCTGTTGTCACCCCATGGCTCTTGCCCCCACGGCAAAGTCACTACACTCAGCCCAACAGACCAGACTGAGCAGACCAGCCATGACACAGATCATCAACATCCAGGAGGCCAAGACGCACCTGTCCCGCCTGCTTGAGCGTGCGCATGCCGGCGAGGAAATCATCCTCACCAAGCACGGCAAGCCTTATGCCCGCCTCATGCCGCTGACCCCGCCCGGCAAGCGACGTCTGGGCTTCATGAAAGGGCATGTGGACGACGCCTTTTTTGAGCCCCTGCCCGAAGACGAACTCAAGGCCTGGGAAGCATGAAAGTCCTGCTCGACACCCACATCTTTCTGTGGGCCGTGCTTGAACCGGAACGCCTGCCCACCCGACTCCGCACCCTGATCGAATCGCCGGAAACCGAACTCATCAGCGCCGCCTCGGCATGGGAAATCGCCACAAAACGGCTTGGCAAACTCCATGGCGCGACGGAGATCCTCAAACGCTACCCCATGGTCATCGCCACGCTTGGCGCCACCGAACTCCCCGTCCTGCGCGAAAATGGGGTCTGTCCCTGTTTTTCCGTGGGACTTTAATCCGACATCGACAAGCGTAAAGCGACACACTACACTTCAGGCATGATCAAAACCTTCCGCCACAAGGGATTTGAGGCCTTCTATCGCACGGGCAGCAAGGCGGGTATCCAGCCAGCGCACGCCACCAAACTGCGGATCATGCTGACTGCACTGGATGCTGCCGAGGCACCTGAGCAAATGAACGCGCCAAACTGGCGACTGCATGGACTGAGCGGAGACCTTGCGGGGTTTTGGTCGATCACCGTCAATGGCAATTGGCGCGTGATCTTCCGCTTTGATGGCCGCGATCCGGAGCTTGTTGACTACCTCGACTATCACTGAGAGGCATGAAATGACCACCATGCACAATCCCGCGCACCCTGGCGAAGTGCTGCGTGAATACCTGCCCGAGAACATGAGCGTCACCGAAATCGCCCGGCGTCTTGGCGTGACCCGCCAGGCGCTCTCTGCCCTGCTGAACCAGCGCGCGGGCGTCAGCGCGGACATGGCGCTTCGCCTGGAGGCCGCCCTGGGTGTCGACGCAGGTTTCTGGCTGCGCATGCAGGCCGCGCATGACCTGTGGGTTGCACGCCAAAATACGCCGGCGAAGGACATTCCTCGCCTGGCCGCATGAAAGCCGTGTATCACCCACAATGAAAAACGGGGGCTGTCCCTGTTTTTACGTAAACCCAAAACCGCCGCCCAAGGACATCACCATGCCCCCCATGCCCGCGCTTAAGCCCGCCATCGGCGTTGAGGACTACCTCGAAGGCGAACAGCTCACCGACATCAAGCACGAATACCTCGACGGTCAGGTCGTCGCCATGGGCGGGGCCTCGCGCAAGCACGGCCTGATTGCGGGCGCGCTATATGCCGCCTTGCGCCAGCAGGCCCGCGCCCGCCGCTGCCAGATCTTTATCGCCGACATGAAGGTGCGTATCGAGCATGAAGGCGAAACCTTCTTCTACTACCCCGACCTCATCCTCACCTGCGACCCGGAGGATCGGCACAACCTCTACTGCACCAGCCCCTGCCTCATCATCGAAGTGCTCTCCAAGGGGACCGAGCGCATCGACCGCCGGGAAAAGCGCCTCGCCTACGGCCTGCTCCAAAGCCTGCGGGAATACGTGCTGGTGGATCAAGACGCCATGCGCATCGACATCTACCGCCGCACGCCCCAGGGCTGGACGCACGACATCCTCACCGAAGGCGAACTGCACCTCGAATGCCTGGATCTGGACATCCCGCTGGCGGAGATCTATGCCGACGTTGAATAAACGGGGTCTGTCCCCGTTTTTCTGCTGTAGGAGCGAGCTTGCTCGCGATCCGCGCCATCCAAATCCATCGCGAGCAAGCTCGCTCCTACACCGCACTCGCAACCGCAACCAATCCAGGGCCCGCAAGCGCAGCGACCCACAGGTGCAAAAACGGGGTCTGTCCCCGATTTTTAACCTGGCTGAACAACTCGCTCAACGCCCAACCTGACAACCACCCTGTCAAAAACTGACAAATTGTCAGCTCGTCACAGCCGCACACCCCGTAGCCCGGATGAAGGGCCGCAGGCCGTAATCCGGGAACCCGCACAACACGGGGTTCCGCTCACGCTGCAGCCGGGCCACGGCTCAACGCCCCCGCCAACGTCATGGCGCGCCGAAGGCGAAGCATTCCATGCCACCCTGGCACGCGCCCTGCTTAATCATTCAGGCTAAACCAGCAAACCTCTCCAAGGAGACCGTGAGATGAACATGATGAAGAAAGCACAACAGGGCTTCACCCTGATCGAATTGATGATCGTTGTTGCGATCATTGGTATTCTGGCCGCCATCGCCCTGCCGGCGTATCAGGATTACACCGTGCGCGCCAAGGTGTCGGAAGGTGCCGTGGCTGCCAGCGCCCTGAAAGTGGGTGTTGCCGACATGTTTGCTGACCGTGGCGTCGCTGGCCTTCTGGCATACTCTGGCGAAATCGCGGCTGATCAGGCCAACCTGATCACTGACAAAATCACAGCGGTTGCCGTTGACGGTACTGATGGCACCATCACCATTACCCTCGGCGGTATCCCCCAGCTGGGTGCCAACAACGTACTCGCGTATCAGCCCACCATCGGTAATGCTGCCATTGCCAACAACAATGCGACTGGCACCATCGAGTGGAACTGTAAAGCAGCGGCTGGCACCACCATTGATAACAAGTACCTGCCCGCAGTTTGCCGTCCGTAATGCAGCCAGCATAGCCCGGAGGGAGGCCCTTGGGCCGTAATACGGGAACACCCCCAACCCCGGCAACCTCGCCGGGGTTTTTGCTTTGCGCGCCCACACGCGCACTCCCCGGATTCCGCTGAGGGGGAAATACTGAGGGGAAATACTGAGGGGAAATACTGAGGGGAAATACTGGGGAAATAGGCAGGGGAAATAGGGGACAGACCCCAATTTAACCGCTACTCTCCGAGGCAGGCCACCCCACAAGGTTTCCACCATGCCCCGCCGCCCCCGGCTCGCCTTGCCCCATGTTCCGTTACACCTGATCCAGCGCGGCAATAACCGGCAGGCCTGTTTCTTTGCCGACGAGGACTATCGCTTCTATCTGGACTGGCTGACGGAATACGCGGACAAAGCCGGTTGCCGCGTGCATGCCTATGTGCTGATGACCAACCATGTGCATCTTCTGGTCTCGTCAGAAGATGGCGAAGGCGCGGGCAGGCTGATGAAGGCGCTTGGGCAGCGTTATGCGCAGTATGTGAACCGTACCTATCGACGCAGCGGCACCTTGTGGGAGGGGCGGTTCCGTTCCTGCCCGATTCAGGAGGATGCGTATCTCCTGGCTTGCCAGCGGTACATCGAGCTGAATCCGGTGCGCGCCAACATGATGGAGCACCCCGGGGACTATCCATGGTCGAGTTACAGGACGCATGCGCAAGGCGAACCGAGCGCATTGGTCCAGCCCCACCCCCTCTATCAGGCCCTGGGCATGGATGAATCTCAACGCCATGCGGCTTACCGCGAGTTATTCCGGCACGCCCTTGAGCCTGGAATGGTCGACGACATCCGGCGCGCCGTGCATGGCAATTACGCCTTGGGCAATGATCTCTTCGCGGAGCAGATCGAAGCCGCTCTTGGCCAGCGCGCCAAACCCGGCAAGGCAGGCCGGCCCCGAAAAGTGGAAGGGGGGTAATTGTGGTCTGTCCCCATTTCCCTCCATTGTGGTCTGTCCCCATTTCCCTCCCCCATTTCCCTCCCATTTCCCTCCATCCGGGCTACCCCCGCTAAGGTCCAGGTCCTACACTAAGCCGCATGAACGCCCCCTCGACACATCATGTCCTTGAACGGATGCGGCCCCTGCTTGAGCAACAGGCCGGGCTCGATTTCGCCGTCCTTGTCGGCAGCCGCGCGGTGGGCGGGGCGCGCGCCGAAAGCGACTGGGATATCGCCCTTGGCTGGACCCCGGGCATGGATTGGCTGGAGCGCGTCGCCCGCACCGAGACCCTTCGCCGCGCCCTGGCCGATACGTTAGGCGAGCCCGAGTCGCGCATCGACCTGATCGATCTGGCCAACAGCAACCTGGCCATGCGCGCCTCGGCAGCGGAGGAAGGCGTGCCCATCTGGGGCGAGGACCACGCAGCCTGGGCGCGATTCCTGCGACGCACCTGGCGCGAGCTGGAAGACCATTACTGGGAACGCAGCCATGCGGCTTGACCTGTATCAGGAAGAAACCGAGCGCATCGCCACTCAACAGGACGCCGTGCTGAATGAGGCCCGTGCCATTCTCGACGCGGGGCGCCCGCTTAGCGCGCTGGAAAACAATGGCCTGCTGCATGCCCTTCAGGTGTTGATCGAGAACGCGATTGGCAAGGCGAAGCAGTGGCTCAAGAGCAAGGGCCTGGTGGTACCCATTTCGGCGTATGACACGTTCGCGGCCTTGGCGGCCGCGGAGATGATCCATGACGCCGACCTCAAGACCTGGAACGCCTTGGTCGGCATACGCAACCGGATCGTGCATGACTACATGAACATTGAGATGCCACGCATTTACGGCCTCGTTCAACGAGGTGACTACCAGTTTGTGGTGGACTTCCTCATGAAGAGGCCATGATGTTGCACGCAACTTTCCAAGCCAACGTAGCGTGGATGAAGACCTCGGACTGACATCCGGGGAACCCCGCTATCCGCCCGCCCCGCCTTGTTGTATGGTTTTGCCTGGATTGATCCCGTATTGAAGGACGCATCATGGCGCAGGCACCCCAGCTCACCGGTCTTCCCCGTCAGCTTGTCCAATCCGGCGTGGTCAGCGAACAGGCGGCGCTGGCCGCGCTGACCGAGGCCACCAAGCGCAAGCAGTCCTTCATTCAGGTCCTGGCGGAAGAAGGCAAGATCGACCTTTCCAAGGCGGCGGAGATCGTCGCCATCGATTTCGGCATGCCGCTGATCGACCTGGACTCGGTGGATACCGCCCACCTTCCCCTGCAGGTCATCAAGGCCGAGCTGCTGCGCAAGCATCGCGTGCTGCCGCTGCAACAGCGGGGCCGGCGGGTGTTCGCGGCGCTGGCGGACCCCACCCACCAGCAGGCCCTGGACGACATCCGCTTCGCCAGCGGCCTGACCGTCGAGCCGGTGGTCGCGGCAGCCGACAAGATCAATGCCCTGCTGGAGAAGCTGCTGGAATCCAACGACGCGGCCTCCATGATGCAGGGGCTGGATGACGACCTGGCCAATCTGGAGATCGCCGAGGAAGGCGACCAGGCGGCGGCGGTCAGCGAGGCGGATGTCTCCGATGCGCCGGTGGTCAAGTTCGTCAACAGCATCCTGCTGCAGGCGATCCAGAAAGGCGCCTCGGACATCCACTTCGAGCCCTACGAATTCACCTTCCGCGTCCGCTTCCGTATCGACGGCGAACTGGAGGAAATCGTTTCCGGGCCGCAGCTGAAGGCGATGTCGGATCGCCTGGTGGCGCGCGTGAAGGTCATGAGCCGGATGGACATCGCCGAGCGCCGCGTCCCCCAGGACGGGCGAATCAAGCTGCAGGTCTCCAAGACCCGCGCCATCGACTTCCGGGTGAACTCCTGCCCCACCCTGTTCGGCGAGAAGGTGGTGCTGCGTATCCTCGACCCGTCCAGCGCCAAGCTGGGCATCGACGCGCTGGGCTACGAGCCGTTCCAGAAAGAGCTGTACCTGAACGCGCTGAAGAAGCCCTACGGCATGATCCTGGTGACCGGCCCGACCGGCTCCGGCAAGACGGTGAGCCTCTACACCGGCCTCAATATCCTCAACACCCAGGACCGCAACATCTCGACCGCCGAGGACCCGGCGGAAATCAACATGCCCGGCGTCAACCAGGTCAACGTCAACCCGAAGGTGGGCCTGACCTTCGCCAACGCCCTGCGCGCCTTCCTGCGCCAGGACCCGGACGTGATCATGGTGGGCGAGATCCGCGACCTGGAGACCGCCGAGATCGCGATCAAGGCCGCCCAGACCGGCCACCTGGTGCTCTCCACCCTGCACACCAACGACGCGCCGCAGACCCTCAGCCGCCTGGCGAACATGGGCGTGCCGCCGTACAACATCGCCGGCTCGATCCTGCTGATCATCGCCCAGCGCCTGGCGCGCAAGCTGTGCAACAACTGCAAGACCGAGGAAAAGGTGCCGCGCGACGAGCTGATCCGCGAAGGTTTCAGCCCGGAGGACGTGGACAGCGGATTCAAGATCTACAAGGCGGTTGGCTGCGATCAGTGCAACAACGGCTACAAGGGCCGCACCGGCGTCTACCAGGTGATGCCCATTTCCGACGAGATGTCGCGCCTGATCATGTCCGGAGCCACCTCGATCGACATGGCCGACCAGGCCCGCAAGGAAGGCATCCCCGACCTGCGCGAAGCCGGTTTGATGAAGGTCAAGGCCGGCATCCTGAGTCTGGAAGAATTGAACAACGTCACCACGGATTGACGACAGCGCTGCCGCAAAGCAACGGTGCACCTATCGCGAGTTGCAAGTCACTCCTACAATACATCGAACACCCAAGCATAGAGGCGAGTCATGGCGCAGGCTAAGGCGGGCGAAAACAAGGTCACCTTCCAATGGGAGGGCAAGGACAAGACCGGCAGGCGAATCAAGGGTGAGGTGCTTGCCATCAGCGAAATCCAGGCCCGCGCCGTGCTGCGGCAGCAGGGCACCCTGCCACTGAAGATCAGGAAGAAGCCCAAGCCGATCCTTGGCGGCGGCGCCAAGATCCTGCCTGCGGACATTGCTGCCTTCACCCGCCAACTCGCCACCATGCTGCAGGCGGGCATGCCTATCCTGCAGGGTCTGGAGATCATTGCCCAGAGCGTGGACAAGCCGTCCATGGCCAAGCTGGTGACCGAGTTGAAGGACGACGTCGCCAGCGGCATCTCCCTGGGCAACTCCCTGGCCAAACACCCCCTGTACTTCGATCAGCTCTATGTCAGCCTGGTCAAGGCCGGTGAGGATGCGGGTGCACTGGAGGCGATCCTCGAACGGATCGCGGTGTACAAGGAGAAGACCGAAAGCCTCAAGAAGAAGATCAAGAAAGCGCTGTTCTATCCGGCCGCGGTCCTGGTGGTGGCATTCATCGTCACGGCCATCCTGCTGATCTTCGTGATCCCGCAGTTCAAGGATCTGTTCTCCAGTTTCGGCGCGGACCTGCCCGCCTTCACCCTGATGGTGATCGGCCTGTCGGAATTCTTCCAGGAGTACTGGTGGATGATCTTCGGCGGCATCGGACTTTTCTTCTTCGTGTTTTTCTACTTCAAGAAGCGCTCCAAGCCCTTCAATCAGGCACTGGATCGCCTGATCCTGCGCATTCCCCTGGTTGGTCCCCTGACCCACAAGGCAGCCGTGGCCCGCTTTTCGCGCACCCTGTCGACCATGTTCGCTGCCGGCGTGCCGCTGGTGGAGGCCATGGGTTCCGTGGCTGGCGCCACCGGCAACTACGTCTATGAAAAGGCCGTGCTGGACATGCGCGACATGACCGCCCAAGGCCAGCAGATGCGCATCTCCATGCAGCAGTCCGGCCTGTTCCCGATGATGGTGGTGCAGATGGTCGGCATCGGCGAGGAAACCGGCGAGCTGGACAAGATGCTGAGCAAGGTGGCGGATATCTATGAGGAAGAGGTCGACAACATGGTGGATGCCATGTCCAGCCTGATGGAGCCGATGATCATGGCCTTCCTCGGCGTGGTCGTGGGTGGCCTGGTGATCGCCATGTACCTGCCGATCTTCAAGCTGGGCGCGGTGGTTTAACCCTGCTTCCTGACTGACTGTAGGAGCGAGCTTGCTCGCGATGAACAACGCAAGAACAGTATCGCGAGCGAGCTAACGCGAAGCTGGCGCAAGCCCGCTCCTACGCCCTATGCATTGAGATTCCATGGACGCCCTGACAAACGCCCTCGCCACCTCGCCGGCCCTGCTCTACACCACCCTGATCCTGTTCGGTCTGGCGGTAGGCAGCTTCCTCAATGTCGTCATCCTGCGTCTGCCGAAGATGCTGGAGGCGCGCTGGAAAGGCGAGTGCCAGGAGTTTCTCGGCCAGGCCTCCGAAGGCGTGACACCCGAGCGCTTCAATATCGCCTTCCCCGCCTCCCACTGCCCAAGCTGCGGCCATCCGCTGCGCTGGTGGGAAAACCTGCCGCTGATCAGCTATCTGTTGCTGCGCGGCCGCTGCTCGGCCTGCAAGACGCGCATCTCGCCGCAATATCCCTTGGTCGAGGCCGCCGCCGCCGCGCTGGCGGTGCTGGCCGCCACCCAGGTGCCCTTCGGCTGGCCTCTGTTGCTGGCCCTGGTGTTCGTGTGGGTGCTGCTGACCCTGACCGTCATCGACCTGAACACCATGCTGCTCCCGGATCAGCTCACGCTGTCGCTGCTGTGGCTGGGGTTGCTGGTGAATGTCGGCGGTATGTTCGCCCCCTTGCAGGATGCCGTGATCGGCGCGGCGGCGGGCTACCTCAGCCTCTGGACCGTCTACCACGGTTTCCGCCTGCTGACCGGCAAGGAAGGCATGGGTTACGGCGACTTCAAACTGCTGGCCGCGCTGGGCGCCTGGATGGGCTGGCAGGCCCTGCCCGGCATCATCCTGCTCTCCAGCCTGGTCGGCGCGGTGATCGGTATCGCCCTGATCCTGCTGCGCGGCAAGGATAAAAACACGCCGATCCCGTTCGGCCCCTACCTCGCCATCGCCGGATTGATCTGGTTCTGCTGGGGCGACTTCATTCTGGACCTCTATCTGGGCGGCGGGGTCCGGCCTTAATCCAGCATGCTGAAGATCGGTCTGACCGGCGGGGTGGCAAGCGGCAAGTCCACCGTCGCCGCTGAATTTGCGGCCCATGGCGCGGCGATCATCGATACCGACCTGATCGCGCGTGCGCTGGTCGCTCCGGGCCAACCCGCCCTTGCCGAGATCGCCGAGCGATTCGGTGCAGGCGTCCTGAGGCTGGACGGTCAACTCGACCGCGCTGCCCTGCGCAAACGCATCTTCGCCAACGCCAAGGAACGCGAAACGCTTGGCGCCATCCTGCATCCACGCATCAAGGCGGAGGTGATCCGTCAGCTTGAACGGGTCGATGCGCCTTACGTGGTCATCGTCATTCCCCTGCTGGTCGAGACCGGCAGCTATGACGACATGCTGGACCGCGTGCTGGTGGTCGATGTCCCCACCCAGACCCAGTTCGACCGCCTCACCCTGCGCGACCTGATCGACGAGCGCCTGGCGCGTGCCATGATCGCGTCTCAGGCCACCCGTGCCGAACGACTGGCGCGAGCCGACGATGTGATCGACAACAGCGGCACGCCCAAGGCGCTGGCGGCGCAGGTCGATCGGCTGCATGCCCTCTATCTGAGCCTGATCTGACGTAGGAGCGGGCTTGCTCGCGATCACCCTCTCATCGCGAGCAAGCCCGCTCCTACAGGTTCTCCGGGCCTTGCTTCGCCATGCGCCCCGCTTCCACCCTCAACCTCGCCCGCAAGCGACGGAAGTCATCGGCACTCAAGCTGTCGTAGGGCAACAGACACCCCAGCCGACCGCCACCGTCCAGCCTGAACGCCAGCCAGATCCACCACGGCAGACTGCGGCTGGCGCGGGCATCCAGCACGGCGCGGAGCGGAACGCCATCCCCGCGATCGAGCCGCCAGCTTTCGCCAGGCCCCCACTGCAGCTCCCGCCAGGGCCGCCGGACCCGCCAGAGCCGATAGCCGCTGGCAAACAACGCCACCGAAAGTGCCAAGGCGCCCCACCATGGCCACGCCGAAAGCCACACCGCCCCCAGGCCCAGCCCGTGCATGCACGCAATAACAGCACTCGTCGCCCTTGATGGACGCGGCCGCAAAAGCAGAACCGCCGCCTGTTTCCGCACGATTCATCTCCTTGAATGTCCACGGGCCGGGCTGCCGGGAGAGGGTGTTAAGATCACCGCATGATTCGCCCGGAGAACAGCATGAAACCCGAGTGGAAAACCTTTTTGCAACAGCATGGCGCCGAATGGTCAAGTGAGAATGGTCCGGTCGCCCATTTCGGCAACCCGGAACAGGAACTCAATCTGACGCTGACCGGCGAGGTGATGGCCGATATCAGTCATCGCGGCCTGATCGCGGTGATGGGCGAAGAGGCGGAAGGCTTCCTGCAGAACCTGCTGTCCAACGACGTGCGGCTGGTGACGGACACCCATAGCCAGCTCACCAGCCTCAACACCCCCAAGGGCCGCATGCTGGCCCTGATGCGCCTGTTCAAGCGCGAAGGCGTGTTCTATCTCGGCCTGCCGCGCGCGCTGGTCGAGCCGGTGCTCAAGCGCCTGCGCATGTACGTGCTGCGCAGCAAGGTCACGCTCGAGGCGGCGGACGGGGCCTTCGCCAGCTTTGGCTTCAGCGGGCCGCGTGCCGAGGAACTCCTGCGCGAGGCTCTGGGTGCCGTCCCGGCGGATGTGGACGGCGCCAGCACCCGGGGCGGCGTGACTGTGATCCGCCTGCCGGGCATGCTGCCGCGCTTCGAGATCCACGGCGAGCTGGAGCCGATGCAGAAGCTCTGGCAGCGCCTGGACGTGTTCGCGACGGCGGCCGGCCCGGCCGGCTGGGAGCTGCTCGACACCCTCGCGGCCCTGCCCGAGGTCTATCCGGAAACGGTCGAGGCCTTCGTGCCGCAGATGGCCAACCTGGAGCGGGTCGGCGGCGTCAGTTTCAAGAAGGGCTGCTACCCCGGCCAGGAGGTGGTCGCGCGGATGCACTACCTCGGCAAGCCGAACCGGCGCATGGTGCTGTTGCGCGTCAAGGACGCCGACAAGGCCACACCCGGCCAGGCCATCTTCGGCGAGGACCCCGAACAGGCCGCGGGCGAGGTGGTGCGCGCCGCGCCGCACCCGGACGGCGGCATCGTCCTGCTCGCCGTGCTACGCTTGGCGGCTTTCGCGGAAGGCCCGCTCCATCTCGGCGCCGCCGACGGCCCCGTCATCAGCCGCCTTCCCTTGCCCTACGCCCTCGAGGACGACGCCGCATGACCACCTTCAACGATCCCCTCATCATCGCCGGCAAGGCCTACCAGTCGCGCCTGCTCACCGGCACCGGCAAGTACAAGGACATGGACGAGACGAAACTGGCGACGGAAGCCGCCGGGGCGGAGATCATCACCGTGGCCGTGCGCCGGGTGAACCTGGGCCAGAATCCGAATGAGCCCAGCCTGCTCGACGTGCTGCCGCCCTCGCAGTACACCCTGCTGCCGAACACCGCCGGCTGCTACACCGTCGACGACGCCGTGCGCACCTGCCGCCTGGCGCGCGAACTGCTGGACGGCCACGATCTGGTCAAGCTGGAAGTGCTGGGCGATCCGAAGACCCTCTACCCGGATGTCACCGCCACCCTCGAGGCGGCCGAGACTCTGGTCAAGGACGGCTTCAAGGTGATGGTCTACACCTCCGACGACCCGATCATCGCCAAGCGCCTGGAAGAGATCGGCTGCGTGGCGGTGATGCCGCTGGCCGCGCCCATCGGCTCCGGCCTTGGGGTGCAGAACAAGTACAACATCCTCACCATCGTCGAGAACGCCAAGGTGCCGATCATCGTCGACGCGGGCGTCGGCACCGCCTCCGATGCCGCCATCGCGATGGAGCTTGGCTGCGACGGCGTGCTGATGAACACCGCCATCGCCGAGGCCAGGGACCCGGTGATGATGGCCGGCGCCATGAAGCGCGCCATCGAGGCCGGCCGCATGGCCTTCAAGGCCGGCCGCATGCCGCGCCGCCGTTTTGCTTCTGCCTCGTCCCCCACCGATGGGCTTTTCTTTTGACCGGAACGTGAACCCCGTCATCGCGGGCGTGCGCCAGCTTCGCGTTAGGAGCGAAGCGACGCGGCGA
>JBFLVP010000030.1:0-5515 GCA_040758395.1 Pseudomonadota bacterium
CCGGGTGACAACGTTGCCATGACCGTCACCCTGATCAACCCGATCGCCATGGAAGAAGGCCTGCGCTTCGCGATCCGCGAAGGCGGTCGCACCGTCGGCGCCGGCGTCGTCTCCAAGATCCACGAGTGATTCGGCCTTAGGTCGAAATACCCTCTGGGGTCTTGCCAAGCAGCGGGGAATCCATTAGGATTCCCCGCTTTCCTGTAAAGCGCACGAATACAGGGCAGTAGCTCAATTGGCAGAGCGACGGTCTCCAAAACCGTAGGTTGGGGGTTCGATTCCCTCCTGCCCTGCCACCTTTGTGGTGGTGGGTGCCAAGAATTCATCTTCATAGAAAGCACTATCCAGATGGTCGCAAAGACTGAAGTGTCGGCGTCAGCGCTGGACAATATCAAGCTCGCGCTCGCCCTCCTTGTCCTGCTGGTCGGGGTGGTCGGTTTCTATTGGTTCGATCAGGTCGCGCTGGCTTGGCGCGTGCTGGCCCTGCTTGGCCTTGCGGGGCTTGCGGTCGGGCTGGTGGCGCTGACTCCGGTGGGACGTGGTCTGTTCGGTTTTTCCCGCGAAGCTCGCACCGAGCTGCGCAAGGTGGTGTGGCCGACCCGGCAGGAAACCCTGCAGGTCACCCTCTCCGTGCTGGTGCTGGTGCTGATTGTCGGGGTCTTTTTGTGGCTCGTGGATGCGCTGCTCTTCTGGGGTGTGCGCATGATCACCGGTCAGGGGGGCTGATAGATGACCATGCGTTGGTACGTGGTTCAGGCCTTTTCTCAATATGAGAATGCGGTCAAGCGCGCGCTTGAGGATCGCATTCAGCGTGAGGGTATGCAGGATCGCTTTGGCGAAATCCTCGTGCCGTCCGAAGAAGTGGTCGAGATGCGTGATGGCGTGCGTCGCAAGAGCGAGCGCAAGTTCTTCCCCGGCTACGTGCTGGTGCAGATCGATATGAATGACGATGCCTGGCACCTTGTGCGTTCGGTGCCGCGGGTGCTCGGTTTCATCGGCGGCACGCCGGAGCGTCCGGCCCCGATCAGCGACAAGGAGGCGGATGCCATCCTTGATCGCATGAAAGAGGGTGCCGAGAAGCCGCGTCCGAAGGTGCTGTTCGAGGTCGGTGAAATGGTCCGCATCTGCGAGGGTCCGTTCAACGACTTCAATGGCGTGGTCGAAGAGGTCGACTACGAGAAGAGCCGTCTTCGCGTGGCGGTGAGTATTTTTGGTCGCTCTACCCCGGTGGAGCTGGAATTCGATCAGGTCGAAAAGGTCTGATCGTCAACGGGGAGCCGATAAGGCGCTTGTACCCAAAGAGAGTGAAACATGGCTAAGAAAGTCCAGGCTTATATCAAGCTGCAGGTGAAGGCCGGTCAGGCCAACCCCAGCCCCCCCATCGGTCCGGCGCTGGGTCAGCACGGCGTCAACATCATGGGCTTCTGTAAGGAGTTCAACGCCGCGACTCAGGGCGTCGAGCCGGGTCTGCCGCTGCCGGTGGTCATCACCGTGTACAGCGACAAGAGCTTCACCTTCATCACCAAGACCCCGCCGGCGACTGTGCTGATCAAGAAGGCGGTCGGTATTCAGAGCGGTTCCAGCAACCCGAATACGAAGAAGGTGGGCACCATTACCCGTGCGCAGCTCGAAGAAATTGCCAAGACCAAGATGCCCGATCTGACCGCCGCCGACATGGACGCCGCCGTGCGCACCATCGCGGGCAGTGCGCGCAGCATGGGCCTGAATGTGGAGGGCGTGTGATGGCCAAGCTGACCAAGCGTCAAAAAATGAACCGCGAGAAGGTGGATGCCGCTCGCGCCTATCCGGTGAAGGAAGCCTTTACCCTGCTCAAGGAGTTGGCGACCTCCAAGTTCGTCGAATCTGTCGACGTGGCCGTGAATCTGGGCGTTGATCCGCGTCGCTCCGACCAGGTCGTGCGTGGTTCCACCGTGCTGCCGCGCGGCACCGGCAAGGTCGTTCGCGTTGCAGTGTTCGCTCAGGGTGCCAATGCCGAGGCCGCCAAGGCCGCTGGCGCCGACATCGTCGGTTTCGAGGATCTGGCCGACTCCATCAAGGCTGGCAACATGGACTTCGATGTGGTCATCGCCACGCCGGATGCCATGCGCATCGTCGGCCAGCTGGGCCAGATCCTCGGCCCGCGCGGCCTGATGCCGAACCCGAAGGTCGGTACCGTATCCATGGATCCGGCTGGCGCGGTCCGCAATGCCAAGGCCGGTCAGGTTCGTTACCGTACCGACAAGGCGGGCATCATCCATTGCACCCTCGGCAAGGTGAGCTTCGATGAAGACGCCCTGCTGGAGAACCTGAACGCCCTGCTGGCCGACCTGAACAAGGCTAAGCCCTCCGCGGCCAAGGGCGTGTACATGAAGCGCGTGACCGTCTCCACCACCATGGGTCCGGGCCTGATGGTGGATCAGGGCAGCCTGTCCGCGTGATGTTTGAGCGGGGCGATTCTGGTCGTTCCGCGACGATTTGGCCTGCCGGATTCGTCCGGTTGCGTCCAAGACCGCAGGTGCGGGCGGCCTCAGGCCAAACGCTTAATCATGCCTGCGCAGACGGTGAGGCCCAGGATTTTTTTGCCTGGTGTGACACCGTAAGGGCGGGGCAAGGCTCTGTCACCGTGAGGTGAGGGTGCTGCCCCGATTCAAGGCGATGCACAACCCTTTGGGGATGTGCAAACCGAGGTTATTTCAATGGCACTGACGTTCGAACAGAAACAAGCTGTCGTCGCTGAAGTAGCTGAAGTCGCCGCCAAAGCTTATTCCGCCGTTGCGGCGGAATATCGCGGTATCTCGGTCGAGAAACTGACCGCGCTGCGCGTGAAGGCCCGTCAAGAGGGCGTTTACCTGCGCGTGGTGAAGAACACCCTCGCTCGCATCGCGGTGCGCGGAACCGAATTCGAGTGCATGGCCGACGGGATGGTAGGTCCCCTCGTGCTGGCGTTCTCGATGGAGGATCCGGGTGCCGCCGCGCGTCTGATGCGCGATGCGGCCAAGGAGAACGACAAGCTCAATGTGAAGCTCGTCGCGCTCAGCGGTCAGCTCATCGCCGCATCCGAGATCGACCGTGTGGCCAACCTGCCGACCCGCGACCAGGCCATCAGCATGCTCATGTCTGTCATGCAGGCCCCGGTTGCCAAGTTCGTCCGTACCCTCAACGAGGTTCCGGGCAAGCTGGTCCGCACGGTTGCCGCCATCCGCGATCAGAAGCAAGCGGCTTAAGACTTACGGCATTTCAACAATCCAATCGCTTTTAGGTACACAACCATGGCAATCAACAAAGAAGACATCCTGGAGGCCATCTCCAACATGACCGTTCTGGAGATCGTTGACCTGATCTCCGCAATGGAAGAGAAGTTCGGCGTTTCCGCAGCTGCCGCTGTCGCCGTTGCCGCCGCTCCGGCGGGTGGCGCTGCCGCTCCGGCCGCTGAAGAGAAGACCGAGTTCGACGTCGTCATGACCAGCTTCGGCGAAAACAAGGTCAACGTGATCAAGGCCGTTCGCGAAATCACCGGTCTGGGTCTGAAAGAGGCCAAGGACATGGTTGAAGGCGCTCCGTCCACCATCAAGGAAGGCATCGCCAAGGCCGACGCCGAGGCCATGAAGAAGAAGCTCGAAGAGGCTGGTGCCAAGGTCGAGCTCAAGTAATTTCATCCCGTTTCGCATTGCGAAACATGGATGTCCGGCTGGCGGCACGTGCCGCCGGCCTTTTTCCGCTTGAAGGATATGGCTTCGTGTCTGGTGGCCTGTCGAGATGAGCTGAAACGCCGTTCAAGGCGGCTCATGCCAACAGTCTGCTGTGGTTTTAATGACGCTCCGCGTCGCTGAATACTGTTACCTCAGAGGTAGTCGATGACGTACTCCATCACCGAGAAGAAGCGCATCCGTAAGGATTTCAGCAAGCGCAAGTCCATTCTTGCGGTGCCTAACCTGCTGGCGACCCAAGTCGATTCCTATCGCGGCTTTTTGCAGGTAGAAAACCCGGCTGCACAGCGTGAGGCGATGGGTCTGCACGCTGCCTTGAGTTCGGTGTTTCCGATTGCCAGCTATTCCGGTAGCGCGGCGCTTGAGTATGTCAGCTACCGGCTCGGCGAGCCGGCGTTCGATGTCAAGGAATGCCAGATCCGCGGTCTGACCTACGCCGCTCCGCTGCGCGTCAAGATGCGCCTGGTGATCTATGACAAGGAGGCGCCGGCGGGCAGCCAGGTGGTCAAGGACGTGCGCGAGCAGGAGGTCTACATGGGCGAACTGCCGCTCATGACCGAGACCGGGACCTTCGTTATCAACGGCACCGAGCGCGTCGTGGTTTCCCAGCTGCATCGCTCGCCGGGCGTGTTCTTCGATTCCGACAAGGGCAAGACCCACTCCTCGGGCAAGATCCTCTTCTCCGCGCGCATCATTCCCTACCGCGGCTCCTGGCTGGACTTCGAGTTCGATCCGAAGGACATCCTCTTTGCTCGCATCGACCGTCGCCGCAAACTGCCGGTGACCGTGTTGCTGCGTGCGATCGGCATGGAGAACGAAGAAATCCTCGCGACCTTCTTCGAAACCACCCATTTCTCCCTCCTGTCCGCGAACGAGGTCAAGGTCGAGCTGGTGGTCGATCGCTTGAAGGGTGAGAACGCGCCGTTCGACATCAAGCTTGGGGACGAGGTGCTGGTCGAGGCCGGGCGCCGCATCACCGGCAAGCACCTGCGCGACCTGAAGAAGGCGAACGTGGGCGCCCAGGTGGCCCCGGTCGACTACCTGATCGGCCAGACCCTGGCGCACAACGTCATCGATCACCGTACCGGCGAGCTGCTGGCCAGCGCCAACGACCTGGTCACCGCCGACCTGCTCACCGCCATGCGCGAGGCGGGGATCAACGAAGTCCGCACCATCTACTTCAACGACGTCGATCGCGGCCCCTTCATCTCGACCACCCTGCGCTCCGACTCCACGACCAGCCAGCTCGAGGCGCTGGTGGAGATCTACCGCATGATGCGTCCGGGCGAGCCGCCCACCAAGGATTCCGCGGAAGCGCTGTTCGGCGGCCTGTTCTTCTCCGAGGACCGCTACGACCTGTCCGCCGTCGGCCGCATGAAGTTCAACCGCCGTGTCGGCCGCGAGGAGATCGTCGGCGCTGGAACCCTGTCCAAGGAAGACATCCTGGACGTGATCAAGGTCCTGATCGACATCCGCAACGGCAACGGCACCGTGGATGACATCGACCACCTCGGTAACCGCCGTATCCGTTCCGTTGGCGAGATGGCCGAGAACGTGTTCCGCATCGGCCTGGTGCGCGTCGAGCGCGCGGTCAAGGATCGCCTGAGCCTGGCCGAGAGCGAGGGCCTGATGCCGCAGGAGCTGATCAACGCCAAGCCGGTGGCGGCCGCGATCAAGGAGTTCTTCGGCTCCTCGCAGCTGTCCCAGTTCATGGACCAGAACAACCCGTTGTCGGAAGTGACACACAAGCGCCGCGTTTCCGCGCTGGGACCGGGCGGCCTGACCCGTGAGCGCGCCGGCTTCGAGGT
>JBFLVP010000031.1:0-13582 GCA_040758395.1 Pseudomonadota bacterium
GGCCCGTCTCAAGGCCCTCGAAAGCAAGGGGGCCATCGCCGAGGGTGCCGAGGTGGATTACTTCCGCCTGCAGAACGAGCTGATCGAGGGTGCCGAGCGCCTGCGCTGGATCCGCGAGATCCGCGGCGTGCGGAGCAACACCTCGCAGTAACCCTGCCAAGGGAGCACATGAAAAAAGGAGGCCTGGCCTCCTTTTTTGTTGCCCGCGATCCGGGGGGAGAGCCCCATCAGGGGGCTGTGTAGGCGCGCCGCCCCGGCGCGATAAGCCCCCACGCATCGGCCCGAGGGCGGGCCTCCTACGCCCCCCTCTGGCATCGTTGCGCTACCGCTCTCTCAGTCCTTCACGCAGTCGATGTGGTAGACGATTCGCCCGTCCACTTCTTCGGCCACCAGACCATGGATGTCGGTCTCGAACCCCGGCAGCTGGCGGTTGAACTCGCGCGCGAACTTGAGGTAATCGACGATCGTCTTGTTGAAGCGCTCGCCCGGGATCAAGAGCGGGATGCCCGGTGGGTAGGGGGTGACCAGACTCGCGGTGATGCGGCCCTCCAGCTCGTCGATGGGCACCCGCTCGATCTCGCGGTGGGCCATCTTGGCCCAGGCATCGGCCGGACGCATGGCGGGCACCATGTCGGAGAGGTACATCTCGGTGGTCAGGCGCGCCACGTCGTACTGCTTGTACATGTCGTGCAGCTTGCGGCACAGGTCCTTGAGGCCCATGCGCTCGTACACCGGGTGCTTGGCGACGAACTCGGGCAGGATGCGCCACAGAGGCTGGTTCTTGTCGTAGTCGTCCTTGAACTGCTGCAGGGCGGTGACCAGGGTGTTCCAGCGGCCTTTGGTGATGCCGATGGTGAACATGATGAAGAAGCTGTAGAGGCCGGTCTTCTCCACCACCACGCCGTGCTCGGCCAGGTACTTGGTGACGATGCCGGCCGGGATGCCCCAGTCGGCGAAGTCACCGTCCACGTCGAGCCCCGGGGTGATCACGGTGGCCTTGATCGGGTCGAGCATGTTGAAGCCCTCGGCCAGATCGCCAAAGCCGTGCCAGCGGTCGCCCTTCTTGATCATCCAGTCTTCGCGCCGGCCGAGCCCCTCCTCGGGGAGGTGATCCGGGCCCCAGACCTTGAACCACCAGTCCGAGCCCCATTCCTCGTCCACCTTGCGCATGGCGCGGCGGAAGTTGAGCGCCTCGACCAGGGACTCCTCCACCAGCGCGGTGCCGCCCGGCGGCTCCATCATCGCCGCCGCCACGTCGCAGGAGGCGATGATGGCGTACTGCGGCGAGGTGGAGGAGTGCATCAGGTAGGACTCGTTGAACACGTCGCGGTCGAAGCGCTGCTCCTCGCAGTCCTGCACCAGGATCTGCGAGGCCTGGGAGAGGCCCGCCAGCAGCTTGTGGGTGGACTGGGTGGAGTACACCAGCGACTTCTTGCAGCGCGGGCGTCCCTCGCCGATGGCGTGGTAGTCGCCGTAGAACTCGTGGAAGGCGGCGTGCGGCAGCCAGGCCTCGTCGAAGTGCAGGGTGTCGATATGGCCGTCCAGCAACTCCTTGATGGCCTCGACGTTGTACACCACGCCATCATAAGTGGACTGGGTGATGGTCAGGATGCGCGGCTTCTTGTTCTCGACATGACGCGCGAACGGGTGCGCCTCGATCTTCTTCTGGATGTTCTCCGGCTTGAACTCCTCCAGCGGGATCGGACCGATGATGCCGAAATGGTTGCGGGTTGGGGTGAGGAACACCGGGATCGCCCCAGTCATGATGATCGCGTGCAGGATCGACTTGTGGCAGTTGCGGTCCACCACCACGATGTCGCCCGGCGAGACCACACTGTGCCAGACCATCTTGTTCGAGGTGCTGGTGCCGTTGGTGACGAAGTACAGGTGGTCGGCGTGGAAGATGCGCGCGGCGTTGCGCTCGGAGGCGGCCACCGGGCCGGTGTGGTCGAGCAGCTGGCCGAGTTCCTCGACCGCGTTGCACACGTCGGCGCGCAGCAGGTTCTCGCCGAAGAACTGGTGGAACATCTGCCCCACCGGGCTCTTCAGGAAGGCCACCCCGCCGGAGTGGCCGGGGCAGTGCCAGGAATAGGAGCCATCGGCCGCATAGCCGGTCAGGGCGCGGAAGAAGGGCGGGGCCAGGGTATCGAGGTAGGCGCGCGCCTCACGGATGATGTGGCGGGCGACGAACTCCGGGGTGTCCTCGAACATGTGGATGAAGCCGTGCAGCTCCTTGAGCACGTCGTTCGGGATGTGGCTGGAGGTGCGCGTCTCGCCGTAGAGGAAGATTGGAATGTCCGCGTTGCGGAAGCGGATCTCCTCGACGAAGCTGCGCAGCTGGCGCACCACATGCAGCTCTTCCTCCGGGTTGCCGGAGTTGAACTCCTCGTCGTCGATCGAGAGGATGAAGGCCGAGGCGCGGCTCTGCTGCTGGGCGAAGGTCGACAGGTCGCCGTAGCTGGTGACGCCCATGACCTCGACGCCTTCGTCCTCAATGGCCTTGGCCAGGGCGCGAATGCCGAAACCGCTCGCGTTCTCGGAGCGGAAGTCTTCGTCGATGATGACGATGGGGAAGCGGAATCTCATGGGCGACCCTTGCCGGCGGCTGAAAATGAAAAAAAGCGTGTGACTAGATGCACACACCTCATGTTAGGAATTGTACAGGCAGGGCGGTTTCTTCGTCTGCCCGAGTTTTCCTCCCGGCCATGATGCCGCACGGATATGGCAGCCGCGTTTCGGTTCAGGTGGCCTGCGCCGGTGTTTCCCCCGAGGCCGCGAGCCGCCTGATCAGCAGGACCTTGATCGCATCGTTGATACCGAGGCAGGCCATCATGGCATAGGCCAGCACCGCGAGCGTCTGCCACCACGGCAGGGGCACGAGACCCGGGAGCCCTGCCTGCGTAAGGAGGGTGCCCGTGACCGCGACCGCGACGATGGCAAGCAGGAGGGGGCTGCTGGGCCAAGTCGCCCAGAAGGCCCGGCGTTCGCGGGCGGATACGATGGAGAACACGGCAAAGTACAGCAGCGTCAGGAAGCTGAAGGTGTGCAGGGCGTGATCGTCCGTACCCAGGCCGAAATGCGACCAGCCGAACCAGAGCAGGCCGAGCGATTCCACGACCATCGCCACGCCCAGCGCCACTGAGACCGCGACGAAGCCGCCGATGTTCCATGTCTCCGGTCGGCTCGAAGGTCGAACCCGGTCGGTGGCGAGCGCGATCTTGGCGAAGTCCGTCATGAACACCAGAAGCAGCATCGCAAAGGCGGAGACGACGAACTTGCCGGTCAGCGCGAAGGCGATGGCGACGTAGGCAGCCTTCAGGATCGTGCGGCTGATCTTGTTGATGATCCAGGTCAGTATGCGCTGGTAGATCGTCCGTCCCTGCTCCACCAGCGCCACGATGTTGGTCAGCCCGGGTTCGGTCAGCACCACGCTCGCGGCGTTCTTGGCGACGTCGGTCGCGGTGCTGACGGCGATCCCAACCTCGGCCTGGCGCAGCGAGGGGGCGTCGTTGACGCCGTCGCCCGTCATGCCCGTCACGTGCCCGGCGGCTTGCAGGTGGCGTACCACGAGGTATTTGTCTTCCGGATAGACCTCGGCCAGGCCGTCGGTTTCCGCCAGCAGGGCCGTGGCTTCGCCGCCACTTGCCGCCTTCAGGTCCGCCATGCGCCGGATGCGCGGCAGCCCCACGCCCTGTGCGACTTCACGGGCAACCGCCAGGGCGTCGCCGGTGAGCATCTTGATCGAAACCCCGAGGTCATGGAGCGCGGCGACCAGCTGTCCGGCATCCGCGCGCGGTGGGTCGTGCAGCGCCACCCAGCCGAGCAGCGTGGGCGTTCCCCCCTCGGGCCCTTGGGCCACCGCCAGCGTCCGCTGCCCCTTCAGTGACGAGGTGCTAGCCTGGGACTCCAGCGCCTCGATGGCCGCGGGCGGGAGTCCGCAGGCTCGGGCGATGGTCCGCACGGCGCCCTTCATCACGCGCAGCCGCCGGCCATCCTGCTCGATGATTGCCTCCGTCCGCCGGGTCGTTGCATCGAACGGCGTGAAGGCGAGGGTCGTGGCCGCTGGCCTTCCGGCCCAGGCCCGACGCCGACTGGCCTCGGTCAGGAAGGCCTGGTCGATCGGATCCTGGTTGGCCTCCTGGGAGGCCAGGGCGCCGGAGAAAAGCACGTCGGCCTCCGTCGCCGTGCCCAGCGGTACCACGTTCGTGATGGCGAGCTGGTTCATCGTGAGCGTGCCTGTCTTGTCCACGCAGAGCACGTCCATCGTCGCCGCATCCTCCGCGGAACTCAGGCGGGTGACCAGCACGCCGCGCCGCGCCAGCTCCTTCGCGCCGATGGCCATGCTGACCGTGAACATGACGGGCAGGGCGACCGGCACCGCGCTCATCAGGAGCACGAGCATGAGCGGGAGCATCTCGCCGAGCGGCACGCCGCCGCGGAGCAGCGAGAGGGCGGCTACCCCGCCCAGCAGGGTGCCGACGATGGCGAATAACCAGCGGACGACCTTGGCGACCACGGTCTCGAGGTGCAGCTTCGGGCGCGCCTCCCGCACCAGTTCCGTGGTGCGGCCGAAATACGTATTCACCCCGGTCAGTATGACCACGCCGGTGCCTTCCCCCCGGCGGACGACGGAGCCCGAGGGCAGCACGTCGCCGGCGGCCTTGTCGACCTCCTGCGATTCGCCGGTGAGGGCCGACTGGTCGATGTCCAGCGTCCCGACAAGGAGCCTCACGTCCGCCGGGACGATGTCTCCGGCGCGCAGGCGGATGATGTCGCCGGGAACCAGCTCGCTGGCGGGGACGAGCTGCCAGCGCGCGTCGCGCAGCACGCGCGCGCTGACCTGCAGCCGCCGGCGCAGGGCTTCGACAACGCCGGAGGCCCTGTGCTCCTGGGTGAATCCCAGCACCGCGTTGACGATCAGGAGGGCTGTTACCACCACGAATTCGTCCCATTTCGCGAGTACGGCCGAGAGGAGCATGATCAGCTCGAGCATCCATGCCGAAACGCCCCAGAACTTGCCGAGGAACAGGCGTACCGGGTGGGGCTTCCTGTCGGCCACCGCGTTGTAGCCGTGTTCCATGAGCAGGGCGTGCACCGCCGTGCTCGAGAGCCCCGTCCCGGGATCGGCATGCAACGCGGCGAGCATGTCGGCCAGCGGCATGGACGCGAGGTCGGGTTCCTGCGTGCTGGTCGGTTTCATGCATCGTCCTCCTGGCTGGCTAGCGCAGCGCGCGCCGGGTCAGCCACAGGCCGGGAAGCATCGGCAGCCAGAGGGTGAAGCCGCGCAGCAGGAGCGTGGCCGTCAGCGCGGTTTCGATCGGCACGCCGAGGGAGCCGAGCATGGCGACGCAGCTCGCCTCGAAGGTGCCCAGGCCGAGCGGCACGGGGCCGAGCGTTGCCACCACCGAGGCCATGATGAAGCTCGGCAGGACCACCCAGAAGGACACCGGCTGGCCGATGGCGTGCAGCATGACCCAGAGGGTCAAGGCATCCAGCAGGAAAACGGAGCCATGCAGGATCGTGGCTGAGGACAATAGGCTGCGGTCGCGCACCAGTTCGTGCGAGACCTCCGAGAAGGATCCCAGCATGGCCCTAAGCCCGGGGATGCGCAGCATGAGGGGGGGCAGGGGGCGTCTCCCGCGAGACTGGAGCATGAGCGCCCCGGCAGGAATGGCCACCGCCACCAGCCCGAAGACCAGGGCGGTGGCGATGATCCAGCCCTGCATGGCGTGGTGCAGCCATAGCAGCAGCACGCTCGCGGTCGCGAAGAGCAGGTAGGCCGCGTAGTAGGCGACCAGGCTGACCAGCAGGACCGCCATGCACAGCTGGGCCGAAACGCCCCGCCGGCTCAGGGCGGCGACCAGGAAGGCCGTGCCGCTCATGCCGCCGGTGGGCAGAGCCTGGTCCGAGAACAGCTTGGCGAGTCCCAGCGGGACCAGCGACGCCAGCGGGACCCGCGCTTTGCCCCGCAGGAGCGCGCGCCGCCAGAGCTCGGCGACGCTGAAATAGGTGGCGACCTGCAGCAGCAGGGCGACGACCAGCCAGGCGGGTTCGGCGCGCTGCATCTGGGCCAGGAAGTGCTCGATGTCGCCGAAGTGGGTGACGGCCGCGATCAGGGCCGAGAGCAGGAGCAGCCCCAGCCACAGCCGCCGCAAGGTGATCAGGGCGGGGCGCGGTCCTGTGGGCGCGGGGGAGGGCTGGGCCATGTCGCTCACCGGGGCGGCGCCCCGATCCGCCGGTAGAACATCTGCTTGGTCAGCTCCGAAACCACGATGTAGAGGATGGAGATAGCCAGGATGGCGGACAGCACGGGGAGGGGGAGCGGCACGAAGCCGAGGAGCGCCGCGAGTGGGCTGTAGGGAAGGAGGACGGCGAAGGCCATCATGACGAGGGCGGTCGCGGCCAGCACGCTCCCCGGTCGGCTGGCGTAGAAGGGCAGGTAGGTGCGGATGACGAACAGGATCGCAAGCTGGGTCAGCAGGGACTCGACGAACCAGCCGGTGCGGAAGAGTTCCGGGGTCTCGCCCACGAGGTAGAACAGCGCGCCGAACGTGAGCATGTCGAAGGCGGTGCTGACCAGCCCGAAGGTGATCATGAAGTTGCGCACGAAGCGCATGTCCCAGCGGTGCGGCGTGCTCTCCCACTCGCGGTCCACGTTGTCCCCGGCGATGCTCATGGCCGGGATGTCCGCCATGAAGTTGTTGAGCAGGACCTGCTTGGCCAGCATCGGCAGGAAGGGCAGGAACAGGGAGGCCGCGGCCATGGAGATCATGTTGCCGAAGTTGGCGCTGGTGCTGACGAAGATGTACTTGAGCGTGTTGGCGAAAGTGTGCCGGCCCTCGTCGATGCCCTGCCTCACCACGTCCAGGTCGTGCTCCAGCAGCACCAGGTCCGCGGCCTCCTTGGCCACGTCCACGGCGGTGTTGACCGAGATGCCTACGTCCGCCGCGTGCAGCGCGGGGGCGTCGTTGATGCCGTCACCGAGGTAGCCCACCACGTGGCCGGTCTTCTGGAGGGCGCGGATGATGCGCTCCTTCTGGTTGGGATCGACCTCGGCGAACAGCGACACCCGGGGCGCGAGGTGCCACAAAGCCTCGTCCTTCATGTCCAGCAGTTCGGCGCCGGTGAGAATGAGCCCCGCGGGCAGGCCGACGGCCTCGGCGACATGGCGGGCCACGAGCCGGTTGTCGCCGGTGATGATCTTCAGGTCCACGCCCAGCGCGTGCAGGGCGTCCAGTGTCTTCCGAACGCCGGGCTCCGGCGGGTCGAAGAACAGCAGGAAGCCGGCGAAGGTCATGTCCCGCTCGTCCTCCCGGTGCCAGGCCGGCTGCAGGGGGAGGCTGCGCCGGGCGAGGCCGAGGACGCGGTAGCCCTGCTCGCTCCAGGCGGTGAAGCGCTGGCGGATCAGGGCCTGAGCCGGCTCGTCCAGGGGCACGGTCTTTCCGCCCAGCTGGGCGTGGCCGCACACCTCCAGCACCTGCTCCAGCGCCCCCTTGGTGATCATCAGCGCATCCCCGCTCTCGGGCTGGGCGACCACGATGCTCAGGCGCTTGCGCACGAAGTCGTAGGGGATCTCGTCCAGCTTGGTCGCGCCATCCGTGACGATACCCTCCGCCTCCGCGCGGGCAGCCACGGCCCCGTCCAGGGGGTTGCCCAGCCCCTGCTGCAGGCGGGCGTTCAGGGCCGCCAGGCGAAGCACCTCCGCGCTCGGCTGCCCCGTGGCATCAAGGTTCGCGTCGAGTTGCACCACGCCTCGGGTCAGGGTTCCGGTCTTGTCGGTGCACAGCACGTCCATGCTGCCGAGGTTCTCGATGGCGTTCAGCTGGCGCACGATGACCCCGTGCCCGGCCATCTTCTGCGCACCCTTCGAGAGGGTGATGGCCAGGATGGCGGGCAAAAGCTCCGGTGAGAGGCCCACGGCCAGGGCGATGGCGAACAGCAGGGTGTCGACTGTGGGTCGCTGGAGCAGGATGTTGATGGTCAGTACCGCCAGCACGACCAACACCATCACCCGCATCAGCAGGCCGCCGAAATGGCGCAGGCCGCGCTCGAACTCGGTCTCGGGCGGGCGCTTCGCCATCGATTCGGCGATCTCGCCGAAAGCCGAGTCGCGGCCGGTGTGCACGATCAGCACCTTCGCCGTCCCGCTGCGCACGGAGGTGCCCATGAACACGCTGTTGCCGCGCTCCGCCAGGCCAGCCTGGGCCGCGACCTGGCCGGGCTGCTTCTCCACCGGGAAGGTCTCGCCGGTGAGCAGGGCCTGGCTGACGAAGAAGTCCTTGGCCTCGAGCACCATGCCATCGGCTGGGACCAGGCTGCCCGCAGACAGCAGCACGATGTCGCCGGGGACGATGTCCGCGCTGGCGATCGTCTGCGCCGCCCCGTCCCGCAGGACGGTCGAGGTCGCAGCCACCTGTCGGCGTAGCTTCTCCACTGCGGAGCTGGCGCGGTACTCCTGGATGGTGCTGAGCACCGCGCTGATCGCCACGATGCCGAGCACGATCAGCGCATCCAGCCAGTCGTGCACTACGAGCGACACCAGTGCGGCGAAGACCAGGATCAGCAGCAGCGGGCTGCGGAAGCGGTCGAGGAACAGCCGGAGCGCCGCATGGCGAGGGGCGGGGGCGAGGATGTTTTGCCCGCCTGCCCCCAGCCGTTGCCGGGCTTCCTCGGCGGACAGCCCGCGCGGGGAGCTGCCGAGGGCGCGCAGCAGTTCGTCCGCGGGCAGGCTCCAGTATTTTGCGAGGTTCCGTTCGGTCGGCATGAGGGGCTCCCCTGCGTCGGGCCGCCGCAATGCCCGGTTGCACGCATTGAGTGTAGCGGCCCGTGACCTTCAGGAGAGCGCGGTCTGCGTGCGGAAGAAATGCAGCAAGTCGCGCATCTCCGCCTGCGCCTCCAGCAGCGTGCAGGGCCGCAGGCGCAGCTCGGTGCCGGGCAGTCGCTGGGCCAGGGCTGCGAGATCGAGCGGATGGATGGCGCCGAGCTTGGGATAGCCACCGAGGGTCTGGCGGTCGTTGAGCAGGATGATGGGCTGGCCGTCGGGCGGGACCTGCACCGCGCCGAGGGCGATGCCCTCGGAAATCAGGCCCCCCGGCGCCGCGATCGGTGCCCCCTCCAGCCTCGCGCCCATGCGGTCGGAGCGCGGGGAGAGCCGCCATGGCTTCCCGAACAGGCGGGCCCGTGCCTCAGTGCCGAAGGTCCCGAACTGCGCGCCCGGGATCAGGCGCAGGGGCAGGGGCGCGGAGTAATCGGGACGGAAGCGGCTGGGTACCGTGCGCGGTCGGCGCGTCAGCCCGGGAATGCAGGGCAGGCGGTCGCCGATGGCGAGGGGTCTGCCGTCGCCGTGCAGGCCGCCGAGCCCCTCGCGCGGGACGGTGGGGCCGTCCATGGCGAAGCCACCGGCCACGGCGAGGTAGGCGCGCACGCCATGCTGCGGTGTGCCGAAGCGCAGGCGCTGGCCGCGACGCAGGAGGAAGCTCTGCCAGGGAGTAAGCGGGGTGTCGTCGATGCGGGCGCCGAGATCGGCGCCGGTGAGGGCAAGCCACAGGTCGTCCTCGGCCTCGAGCTCCAGCCCGCCGTAGTGAATCTCCAGCGTGCCCGCGCCCCACGGATTGTCGAGCAGGCGGTTGGCCCAGGCCCAGGCGTGCAGGTCCAGCGGCCCGCCCTGGGTGAGCCCGGTGTGCATCACGCCCCGACGCCCGCCGTCCTGCGGCAGGGTGAGGATGCCGGGTTTGATGACCCGCAGGCTCATGCCGGCCTGCCCCAAGGCAGGTCGTCCAGCCGTCCCCCCATGGCCAGGTAGGTGGCACGGTCGATGGGCCTGAGGCGTACCCTATCGCCCACTTCGAAGTCGCAGGAGGGGAGGCGCGTGGGGTCGAACAGGCGCAGCGGGGTGCGACCGATCAGGTTCCAACCGCCGGGCGAGGTCAGCGGGTAGATCGCGGTCTGGCGCTCGGCGATGCCGAGGCTGCCGGCGGGCACGCGCGGGCGCGGGCTGGCGAGGCGCGGGGTGGCCAGGCGTTCGTCCACCAGCCCGAGGTAGGCGAAGCAGGGCGCGAAACCGACCGCGAACACCGGGTAGTCCCGGCCGCTGTGCAGGGCGACGAGCGCCTCGGTCGTGAGTCCGGCGCGGGCGGCGATCCGGGGCAGGTCGGGGCCCACCTCCTCCGCGTAGTAGACGGGGATCTCGTGCAGCCGGCCCTCACCCGCGGCGACGGGCTGCAGCCCCTCCAGCGCGGCGAGGATGTCGCGCCGCATCGATTCGGCATCATCGCGCACAAGGTCATACTGGACGAGGATCGTGGTGTAGCTTGGCACCACCTCGACCAGCCGCTCGCCCAGGTGCTCGCGCAGGCGCAGGGCGGCGGCCCGCACCCAGGGGATCAGCGCGGGGTCGATGGCCTCGCCCAGGCGGATCAGGTAGGCGTCGATCCCGGCAACCTCGATCTGAAGGCGCGGAGGCATCACGCGCGGGGCCCCAGCGCCTCGCGGATGGCCCGCAGGGCAGCCAGGGCCTGCGCGTTGTCGCCGTGCACGCACAGCGAGTCGGGGCGCAGAGCGAGCGATGTGCCGTCCTCAAGCGGAATGGGCTCGCCGCGGGCCAGACGCCGGGCCTGTTCGACGATCAGCGCGACCTCGGTATGCACCGCGCCCGGCTGGTTCCGCGGGCGCAGGCGGCCGTCCGGGGCATAGGCGCGGTCGGCGAAGGCCTCGAACAGCAGCGGCACGCCGTATTCCGCGCCAAGCGCCAGGGCGTGGGCGTTATCGGCACGGCACAACAGCATCAGCGCGAGCCCCCCCTCCAGGCCGGCCACGGCTTCCAGCACCGCGCGCAGGAGGGACGGATCGCGCATCATGTCGTTGTACAGCGCGCCGTGCGGCTTGACGTACTCCACCCGCCCGCCCTCGGCGCGGGCGATCGCCTCCAGCGCGCCGAGCTGGTAGCGCAGCAGGGCCACCAGCTCGTCGTGCTCGATGGGCATGGAGCGGCGGCCGAAGCCGACCAAGTCCGGGTAGCCGGGGTGGGCACCGATAGCGACGCCGTGCTCAAGGGCGAGGCGCACCGTGCGGCGCATGGTCAGCGGATCCCCGGCGTGGAAGCCGCAGGCGATGTTGGCCTGGTCGATCAGCGGCATCACCGCCGCATCCTCGCCCATGCGCCACGGACCGAAGCCCTCGCCGAGGTCGCAGTTCAGTTTGATCGGGTTGGGTGGGAACATCCGTCTTGCCGGCGGGTCACAACGCCGTCATCGTCTTGATCATTGCGAGATCATCCCATGAAACGCCCGCTTTTCCTGCTCCTCCTTGCCCTGCCCGCGCTGGCCTCGGCCGACATCACCGGCGTCTACCAGCTCATCGACGAGCAGCAGAAGGAGGCCGGCACGCTGATCGTGCAGATGAGGGATGCGCGCCACATCCGTTACGACATGCAGGGCGGGCCGCAGGGCGCCGTTTCCACCCTGCTGGTCGAGGACAAGCTTTACATGCTCACCCCCCAGGGGGCGGTGATGGACATGGACATGGTGGGGGCGCTGGCCGGGGCCTTCATGACCCCGCAGGCGAAGGCGGCCATGCAGAAGACGCCGCGGGTGGAGGCCACGGGGCGCAGCGAAACGGTGGCGGGGCTCAGGGGGGAGGTCTGGCGCTGGAGCGAGGGGGGGCATGCCGGCGGGGTCGTGCTCTCGGACGACCCACGCGCCCGCAAGCTCGGCGAGGCGCTGGAGCAGTTGGGTGACCGCATGGAGAAGGCCCTGGGCGATGCGCAGGCCTCGCGCGCCTACCGCCAGCTGCGCGACGCTCCCGCGTTGCGCGGCAAGGGGGTGCTGCGGGCCATGGAGAACCGCGGCGGCGGCATGCTTCTTGTGCGCGTGGACGAGGCCCCGCTGCCCGCCGAGCGCTTCGTGCTGCCGAAAAATTCCGGCGCGGCGCCGCTGCCGGGCCTGCCGAATGGCCTGCCCAACCTCAATGATCCGCAGTTGCAGCAGATGCTTAAAGGGTTGATGCAGCAGCGCTGAGCCCACTCCCGTAGAAGCGTGCCAGCTGCTCGAAGACCGCCGGATAGGCGGCGCGCAGGGTGTGCGGCTGCTCGAAATACAGCTCGCTCGTCACGGCGAAGAACTCCTCCGGTGCCTCGGCGGCGTAGGGGTCGATGGGCGGCTCCTCGTGCCGGTCGAGGCGCTGGTTCAGGTCCTCGAAGGCCGTGCTGAAGGCGGCCGTCCAATCGTCCTGACGCATGCCGCGCGGCAGCGGCGGGAAGCCGTTCGGCACGCCGTTGCCCATGTCCAGCACGTGCGCCACCTCGTGAATGACCACGTTGTAGCCTTCCCCCAGCCCTGAGGCGGCCACATCCGGCCAGGCCAGCACGATCACCCCATGCCCCCAGCTCTCCCCGCTGCGCACCTCGCGGCGGCGGTGGACCACCCCGGCCTCGTCCACCTCCTCGATCTCCGGCACGAAGGCCTCCGGGTAGACGATGACGCGGACGATCCCATCCAGCGCACCCTCCCTGAGATTGAGGGCCGGCAGGCAGGCCAGGGCGGCGATGCGCGCGCGCATCGCGCCGGTCAGCTCCAAGCCGTCGATGGCGGTGAAGGGCGTGCGGTGGAGGAACAGGGTGGCCCGCGCGCGCAGACGGGCCAGCTCATCGGTGGTGAGCCTGTGGAGGATGGGCACGGTGGCGAGCGTCGCCTGCCAGTCGGCCTCGGCGATGGGGTGGCGCGCAAGGATGCGCCGGCGCCGCCAGGCCCTCAGACGCTCAAGCATGCGCCGTTCGTTGCCGCGACTTCGGTGAACAGGCGTGCGCTGTCCTTGGGGGTGCGTGCCCCCGTGGCGGGGTCCACGTGCACCAGGCCGAAGCGCTTGCTGTAGCCGAACTGCCATTCGAAGTTGTCGAGCAGCGACCAGGCGAAATAGCCGCGCAGGTCCACCCCGCGTTGCAGGGCGTGCAGGGCCGCCTGGATGTGTTCGTTGAGGTAGCCCACCCGCAGCGGGTCGTGGACCCGGCCTTCGCTCACCGGTGGGTCGGCGAAGGCCGCGCCGTTCTCGGTGACGTACAGCGGGATGCCCCCGCTGCGCTCGTGCAGCCACAGCAGGGTGTCGGTCAGCCCCTTGGGAAAGACCTCCCAGCCCATTTCGGTGTGCAGGCCGGGCTGTTTGACCGCGGCGGTGTCCAGCAAGCCACCGGGGGCATGGCGCACCACGGCGCGGGTGTAGTAGTTCAGCCCCAGCCAGTCGATCGGCTCGCGCAGGGGGGCGATCGGTTCGGCCAGCACCTCGCGCCAGGCCGTCTCGCCCAGCGCCTCGATCAGCTCCTCCGGCCATCTGCCTTGGAAGATCGGGTCGAGAAACAGGCGGTTCATGTAGGCCTCCGCCCGGGCGCGCGCGGCATGGTCGCGGGGGTCCTCGCTTGCCGCATACTTCGGCTCGATGTTCACCACCAGGCCGATGCGGTGGCGGCCGGTGGCGCGGTAGGCGCGCACCGCCTCGGCATGGGCGACCAGCAGGTGGTAGGCGACCTTGGGGGCGAGGGCGAGGTTGGCCAGGCCCGGCGGATGCACGCCCTCGACGAAGCCCGCGTGCATGA
>JBFLVP010000032.1:0-109599 GCA_040758395.1 Pseudomonadota bacterium
GCCCGCCCTGCGCGGCAGCCTTGAACAGACCATTGACTTCCTCCACCGTGGTCGGGCGCTTGGCCTCGAACACGAAGTCGGTGAGCGAGGCATTCATCAGCGGCACGCGCACAGCATGGCCGTTCAGCTTGCCGTTCAGTTCCGGGAATATCTCGCCGATGGCCTTGGCCGAGCCGGTGGTGGTCGGGATCAGGGACAGCGCGCTGGCGCGGGCGCGGCGCAGGTCCTTGTGGCCCTTATCGATCAGGGTCTGGGTGTTGGTCAGATCGTGCAGGGTGGTCATGGTGCCGTGCAGGATGCCGATGTTCTCGTGCATCACCTTCACCAGCGGCGCGAGGCAGTTGGTGGTGCAGGAGGCGGCGGTGACGAGGTGATGCGTGGCCGTGTCGTACAGATGATCGTTCACGCCCATGACGATATTCAGCGCGCCCTTCACCGGCGCCGCGACCACCACCTTCTTCGCGCCGCGCTCGAAATGCGGCTGGATCTGCTCGACCGTACGCAGCTTGCCGGTCGCCTCCACCACGATGTCCACGCCCAGACCGGCCCAGTCGATGTTCGCCGGATCCTTCTCCATGCTGTAGGAGACGCGCTTGCCGTCGACCAGGATGGCGCCGTCCTCGCTCGAGACCTCATGATCCCAGCGGCCATGCACGGAGTCGTACTTGAGCAGGTGCGCCAGCGCGTGGGCGTCGGCGCTGATCTCGTTGACGTGGACGATGTCGATTTCCTGGCTGGTCCAGGCGGCACGGAAACCCAGGCGGCCCATGCGGCCGAAACCGTTGATCGCTACACGGATGGTCATGATGTTCTGTTCCTCGGCAAATAACGGACTCGGCCGCATGTCATCAAATAAACATGCGACGTTTGTAATATACGTTTATATAGATATGATGACAACCAGGCCGACGCAGCCGTCCCCAACCCTAAGGTGAAATCATGCTCAAACGCCTTCTAGCCAGCACCACCCTGTTCTTAGCGGCCAGCGCCGCCCTCCTTGCGGACGAACCGCTCAAGGTCACCAAGGTGACCGACAGCGTCTACGCCATCGTCGGCCCCATTGATGATCGAACCTATGAGAACGACGGTCTGAACAATAACCAAGCCTTCATCGTCACTAGGGACGGCGTGATCCTGATCGACTCCGGAGCCAGCAAGGCCGGCGCGGCGCGCATCGAGAAGGCCATCGCGGGCGTCAGCAAGGCGCCGGTCAAGTGGGTGATCAACACCGGCAGCCAGGACCACCGCTGGCTGGGCAACGGCTACTTCGCCGGCAAGGGCGCGGAGGTCATCGCCTTCGAGGGCACGGTCGCCACCCAGAAGAAGGTCGCCGCCGGCCAGATGGAGGCCCTGCGCAAGACGCTCAAGGAGCGCTTCGAAGGCACCGAACCGGCCTACGCCACCCGCCTGCTGAAGAATTCGCCCAGCACCCTGACCCTGGGTGGTGAAACGCTGGAGCTGCACCTGACCAACGCCCACTTCCCGGCCGACAGCATGGTCTGGCTGCCGAAGCACAAGGTGGCTGTCACCGGCGACCTGGTCTACGTGGATCGCATGCTGGGCGTGCACGACACCTCCAGCGTCAAGAGCGCCTGGGAAGCCTGGCAGGCGCTGGTGAAGCTGAACCCGGTGAAGATCATCCCCGGCCACGGCGAGGTCTGCGACATGGCGAAGGCCAAGAAAGATACCGGCGACTACTACGCTTTCCTGGTCAACGTCATCGGCAAGGCCGCGCAGGACATGGCGCCGATCGACGAGGTCATCGCCGCGCACGCCGACAAGCCGGAGTTCAAGCACCTGAAGCATTACGACACCTGGCATCGGACCGTCATGAGCCGCACCTACCTGCAGTTCGAAGGCCAGTAAGCCATGTCCCACGGCCACGCACACGAGCACCACGGGCATCATGCCCACACGCATGAGGGCAGCCCGGCCCGTGCGCTCTGGCTGGCCGTCGGCCTGACCCTCGGCTTTGCCGTCGTCGAGGCGGGCGCAGGCTGGTGGGCCGGCTCCCTGGTGCTGCTGGGCGATGCCGCCCACATGCTCACGGACGCCTTCGCCCTGGGGCTTGCCGCGCTCGCCGCCTGGCTGGCGCGCCGCCCGGCGGATCGCCGCCATTCCTACGGCTTCGGGCGCGTCGAGATGCTCGGCGCGCTCATCAATGCATTGCTGATGCTGGCCGTGGTGGCCGGCATCACGAACGAGGCCGTCCAGCGCCTGCAGTCGCCGCCGGAGGTCGCGGCAGCGGCCATCGCCTGGGTGGCCCTGGCCGGCCTCATCGTCAACCTGCTGGTGGCCCGCGTCCTGTGGCCTTCGGGCGAGAACATCAACGTGAAGGGCGCGCTGCTGCACGTGATGGGGGATATCCTCGGCTCGATCGCGGCGCTCACGACCGGCATCGTGCTGCTGTTCACCGACTGGTACTGGCTGGACCCGGCCCTGTCGCTCCTCATCTGCGTGCTGATCGGCTTCTCCGCCCTGCACCTTTTGCGCGAGGCGGTGCACCAACTGATGGACGGCGTGCCGCTGGACCTGCACCTGGACGCGGTCGAGGCCTTCCTCGCCCAGCTCGAGGGGGTCGAGCAGGCCCGCCACGTGCATGTCTGGCGCATCCACGGCAACGTGATCGGCCTGACCGCACACCTGGTGGTGACCGATCCTGCGCAATGGAACTGCATCGTGGAGCATGCCCATGACGGGCTCGAAGGGCGCTTCAACATCCGCCACGCCACCCTGCAACCCACCTTCGGCTGCACCCCAACTGGGGACGACCTGACATGTTCGACCTGCTAGCCGGGCTCCTCGTTTACCGGGTCCTGGGCCTGGCCCCGGAGGAGCCGCTGGGCGCCGCCCTGCACTTCTTCGTGATGGACGTGACCAAGATCCTGGTGCTGCTGACGCTCGTCATCTACGTCATGGGCTGGCTGCGCTCGGCGCTCTCCCCGGAGCGGGTGCGCGAGTTCCTGCGCCACCGCGGCAACCTGTCCTCGCGCTTCATGGCGGTCGGCCTTGGCGCGGTGACGCCGTTCTGTTCCTGTTCCTCGGTGCCGCTGTTCATCGGCTTCGTCGAGGCCGGCATCCCGCTCGGGGTCACCCTCTCCTTCCTCATTGCCAGCCCCATGATCAACGAGGTGGCGGTGGTCGTGCTCGCCAGTGTGATCGGCTGGAAGCTGACCCTGCTCTACGTCCTCGCCGGCCTGACCGTCGCCCTGGTCGGAGGCTTCGTGCTGGAACGCTTCCGCCCGGAACGCTGGGTGGAGGGCTATGTCTGGCAGATCCGCATGGGCGAGGTCGCCCTGCCGGAGCCCGACCGCAGCCTGCGCGGACGGCATGCCTACGCTGTCGGCCAGGTGAAGGAGATCGTCGGCCGACTGTGGAAGTTCGTCCTGATCGGCGTCGGCGTGGGCGCGCTGATCCACGGCTATGTGCCGATGGACCTGCTCGCCCGCCTCACCGGCGACGGCGGGCTGCTGTCGGTGGTTGGCGCGGTGCTGGTCGGCATCCCCCTCTATTCCGATGCGGTCGGGGTCATCGCCGTGGCCGAGGCCCTGCTCGGCAAAGGCGTGCCGATCGGTACCGTGCTCGCGTTCATGATGGCCGTCGCCGCGCTCTCGCTGCCGGAGATGATCATCCTGCGCAAGGTGGTGAAGTGGCCGCTGCTCGGCCTGTTCGCCGGCTATCTCGCCCTGGCCTTCATCCTGGTCGGGGTCCTGTTCAACACCATGAGGCATATTGCATGAGCACCGGTCTCCACGACTCCATCCTCGACCTGATCGCCCTTACTGCCCGTATCGCAAGCAACCATCCAGGCGGCGACGTCTGCCTGATGGAGCGGCTCGCCGCGCAGGGCATACCCGCCGGGCACATCGCCCAGGCCATCAAGCTGGCCCGCAACGTGCGCGACGAGGCACGCAGCCTGTTCGACGAGCGCGTGGACGCACGCATGCTGGAGAAACTCGGCACCACGCCCGATCAGGCCAGCCTGCCCGGCCGTGGATGCTGCGGTGCCAGCGCCTGCTGCAACTGAGGACATACCCATGAAACAGATCAAGGTACTGGGCAGTGGCTGCGCGAGTTGCCAAACCGTTTATCAGATGATCGAGCAGGCGGCGAAGGCCAAGGGCGTCGAGGTCCGGCTTGAAAAGATCGAGGACATCGCCGAGATCATGCGCCACGGCGTCATGTCCACCCCCGGCGTGGTGGTGGACGGCAAGGTCGTGCATGCGGGCGGGATACCCGACCGGGCCAAGATCGATACCTGGCTCTGAATCGTTCAGCGAGTGGTGAGTCATCATGTCCGTCCAGTGTGAAGTCACCGCGCGCAAGGCCGCCGGTCAGTCCATGAGCCTGTTCGAACGCTACCTCAGCCTGTGGGTGGGGCTGTGCATTGTGGCGGGGATCGGTCTCGGCCACCTGCTGCCGGGTGCGTTCGAAAGCATCGGCAAGATGGAGGTGGCGCAGGTCAACCTGCCGGTCGCGCTGCTGATCTGGCTGATGATCGTGCCCATGCTGCTGAAGATCGACTTCGGCGCCCTGCATGAAGTCCGACGCCACTGGCGCGGGATCGGCGTCACCCTGTTCGTCAACTGGGGGGTGAAGCCGTTCTCGATGGCCGCCTTCGCCGCGATCTTCATCTACGGCCTGTTCGCCGCCTGGCTGCCCGCCGACCAGCTCGACAGCTATGTCGCCGGGCTGATCCTGCTGGCCGCCGCGCCCTGCACCGCGATGGTGTTCGTCTGGAGCCGCCTGACCGGCGGGGAGCCGCATTTCACCTTGACCCAGGTGGCGCTGAACGACGTCATCATGGTGTTCGCCTTCGCGCCCATCGTCGGCCTGCTGCTGGGCATGGCCGCCATCGTCGTGCCCTGGGACACCCTGCTTCTTTCGGTCGTGCTCTACATTGTCGTGCCGGTGGCGCTGGCGCAGCTCTGGCGCAGGGCGCTGCTCGCCCGCGGCGGCGAAGCGGGGCTGGAGGGCGTGCTCAAGGTATTGCAACCGCTCTCGCTCGTCGCCCTCCTCGCCACCCTGGTGCTGCTGTTCGGCTTCCAGGGCGATGCGATCATCCGGCAGCCGCTCATCATCGCCCTGCTGGCGGTGCCCATCCTGTTCCAGGTGTATTTCAACGCAGGATTGGCCTACTGGCTGAGCCGCCGTTTTGGCGTGGCGCACTGCGTGGCCGGACCGGCCGCCCTGATCGGCGCGAGCAATTTCTTCGAACTGGCGGTGGCGGCTGCGATCAGCTTGTTCGGCCTGCAATCCGGCGCGGCGCTGGCGACCGTGGTGGGCGTGCTGGTGGAGGTGCCGGTGATGCTGTCGGTGGTGGCCATCGTCAACCGTACGCGCGGCTGGTACGAGGCGCCCGGATCGCAGCCCAGCCACTGAACATCGCCCAGCAAAAAGGCGGAACCGGGGTTCCGCCTTTTTCTTTGGCGCACGGAGCTGGATCATTCGGCGCTGGGCATCGCCTTGCCGATCTTGTCGACTTCGCTCTGCACACGCAGACGATCGAGCTGCCCCAGCGGCAGGCAGGCGAAAAGCTTGATGCGGTTTTCCAGCACACGGAAGGCTTCGCGGAAGCCATTCATGCGAGTCACTTCATCGCCTTCGACCGTGACTGGATCAAGCACGCCCCAATGAGCAGTCATTGGCTGGCCGGGCCATACCGGACAGGTTTCGTTGCGGGCCTGGTCGCAGACCGTGAAGACGAAATCCATGACCGGAGCGCCCGGCTGGGCGAATTCGTCCCAAGACTTGCTGCGCAGGCCGTCCATCGGGAATTCGAGACGCTGCAGCAGCTCAAGGGTCATCGGATGAATTTCCCCGCGTGGATGACTTCCCGCGCTGTAAGCGTGAAAGCGGCCCTGCCCCCAATGATTGAGCAAAACTTCAGCCATGACGCTGCGCGCGGAATTGCCCGTGCACAGGAAGAGTACGTTGTAGACCTTGTCCATAGCATCAACCTCTTAGAATCAAGTATCCGGAGAGCAACTCGCCGGCGTGCCCGCCAATGCAACCTGATCAGCCTGGCCCTGCGGCGTTGCAGCGTAAACAGGCAGTGCCAACTCCATCACCCCCTTTACCCACTCCGGAAGCTCGGGATTGAGATGGTAGTGCATCCATACCCCTTCCCGGCGCGCCTGTACGACACCGATGTCGCGCAGCAAGCCGAGGTGGCGTGAGATCTTCGGCTGGGCCTGATCAAGGGCCCGGGTCAGATCACAGACGCACAACTCACCGCGCGCATGCAGCAAGGCCAGGCACCGCAGGCGAGTCTGATCGCTCAGGGCATGGAAGAAGAGATGGCTTTCAAGTTCCATGAGGTCAACGTATTCGGTTTTTCGTATGGATTGATGAATTATTGGTGATGATTTGATGTCACATCAAGTAACACAATATTGCGTCCGCTCGGAGTCACGCTAACCTTGCGCAAATGAACGACGGTGATTTCATCAAGCTGCGAGAGATCCGTCTGCGAGGACCCCATCCCGGCCTGTCTGGAGAGGCTGAGCTGATGCTCGCGGAACTGCCGGGAGTACTCTCCGTGTCAGCCCCCTCGCCGCAGATGCTCCGCATCAGTTACGATCTGCGCAGCATCTGCCTGCGCGGTATCCTGCAGATCATGGCGAGCTGGGGTCTGCACCTGGATGCCAGCCTGTGGTCCAAGCTGCGTCACGCCCTTGCGCTCTATTCCGAGGATGCCCAGCGCGAGACCCTGATGCTTCCCATCAGCCAGCCCGAGGCCATGCGTGAGCTGGCAACCCACATCCATGCCCGGCACCAGGGTGGGCATACGAACAAGGATCCCGCCTGGGATCGCTACCTCTGAATCCTCCCCGATGAATGACAACCAGCTTTTGCGTTACAGCCGGCAGATCATGCTGCCGCAGATCGACTATGACGGCCAGCAACGCCTGCTCGACAGCCATGCCCTGATCGTCGGGCTTGGCGGCCTCGGCTCACCCGCCAGCATGTATCTTGCCGCCGCCGGCGTGGGACGGTTGACGCTGGTGGACTTCGATACGGTCGACCTTTCCAACCTGCAGCGCCAGATCATCCATCGCACCGGGGATGTCGGTCGGCCGAAGATCGAGTCCGCGCGCGACAACCTTTCCACACTGAATCCCGAGGTGCGGATCGATATTCTCCCCGGCCCACTGGACGAGTCCGGCTTGCGCGAGGCCGTGCTCAGTGCCGACGTGGTGTTGGACTGCACCGACAATTTCGCCGCCCGGCATGCCATCAACCGCGCCTGCGTGAGCGAGCGCAAGCCGCTGGTGTCGGCGGCGGCCATCCGCATGGAAGGTCAGCTTTCGGTCTTCGATACGCGCAAGGAAAGCGCCCCCTGCTACCACTGCCTCTATCGCGAGGACGGCGAGGAACTGGAGACCTGCACCCGCAACGGCATCCTCGCCCCGGTGGTGGGGAGCCTGGGAACATTGCAGGCGCTGGAGGCGATCAAGGTGCTGCTTGATCTTGGCGAGCCGCTGATCGGCCGCCTGATGGTGTTCGACGCGCTAAGCTTCGAGTTCCGCACCATGAAGCTGCGGCGCGACCCGGCCTGCCCGGTGTGCTCGAAGCGCTAGGAGAGCCGCAATAGGAGCAAGCTCGCGCCTACACGCCGGCGGCTCTCGCCGCCGCCTCAGCCCGGGCCCGCTCGTAATTCAAACGAGACTGCTCCAGTGAGGCCTGAATGATGAAATCGAGCAGATCGCTCTGGCTCTTCGCCGGACCATAGGTACGGCCATAGGCCTCGGCGTACCAGCCATCCGCCGCCTGCCAGGTCTTCATGCCGATGGATGCGCAACCACACATGTTTTCACCTTGCCGTTTACCTGCTTCATGGGGTGAATGTAACGCATACGCGCTCCCCAAGAAGCTGAATACCCCGTGAAACACCGGGAAGAACTCAACCAAAACTCAGCAATCACTTCAAGTTCATGCTTCATCTTAGTTGAGTATCGTGGATCAACCCGCCTGACCATTGCGCGTACGGTGCTCAAGCAGATACTGAAGAATGGTGCGCACCTTGCGCATACCATCCTTCAGGGTGAGGCTGATCTCTTCCATCGTGATCTCCTCTTCGCCGTTCTTGCCCGCTGCCCAGTTGGCGATAACAGCCAAATGGGCATATTCCAGCCCGAGCTCGCGCGCGAGGGCGGCTTCAGGCATACCGGTCATGCCGACCAGATCGCAGCCGTCACGCTCCATGCGCCGGATCTCGGCGACGGTCTCCAGTCGTGGCCCCTGGGTGCAACCGTAGGTACCGCCGTCCTCCACTACCACAGCCACCTCCCGCGCGCTATACAACAATTCCTGCCGCACTTTCGAGCTGTAGGGGTGGGTGAAATCCACGTGGGTCACCGTCTCGAGTTCACCCTCAAAGAAGGTGTGAGCGCGGCCATGGGTGTAATCGATGATCTGGTCAGGCACGCACAGGACCGCCGGCCCCATGCGCGGGCTGATCCCGCCCACGGCGGCAACCGAGACGATCTCGCTGACGCCCACTTCCTTGAGCGCCCAGAGGTTGGCGCGGTAGTTGATCTCGTGCGGTGGAATCCGGTGCGCATAGCCGTGACGGGCGAAGAACACCACATCGCAGCCCCCCAGGGTGCCGAAGGTCAACGGCCCGGATGGCTCGCCGTACGGCGTGTTGACAACCTGATGGCGGGTGATTTCCAGGTTCTTCAGGCTACCGAGGCCGGTGCCACCGATGATGGCCAGCAGGTTCATCGCTCTCTCCCAATTACTTCTTTCTTTCGATGTCTTCGACCAGATCAAGCAGCGCCGAACGCCCGCGCTCAACCGCCTGAAAGCCGGCCTGCAAGGCTTCCTCGGCCCGGTGGAAATCCATCATTCCGATCTGTGGCATGCGCGGCGTCAGCAAGACGTCCGGCGGATCACCCGCCATGCGGGAGCGGCTGATGCGTAGCGCCATGATATTGATGCTGTGGCTCATGACATCGAGGATGGACGGCATGTTCGGCCCCTCCTCGCGCCCGAGCCAGTCGGCCATCGCCCGCCGGGCCCGCCCCAGAAGGGTGTTTTCCTGGATGGGTTGAGCCGCCTTGAGTGTCTGACGCTCCAGAGCATCGCCCTGTAGATCGACCGCGATGACCCGTTCCGCCCCCATGGCACGGCACAATGAAATGGGCAGCGGATTCACCAGTCCCCCATCCACCAGCCAGGTCTCCTCATGCCGGACCGGACTGAACAGGATCGGCAGCGCGATGGATGCGCGCACGGCATCCAGCACCTTGCCCTCGCGCAGCCAGCGTTCCTGTCCGGTCTCGAGGTCGGTGGCCACGGCGGCGAAGGGGATGAGGCAGTCATTGAAGTCGGCATCGCCGATCATCTCGGCGAGGGCGTCCATCAGACGCTCACCGGTGATCAGCCCGCCCGAAAGATGGATATCGAAATAGCCTGCGACATCCTGCCAGCGCATGTCACGCACCCAGGCTTCCAGCGCATCCAGCTTACCCAGGCAATAGGCCGCGCCGACCAGGGCCCCGATCGAGGTTCCCGCGACCATGCCCGGACGCAGATTCATGGTTTCCAGCTCGCGCAGGATGACGATGTGCGACCATCCGCGCGCGGCGCCCGACCCCAGAGCAATCCCAAGCTGACGCGATTTCATAGTCCCTCCGGCAGAGCGTAGATGCCATTGAGGTTGCGATAGTAGCCGCGGTAATCCATGCCTTCCCCGACCAGGAAGCGGTCCTCGACATCCAGGCCGATGAAGTCGGGGCGGAAGTCCGCCACCTTGCGGTCATGCAGCTTGTTGACCGGCACCACGCTGCGCACGCTGGCGGCGCCGTCGGTGCGGCAGGCTTCGACGATAGCCTTGAGGGTCAACCCTTCGTCGAAGATGTCGTCGATGACCAGCACGTGGCGCCTGGCGAGCGAATGGCGTGGCCGCGCCAGCCAGCGCAGCTCGCCACCTGAAGTCGCCTCGCCATAGCGGGTCGCGTGCAGATAGTCGATCTCGAGCGGAAAATCCAGGCGAGTCAGCAGCTTGCCAGCCGCCACGATGCCGCCCGTCATCACCACCAGCACCAGTGGCAACTGGTCGGCGAGTTCGGTGCGGATTGAAGACGCGAGGCGGTCGTACACCGCCTCCATGGCTGCCGCGTCCACCAGGCATTCGGCCCGGGCCAGCAGGGCATTGAGTTGATCGGCGTGCATGAACCTTCCTGCGTCAGACAAACCCGGCCATTGTAGCCGCGGTTTGAATGAAGCGGGGACTGGCACGCAATTCCGCCAGCTGGCGCGGGGTACCCGCGCGCAGGGTCGCGAGACGTGCGGCACGCTCGGGATCGGCCACCTCGCCAAGGGCGGCCAGGACCGCCTCGGCATCCTCCGGGCGGTTGCAGACCAGCAGCATGTCGCACCCGGCCTCCAGCGCCATGCGGGCGCGCTCGACCGGATCCGCCACCGTGGCGGCGGCAGCCATGCTCAGGTCGTCGGTGAAGACCACGCCCTGGAAGCCGTGACGCTGGCGCAGGATGTCGCGCACCCAGACCGGGGAAAAGCCGGCTGGGCGCGCGTCGACCGCAGGGTAGATCACGTGCGCCATCATCACCGCCGGCAGGCCGGCCTCGATCAACGCGCGGAACGGTCGCAGGTCAAGCGCCTCGATCGCATCCAGCGGACGCGCATCGATGGGGAATTCGACATGCGAGTCCTCCGCCACCGAGCCATGCCCCGGATAATGCTTGCCGACCGCGGCCATGCCCGCCTCACGCATGCCCAGCATCCAGGCCTTGCCGAGCGCGCCGATGGCTTCGGGATCAGGGTGCAGGGCACGGTCGCCGATCACCCGCGAGATCGGCCCGCCCAGGTCGAGCACCGGCGCAAAGCTCAGGTCGATGTCAAAGCAGCGCAACTCGGCGGCCAACAGCCAGGCCCAGTCGCGTGCAAGCTGAAGGGCCCGGCGCGGGTCGGCGTCGTACAGTTCGCCCAGCCGCGCGGCGGGCGGGATGCGGGTGAAGCCTTCGCGGAAGCGCTGCACCCGGCCGCCCTCGTGGTCGACTGAGATAATGATGTCGGGCCGCACCGCGCGAACCTGCGCAATCAGTTCACGCAACTGGGCCGGGCTGGCGTAGTTGCGCGCGAACAGGATCAGCCCCCCCACCAGGGGGTGGCGCAGACGCATGGCCTCCTCCGGCGTCAGCACGAGACCGGCAAGGTCGACCATCAGCGGCCCGGGTTGCATCTTGACGGTGCTCATTCACGACCCCGGGTGCGGCGGCGGTTGATCACCAGCAGTTGGGCCTCGGCACGCGCACCAAACCAGACGTACAACCCCAGGCCAATGGTCAGAATGGCCGCCGCGAGCATGACGAACGCCGCTTCGAGCAGGTGGTCGCTGGCACCCATGGCAGACTTGAACATCAGCAGCAGGCCCTCGATCGACACCGCGATGATGATGGCGGCGAGGAAGCGTGTGATGGTCCGCCGGGTCGCGCTGTGACGGAAGATGTCCTTGTGCATCAGCACCTCTTCCTCCAGCGTCGTCTTGGCCAGGTCGAAGATCGCCAGCGCGAGGGTGATGACGATGATGATGCTGAAGGGCCGCAGCTTGTCATGCACGGTCTGGCTCGGATGGGTGATGGCCACGAACAGCTCATGCAAGGCATTGAACATGAGCAGCCCGACCACACCCAACAGGCTCACGCCGATCAGGGTGTACACGGCCTTGAACACCGGCTCGAACCGACGACGTCGGGTGTCGCCCAGCAGGAAGCGGATCAGCTCCTCAAGATTCACGTCGATGACGAGAAAGCCGCGCTTGCCATGCTCATCGACAATTGGCATGGCGCTTGAGAGGCAAAGCGTGCTGTCGACGGTGGAAAGATAAGGCTCGGTGACGATGGCGCCAGCCGAGGCAATGGCCTGCAGGTAATAGGGGCGATGCCGTCGGTCACGCCCCCGTCCAACATCGTGGCGGGTATTGACCTCACCGCCCTGACCCACCGCGAACTCGCTGATTTGCGTGCCCTGCTCGTCCAGCACGTACAGTATCTGCACAAAGGGATAGCGCTCCCGCACCGAGATCAAGGCCTTGCGCTGGGCCTCCTGATCATTCATCAGGGACGCGTCGCCGACGCCGGTGATGATGGAGGCGAGAAGTTCGCGAATCGGTTGGCGGTATTCATGGTACTGCTCGATGACCGATAGGTAGCTCATGTCGACCATGGAAATGCCCCTAAGGAAATGCTGAATAAAGCCGTCCCTGGCTTTATTCAGCTCGCCTCGTCGCGGCAGATGCCCGCGACGGTCTCCGTGAATCAACGCCTAACGTCGTTGTTCACGTTGCGGCATCCTGCCGCAAACAAGGACCGCTGAATATTTCAGCGGTTCCCTAACGAAAAAAGGCGCACCAGGGGTGCGCCAATACAGGAGGAGTCAACGGCACCATGCCACGCAAGTCATGCGTTGCTGGCATGAAGACCTTGAGCATGGAATGTGCCATCAGAAGATTAATCTTTTATTTCAAAAAGTTAGATGAAACATGTCCGATTCAGGAAGGCAGCAGCCGCACCACCCCGGTGCAACATCAGATCCTTATGCACCAGAGTGCGCCACCAGCACCGCGGCATGGGCGACGATGCCCTCCTTACGCCCGACCGCGCCGAGACCTTCGGTCGTGGTGGCCTTGATATTTACCCGGTCGATGCCAATGCCCATATCAGCGGCCAGGCGCTCCCGCATCGTCTCGACATGCGGCGCAAGCCTGGGCGCCTGCGCCAGCACAGTCATGTCGGCATTGACCACGGCCCACCCGCGTGTCCGCAATTCCCCCATCACCCGGCGCAGCAGGACACGGCTGTCGATGCCCTTGAACGCCGGGTCCGTATCCGGGAAGTGATGGCCGATGTCACCGAGCGCCAAGGCCCCGAGCAGGGCGTCGCACAAGGCATGTATGACCACGTCCCCGTCCGAGTGGGCCTTAAGACCATAATTATGCGGGATACTAACCCCGCCCAGCGTCACGTGATCACCCGCCGCGAAGGCATGGATATCCACGCCCTGACCGATCCGAAAATTCATGCTCCACCATCACGCCAGCCGCTGCGTGGCGCGTTATAGTTATGAAATCGCGGCATTCTACGCTGCTTCGCAAGACACCGACACACAGGGATTGGCATGTACGACACCCCGACAACCGAGTTGCAGGACATCTACATCGCCCGCCAGGCGGTATTCGACCGCGACATGCAGGTCGTCGGGTACGAACTGCTGTTCCGTGGCAGCAACCTCGGCACGGCCGGCATCGATGACGCCCGCATGGCATCCTCACAGGTCATCATCAACACCTTCATCAATATCGGACTGGAGCGGCTGGTAGGCAGCGGGCGGGCCTTCATCAACCTGCCGCCGGACTTGATCGCCGGGGCCGAGGACTTGCCGATGAGTCCCGAACAGCTCGTTCTCGACCTGCCCGGCGATTACCCCGCCACGCCAGAGCGGCTCTCCGCCCTGCGGCTGTTGCGCGAGCGCGGCTTCAGCATTGCCTTCGACATGTCCCAATACCGTCCCGAACACAAACCCATGCTGGATCTGGCAGACATGGTCCGGCTGGATGTCCGCGGCGTACCGACCGCCGATCTGGAAAAAGTGGCAAACACCCTGAGCAACAGCCATCCGCTCAGACTGTTTGCCAGCAGGATCGAAACCCACGAGCAGTTCGAAGCCGCCCGCAAGGCGGGGTTTGACTACTTCCAGGGCTTCTTCTTCAGCCGTCCGAGCCTGATCCGCGACCGCACGGTGCAGGCCAACCGCCTCATCCTGCTGCGCATTCTCGAGCGCCTGCATGATGAAAGCGAAACCATCGCCGCGATCGAGCGCCTGATCGTGCAGGATGCGACGCTCACCTATAAACTGCTGCGTTACATCAACTCAGCCAGCTACGCGCTACGCCGCCAGATCGACAGTGTGCGCGAAGCCCTTGGCCTGGTCGGCACACAGACCGTGCGCAACTGGGCGTCGCTGATCCTGCTCTCGCGTCTCAATGAGGACAAGCCGGCGGAATTGCTGAACATTGCCCTCATTCGGGCCCGCATGGGTGAGTTGCTTGCACGCGACTTCGGCATCGCCGACCCCGCGCAGATGTTCACCGTCGGCCTGTTCTCCACCCTGGACGCGCTGCTGGACGTCCCGATGGTCGAATTGCTCGACACCGTCGCGCTCAACACATCGATCAAGCTCGCGCTGCTGGACCACACGGGCCCGATGGGCGAGTTGCTCGACCTGCTGATTGCCTATGAGGAAGGCAAATGGGAACGCCTCGACCAGTTCCCCGGACAGTCGACCCGCTTCAGCGAAGCCTATCTTGAGGCGGTCGACTGGGCTCACTCGCTGGAGCTGTAAGTCCCCAGGAAGTAGGCGGCAAGGGCAAGATCCTCGGTACGCGTGATCTTGATGTTGTCCGCCCTGCCCTCGATGAGGAGCGGACGCAAACCGGCGTGCTCGATCGCCGAGGCCTCGTCGGTCACCGCCACACCGTCTGCCATGGCCTGCTTCAGGCTCTCGCGCAACAGACCGAGCCGGAACATCTGCGGGGTGAGCGCATGCCACAGTCCCTCGCGCGGCTCGGTCCGGGCGATGCGTCCATCCGCGTCCGCACGCTTCATGGTGTCGCGCACAGGCACCGCCAGGATGCCCCCCACGGCATCCGCCTCCACCGATTCGATCAGACGATCGAGATCCGCGCGCGTCAGACAGGGTCGCGCGGCATCGTGGACCAGGACCCAGTCCGCCTCATCACCAAGGGCTTCCAGCAGATCGAGAGCGTTCTGCACGGATTCCGCCCGCTCTGCGCCGCCCGGAACCACATGCACCGGCACACGAGCATCCAGCACCAATTGCGGCCACCACGGATCATCAATGGCCAAAGCCAGGACGATGCCGCGGAAACGTGGATGATGAGAGAAACACGCAAGGGTCTGCTCAAGCACCGTACGCCCGTCCAATTCGAGGTACTGCTTGGGACGATCGGCACCCATCCGTGCGCCAATGCCAGCCGCCGGAATGACGACCCAGAGGTCGGCTGCCCGCCGGGCGGGATCATTGCCTGGGAGATTCATCGATGATCTGGTAATAGGTCTCGCCCTGTTTCACCAGGCCGAGTTCGGAGCGAGCCCGCTCCTCGATCGCGTCGAGACCGGTCTTGAGGTCGAGCACCTCGGCCTCCAGCGCGGCATTGCGCTGACGAAGCCTTTCGTTCTCCGCCAGCTGCTGTTCGAGTTGAGCCCGCGCCGACTCGGCCCGCGGCCAGCTGCCATCCCCCAGCCACAGTCGGTACTGCAACAGGGCAAACAGAACGGCGAGCAGCAGAACCACCCACCGCAACATCAGGCAACCATCCGGCGGACGTCAGGGGCGATCAGCCCCGCTTCGGGTTGAACGCGGCCAGGCCCGGGTAGACCGCGCGCGCGCCCAGACGCTCCTCGATGCGCAGCAGGCGGTTGTACTTGGCGATACGGTCGGAGCGGGACAGGGAGCCGGTCTTGATCTGGCCGCAGTTGGTGGCGACGGCGAGATCGGCGATGGTGGTGTCCTCGGTCTCGCCGGAACGGTGCGAGCTGATGCTGGTGTAGCCGTTGGCGGAAGCCAGGGTCATCGCCTCGAGGGTTTCGCTCAGGGTGCCGATCTGGTTGACCTTGATCAGGATGGAGTTGGCAATGCTCTTCTCGATGCCTTCCTTGAGGATGCCCGGGTTGGTCACGAACAGGTCGTCGCCGACCAGTTGGCACTTGCCGCCCAGCACCTCGGTCAGGTGCTTCCAGCCGGCCCAGTCGTCCTCGGCCATGCCGTCCTCGATGGAGAGGATCGGGTACTTGTCGACCCAGTTTTCCAGGAAGGAGGCGAACTCCTCGGAAGTGAAGGACTTGCCCTCGCTCTCCAGCACGTACTTGCCGTCCTTGTGGAACTCGGAGGAGGCGACGTCGAGGCCGATGTAGATGTCCTTGCCTGCGGTGTAACCGGCCTTGGCGATGGCCTCCAGGATGACCTCGATGGCCTCCTCGTTGGAGGACAGGTCCGGCGCGAAGCCACCCTCGTCGCCCACGGCGGTGTTCATGCCACGATCATGCAGCACTTTCTTCAGCGCGTGGAACACCTCGGCGCCGTAGCGCAGGGCCTCGCGGAAGCTCGGCGCGCCGGCCGGAATGATCATGAATTCCTGCATGTCGACACTGTTGTCGGCATGCGCGCCGCCGTTGATGATGTTCATCATTGGCACCGGCAGGGTCACGGCCTTGTCGCCACCCAGTTGCTCGAACAGCGGCTTGCCGTTCTCGTTGGCGGCGGCATGCGCGCAGGCCAGCGAAACGGCCAGCAGGGCGTTGGCGCCCAGATTGGACTTGAACGGGGTGCCGTCCAGTTCGAGCATGATGCGGTCGATGGCGGCCTGGTCCTGCACATCCTTGCCGATCAGCGCCTGGGCGATCGGACCATTGACGTTGGCGACGGCCTTGCTCACACCTTTGCCGAGGTAGCGGTTCTTGTCGCCATCGCGCAGCTCAAGCGCCTCGCGCGCGCCGGTGGAGGCACCGGACGGCACGGCGGCGCTGCCCATGACACCGGAGGTCAGGACGACTTCGGCCTCGACGGTCGGGTTGCCACGGGAATCGAGGATTTCACGGGCGTGGATGCTCTTGATCGCGGACATGGGTTCGCTCCTTGTTCTCTGAATTCATATGTTGCGCAGCGCATTTGAGCATCTGCGCATAACAATTTGGTAAATGGCGGATGAATGCTGTTTACAGGCTGTCTTCAGCGAAGGGCCTGGACTTTACCAAGCGATCCAACTCGCCGAGGGTGGCAAGCAGCGGTTCCAGCTTGCCCAAAGGCCACATGTTGGGGCCATCGCTCAGGGCGTTCGCCGGGTCCGGGTGGGTCTCCATGAACAGGCCGCTGATGCCGGCCGCCACGGCCGCGCGCGCCAGCACCGGCACGAACTCGCGCTGGCCGCCGCTGGAGGTGCCCTGCCCGCCCGGCTGCTGCACGGAATGGGTGGCGTCATAGACCACCGGGCAGCCGGTCTCGCGCATGATGGCGAGGCCACGCATGTCGGACACCAGGGTGTTGTAGCCGAAGGACACGCCGCGCTCGCAGACCATGATCCGGTCATTGCCGGTCGCATGTGCCTTGTCGACCACGTTCTTCATGTCCCAGGGTGCGAGGAACTGGCCCTTCTTGACGTTGACCGGCTTGCCCTGGCGCGCGACGTTCTGGATGAAGTTGGTCTGACGACAGAGGAAGGCTGGGGTCTGCATCACATCGACCACGGCAGCCACCTCGTCGAGCGGGGTGTCCTCGTGCACATCGGTCAGCACCGGCAGACCGAGTTCGGTCTTGACCTTCTCCAGGATGCGCAGCCCTTCCTCAAGGCCGGGACCACGGAAGCTGCCGGCGGAGGAACGGTTGGCCTTGTCGAACGAGGCCTTGAAGATGAAGGGGATGCCCAGGCGCGCGGTCATCTCCTTGAGGGTCGCGGCGGTGTCGAGGATGAGCTTCTCGCTCTCGATCACGCAGGGCCCGGCGATCAGGAACAGCGGCTGGTCGATGCCGGCCTCGAATCCACACAACTTCATGCGCTGGCCTCCTTGTGCTTGAGGGCCGCCTGTACGAAGGCGGTGAACAGCGGGTGGCCGTCACGCGGGGTGGAGGTGAACTCCGGGTGGAACTGACAGGCCAGGAACCAGGGATGGTCCTTGATCTCGATCATCTCGACCAGGCTGTTGTCGGCCGACATGCCCGAGAAGGTCAGTCCGGCGGACTCCAGCGCCGCGCGGTAATGCTCGTTGAATTCATAGCGGTGGCGATGGCGCTCGGAGATGACCTCCTGGCCGTAGACCTTGCGCGCCAGGGTGCCTTCCAGCAGGCGGCAATACTGGCTGCCGAGGCGCATGGTGCCGCCCAGATCGGAATCTTCGCCGCGCTGCTCGATGTCGCCCTCGGCGGTCTGCCACTCGGTGATCAGACCGATGACCGGATGCTTGGCGTTGCGATCGAACTCGGTGCTGTAGGCGCCCTCGAGGCTCGCCACATGGCGCGCGTACTCGATCACCGCCACCTGCATGCCGAGGCAGATGCCCAGGTAGGGAATCCTGTTCTCACGCGCATGGCGCACCGCGCGGATCTTGCCTTCCACGCCGCGCTCGCCGAAGCCGCCCGGCACCAGGATGGCGTCCATGCCTTCCAGCAGGTCCAGATTGCCGGTTTCCAGACGCTCGGAATCGATGTACTGGATATGCACCTTGGTGCGGTTGTGGATGCCCGCGTGGGTCAGCGCCTCGTTGAGCGACTTGTAGGCATCCGCCAGCTCGACGTACTTGCCGACCATGGCAATGCGCACCTCGTGATGCGGGTTGGTCTGCGCCTCGACCACGCGATCCCACTCGGACAGGTCGGCCGGCGGCACGTCCAGGCGCATCTTGCGCACCACGGTTTCGTCCAGGCCCTGCGCGTGCAGCAGGCGCGGGATGCGGTAGATGGTGTCGGAATCGACCGCGCTGATGACGGCCTCCTGCTCCACATTGGTGAACAGGGCGATCTTGCGGCGCTCGTCGGCCGGCAGTTCACGGTCCGAGCGGCAGATCAGGATGTCCGGCTGGATGCCGATGGAACGCAGCTCCTTGACCGAGTGCTGGGTCGGCTTGGTTTTCAGCTCACCCGCCGCGCTGATGTAGGGCACCAGGGTCAGGTGCATGAACAGGGCACGCTCGCGGCCCAGTTCCACGCCCATCTGACGGATCGCTTCCAGGAACGGCAGGGATTCGATGTCGCCCACCGTGCCACCGATCTCGACCAGGGCCACGTCGAAGCCTTCGCCGCCCTCGCGCACGCGGCGCTTGATCTCGTCGGTGATGTGCGGGATGACCTGCACCGTACCGCCGAGATAATCACCGCGACGCTCCTTACGGATCACCTCTTCATAGACCCGTCCGGTGGTGAAGCTGTTGTTGCGGGTGGCGGTGGTGCGCACGAAGCGCTCGTAATGGCCGAGGTCCAGGTCGGTCTCGGCGCCGTCGTCGGTGACGTACACCTCGCCGTGCTGGAAGGGGCTCATGGTGCCCGGATCGACGTTGATGTACGGATCCAGCTTCAGCAGGGTGACCTTGAGGCCGCGTGCTTCCAGGAGCGCGCCCAGGGAGGCCGCAGCGATGCCCTTGCCGAGGGAGGAAACCACGCCGCCGGTAACGAAGATGTATCGAGTCATGAGTCTTTGAAGCTGTGTGCAAGGCACAAAGAGCGTGCCCCGGAAGGCATTGCAGGATACCGGAAACCCCCCTTCCGCTCAATCGGTGGCGCGGTGCTAAGATGATGAAACCTTCACCATCCAGAGCGAGGACAAGCACTGTGGAATACGGCATCAAGAGCGGCTCCGCCAGCACCCTGAAAAGCGCCTGCATCGTGGTCGGCGTGCATGAGGGGCGCAAGCTCACGCCCTCGGCGCAGGCCCTCGATGAAGCCAGCGGCGGGCAGATCGGCCAGATCCTCAAGCGCGGTGACCTCGAAGGCAAATGCGGCCAGACCCTGTTGCTACCAGCCCTGGGCGGCGTGAGTGCCGAACGGGTGCTGCTGGTCGGCCTGGGTGCGGCCCGCGACCTCGATCTCAAGGGATGGAAAAAGGCCCATGCCGAAGTCATCGGCGCGCTGAGCGATCGCGGCGCGGGCGATGCCGCCTTCTGCCTGCTCGAGGCCGCTCCGCGCGGCATGGAGGCCGACGAGGCGCTGCGTCACGCGGTGCTCGCCATCGACGAGCGCGGCTACCGCTTCGACCAGTTCAAGCGCGAGAAGGACAACAAGCGCGCCCTCAAGCGGGTGAACTTCGTTGCCGGCCGCAAGGAGATGCGCGACCTCGAGGACGCCCTGCGCAGCGCCGAGGCCATCGCCTCCGGCATCCGCCTGACCAAGGACCTGGCCAACATGCCGGGCAACGTCTGTACCCCAAGCTACCTGGCCGACGAGGCCCGCCGCCTGTCCTCGCTCTACTCGACCATCCACACCGAGATTCTCGACCAGAGCGCGATGGAACATCTGGGCATGGGCGCCCTGCTGGGGGTCGCCAAGGGCAGCGCCCAGCCGCCGCGCTTCATCGTGATGGAATACCGCCAGGGCGCCGAGGACAGCAAGCCGACCGTACTGGTCGGCAAGGGCGTCACCTTCGACTCCGGCGGCATCTCGCTCAAGCCGGGCGAGAAGATGGACGAGATGAAGTACGACATGAGCGGCGCGGCCACCGTGCTCGGTGTGTTCGCAGCCTGCGCCGAGATGAAGCTGCCGGTCAACCTCGTCGGCCTGATCCCGACCGTGGAGAACATGCCGGCCGGCAACGCGCTCAAGCCGGGCGACATCGTCACCTCCATGTCCGGCCAGACCATCGAGGTGCTCAACACCGACGCCGAGGGCCGCCTGATCCTGTGCGACGCGCTGACCTACGCCGAGCGCTACAAGCCGGAGGCGGTGATCGACATGGCCACCCTGACCGGCGCCTGCGTGATCGCCCTCGCCCGCTTCCCCTCCGGCCTGTTCGGCAACCACCGCCCGCTGGTGCAGGCCCTGCTCAAGGCCGGTGAGCGGAGCGGCGACCGCGCCTGGGAACTGCCGCTGTGGGACGACTACCAGGACCTGCTGAAGTCCAACTTCGCCGACATGGCCAACATCGGCGGCCGCGAGGGCGGCGCGATCACAGCCGCAAGTTTCCTTGCGCGCTTCACCAAGAACTACCACTGGGCGCACCTGGACATCGCCGGCACGGCCTGGAACTCGGGCGACAAGAAGGGGGCCACCGGCCGCCCGGTGCCGCTGCTCATGACCTGGCTGATGGAGAAGGCGGCTCAGTCCTGAGCCTTGCCTGAATCGGGTGCGGGGGACAGCCAGCCCCTGTAGCGGAAGATCCAGGCCAGCAGCTCGGCCGTGCCCCACACGGCCAGGAGACTGAACACCACATCGCTGGCGAAATGCCCGCCCTGCATGATGCGGGCGATCCCCAGCGTCCCGCCCAGCAGCAGGCCAAGCGCCAGCGCGCGCCAACGCCAAGCCGGCCAGACCAGCCCCAGCGCCAGCCACCAGAAGCCGATCGAGGCATGTCCGCTGACGAAGGAGCAGTTGCTGGCGCAGCCGGAAGCCGGCTTGAGCGCCGGCGTGAACGGCTGTTGCCCGCCGAATTCGACCACCTGCGAGGGCCGCGCCCGGCCCCAGTATTCCTTCAACCCCTCGTTGACCACCAGCCCCGGCCCCATCAACAGGCTCAAGATCAGGAAGGCGCCCACCCCGCGCCGCGGCCAGCTGACCGTTCCCGCCATCACGAAGCTCCCGGCCAGCAGCACGATGCCCAGCAACAGGGCCACCACAGTCAGCCAGCGCGCCGAGTCGTACACCACCCGCACCCAGAGATGGCGATTGCCGACGAAGCCCTCGCCCGGCACATAGGCCATGCCGCTGATGTACAGATCCAGCCCGGGCCAGAGGGTGAAGAGCAGAGCCGCCGGAAGGGCCGTCCACCACCACAGGCTGATACGACGGAGCATCATCCCTTGTACCCCCGCAGCCAGTAGACCTCGTAGTGGCGCTTCCAGTCAGGATGAACGGCAAGCTCCAGCGGCGCCAGGCGCTTCATCTCGGTGAAATGCGCGGTCACGCCTTCGGGAGCGCCATGGCGCGTGACATACAGCACATCCGAACCGATATCCCGCGCGCCCAAGCTGTTCAACAAATCGTACTGGTGGCGGACATGCCCGCCGGGATTCCAGCTACGCAGTGCATCGGACGGCAGGCGCAACCGATAGGCCAGCTGCGCCAGCACCTCGCGGTCCTCGCTCATCAGGCGCGCGCCGGCCGCCTCGGCGCGTCGTTCGGCGAATTGCCGACCCAGCTCCTCCCAGCCGCGCACCCGCTTGAACGGGTCGCTCTTGCCCGTGAGTTCCACGCCGAACAGGCGTGCCGCGTGATCGTAGTGATAGGCCCCGAGCATCAGCAGCGCGTTGATGACGAGCGCCGCCACCAGCATCCGAGGCCTCGCCAGTCCCCAGTGCGCCAGCAGCACGCTCGCCGCGACGAAGGCAGGCGCGGCCCAGTTGGCATTGGCGCGGCCGAACAGGGCCTGGGCGGTGATCACGCCGAGGAAAGTCAGGGTGAAGACCAGCAGCAGGGTCCGTTTCGGCGAGGGGGCGATCCCCCGGATCGCCAGCAGCCAAAGCAGCAGCGCCAGCGGGCCGAACACGGCGAATTGCCCGCCGAGGAACTCGCCCAACTCGCCCCAGTGCAGCGCGCCCTCGTCGAGGTTGGATATCTCCGCCGTGTGCTGCAGGGTCGGCCAGCCGTGCGCCGCGTTCCAGAGCAGGTTGGGCGCGAAGATCAGCGCCGCGAGAAGCGCCGCGGCCCACAGGCGCGGATGGAGCAGATGCCGCCGCCAGGCGGGCACGATCAACAGGGCGAACAGCACGGACGGCGCGAACAGCACCATGCTGTACTTGCTCAGCAGCCCCAGCCCGCCCGCCACGCCGACCAGCAGCCAGTGCCGCCAGGCATTCGTCTCCAGCGCCCGCACGAAGGCCCACAGGCCCAGCGTCCAGAACAGCAGCAACAGCACATCGGTGGAAATGATCAGGCTGGAGAGCGCCACCCCCGGCATCAGCAGGAACAGCGCGGCGGCCCACAGGCCAGTGCGGGCATCAAACAGCGCTTCACCTAGCTTGAACACCAGGAAGGTCGTGACCGGATAGACCAGCAGCGCGCCGAGCTTGACGCAGAACACCCCGTCGCCGCATAGCCCGGTGGTCAGCGCGATCAGCACCGCGATCATCGGCGGCTTGGAGTAGTAGCCCCAGTCGAGCTGCTGGGCCCAGCCCCAGTAGTAGGCCTCGTCCACGTACAGACCCAGCCCGGAACCCGCCAGCACCGCCGCGCGATAGGCGGTCAGCCCGCCGATCAGGACGACGAGCCAGAAGTAGGCGGACTTGGAGGACAGCAGATCACGCACGAGGGGGTTTCACGATGTGCAAAGCGGCATAGCCTAACCCAAACCGCCTTGTTACAGTGCGTCACCCCTTGTATTTGCCGCACGCCATGCCCCGCTACGCCATCCACTACGCCCTGCTCGCCCTCGCGGTCGGGATCAGCTTCTTCCTCAACCTCGGCGGCGCGCCGCTGTTTGACCTGGACGAGGGCGCGTTCAGCGAGGCCACCCGCGAGATGTTCGTGCGCGGCGACTTCATCTCCCCCTTCGTCAACGGCGTGCCACGCTTCGACAAGCCGGTCCTGATCCACTGGCTGCAGGCGGCCAGCATGAGCCTGTTCGGGCCGACCCCGTTCGCCTTCCGCCTGCCTTCCGCCTTGGCCGCGACCGGCTGGGTGCTGCTGGTCTACGGCTTCGTCGCCCGCGTGGCGGACCGCGAAACCGCTCTACGTGCCGCGTTGATGGTCGGCTCCGCGCTCGGGGTGCTGGTGATCGGCCGCGCCGCCACCGCCGATGCCCTGCTCAACCTGTGGCTAGTCGCCGCCATGTTCGGCGTCTACCTCTGGTTCCTCGAACGCAAGACGAAGTGGATCATCCTGACCCATGTGGCGATGGGCCTGGGCTTCCTGACCAAGGGCCCCATCGCCCTGCTGGTGCCCGGCGCGGTCGGCCTGATCTTCTTCGCCCTGCAACGCGAACTGCCCGCCCTGCTGCGGGCGGCCTTCCATCCGCTCGGCCTGGCCCTGCTGGTCGCCATCCCCCTGCCCTGGTACGTCCTACAGTATCAGGCGCAGGGCATGGCCTTCATCGACGGCTTCTTCGGCACCCACAATGTCGAACGCTTCTCCGGCCCGATGGAGGGCCACGCGGGCAGCCTGTTCTACTACCTGCCCATCGCCCTGCTGCTAGCCCTGCCCTTCACCACCCCACTGCTGCGCGCGGTGCGCGAACTTCCCGCACGCTTGAAATCGCCCCTCGGACTCTATCTGTGGATATGGTTCGGCTTCGTGCTGGTGTTCTTCTCGTTTTCCGGCACCAAGCTGCCGCACTACCTGAACTACGGCATGAGCGCCGTGTTGATCCTGGCGGCGCTCGCCCTGCCCCTGCTCAAGTCCCGCATCCTCGCCCTGCTGCCGCCGCTGCTGCTGTTTGGACTGATCGCCGTGCTGCCCTGCCTGCTGCCGGAGATTACGGCACGCCAGCCGGAAGGCAGCGATGTGCGTGCTCTGCTGACCGGCGCACGGGATCTGTTCCTCGCCGGCCATTTCGAAGTCTTCTTCCTGCTCGCCGCCACCAGCCTCGCGCTGATGTTCGCCCGCAGCCTGCAGCTGCCCGCCACCCTGTTCGGCCTGGCGGCTGCGGGGAACCTCGCCCTCGCGCTATGGTTCTTCCCCGCGCTCGGCGCCATCCAGCAGGGGCCGATTCATCATGCCGCCGAACGTGCCCGCGACGAGCCGGGGCCGTATGTGATGTGGGGGGTGAACACGCCCAGCTACAGCGTGCACAGCGGCCATGTGCAGGAGCGGCGAGAACCGCGCGCGGGCGATCTGGTCTTCACCCGTGCGGGCAAGCTCGCGGGCCTGCCCGCGCATGAGGTGCTGCTGAACGAGCGTGGCTACGCGCTGGTGCGGATCAAGCCTTGACCGCCTTGCGGCGGTCGCTGCGTTCGGTGGAGCGTTTGAGGGATTCGGCAATCGCCCGAGGATCGTCCAGGCTGAGCAGCCCATGTTCAAGGTCCAGCGCGCGGCTTGTTTCAGTCACCTGTGGCGACCACTTCCGTGACTGCTCGCCTGCCAACGCCCATTGCCTCGCTTGATCAGGGCACGCCCTGACGGTAAAGACCATGAACAGGATGCTGAAAAAGGGCTGTCCTGCACTGTTGGAAACGCTGCAAAAATCCATCCTTGGATTTTTGCAGCTCGCCTCGTCGCGGTACATGCCTAACGCGAAGCTGACAAAGTCCGCGACGGGCTCCGCAAATCAAGGGCTTACGCCCTTGTTTGCGTTGCGGCATTCTGCCGCAATCGGGAACCGCTGAATTTTTCAGCGGTTCCCTTTTTCAAGTCGGCAGACGGTGACGCATCCTCCAGAACACCCAGGCCGATCCACCGACTGCCCACAGCGCGACCGGAATCAGCACCCATCGGCCTTCGGGGTAGCCTCCGTCGAAATTCACCAGCGCAATCAACCCGCCGACCAGGATGAAAACCAGCAAGGGCTGCCCCCAGCGGAGGTTGACCGGGAAGCACTGGGACAAGCGCCAGCCCATACCCGCCGCCAGCCAGCCGATCAGCGCCCCGGCCAAGATGTCCTGCGGCCAGTGCGCACCGACCACGCTGCGCGAGATCGCGCCAAAGGCCGCCAGCGCGAACATTGCCACTACTCCCCACAGCGGTAGACGCAGGGCCAGCGCCACCGCGCCCGCGATGGTGAAATAGCTGGCCGCATGGCCGGAGGGGAAGCTGTTGCTGCGCAGTTCATGGCCGATGACATGGACGAGGCCCTCCGGGTACACGCCCGCTGGGCGCACCACACTGAGCGCGGGCTTGAGGTCGTGGACCAGCATGGTCGCGACGATGCCCGCCAGCACCGCAGCCCACACCACCTGCGGGCGGCGCCAGACGAAGGGGAGCAGCAGCACCGCCGTCACCGCGGTATCGCCCGCCAGGGTAATACCAGCCCAGAAGTTCTCCGCCCCCACGCCCCAGGCATTGATGGCGAAGAAGGCATTGATGTTGGTGCCGGGGTTCCACATCGCCCACAGCAACGCGGCCAGCACAAAGCTGGCCACCCACCAGGTGCGCAGCGTCTCAGGCGGCAGCTTGGTCTGATCCATGCCAGCCCTCGGTCTCGTCAGACGGCATCGCGTCCTTGTTGCGCACGATGTAGCTCTTGCGCTCCTGCGACTCGAAATAGACACGCGAGAGCATCTCCGCCAGCACCCCGGTGGTCAGCATCTGCACGCCCACCAAAATCAGCAGGATGCCGGCGAAGAACAGCGGGCGGGTGCCGATGTCCTCACCGAAAAGCTTGAGCACCGCCATGTAGGCCATGATCAAGCCACCCGCGCTGCCCAGCCCAAGGCCGACCATGCCGAAGAAATGGCCGGGGCGCGCGGAGTAGCGCATGAAGAAGTACACCACCAGCAGATCGATGATGACGCGGAAGGTGCGCGAGATACCGTACTTCGACACACCGCGGGTGCGCGGATGGTGCGCCACCACCTCCTCGGCGATGCGGTTCGGCGCGGTATAGGTCGCAAGCCAGGCCGGGATGAAGCGGTGCATCTCACCGTACAAACGCACGCTCTTCACCACCTCGGCGCGGAACACCTTCAGGCTGCAGCCGTAGTCGTGAAGCTGCACCTGGGTGATGTTGCGGATCAGCTTGTTGGCGATGCGCGAAGGGATCTTGCGCATGATGACCGCGTCCTGGCGGTTCTTGCGCCAGCCCGCCACCAGATCCAGATCCTCGTCCAGCAGACGATTGACCATGCGCGGAATATCCACCGGATCGTTCTGCAGATCGCCGTCCAGGGTCGCGATCACGTCGCCGCGCGCAAGATCAATGCCCGCCTGCATGGCTGCCGTCTGACCGAAATTGCGGCGCAGCTCCACCACCCGCACATGCTCGCCATACTTGGCCTGGCCCTCGCGCATCGCCGCCAGCGTGGCATCCGCGCTGCCGTCGTTGACCAGCAGCACCTCCCACGGCATCGGATAGTCGCCCAACACCTCGTGCACGCGCTCCAGCATGGGCAGCACGTTGTCCTGCTCGTTGTACATCGGAATGACGAGGGAAAGGCGATGGGCGGCGGGAGCAGTCATGGCGTGTTCGTATCCTTATCGGGTGCGGGCATGGTAGCCGATTTGCCGGGCATCAGCATCGCGACCAGCCCAAAAAGCAGGCTGGAACCCAGCAGGAACAGGTGGGTATTGATCGCCGCCCCGGTTGCCGCCGTAAGATCCAACCCCTGTGGTAACAACGCGCCGAGCATGCCAGCCTCGTAGGTGCCGAAACCGCCCGGCGCATGGATCGGCAAGACCGACGTCACTTCCCCGCCCAACACGCCCAAGCCCGCCCCGGCCCAGTCGATGGCAACGAACTGACGCAGAATCCACGCCAACGCCGCCAGTTTCACCAGCCAGTTCGCCCAGGTCAGCAGCACGCCCCGGGCGAAATGCGCGGCATCGCACGGCAGCCCGGCCAGTACCTTGCGTAGGAGCAAGCTTGCTCGCGATTTCCACGCTTTCTGCGACACATCCCCCTGATCGCGAGCAAGCTCGCTCCTACCGTTTCCATCCACCCACCGCCCAAGCCACCCACGCAGCGACCAGAACACGAACGGCGCCACCAGCGCCAGAATCACCAGGCCCAGAGCCAGCACTTCCACCTTCGCCAGCCACAGCAGACTGCCCAGCGCCAGCGCCGCCAGCACCTGCGCATCCACCAGGCGAATCCAGAACAGCCCGGCCAGCGCACAGGCTGGATCGGCGCCGAACCGCTGCCGCATCAGGATCGGAAAGCTCAGCTCGCCAGCCCGCATCGGCAGCAGGTTGTTCCACAGGTTGTGCTGCAGGTTGAGGGCAAGCACCGCGCCGAAGCGCCCACGGATATCGAAATGGTCCGCCACGCGCCAGGCACGGAGGATGTAGCTTGCGAGCATCAGGGCAATGGCGACCAGCAGCCCGCCAAGGGAAACCTCGACCCAGGGCGCGAGCAGACGCGACCAGCCGAAGGACCACTCGATGGCGGCGACGAGCAGAATGACCAGCAGGTAAGGGACTAGCGTCCGGACTCGTTTCTTCATGTCGGGGCGTCAATCCTTCGAGCTTTTGCCCGGCGGGCTCAAAGACCAAGCGCAACAATTTGATCACTGCCTGGCAGGATCGGGCTGCTCGGAATGTTCGAGCATGGCCCTGAATACTGCCAGAGACGAGGTGCCAGAGGCGAGGTGAAGTTGTGAGCGGCAAGGGGCGATGGCTGAGTTCGTCGGCGATGGCATCCAACTCCTCCTGCGTCTACACGGGCAAGCCCGTGCCCTGCAGCCCCTACCTGCGGTACCCCTGGCACGACCAAGCCGTCATGACAGGTCAGGGTTGGAGCCATGGTGAGTTGAATGGCGTTCAGTCGATGGGCCGACCTTCTCCCGCCTCCTCGTGCGTCACACCATCGCGAATGTGATAGATGCGCTTGAAGGTGGGAATGATCTTTTCGTCATGGGTGACGACGATGACCGCCGTATCGAATCGGCGCGCCATGTCGTTGAGGATGCGGATCACCCCGAGCGCCCGTTCGGAGTCCAGCGGGGCCGTCGGTTCGTCGGCCAGGATCACGGGGGGATGGTTGACCAGCCCGCGCGCGATGGCCACGCGCTGCTGCTCGCCGCCCGAGAGCTGCGAGGGCATGGCGCGGGCGCGGTGCTGCACATCCAGCGCGGTCAGCAACTCCATGGCCTGCGCTCGCGCCTCGGCGTTGCTTTTTCCGGCCAGCATGGGCAGCAGGGCGACGTTGTCGGTCACGTCGAGGAAGGGGATCAGGTACGGGGCCTGGAACACGAAGCCGATGCGGTCGCGGCGCAAGGCGCGCAGGTCGGGGATTTTCCAGCCGTCCTCGTAGATCACCTCCTCGCCCAGCACCATGCGCCCCGCGCTCGGCTCGATGACGGCCCCCAGGCACTTGAGCAGGGTGCTCTTGCCCGAGCCCGAGGGCCCCACCAGCCCCACCACCTCGCCGGGGGCAACGACCATGTTCACCCCCTTGAGGGCATCAACGGCGGTATCGCCACTTCCATAGCGCTTCCTGAGGCCTTCGATGCGGATGCCCTTGGCGTTCATGACGTCAGCCTCCGATCGCTTCGGCCGGATCGACCTTCAGGGCGGCCCGGATGGCGATGATGCTCGAAAGGATGCAGATCAGCAGCACTGCGATGAATCCGGCCACGGAATCGAGCGGCATGAGCAGGACATATTTGGGGAAGGAGGAGGCGCTGAAGGTCGCGACGATCTTGCCCACCGCGAAGCCGATCACGCCCAGGGCGAGCGCCTGCTGCAGGATCATGGAGGCGATGGTCCTGTTGCGCGTACCGATCAGCTTGAGCACGGCGATTTCCCGGATCTTGTCCAGCGTGAGGGTGTAGATGATGAACGCCACGATGGCGGCGCTGACCACGGCGAGGATGACCAGGAACATGCCGATCTGCCTCGAAGAGGTAGCGATCAGCTTGCCCACGAGAATCCCTTCCATGCCGGCACGGTCATAGACCTGAAGGCGCAGCCAGCGGCGGATGGAATCGCCCACCTCCTCGGCGCGATGTCCTGGCTCAAGCCGGACCAGGACGGCATTGACGAAGGCATTGGTGGTCTGGGAAGCCTGCACGGCCTCCAGCACATCCGGCTGGCCGGCGCGGTTGAAGGCGGGATTGGCCTCCGTGCGGCGGCGCTGGGCTTGGATGGCGTCGTTGTCCTTGAGGAACTGCGCCTCCTGCGCATCCTTGAGCGGAATGAAGATCATCGGGTCGCCGTTGGAGGACACCATGCGCCGGGTCAGCCCGACCACGGTGTATTCATTGCGGCGGATGCGGATGCGCTCCCCAAGCAGGAAACCGGTGGCCACGTCGGCCACGGCCTCGTAATGCCCGCGGGTGATGTGGCGACCGGCCACGAGATAGGGCGGCCAGCCCGGCGCTCCCGGCCCATCGGCGACAAGGCCGGTCACCATGGCGCGGACATCCTGCTCGCCCGCGCGCACCTGCATGGTCAGGTAGGTCACGTTCGCGGCCCGGGCTACGCCCGGCAGGGCCGCGATGGCTCGCCACTGGTCGTCGAAGATGCTCGAGGACTCGGCGTAGGGCCCCAGGGTGTCCTGCTGCACAACCCAAAGATCGGCGCCGCTGTTTTCGATCAGCACCCTGGCATCGTCCACCATGCCTCGATAGACACCGGCCATGATCAGGGTCACCCCGATCAGCAGCCCGAGGCCAAAGCCCGTGAACACGAACTTGCCCCAGTGGTGCAGGATGTCCCGGCCTGCCAGGCTGATCATCCCGGCACTCCCGGCAGGCGTTCGACCTCATGCACCGTGCTGCGCTCATGCAGCGGCTTCTCGCTGTAGACGACGATGCGCTCCCCTTCCGTCAGGCCATCGAGCACCTGGACATGGCCATCCAGATCCCCGCGCCCCGTGCGGATGGGACGAAACTCCAGCCCATCGTCGGCCAGCACCCACACGCCGGCCTGCCCCGCACGGCTGCGCAGGGCCGCGTTCGGGATCACCAGCGACTCGGGCAGCGGCGGCAATGACACCGTCACCTCCGCAAGTTCCCCCAACGGCGGCAACGGATCGGGCTGCGCATCGAACACCACCTTCGCCAGCAGCTCCTCGGTCACCGCGTCCGCGCGCGGCTCGATCCGCTCGATGCGTCCCGCCAGGAGATCGTTCTTGCGGGAGCGCAGGCGCACCTGGGCGGCCAGTCCGGCACGCAGCCCCTGAGCGCTGATCTGGTCGACCCGGAGATCGATCCAGAGATGACCTGGATCGATCATCTCGACGACGGACTGCCCGGCGGACAGCGTGGTACCGGGCTCCGCGAGGCGGGCGACGACCAGGCCGGGCACCGGTGCCTTGAGCACCAGGTTCTCCCGCAGCGATCCGAGCGCATCGATCTCGGCCCGTGCCCGACCGAGTCCCTCGCGCGCGGCGGCAAGTCCGGCCTCGGCCACCTGCAGCTCCTGGCGCTTGATCGTGACCGACTCCTCGCTCGTCGAACGGGACGCCAGGAGCTGCTCGTAGCGACGCAGCTGAGTTCGGGCGAAATCATGCCGCGCCTGCGCTTCCTTGAGCTGTGCCTCGCCCTGTTTGAGCTCGGCCTCAAGGGCCCTGATCCGATCGGCAAGATCGACGGGATCCATCTGCCCCAACACCTCTCCCACGGGCACGACATTGCCCACATCGACATGCAGATGCTGCAGGCGTCCTGTCGCGGTGGGGCCGATCTTGTAGAGATATCGGGCCTCCACCGTGCCGATGCCGTAGATGGAGGGCGTGATGGCCATCATCCGGACGTGGCTCACCGTCACGGAAACGGGTGCCAGGGGACCCGAGCGAAGCGCCACGTAGGCAAACAAGGCGACCAAGGGGATCATGACCGCCAGCAGGGCCAGGGTCTTGCCCTGGAGAGGACGTCTTTTCATGGGGCAGCTCCAACGCCGCGACGGTAGATGGCGAAGACCTTCGGGGCCTGCTCGCGCATGCGCTCGATGTCTCCCGCGATCAGCGACTGCATGACCAGCCCCTGGATCGTGCCGATGAACTGGATGGCCGCCGCGCTGCTGTCGATATCCACGTCGAGTTCGCCCGCCCGTTTCCCTTCCTCGATCAGACGGTACAGGCGCTCCGAGTAGCGCTGAATCAAGGTCTTGACCATGCGCTTGGGCGGGGTCTCCCCGGCGCGTTGCAATTCGCCGAACAGCATGCGCGGAATGCCGGGATGGGTGGCGACAAAGTCGATATGGCTCATGAACATGGCCTCCAGCGCGGCCAGGGGCGAGGGGGCCCCGGAGGCAGCCTTGTCGATGCGCGCAAGCAGGCGCTCGGCGACCCATTCGATGACGGACTGGAGGATGGCCTCCTTGCTCGGGAAGTGCCGGAAGATGGCCCCCTGTGTCAGTCCCATGCGCTTGGCGATGGCGGCCGTGGTGATTTCGCTGGGGTTCTGCTCTGCGGCGAGCTTGATCACGGTTTCAATCGTGACCTCGCGGCGCTTTTCGGCGGGCAGATGTCTGGATGGCCGAGTCATGATTACCCGTTAAAGATAGTAACTGGTTACTAACTTATCCAGGGAAAGACGGAAGCAACAATCACCGATTTCAATAAAAGATAAGACTAGCTTATGGACAAAGGCACCAAGGTCCGGCGCAGGATGCGCGGCAGCATCCAAACAAGGCCCGAACCACGTCACCGAGGTCATGCCGCACCCGGGCAGGACTGCCCCATTTCCGCCTTACCTGCCGGCTCCTGAGAGAAGACGGTGAGGCCCGACGCTTCGCGCGGCTCCCGGTTGTCCCAAGCCATCGCGGCGAATCATGTGGCTATAATGCCCCATCTTCCAATCGCCTCCGAATGCCCGTCATGGAAAAAACCTACGATCCACAGCAGATCGAAGCCCGCTGGTACGCCGAGTGGGAACGCGCCAACCACTTCGCTCCCAGGCTGGCTCCCGACGCCCCCGCCTACTGCATCATGCTGCCGCCGCCGAACGTGACGGGCAGCCTGCACATGGGCCATGCGTTCCAGGACACGATCATGGACGGGCTGATCCGCTACCACCGCATGCGCGGGGACCAGACCCTGTGGCAGCCGGGCACGGACCATGCGGGCATCGCCACGCAGATGGTGGTGGAACGTCGCCTGGCCGCACAGGGCCAGACGCGCCATGACCTGGGCCGTGAGGCGTTCATCGACAAGGTGTGGGAATGGAAGGCCGAATCCGGCGGCACGATCACCCGCCAGATGCGCCGCCTGGGCGCATCCCCGGACTGGTCGCGCGAGCGCTTCACCATGGACGAGGGCCTCTCGGACGCGGTCAGGGAAACCTTCGTCCGCCTGTACGACGACGGCCTGATCTATCGCGGCAAGCGCCTGGTCAACTGGGACCCGGTGCTGCACACCGCCGTGTCCGACCTGGAGGTCATCAGCGAGGAAGAGAACGGATCGCTGTGGCACTTCCACTACCCGCTGACCGATGGTTCCGGGCATCTGACCGTCGCCACCACCCGCCCCGAGACCATGCTCGGCGACACCGCCGTGGCAGTGAATCCGAACGATGAGCGCTACAAGCACCTGATCGGCAAGACCATCGCCCTGCCGCTGGTGGGCCGCGAGATCCCCATCATCGGCGACGATTACGTCGACATGGCCTTCGGCACCGGCTGCGTGAAGATCACCCCGGCGCACGACTTCAACGACTACGCCATCGGTCAGCGTCATAACCTGCCGATGATCAATGTCATGACCATCGACGCACGTATCCGCGACCAGGCCGAGGTCGTCGGCGGCGAGTCCAGCCTCGGCGCCATCCCGGAGAAATACCGTAGCCTCGACCGCTTTGAGGCGCGCGACGTCATCATCCACGACCTCAAGGAACTGGAGCTTTTGGGCGAGATCAAGCCACACAAGCTGATGGTCCCGCGCGGCGACCGCACCGGCGCGGTGATCGAGCCGATGCTGACCGACCAGTGGTTCGTGGACCTGACCCGCGAGGTGCAGCCCGATGGCCGCCCCGGCGGCAAGAAGGCCATCACCGAGCCGGCGCTCGCCTGCGTGCATGACGGCCGCGTCAAGTTCGTGCCGCAGAACTGGGAGAACACCTACTTCCAGTGGCTGAACAACATCCAGGACTGGTGCATCAGCCGCCAGATCTGGTGGGGCCACCGCATCCCGGCCTGGTATGACGGCGCGGGCCATGTGTACGTCGCCCGCAGCGAGGACGAGGCACGCAGCAAGTACAACCTGCCCGCCGACCTCGTCCTGAGCCAGGACAACGACGTGCTGGACACCTGGTTCTCCTCCGCCCTGTGGCCGTTCTCCACCCTCGGCTGGCCCGAAAAGACCCCGGAGCTTTCCACCTTCTACCCCACCAGCGTGCTGGTCACCGGCTTCGACATCATCTTCTTCTGGGTCGCCCGCATGGTGATGATGGGCAACTACTTCATGGGCGACGTGCCGTTCCGCGAGGTCTACGTCCACGGTCTGGTGCGCGACGCGCAGGGCCAGAAGATGTCCAAGTCCAAGGGCAACGTGCTCGACCCGATCGACCTGATCGATGGCATCGACCTGGAAAGCCTGGTGCAGAAGCGCACCAGCGGCCTGATGCAGCCGCAGATGGCGAAGAAGATCGAGAAGGACACCCGCAAGGAGTTCCCGGACGGCATCCCCGCCTTCGGCACCGACGCCATGCGCTTCACCTTCGCCGCGCTGGCCTCCACCGGCCGCGACATCCGCTTCGACCTGCAACGCGTCGAGGGCTACCGCAACTTCTGCAACAAGCTGTGGAACGCCAGCCGCTTTGTGCTGATGCAGTGCGAGGACCACGACACCGGCCTGACCGGCGACGTCAGCCTGACCCTGGCCGACCGCTGGATCATCGGCCGCCTGCAGCAGCTCGAGGCCGAGGTCATCCGTCACTTCGACGCCTACCGCTTCGACCTCGCTGCGCAGGAACTGTACGAATTCACCTGGAACGAGTACTGCGACTGGTACCTGGAGCTGACCAAGCCCGCCCTGAAAACGGGCGATGAGGCCACCCAGCGCGGCACCCGCCGCACCCTGGTACGCGTGCTGGAAACCCTGCTGCGCCTGATGCACCCGGTCATGCCGTTCATCACCGAGGAGATCTGGCAGCGCGTGGCGCCCCTTGCGGGCAAGGCCGGCGAAACCATCATGCTGCAGCCCTTCCCGCAGCCGGATGCCAGCCGCATTGACGAGGCCGCGCTGGCCGATATCGAATGGCTCAAGACCTTCGTACTCGGCGTGCGCCGCATCCGCGCGGAAATGGACATCGCCCCTGGCAAGCCGTTGCCGGTGTTGCTCGCCAATGCCTCCGCCGACGACCGCCGCCTGCTGGATGAGAACGGCGGCTTCATCACATCCCTGGCCCGCGTGGCGAGCATCGAGGTGCTGAGGGACGAGGCCTCCGCGCCGGAATCCGCCATCGCCCTCGTGGGCGAGATGAAGGTCATGATTCCGCTCGCCGGCCTGATCGACAAAGATGCCGAACTGGCGCGTCTGGCGAAGGAAATCACCCGTCTTGAAGGGGAGCTTGCGAAGGCCGCCGTCAAACTCGGCAATCCCGCCTTCACCGACAAGGCCCCGCCCGCCGTGGTCGAGCAGGAGCGCAAGCGTCAGGCCGACTTCGCCGCCGCGCTGGACCAGCTCAAGGCCCAGCACGAGAAGATCGGCAAGCTGTAAGCGCGGAAGATCGCCATGCCAGGGACGCCCCCGCCGACAAGCGCCTTCCAGCGCATGCTGCCCTGGCTCGAACGCCACGGCATCCTGCTGTTGGCCGGCTATTTCCTGCTGATGGGCCTGCTGCGTCCGCTGATCTCCGGCGCACTGGAGTTCGACGAAGCGGAACAGATGCTGCACACCCAGCGCCTGCTGCTCGGCTACGGCGCCCAGCCGCCGCTGTTCACCTGGCTGCTGTACGGGCTGTTCGCCCTCGACGGCCCCTCCCTGCTGGCGCTCGCCCTGCTCAAGAACGGGTTGATGTTCCTAAGCACCCTGTTCCTGTTCCTCGCCAGCCGCCGCATCCTCGGCAGCGGCCTGCCCGCGCTGGCGGTCGCCCTGTCCTTCCTGCTGATCCCCCAGTTCGCCTGGGAATCGCAGCGCATCTTCACCCACTCGGTGGCACTCACCACCTGCGCGGTAGCGGCCTTCTACCTGCTCGTCCGCGTGCAGCAGGAAGGCCGCCTGGCCGACTACGCCGGGCTGGGGCTGGCGCTGGGGCTCGGCGCGCTGAGCAAGTACAGTTTCGCCCTGCATGCCGCCCTGCTGCTCGGCGCGGCCCTACTCACCCCAGCTCTGCGCTCGGCCCTTCTGGATCGGCGCATCCTGCTCACCCTCCTGATCGCCGGGGCGCTGGCCCTGCCTCATGGCCTCTGGGTACTCGAGCACTGGGAGGCAGCCTCCGCCCCGACCATGGACAAGCTGCACGCGGCGCCGGACAGCAACCTGATCATGACCTTCCTCACCGGCTGGGGAAGTCTCGCCTGGGCGGCCTTCCTGTTCCTGACACCGCTGTGGATGGTCTATCTCTGGTCGGCCCGCGCGCCGCGCGAGGATGCTCCCAGACCGGATGCGGCCTGGCGCGCCTTCTTCCTGCGCTACGGCCTGCTGTTCGTGATCGGCATGAGCCTGCTCATCCTGCTGACCCAGGCCACCACCTTCCGTGACCGCTGGCTGCAACCCTTCCTGGTTCTCGCCCCCTTGGCCGCCCTGCTGCTCTGGCCGATGGGGCGCGGGGGTGCGCGGCGACTGATCGCCTCGGCCCTGGTGCTGATGGCGCTGGCATTCGTTCTGCTGAACACCCGCGTGCTGCTCGGCGGCATGCTGGATAAACCAAGCAAGGTCAATCTCCCGATCGAACAGATCGCCGAACAACTGCGCGCGCAGGGCTGGACGCGGGGCCTGATTCTTGCCGAGAACATGCAGGTAGCCGGCGACCTGAAACTGCACCTGCCCGAATCCACCGTGCTCAAGACCGGCCTTGCCCTCATCCCGGACGACGAACTTCGCCGCGAATGCGCGGTGCTGCTGGCCTGGGACAAGCCGAACCAGCCCGAGCCCCCTGCCGAGCTGAGCGCCGCTTTCGTGAACCTGTACGGCCGCGCCTGGACCGAGCTGCCGCACGAGCATGCCGCGATAAGCGCGCCGATGCTGCATGGCAAGCGCATCTACACTCTGCATACCCTGCATATCCGTCAAGCCTGCGCGTCATGACCGATCAGCCTCCTATCGCCATCCCCGAAGACGAGATCGAATTCACCGCCATCCGCGCCAGCGGACCGGGCGGGCAGAACGTCAACAAAGTCTCGACAGCGGTGCATCTGCGTTTCGATATCCGGGCCTCGTCACTGCCGGACGAGGTCAAGGCGCGCGTGCTTGCCACCCATGACCACCGGATCAGCCACGACGGCGTGATCGTCATCAAGGCCCAGCGCTTCAACAGTCTGGAGAAGAACCGCGCGGACGCCATCCAGCGCCTGCACCGGCTGCTCCAGGACGCCAGCCGACCGGTCAAGCTGCGCAAGCCGACCAAGCCCACCCGCGCATCGAAGGTCCGCCGCATGGAGGACAAGGCAAGACACAGCCGCACCAAGGCTCTGCGGGGCAAGGTGAAGGACTGAGCCTTGTAGGAGCGAGCTTGCTCGCGATTGGCTGATATCGCGAGCAAGCTCGCTCCTACACCTGTTTTACTCCCCTCTCCCCCGAGGAATCCCATGGCCCTCAATGCCACCATTTTCAAAGCCGACCTCGCCATTTCCGACATGGATCGGCACTACTACGCCAACCATGCCCTGACCCTCGCCCTGCATCCCTCCGAAACCGAGGAGCGGATGATGGTGCGCCTGCTGGCCTTCGCCCTGAACGCTGACGAGGCCCTGAGCTTCACCCGAGGGCTTTCGACCGACGACGAGCCGGATGTGTGGAAAAAGGACCTGGCCGGCGACATCGACCTGTGGATCGAGGTCGGCCAGCCGGACGAGCGCCGCCTGCGCAAGGCCTGCGGGCGGGCGCGCAAGGTCATCGCCTACGCCTTCGGCGGACGGACGGCGGATATCTGGTGGGAGAAGATCGCCAAGGATCTCGCGCGCCTGGAGAACCTGAGCGTGTTCAATGTGCCGGAAGCGTCATCCGCCGCGCTCGAAGCCCTGGTGCAACGCACCATGCGTCTGAGCTGCACGATCCAGGACGGCGACATCTGGATCTCAGACGGGCAAGTGAACGTAAGCGTCACTCCGCACGTGCTCAAGAACGGCGCTTGAAAGGCCCCGTCCGCGCAACCACCTCGCCTTCGCCCCCCTGTAGGAGCGCCGCCCCCGGCGCGACCAAGCACGTCACCCATCGGTCCGAGGGCGGGCCCCCTACAGTCCCATGCGGAAGTGGAGCCCCTGCTCAAGCCAGCGGCATGACGCCCTCTTACGGCAAGTCGAACAGCAGAAACTCCGCACCCTGTCCATCACGGAAGCACAGCAGGCTTTCGTCCCCGATTTTCGCCCCGTCGCCTGACCGCATGATTTGGTCGTTGAGCTTCATCTGGCCGCGCGCCAGGTGGACATAGGCCCGCCGCCCGGCGGCAAGCGTGTAATCAATGGTCTCGCCGCCATCCAGCAAGGCCGCCTGCACCAGTACATCCTGACCGATGCGCAAGGCGCCATCGCGGCCATCGGGCGCGACCAGGATGCGCAGACGCCCCCGCCGCTCGTGCAGCGGGAATGCATGCTGCTGATAGCCAGACGGTGTGCCACGCTGTGCCGGCTCGATCCATATCTGCAGGAAGTGCACCCCTTCGCGCGGGGAAGGGTTGTACTCGCTGTGGGTGATGCCACGCCCCGCGCTCATCAGCTGCACCTCGCCGGGGCGGATGACCGACCCGGCGCCGCTGGAATCCTTGTGCTCAAGCGCGCCGTCCAGCACGTAGGAGATGATTTCCATGTCGCGATGGGCGTGCGGACTGAACCCCGCGCCCGGCGCCACACGGTCGTCGTTGATCACGCGCAATGGACCCCAGCCCATGTGCTCGGGGTCATGGTACTGACCGAACGAAAAGCTGTGCCAGCTATCCAGCCAGCCAAAGCGGGCATGGCCACGCTCATCGGCCTTGCGCAGGGTGATCATGGCTTGCCCCCCGGCGGCTCAGGCCGCCACCAACGATTGAATACGCGCGTGTGCGTGCAGATCCGCGCGCTCGGCGGCATCGCCCCCCATCGCCAGCCCCTCGGCATAGACGAATTCGACCTCGGTGATGCCGATGAAGGCGAGGAAGTCGCGCAGGTAGGCGGTCTGGGTGTCCTTCGGCGTGCCACTGTAGATGCCGCCGCGCGCGGCCAGGATGATGGCGCGCTTGCCGGTCAGCAGGCCCTCGGGACCATTCGACGTGAAGCGGAAGGTGATGCCCGCCCGGGCGATGTGGTCGAAATAGGCCTTGAGGGTGGAGGGAATGCCGAAGTTGTACATCGGTACCCCGATCACGATGACGTCCGCATCCCGCAACTCGGCGATCAGCTCGTCGGACAGGCGCACCGCCTCACGCAGTCCTACATCACGCTGTTCCGCTGGCGTGAAGAAAGCGGTCAGGGTCCGCTCGTCCAGGTGCGGAACGGGATGAGAGGTCAGGTCGCGCAGGACGATGCGATCCCGCGGATGCGCCTCACGCCAGGCCTGGACGAAATCGCCCGCCAACCGGTTGGCCTGACCCGCCGCGCGGGCGCTGGTGTTGATCTGAAGGATGGTGCTCATGGCGATCTCCCGATAACCGTTGAATCAACTCTCGGATATCAGCCTATGCATCGACAAGGCGAGAAAAAAGCGCAATGATTCGATCCAAGCAATCGAAAATATCGATCAGTGCCACACCCCAGAACCACCCTTGATCAATGGCGCGTGTTGCAGGCCATCGTCGATCATGGCGGATTCGCCCAGGCCGCCGAGCGCCTGCATCGTAGCCAGTCGTCCGTCAGCTACGCGGTCGCGCGCCTGCAGGAAACGCTCGGCATGGAACTTCTGGTGCAGGACGGCCGCAAGGCACGCCTGACCGATGCCGGGCGGGCACTGCTGGAACGCTCGCGCGAGCTGCTGGCTGGCGCCGTGAAACTGGAGGAGTTGGCCGCCACCCTGCGCCTGGGTTGGGAACCGGAGGTCGGACTCGCGGTGGAGGCGGCCTTTCCCACCGGCCCCCTGCTGCAAGCGCTCGCGCGCTTCGCCGAACGCGCACCGCACACCCGCGTCCAGCTCCGCGAAGAGGTACTCTCCGGCACCGACGAGGCCTGCATCAACCGCACCGCCGATCTGGTGATCGGTTCAGCCCCGCCCGCCGGCATGCTCGCTGACGTGCTGATCGAGGTGGAATTCCTCGCCGTCGCCCACCCCGAGCATGCCCTGCACCGGCTGGGCCGACCGCTGACGGCGGACGACCTGATGCATGCCCAGCAGATCGTGCTGCGCGATTCCGGCACACTGAAGCCACGCGACTCCGGCTGGCTGGGCGCCCCGCGGCGCTGGACGGTCACCAGCCTGGATACCGCCCTGCGCATGGTCCAGGCCGGGCTGGGCTTCGCCTGGCTTCCGCGCCATGTGCTGGAGCCTTGTCTCGCAGCGGGCGAGGGATCGGCAACGATCCGCCCCCTGCCCTTGCATGAAGGCCAGAGCCGCACCGAGCCGCTCTATCTCATCTTCGTCCAGCCCGAACTGGCCGGCCCCGCCACCCGCCTGCTGGCGGAAGTACTGCTGGAAACCGTCGCACAAGGCTGAGCGCAGGCCGCATCGAACGTCGTATCATGCGAGCCTTTCACGCCGACACGGGACTCGCCATGCCCAACCCGCTCCATCGCCAGATCGCCACCACCCACGCCGAACTGATCCGCCTGGCCATCGCCGTGCGCGAGGACAGCGACCTGGCGCCGACCCTGTTCGAACTGTTCCATGACATGGAAGAAGCCGGCTGGAACGCGCTGGTCAAGGGGATGATCGATTTCGTCAACGGTCAGGACATCGACCTGGACGGCATGGACGAGGAAGACCGCGCCATCCTCACGGCCATGCAGCGCGGCCTCGAGGACAAGGCGTGGTTGGCCGAACTGGAACAGGATGCCGCAGCCCAGGCCGCCCCCGCGCTGGCCGCGCTGATCTTCGCCGCCACCCAGGGCGAGCGCGACGCGCTGGAGGCCCTCGCCGGCCTGCGTGATGCGGCAGACACCCCGACCGCGGTACGGACCAGCGAGGCCCTGATCGCGATCGTCGAGGGCGCGCGCGAGGCGGACGATCTGACCGCCCGATTGCCGGAAGAGCAGACCCGCCTCATCCGCGCCGTTCTGGACGAACTGGCTACACTGGAAGCATGAACGTGAAACACCTCGCCCTGCCTCTTCTGTTTCTCGGCACGCCTCTGCTGCCAGGCTGCGCCGTGGTGACCACGACGGCCTCCGTCGCCGGAACGGTGGTGTCCACGGCCGTTGATGTCACCGCCACAGTGGCGGGCACAGCCGTCGACATGGTCACGCCCGACGGCGAGAAGACCGAGTAATCAGCCTCCACCACGCCCTGACGCGGGCCGGACCGGCACCCGCCAGGCCCACGGCCAGGCCTCGCGCACGCATCGCCATTCAGGCGCTTCACCTTCGCTCAAACGCACTCGAATCCGCCCACAGGCGGGGGTATCGACCAAGGTGACGCCCAGTGCCTGGTAACGCGCCAGCACTTCCTGACGTGGATGCCTGAAGCTGTTGCGGTAGCCGGATGAAATCAGCGCCAACTCGGGGCGCACGGCCTCCAACAGGCCCACGCTGGACGAGGTGAGACTGCCATGATGCGGCACCTGCATCACCTCGGCCCGCAGGTCTTCGCCGCCGATGCGCAGAGCCAGTTCCGCCCGCCGCTCGATATCGCCCGTCAGCAGCACGCGTCCGCCGGGCGCGTCGATCCTCAGCACGCAACTCCAGTCGTTCGCCTTGCTGCTGACGAAGTCCGGGGTGGGATGCAGTACCCGGAAGCCAATGCCATCCCAATCCCATGACAAACCCGACCTGCATGCGCCGGGCTGTTCGCCCCCCTGCCAGAAGCGCTCCATCGGCAAGGCCGCGCGAACGGCTCCGGCGCCACCCGCGTGATCCCGGTCGCCGTTGCTCAGCATCACGGCATCGAGGTCGCGTAAACCCAACGCCCGCAGCCCGGGCAGGACGATCTCCGCCCCCGCATCGAAACCCGAAAAGCCCAACGGACCCGTGTCGTACAGCATCGCATGGTTCGCGGTGCGCAGGAGGATGGCCTGTCCCTGGCCCACGTCGAACATGTCCAGCCACAACTCGCCCTCGGCGGGATGCGGCACACGCGGCCAGACCAGCGGCAACAACAGGACCAGCCCCACCCAGCGGGCCGGCGTTCCGCGCGGGGCGAGCAGCCATGCAATCGCAGGGACGGCGAGCAGATAGACCCAGATCCCGCCGGAAGGCGGGAACCACTGTGCCATCGGCCATCCGGCTATGCCCTCCAGCAGCCACATCAACCCATCCAGCGCCCGAGCCGCGCTCCACAGCAAGGGTCCGCCGAGCGGCTCGTACACCAGCAACAGTGCCGTCCCGAGCAGGGCCAGCGGGGTGATGAGCAGGGTCACCAGCGGAATGGCGAAAGCATTGGCCAACGGCGAGATCAGCGAACCGCGCTGGAACAGCAGGACGGTCAGCGGAAGCAGGCCGATCGAAACCGCCCATTGCGCCCGCCCGGCCTCGACCAGCTTGCCCTGGCGCGCCAGCCTCCCCGACCCGGCATAAACCAGCAGCCCGACCGCGCCGAACGACAGCCAGAAACCCACATCCAGCACGGACAGCGGGTCCCACAGCAGGACGAACAGGAGCGCCAGGCCCAGCACATCGCGCACCCGGATGGCACGGCGGGAAAGCAGCGCCAGTACCACCGCCAGCAGCATCAGCAGGGTGCGCTGGGTCGGCACGGAGAAGCCGGCGAGCAGGCTGTAGTCCAGCGCGGCCAGGGCGCCCGCCACCGCCCCGGCAAGCGGGGCGGGCCAGTGCAAGGCAAGTCGAGGAATCCGCCGCCAACCCCAGGACACCAGGCCCCAGACCAATCCCGCGATCATGGTCACGTGCAGGCCCGAAATGGCGAGAAGGTGATTGGTGCCCGTGGCGATCAGGGCATCCCACTGCCCCTCCGTGATCAGTGAACGATCGCCCAGGGTCAGACCGAGGATCAACCCCAGCGAGGGCTCGCCAGCCAGGCGCTCGATCAGGCGCTCGCGGATCACCAGCCGGACCTTATCGACGCTGAACGAAGGCGCGACCCGCACGCGCTCGCCGGAACGTACCGTACCCGTCGCCTGGATGCCCTGCCGGAACAACCAGGCCTCGTAGTCGAAGCCCACACCATTGACCATCCCGTGTGGCCGCTTGAGCCGCGCGGTGATCCGCCAGACCTCGCCTGGCTCCAGTGTCGGAGGCTGCTTGTACCAGCTCAGGCGAAGACGGGCGGGAAAACCCGCGTCCTGTCCTTCCGGCGGGGTCTGTACTCGAGCCACGAAACTCACACCGTGAGGCTTGAGCTCCGGCAAGCCTTCGACGCGAACCTCGAAGTTCAGGGTTTCGCCCTCCAGCGCGGGCGCCAGCCAGCCGGAGCGCACCCCGTCGATCGCGTGGCCACCCAAGGCAAGCCCCAGCGCCAGCCACATCAGCGGACGAAGGGGCGCCTTCAGGCCCAGGACGAATGCAAGCAGCAGATACGCCGGAAAAAGCGGCGCCAGCGACGGCCAGGCCAGCGGCAGCACCATCCCCGCCAGCATCAGCAGCGCGGCCGCGAACGGGGAGCACATGACATGGTTGGGTTGCGGCATTCCTTGCCCTAGACTGTCCTTACCCGATCAATCTAATCCAGGGACGTCCGATGCGCATCCTTCCTCTGCCTGCCTTCGATGACAACTACATCTGGCTGCTGCACGACGGCGCCCACGAAGCGGCGGTTATCGATCCGGGTGATGCGCTGCCGGTCATCGAGCACCTGGAACGGCAGGGGCTACGCCTGATCGCCATCCTCCTGACCCACCACCACCACGATCATGTCGGCGGCGCGCGCAGGCTGGCCGAACAGTACGGCGCGCCGGTCTACGGCCCGCACTCGGATCGGATCGATTGCGTGACCCAGCCGCTGGGGGACGGCGACGAGGTGGATCTCGGACGGCTCGGCACCTGGCGGGTCATGACCACCCCCGGCCACACCCTCGATCACATCGCCTATTACAATCCCGCCCTCGAACAGGGCGCCCTGTTCTGCGGCGATACCCTGTTCGGTGCCGGGTGCGGCAAGCTGTTCGAGGGCACCCCTCGCCAGATGCAGGATTCGCTGGAAAAAATCCGCGCCCTCCCGGATGACACCCAGATCTACTGCGGCCACGAGTACACCGAGGACAACCTGCGCTTCGCGGCCTTGGCCGAGCCCGGCAATGCCGCCATCCATGCCCGCATCGACGCCGCCCGTGCCCAGCGGGCGCGAGGCGAACCCACCGTCCCCAGCAGCCTTGCGCTGGAAAAGGCCACCAACCCCTTCCTGCGCTGGGACAGCGCCGAACTCCGCGCCAACACCACAACCCGCCTCGGCCATCCGCCCGAGGACAACAGCGCCATGTTTGCCGCCGTCCGCGCCTGGAAAGACGCCTTCGACGCCGACCTCGCCTGACTTGCCCGCAACCGACCGGGAAAATAGAATGCCCCGCTCATTTGCATGATGCACAGGCCTCCGATGCGGTTGATCCACCATCTCGCCATCGCGCTTACCCTGCTCGCCCTCGCGGGTTGTGCCCAGCTCGACCCCCGCGAGGACGACGACACCAGTGGCGCGACGCACGAGAAGGCCTCGTCGCAGAACCTCTACCGGCTGGAAAGCACCCCCTCGGCACACTCCGAGCAGGAGACCAGCGGGGACAGTGCGCCGGACTACGGCCTCTGGACCCGCCTGGCGCGCGACTTCTCCATGCATGAAGACGCGCACGACCGCATCGACCGCGAACTGTTCTTCTACCAGGGCCGGATCGACCAGCTCGAACGCATCACCCAGCGTGCCGAGCCCTATCTGTTCTTCATCGTCGAGCAGCTGCGCGAACGCGGCATGCCGATGGAGCTCGCCCTCCTGCCGATCGTGGAAAGCGCCTACCAGCCGCAGGCCACCTCGCGCTCCCAGGCGGCGGGCCTGTGGCAGTTCATCCCCAGCACCGGCACTCACTTCGGCCTGAAACAGAACTGGTGGTACGACGGCCGCCGCGACGTGCATGCCTCCACCAACGCGGCGCTGGATTACCTGCAATACCTGAACAAGTTCTTCAATGGTGACTGGCACCTCGCCCTGGCCGCCTACAACGCCGGCGAAGGCACGGTCAGCCGCGCCGTCGAACGCGCCGCCGCGCGCGGTCAGCCCACCGACTACTGGTCGCTCGACCTGCCGGAAGAGACCAAGGCCTACGTGCCGCGCCTGCTCGCCCTCGCCCGCCTGTTCCGCGAGCCGCAGGCCTATGGCCTCTGCCCGCACAAGGTCGAGGACACCCCTTTCCTCGCACGGATCGAACTCGAGCGTTCGCTGGACCTGTCCAAGGTCGCCAACGCCGTCGACATGAGCATGGATGACCTCTACCGCTTCAACCCCGGCTTCAAGCGCGGCGTGAACGGCAACGGCAAGGAGGCGGTCGCCCTGCTGCTGCCGCACGACAAGGCCGAGCGCCTCAGGAGCCTGGATATCGAGGCCTTCTGCGTCACCCAGGCGCCACCGCGCCAGGTCGTGGTCAAGCGCAGCGAAAGCCTTGCGCACTTCGCGAAGCGCTACCGTATCGACGTAGCCAGCCTGCGTGACTTCAACCCCGGCCTCAAGAACACGGTCAAGCGCGGCCAGAAACTGATGCTGCCGGGGCGCGAACCCGACGAAGAGACGACACCGGCCAAGGCCATCACGGTGACCAGCAATACACCAAGGGTCGACAAGGGCGCCTACGCGATCACCCATGCGGTGGTGCCGGGTGACAGCCTGTTCAACATCTCACGCAAGCACGGTGTCGATGTGGCCACGCTGGCCTCGTGGAACGGACTGCGAGCCAACGCCACGATCAAGCCCGGCCAGAAACTGAGGATTTACACCGACCCGCGGCCAGACAACAAGCCCGCTCCGGCCACTGCCAAGAGCGAGCAGGATGACAAGGGCAGCGGGAAGGAGCGCCAGATTGTCTACACCGTACAGAAGGGCGACACCCTGTACGGCATTGCCAAGCGGTTCAAGGTGCAGGTTGCGCAGTTGCGCGCCTGGAACAAGATGAAGGACAAGGAAGACCTCAAGCCGGGCCAGACCATCGTGATCGCCCTGGCCGAAACGCCCCGCGCCAAGGCGTCCTGATCAGTTCCCTTCGAGCTCGGCCGTCTCCAGCGCGTCCGCCAGTTCCAGCCACCCCGCTTCGGCCTCGGACAGCTGCTGATCCACCCTCGCCTTGTCCGCCAGCGCCTGCATGAGGCGGGCTTTTTCCGAATCGGCATAGATGGCCGGATCGCCGAGCAACGCCCCGAGGGCGGCCTGCTCGGCCCCAAGCCGGGCCACTTCCTTCTCCAACCGTTCCAGTTCACGCCGCATCGGCTGCAAACGCTTGCGCAACTCGGCATCCTGCCGGCGGCGATCCTTGCGCGCGGCGGAATCCATCCCTGGATTCCGCCCTGCGGGTCTCGCCTTGCGGCAAGCCAACGCCGATCCCGTCGGCGTTGTTGCGTCGCTGTGTTCGACGGATTCCGCCTCCGCCACGTCTGGACGAGCCTTCGCCTCCTGCTCCGCCAGCCAGCGCGGGTAATCGTCCAGCGATTCGTCGAACTCCGTCACCCGCCCGCCATGCACCAGCCACAGCCGGTCGGTGGTCGAGCGCAGCATGTGGCGGTCGTGCGAAACGATCACCATCGCCCCCTCGAAGTCCTGCAGGGCGAGCGCCAGCGCATCGCGCATCTCCAGGTCGAGGTGGTTGGTCGGCTCGTCGAGCAGCAGCAGGTTGGGCCGCTGGTAGACCAGCAGGGCCAGCACCAGGCGCGCCTTCTCCCCGCCCGAGAACGGTGCGACCGGGGCGAGGGCCATGTCGCCGACGAAACCGAAACCGCCTAGGTAATCGCGCGCCTCCTGCTCGGCAAGCTCGGGATGAGCGTGGCGCAGGTGTTCCAGCGCGGACCACTCCGGCCGCAGCTGTTCAAGCTGGTGCTGGGCGAAATAGCCGATCCGCAGGTCGTTGGCCGGCACACACTCGCCTGCCATGGGCGCAATCTCGCCCGCCAGCAGCTTGATCAGGGTGGACTTGCCCGCGCCGTTGACACCGAGCAGGCCGATCCGGTCGCCCGGCGCGAGCGAGAGCTTGACACCCGACAGGATCGCGCGTCCGGCGTAGCCCGCGCTCACGCCATCCATGCGCAGCAGCGGGTGCGGCAGCTTGTCCGGCGCGCGGAAGCTGAAATGGAAGGGTGAATCGACATGCGCGGCGGCGATCAGCTCCATCCGCTCCAGCGCCTTGAGCCGGCTCTGCGCCTGGCGGGCCTTGCTGGCCTTGGCCTTGAAGCGGTCGACGAAGCCGCGGATATGCGCCACCTCGCGCTGCTGGCGGGCGTACTCGGCCTGGCGGCTGGCCAGCCGTTCGGCGCGCAGGCGCTCGAAGGCGCTGTAGTTGCCGGAATAAAGCGTGGCGGCCTCGTGCTCGATATGCACGATGTGGGTGCAGACGCCATCGAGGAAATCCCGGTCGTGCGAGATCAGCAGCAGCACGCCGCGATAGCTCTTCAACCAGCCCTCCAGCCAGACCACCGCCTCCAGGTCGAGGTGGTTGGTCGGCTCGTCGAGCAACAGAAGGTCGGAACGGCACATCAGCGCCCGCGCCAGGTTCAGGCGCATCCGCCAGCCGCCGGAAAACTCCGCCACCGGGCGCAGTTCCTGACCCGGCTGGAAGCCGAGGCCGTGCAGCAGACGCGCGGCCCGGCTCTGCGCATCGTAGCCGCCAATGGCCTCGAAACGGCCATGCAGTTCGGCCAGACGCGGGCCGTCGTTCGCCGCCTCGGCCTCCAGCAACTCGCGCTGGATCTGGCGCAGTTCCCCATCGCCATCCAGCGCGTACTCGATCGCCGGACGCGGATCGGCCGGGGTTTCCTGGGCCACGTGGGCGATCACCCAGTCGCGTGGGAAGCGAACATCACCCGCGTCGGCCGACAACTCGCCCAGCAGCAGGGCGAACAGGCTGGACTTGCCGCAGCCGTTGGCGCCGGTCACGCCCACGCGCTGGCCGGGATGGATCTGGAAGCTCGCGTCCCGGAACAGCAGCTTCGGCCCGCGGCGGATGGAGAGATGGGAGAGGTTCAGCATGGGCGCGAAGTCTAGCAGTCTTGCACCATCAAAGCTGCGGCCCCAGCAGGGAATTGAGCATTCTTATGCATACCCAAAAATAACCGCCTGCATAACGAACCGGCTGTGGCTAAGGTCCCTACAACCATGAATTCATTGCGGTCTTGGGGAAACGCTGAACAATTCAGCGTTTCCTGTCCGGGGCATGGAAGCCCCGGCGCAATCAAGGGCATAAGCCCTTGATTTGCGGAGGCTACCGCGAATTCACTTCGCGGTAAGCCGAGCTGAAAAAATCCATGGATGGATTTTTTCAGCATCTCCTTAGGGATCAAGTGAGCAACGTATGAAAAAGAACCTGCCGGTCACCGGGATCGAAACAGGCTATGACAAGGCAAGCCATCTGGTGTCCTCCACCGACCTCAAGGGAACGATCACATTCGTCAATGCGTCCTTTGAAGACGTGTCCGGTTTCACCAGGGAAGAACTCATCGGACAGAGTCACAATATTGTCCGCCACCCCGACATGCCCCCTGCGGCCTTTGCAGACCTGTGGTCCCATCTCAAGGCCGGTCGCGCCTGGCTCGGACTGGTCAAGAATCGCTGCAAGAACGGCAATCATTACTGGGTCGAGGCGCATGTCAGCCCCCTGTTCAGCCAAGGCCAAGTCATTGGCTACGAGTCCGTGCGCGTGGCCCCGGAGCGCACGCACGTCGCCCAGGCCGAGAGGGTCTATCGCGCCCTCTGGAAGGGCAGGAATCCATTCCGGAAGAGATTCTGGCAGCCGATCCGCCACCGGGTTCTGCTGACGTTCGGCCTGATCCAGGGCCTGATGCTTCTTGCCCTGGTGGCTGGCATGGATGGGCCAACCCTCGCGATCCTTGTCAGCGCGCTCACCCTGGCCGGCCTCGCCCTACTCAGGTGGCAGCTGTCACCGCTTGCCGGCTTGAGTCGCATGGCCCGCTCCATCACCGACAACCCGGTCGCCCTGCGCGCGTTCACGGGAAGGATGGATGAAGCCGCCGAAGCCGAACTCGCCCTGCGCACACTGCGTGCCAACAACCGTACCTTCCTCTCCCGCCTGCGCGTCAATGCCGAAGCCGTCTGCAAGGACACCCAGCAGGTCAGCGATACCGAACATGACGCCGCGATGGGGGTCGACCGCCAGGAAGATCGCATCGAACACATCACCCGCGCCATCCGGGAGATGTCGATCGCCATCAACGAGATCGCAAGGCTGACCACACAGGCGGCGAAATCGGCCGATGAAACCGACAAGTGCGCCCGGGAAGGACGGGCGATCGTCGGCCGTACGGTCGACGCGATCCATGCGACCGCGCTGGACCTTCAGTCGACGGAGAAGCTCATGGACTATCTGGCCAAGGACAGCCAGGAGATCGGCGCCATCATCGACGATATTCGCTACATCACCGAACAGACCAACCTTCTCGCCCTGAACGCCGCCATCGAGGCCGCCCGCGCCGGCGACGTGGGACGGGGATTCGCAGTGGTCGCCGACGAGGTGCGCGCCCTCGCGGGACGGACCCAGGAAGCCACCACGCGCACCCAGCAGATGATCGAGGGCCTCCAGTCGCGTGCGACTGAGGCCGTGATGGCCATGCGCAAGGATGGCGACAAGATCTCCGAGGTCGTGAACTTCACCCAGGAAGCCCATGCCGCCCTGCAAAGCATCACCCACGGGGTCGCCGCCATCCATGACATGAACATGCAGGTGGCGGCGGCCGTCGAGGAGCAGAGCATGGTCTCGCAAAACATCACCGAAAACGTCGGCGCCGTGCGCGAGTTGGCCGAAAATACCCGGCGCAAGACCCGCGAGGCCATCGACGCCTGCAATCACCTGTCCAGACTCGCCAACGATCAGCAGGCCCTGGTCGAAAGCTGCAATCGGCTGCTATAAATCCGCCAGCGGGACAGTGACGGGACGGCCGGCTTCAGCCGGATGGAGGGACGGGCATGACTGAGGGCGATCTCGACATCCCTGGACCCTGGAAGCGTTCGGCCGAGCAGATCCTTGGTTCAGGCTGGCACCGCATCCTCGTGGTGGGCGCCAGCGATCGCGGCAAGAGCAGCTACTGCAACGTTCTGGTCAACGCGCTCCTGCGCGAGGGGCGGCGGGTGTCCTTCGTGGACGCGGACATCGGCCAAAAGGACGTGGGGCCGCCGGCAACCGTATCGCTCGCCAACCTCCACGCCCCCACCCCCTTGAACCAGGCAGACTGCGATGCACTCTACTTCGTCGGCCACATCAGCCCCGTCGCCCACCTCCTGCCCCTGGTATTGGGCACCCGACGCATGGTGGAGGCTGCCGCCGGGGAGTTCGTGGTGGTCGACACGACGGGCCTGGTCCAGGGCAAGGGGCGGATACTGAAGGGTTTCCTGATCGAGTCCCTGCGGCCGGACGTCCTGGTCTGCCTGGAACGCGGCGAGGAGCTCGCCCCCATCCGGCATGCCGCCAGGCAGATGAACATCCTCCGCCTTCGCCCCTCGACCCAGGCCGTCGCCAAATCCCCGCAGGCCCGACGACGCTCCCGCGAGGCCGCCTTCGAGAGGCATTTCCGTGATGCTCAGGCGATGGAGTTGGGGCTGGGCGAGGTGATCGTGCAGCGCACGGCGCTGTTCAATGGCCGGCCCATCCATGATCCCCGCTACCACTACGCCGAGCAGCTACCCGACGGGTTCATCGCCGTGGGGGACGGGGTTGCTGCCCAGGACCTGAAGCGTACCGAGCTTCTTCCACCCCACTTCGCGGACCACTTGCTCTGCGGCGTGGCCGATGGCCACGGCGACTGCCTGGGCCTCGGGATCATCCGCGGCATCGACTTCGCCAGGCGCCGCCTCAGCCTGTGGACGCCGGTGCCGAAGCACCGGATCCGCATCCTCCAGTTCGGCGACATGTACCTCGAACCTGGCGGGCGCGAACTGCATCTGGGACGGCTGGGGCGCTTCTGAGGGTTACGCGGGGCCGAATCCAGTGGAGGACCTCAGTCCCCGAGCCCCTCCACCTCCCGCCCCTCGGCCAGCATCTCCGCGATCTTCTTGATGTGCACGGGCTCGTGCGCATCGCCGTGCGCGGCAAAGCGCAGCTGATCCTCCTCGATGCCCAGAATGACCACTCCCAGTTCGGCGAGCATGTCCAGGATGGGCTGCACGTCAGGATCAACCGGCAGCGCACCGGCCTGGACCTCGGCCACCAGCCCGAGTCCGGCCAGCACGCCGTCGAGATCCCAGCGCCCGGTCAACACCGCGAACTCGACCACCGCCCGCCAGAGGACAGGGCGGTGGGCATGCCTGATCCGGGCCTCCGGCGCATGGCCGCCCGCACCGGCTTGAAGGGCATTCAGCCAGGGCTCGCGCGCCGACGGCGACTCGAACACGTGCATCTCCGTGTAGGCGCTGCGGGCGCCCTCGGCATCCCCGTGTTCGATCTCGTAGAGCACGAGCAGGGCCAGCCCCTGCTGCGGGCTCATGCGGCCGAGCGCGTCCGCCAGCCGAGCGTCGCCGATGGCGTACAGGTGCGCGAACAGGTGGGATAGATGCGGCGGTATACACCACAGCACCTTCGCCAGTCGGGTGTCGGGCAGGGGCCCGCGCATCTCCGCCCAGTGCTCCTTGCAGAGGGTGACAAGCCTCTCCTGCAGGGCCTCGGAACGCGGACCGGGGATCCAGCCCAACACCCTGTGGACCTCGTCCACCATGATCGAGAACTTGGTCATGCCGCCCTCCTGTCCCGGAACGCTACTGCCACGCAGCCTTACTCCTGACTATAGAGCGGATGAATGGCCGCCGCGGTGCCCGCGAATCCGGAGGAGGGATCACTCATTCGGAGGGGTAGATCGCCAGACGCCGTTGTGGCTCGCTGCCGAAGCTTTCCGCCACCATCCTGTGCTGTACGACCAGCTTGTGCTGCAGCTGGCGCAGCGCCGAACTGCGCGGGGCCAACTCGACCACCACGCCCTCCTCCAGCGCGCGGCGGATCCCCTCTTCCGCCTCGAGCAGGGCCTCCCGCGCCTCGTCCTCCTCAAGGTCGGGGAACTGGTGGAACACCTCGCGCAGGAGGCGGCTGATCTGCGCGGTGGTGTTCTTCTTCACGAGATGCAGCGGGATCCCCGTGGCGCGGACGAGCTGCTGCAGCCGCGGATCGTCACCGCGTGCGCGCAACGCCACGATCATGTCAGCGCCATCCGGGTGGGGCACGGTGCGCGCATCGAGCCGCAGGTCGCGCAGCACGCGCTCGACCTGGTCGCGGCTGATGGCATAGGGATAGATGCGCACCGTGCCCGCGGCAGGCGCAGGCAGCGTGGTGCGAGGGGCCTCGGCCAGCTTCTTCTCCGGCCTTCGCTCGAAGGCGCGCTCGGCGGAGACGGTCCCGCCGCCGCGCTGCTCACCCGAGGGCGCCCGCCCCCGCAGCAGCTGGTCCACCGCGGCGGCGGTGTCGGCATGCACGATCAGCTCGTCGCGCGCGACGATCTCGACCACCACCTCGAAGGTCGGCGGACCCTTGCGCTCGCTGATGGTCTTCTGCGTGCCGCGGAAGCGTGCCTCGTCATCGCCCAGGGTCACGGTCTGCACGCCGCCGACGAGGTCGGACAGCGTGGGGTTCATGACCAGATTCTCGAGGGTGTTGCCGTGGGCGGTGGCGATCAGCTGCACGCCGCGCTCGGCGATGGTGCGCGCTGCGGCCGCCTCGGCCGCGGTGCCGATCTCATCGACGATGATGACCTGTGGCATGTGGTTCTCCACCGCCTCGATCATCACCGCGTGCTGGCGGTCGGGATGGCCGACCTGCATGCGCCGGGCACTGCCGATGGCCGGATGCGGGATGTCGCCATCGCCTGCGATCTCGTTGGAGGTGTCGATCACCATCACCCGCCGGCCGAGGTCGTCGGCCAGGGTGCGGGCGATCTCGCGCAGCTTGGTGGTCTTGCCCACGCCGGGCCGGCCGACCATGAGCACATTGGCGCCGGATTCGATGACATCGCGGATCAGATCAATGGTGCCCGACACCGCCCGGCCGACCCGCAGGGTGAGCCCCACCACATCGCCCTTGCGATTGCGGATGGCGGAGATGCGATGCAGGGTGCGCTCGATCCCGGCGCGGTTGTCGGCGGAAAACTCGCCCAGGTGCGCGATCACATGGTCGAGATCCTCGCGGCCGACGGGCTGATCACCGAGCCTCTGCCCACCTTCCACGAAGCGCGCCTCCGGCACCCGGCCAAGGTCCAGCACCACCTCCACCAGGTCACTGGCGGGCAGTTCCTGAAGGCGCTCCTGAATGGCGGCCGGCAGGGCCGCGATGAGGAGGAACAGGTCGTCGTTTTGTATATGCGTAACGCTCACGTTATTTGATTTTAAAATCAGCCACTTATAACAAAGACAAAGACCGCTTTGGGCGGAATTGGTTCAAAACCGTCCGTCCCCCTCGGGTCTGGATCCGTTTCTACGGAAACATCAACAACAGGATGTGATACCCGGCTCTGAATGTCTCCGATCCTGCTACCACGCACGACACGTAAGCCGGCTCGAATCGGCATGTCCTTCGAGCCCGGCGACTGATCATTCACATTCAGGACATCAAGCTAGGGAAGGATTAGAATCTTGACTCGCTTCCTCGGGCTTCCCAGGGGCCCCCTTAACCTCTAGCGCCAAGAAGCATGAGAAAGAATCTTCCCGTTACCGAAATCGATACCGACTATCCCGAGAACATCACGCTCATCTCCTCCACCAATCTGAAAGGCGCCATCACCTATGTGAACGAGGACTTCCAGCAAGTCTCGGGCTTCACGCAAGATGAGTTGCTTGGTCAGAACCACAATATCGTGCGTCACCCCGACATGCCGCCCGCCGCGTTCGCCGACATGTGGGACAACCTCAAGACCGGCAAGCCCTGGCTCGGGCTGGTCAAGAACCGCTGCAAGAACGGCAATCACTACTGGGTCGAGGCGCATGTGACGCCCCTCTTCGAAGAAGGGAAGATCAAGGGCTACGAATCCGTGCGGGTCAAGCCCAAGCGCGAGCATGTCGCGCGAGCGGAGCGCCTCTATACCCGGCTGTGGAAGGGCAAGGCGCCGTTCAAGAGGGGCTTTTTCGATTCCATCCGCAATCGCATCCTGCTGGCCATCGGCCTTGCCACGTTCTCCACGGCGGGGCTGATTTTTGCCCATCTGCCCACCCCCGCCCTGGCGGCCTGGGTGGGTCTGCTCGGGATGGCCAGCTTTCTGCTCATTGCCCACCAGTTGCGACCGTTGACCCGGCTGGGAGAAATGGCCCGCGAAGTGACCTATGATCCGGTCACCCTGCGAGCCTTCACCGGACGTCTGGACGAAACCGCCCAGGCCGAGATGGCCATTCGCATGCTACAGGCCAACAACCGCACGATCCTGCGCCGGATCAAGGCGAACGCCCAGTTGGTCAGCGGCAACGCGCACCTCGTCTCCGATGCCGAGCAGGGCACCGTCGAGAGTGTCGCCGAACAGGAGAAACGGGTCGATGTGACTGCCGCCGCCATGAATGAAATGTCGCTCGCGATCCACGAAATTGCCCGTGTGACAAGCGAGGCCGCGCGAGCGGCAAACGATGCCGACAGGCTGTCGAATGAAGGGCGTGAGGTGGTCGTGCGCTCCATCCGGGCCGCACAAAAAATGGCCGATGATCTCGCCGCCACCGAATCCACCATTGTCCAGCTCAACAAGGACAGCGAAGAGATTGGCGCGATCATCAATGTGATCCGCTACATTGCCGAACAGACCAATCTTCTGGCCCTGAATGCCGCCATTGAGGCGGCACGCGCGGGAGAGCAGGGCCGCGGCTTCGCTGTGGTGGCGGACGAGGTTCGCTCGCTCGCGGTCAAGACGCAGGAGGCCACCGCGCAAATCCAGCGGATGATCGGGCAGCTTCAAGGCCGAGCCCAGCTGGCTTCGGAAGAGATGCAGCGCGACGAGAAGTCCGCCAAGGAGGTTGTGAGCATGTCTCAAGGCGTGGGGCATGCGCTCGATCAGATCGCCAACACCGTCAGCGTCATCCACGACATGAACACCCAGATCGCGGCAGCCGTGGAAGAACAGAGCATGGTCTCCGGCAACATCACGGAAAACATCAACATGGTCCGAACGCTGGCGGGCGCCACGCGCGGCATGTCCGCCGCGGCCCATGAGGCCAGCGACCGGCTGGCCCAGCTTGCCGACGAGCAGCGCTCCCTGGTGGAGGGATTCAGCAGGGTCGGCTGATCATAGGCCAGGGCAACCGATGACCTTGACCTGGCAGGATGTTGGACAAGGGGCGGCCGGTCCTAGCCCGCCCCGCCTCCAAGGACCTTGTACAAGACCACCCGGTTGACGGACTCGGCCAAGCGAACGTCGATCAATTGCAACTCCGCGCCATACAGCGATCGCTGCGCATCCATAAGTCCAAGATAGCTGTCCACCCCAGCCTTGTAGCGTGCCTCGGACAAACGGAAGCTATCGGCGGCGGCCTCGACCAGCTTGCGCCGGGCATCCAACCGCTCGTCCAGGGTCGCCTGGTCGGCGAGGGCATCGGCCACCTCGCGGAACGCCGTCTGGATGGCTTTCTGGTAAAGGGCGACGCCGATCTCGCGTTGCACTTCGGCGACCTCCAGGTTCGCCTGCAAACGGCCCGCCTCAAAGATCGGCAGGCGGATCTGCGGCATGAAGGTCCAGGTTCCGGAGCCATCACCGAACAGCTTGTCCAATGAGCCGCTGGCCGTGCCCCCCGATGCGGTCAGCGCAATGCTGGGGAAGAACGCAGCCCGCGCCGCGCCGATATTCGCATTCAGGGCGCGCAAGGCATGCTCTGTCTGCAGAATGTCGGGACGACGGACCAGCACCCCGGAGGGCACGCCGGCGGGAAGTTCGGCCACGGCCGTGGTGGTGTCAGCCAGTCTGTCCGGTTGCCATTCCGCACGCAGAGGCGCTCCGACAAGCAGGGCCAGCGCATTCTCGTCCTGCGCCACCACGGCCCGGTAACGGGCCCTGTCGGCACGCGCGGCCTCCATCAAGGTCTCGGACTGACGAAGATCGAGAGAGGAAACCGTGCCGACCTCGAAGCTGTGTCGGGTGAGTTCATGTGACTTGGCGCGCGTCTCGTAGGTCCGCTGCGCCAATGCGAGGCGCTCGCGATCCGCCGCGAGGGTCAGCCAGGCCTGGGCCACCTCGGCGACCAGGCTGATCTGCGCACTGCGACGCGCCTCCTCGGTGGCGAGATACTGTTCCATCGCCTGCGTATTCAGGCTGCGGATGCGACCGAAGAAATCCAGTTCCCATGCGGCGAAGCCGATGGTGGCGCTGTACTGGCGCTGGGTCATCGGATCGCCGCTCGTCGTCAGGTCAGCGGGCAGGCGCTGGGCCGTCTGACTTCCACCCGCCCCGATGGCCGGAAACAGATCGGCCCGCTGGATGCGGTACTGCGCCCGCGCCTTCTCGATATTGAGCACGGCGACGCGCAGGTCACGGTTGTTGTCCAGCGCCCGGGCGATCACCGCGCGCAGGCGCTCATCGGCAAAGTAGTCGCGCCAGGGGATGTTCTCCGCCAGCTTTCCCTCGACAGCCAGGCCAGCTTGGGGGAAGACAGTCGGCACCGGCGCCTCGGGACGCTGGTAGTCGGGCGCGAGGGACGCGCACCCGCTCGCAAGGCCGACGCCAAGGACCAGACCAAGAATCCTGAGTTGCATCATGACTTGACCTCCTGAGCATTGAGCGGGGCAGCGGACGCGGCGTCCAGGGACCTCGGCTTGAACACACGCATGATCAGCACGTAGAACAGCGGCACGAAGAAGATGCCGAGCAGGGTGCCGGCCATGATCCCGCCGAGCAGGCCCGTACCGATGGCATGCTGGCTGCCTGAACCCGCCCCGCTGGCGATGGCCAGCGGCAGGACGCCGAAACCGAAGGCCAGCGAGGTCATGATGATCGGCCGCAGGCGCATGCGGACGGCCTCAAGCGTGGCGGCAACGAGATCCTTGCCGGACTCCCATTCGTCCTTGGCGAACTCCACGATCAGAATCGCGTTCTTCGCCGACAGCCCGATGGTCGCCAGCAGGCCGACCTGGAAATACACATCGTTCGCCAGTCCACGCCCGCTGGCTGCCAGCACGGCGCCAAGCACGCCAAGCGGCACGACCAACATGACCGCGAAGGGTACCGACCAGCTCTCGTACAACGCGGCCAGGCAGAGGAACACGATCAGCAAGGAAAGGGCATACAGCAGCGTCGACTGTGAACCGCTCTGTCGTTCCTCGTAGGAGGTGCCGCTCCACTCAAAGGCGATACCCGGTGGCAGCTTCGCGATCAGCTCCTCGACCGCCGCCATCGCCTCGCCCGAGGAGAGCCCCGGCGCGGCCTCACCTATCAACTCCACCGCCGGCACACCGTTGAAGCGCTCCAGACGCGGGGAGCCATGGACCCACTTCGCGCTGGCAAACGCGGAGAACGGCACCATCTCGCCCTTGGCATTACGCACATACCACTTGCCCAGATCCTCCGGGGTCATGCGTGCGTGGGCCTCGGCCTGCAGATACACCTTCTTGGTGCGACCGCGGTCGATGAAGTCGTTCACATAGGCCCCGCCCCAGGCGGTGGAAAGGGTGTCGTTGATGTCCGCCACCGTCACGCCCAGCGCGCCGGCCTTGGCATGATCGATCTCGAGCTGGAACTCCGGCATGTCATCCTGGCCGTTCGGGCGCACGCGCATCAGGCGCGGGTCCTGCGCGGCCATGCCGAGGAACTGGTTGCGCGCGGCCATCAGGGCCTCATGCCCCAGCCCGCCACGATCCTGAAGGTAGAGGTTGAAGCCCCCCGCCGTACCCAGCTCGATCACCGCCGGCGGCACGAAGGCAAACACCATGGCCTCGCGGATCTGCGAGAACGCTCCCATCGCCCGATGGGCGATCGATTGCACCTCCTGCCCGGGTTCGCCGCGCGCATCCCAATCATGCAGGTTCACGAAACCGATCCCCATGTGCTGACCTCGCCCCGCGAAACTGAAGCCGGCCACGGTGAAGATGGATTTGACGTTGTCCTTCTCGTTCTCCAGAAAGTGCCGTTCCACCTTCTTCAGCACCTCGACGGTACGCTCCTGGGAGGCGCCCGCCGGCAGCATGATCTGGTTGAACATGAAACCCTGGTCCTCCTCGGGGAGGAAGGCGGTCGGCATGCGCGTGAACAACAGGCCCAGCGCCACCACGATGGCCACATAGATGGCGAGGAAGCGCAGGCTGCGCTTGAGCATGCCGCTCACGACAGACTCATAGCCTTGCGTGCCGCGAGCGAACAGGCGGTTGAAGCCGCCGAAGAAACGCCCGAACAGGCCACCCTCACCCGGGCCATGACCCTTTTCCACCGGCTTGAGAATGGTCGCGCACAGCGCCGGTGTGAAGATGATGGCGATCAATACCGACAACGCCATGGCGGATACGATGGTGATCGAGAACTGCTGGTAGATCACCCCCGTGGAGCCACCGAAAAAGGCCATCGGCACGAATACCGCCGACAGCACCAGACCGATCCCGACCAGCGCGCCGGTGATCTGGTGCATGGATTTCCTCGTCGCCTCCTTGGGCGATAGCCCCTCCTCGCTCATCAGGCGCTCGACGTTCTCCACCACCACGATCGCATCGTCCACCAGCAGGCCGATGGCGAGCACGATGCCGAACAGGGTCAAGGTATTGATCGAGAAACCCAGTGCCGCCATGACCCCGAAGGTGCCGAGCAGTACGACCGGAATGGCGATCGTGGGGATGAGCGTGGCCCGGAGGTTCTGCAGGAACAGGTACATGACCACAAAGACCAGCAGGATGGCCTCGAGCAGGGTCTTCACCACCGACTTGATCGAGATCTTCACGAACGGCGTGGTTTCATAAGGCACCACCGCCTTCACGCCCTCCGGGAAGAAGGGCTTCAGCTCTTCGAGCTTGGCATGCACGGCGGCCGCCGTTTCCAGCGCATTCGCGCCGGCAGCCAGCTTGATCCCCATCCCCGAGGCGGGTTGACCGTTGAAGCGCGCCACGGTGCCGTAGTTCTCGGCGCCGATTTCGACCCGCGCCACATCCCCCAGGCGCACCTCACCGCCCTGCACATCGGTGCGCAACAGGATCGCCTCGAACTCCTCCGCCGTCTGGAGACGGCTCTGCACCGTGAGGGTGGCGGTAAAGCCCTGGCCGGGAACGGCCGGCGTGCCGCCGAGCTGTCCAGCGGACACCTCGGCATTCTGCGCGCGAATCGCAGCCTTGAGGTCACCCGGGGTCAGCTTGAACTGGTTCAGCTTGTCCGGGTCCATCCACACGCGCATGGCGTATTGCGCGCCGAAGACCTGCACCTCGCCAACGCCGGTTACCCGCGAGAGCGGCTCCTGCACGATCGAGCTCAGGATGTCGGACAGATCCGAACTGATCCTATCGGGACCCTCGGACACAAGGCCGATGATCATGAGGAAATTGCGCGCCGACTTGGCGACCGTCACCCCCTGCTCCTGCACGGCCTGCGGGAGGAGCGGCAGCGAGTTCTGCAACTTGTTCTGCACCTGAACCTGGGCAATGTCGGGGTTGGTTCCCGCCCTGAACGTCAAGGTAACGATGCCGTTGCCGTAGGAATCGCTGGTCGAACTGAGATAGAGCAGGCCGTCCAGGCCATTCATCTTCTGCTCGATGACCTGGATCACGGAGTCTTCCACGGTCTTGGCCGAGGCACCGGGATAGCTGGCGTTGATGACGATGGTCGGCGGAGCGATCGCGGGGTATTGCGACACCTGCATCTGGGTGATCGACAGCCCGCCCGCGAGCATGATGAGAATCGCAATCACCCAGGCGAAGATCGGGCGATCAATGAAGATCTGTGCCATGTCCGCCCTCCTTACTTCGTCCGGGGTGTATCGGAGGCAGCCGAGGTCACTTCCTCAGCCTTCACGGGCACACCGGCGCGAATCTTCTGAAGACCCTCGACGATCACGCGTTCGCCTGCGGCCAGCCCGTCCGTCACTAACCACTCGCCCCCCCGGGACTGGGCTGTCTTGACTGTTCGCGGCTCGACCTTGGCTTCGCCGTTGACCACCATGATCTGGGCGTTCCCCCGCGGATCGCGCGTGAGCGCGGCATGCGGCAGCATGATGGCCTGCTCGTCCACACCCTGAACAAGTCGTGCGCGCACATACATGCCCGGCAACAGATCGCCGTTCGGATTCGGAAACACGGCACGCAGGATCACGCTGCCCGTCTCCGGGTTCACCGTGACTTCGGAGAAAGCCAGCATGCCCTCCGGGCCATACTCGCTGCCATCCTCGAGCAGCAGCTTCACCGGAACGGCATTCGCGTCGCCCCGCTGCAACCTGCCGGATTCGAGATCACGCTTGAGAGCGAGAAGATCGGCGCTAGACTGCGTCAGATCGACATAGATCGGATCCAGCTGCTGCACGGTAGCCAGTGCGGCGGCCTGATTTGCCGTCACAAGCGCCCCGGGCGTCACCATGGAACGACCGATGCGTCCACTGATCGGCGATGTCAGGCGGGTGTAATCAAGATCGATCCTTGCCTTGTCGAGCGCGGCTTTCGCTGAGCCCACATCCGCCTGGGCCTGCTTCAGCGCCGCCTGGGCATCGTCATTGGACTCCTTGCTCACCGCACTGATCCTGACCAGCTCCCTCGCGCGCTCGGCCTTCAGGCGCGCCGCATGCAGATTGGCCTCGGCCCGGGCAAGGGCGGCTCTGGCGCCATCGTACGCGGCCTTATAGATGGCAGGGTCGATCTGGTAGAGCAACTGACCGGCCTTGACCTCGCCACCCTCGTTGAACGTGCGCGCCTGAATGATGCCCGTCACCTGTGGGCGCAGTTCGGCAATCAGATAGGGCACGACTCGTCCCGGTATCTCGGTCATCCGAGGCACCGTCTGGGGCTGGACGGTCAAGACGGAGACGACCGGCAATGATGCAGCCGCTGGAGAAGCCGCACCTTCTTGATGGCCTCCGCCACATGCCGCCAGCATCAAGGTGGCGACCAGCGCGGCAAGGCCGCTTGTCTTGAACAGATCTTTGCCGTGAGCCGACATGAACAACCTCACATTCAAAAAAGAAACGCCGCGCCCTGTGCGGCGGCAAGAGATGAGCGAGCATCATAGATTGATCGCTCATTCTAGTTTGAACGTTCATTCTACATATGATCGGCTATACTGCAAACCAGTCTCTTAACTGTTACACCGACATCATGAGCGCAGTTGAATCCAGAACCGCGCAGCAGCGCTCCGACGCCCGCCGCGCCCAGATCCTCGCCGCAGCAACTGACTGTTTCCGCGACCATGGCTTCCACGGCGCCAGCATCGCCAAGATTTCGCAGGTCTCCGGCATGAGCCCCGGCCACATCTACCATTACTTCGAGAACAAGGAAGCCATCATCGAAGCCATCGTCGCCCAGGACCTTGAGCGTCTGCTGACACTCAATGTCGAATTACGCTCCGCCAGCGACGTCAAGGGCGCATTCATCGAGCGCACCGCCGAGGGCGTGGAGCGCAAGCTCGACCCGGAGTTCGCCGGACTCCAGCTTGAAATCATGGCCGAGGCCGGGCGCAATCCACGCATCGCCGAATTCGTCCAGGTCGCCGACCGCAGTTGCTTTGCCAGCCTCTGCTCGACCATTCGCAGCCTGCGCCAGGCTGCGGGGCACCAGGACAGCGAGGCCAGCATCACCGGCATGGCCGAGGTGCTCGCCGCCATGTTCGAGGGGCTGCAGATCCGCGCCATCCGCAATCCGACCATCGATAAATCACTCGTGACCGCCATGTTCCGCAAGGTCATCCACGACCTGCTGAGCCATATCCCTGACGACTCGCAACAAGATCACACAGGCTGCCCCAGAGAAATGACCTGAGAAACGACCTGAGGCTTCAGCCATGGAGAGACCATGCACGTCCCAGTGAACAGGCCAGTGAACCGGAAACGGCTGGCCGCATCCGGGCGATGCGCTTTAAACGATAAAAAGGGATAAAACGAGAAGAGTCCCAGTGGGAGCCGTCAGGAACCGCAACTGGAGCATCGCCACGAACGACGTTGCACACAAGGAACTGAACGGCGGCGGGACTGTCTGATGTTGGCTAATATGGCGGAGGGAGAGGGATTCGAACCCTCGTGGGGCGGTGAAGCCCCAACTCGATTTCGAGTCGAGCCCGTTACGGCCACTTCGGTACCCCTCCGGGAGGTTTGCGAGATTATCAACTTGCTACATCATCGGCAAATGCACATTCACCTGCGGCCCGCGCACTCGAGATGAGAGAGAAGCGGCAATCCCTTCCCCAGCCCAAGTGCGTCGTCAGTCCGATCGGTCTGATCGGACTTTTTGTCGCGCCGGTTTTCTGGCTGCTCATCCAGTTCAGCGGCGACCCCGCCGGACAAGCCGTACAGGGCCTGACCCCGATCCAGGTGGAAGATGTCCTCAGCAAGGGCGTGCTGCGCGTGGCGACCCGCGAAGGTCCTCTCACCTACCATCAGGATGCGGGCGGCGGCATCAGCGGCCTGGAAGCCGACCTGGCCAAGGGCTTTGCCGACTCGCTTGGGGTCGAGGTGGAATTCGTCGTGGCCCGTACCATCCAGGAGGTCTACGACCTGGTGCGCCGAGGTCAGGTTCACATGGCGGCCGCGGGCCTGATCGTAAGTCCGGAACGCATGAGCCAGGTGCGCTATGGCCCAAGCTACATGCAGGTGCGCCAGCAGCTCGTGGTGCGCCAGGGGATCCCCGCCCCCGAGCGCCTGGAAGACATCGGAAATGCCTACATCCACGTCGTTGCCGATAGTGGCCACGCCGAAACGCTGCGCGACCTGAGCCACGACAACCCTGAAATCGTGCCCCAGCCGATGGCCCGCGCCACCGGCACGGACCTGATTGCCATGCTTTCGCGCAAGGAGCTGGATTACGCCCTGGTCGACTCCTCGATGGCTCGCTGGGCCCGGGTTGCCTTCCCCAACATCAAGGTCGCCTTCGATGTCGGCGATCCCAGGGATCACGCCTGGGCCTTCCCGCCCGGTGAAGACGATAGCCTGAGTGAGCGTGCCGCCCTTTTCATCAATGAGATCAAGGCCAATGGAGAACTTGACCGCTTCATTGATCGCTATTTCGATCATCTCGACTCGCTGGACCCGAATGGCAGTCGTCAGTTCGTCCGCGACGTGCGCTATCGCCTGCCCGCGTATCGCCAGCACTTCATCCAGGCAGCCCAGAAGCACGGGCTGGACTGGCGCCTGCTGGCTGCCGTCGGCTACCAGGAATCGGGATGGAATCCGGGTGCCGTAGCCACCACCGGCACGCGCGGCATGATGCAATTCACCGGCGTGACCGCCCTGGAACTCGGCATCGGGAATCCGCATGATGCCCGCTCCAGCATCGAGGGCGCGGCACGATACCTCCATCTTCTGGAGAAGCAATTACCGCAGGAGATCGCCGAAGTCGAACGCCCCTGGTTCGCGCTGGCGGCCTACAACATCGGCATCGGCACGGTGTACGACGCCATCCGCAAGCACAAGCGCCGGCACGCGACGGACATCAACTGGGACAACTTCCGCGTCGCGCTTGTCGATGCCGCGCAAGGCAGCGCCTTCAACCGCAAGCGGCGGGAACTGACGCTGCATTATGTCGACAGTATCCGCGCCTATTACGACCTGATGGTCTGGGTCACCGAACGCGCGCCGCGCATGACGGCGCAGCAAAACACGGGATAACGGCCTCCTGCTCGCTCGCGCCGGCCGGAGTCCCTACCCGTCAGCAGCGCGCTATTGCTCGTCAGACTCGTCAGACCCGGCAGACCACTCGATCACGCCCCTCCGCCTTGGCCTGATAAAGGGCTTCGTCCGCGCGACTGATGGTGGACTCGGGGCGCTCTCCGCGCCTGAATTCCGCCACGCCCAGACTGACCGTCACCGGCATGGGCAAACCAAAATCAGCATCCCTGAGCGCCTTCCTCACCTTTTCCGCAACCTGCCCAGCACCTGCAAGGTGAGTGTTGGGACAGAACACAAGGAATTCCTCACCACCCCAGCGTCCAACCATGTCGGCTTCCCGAACCATCGACACCACTCGATCCGCGACGGCCTTCAGAACGCGGTCCCCCACCAAATGCCCCTGGGTGTCATTGACCCGCTTGAAGTGATCGATATCGATCAGGATCAGGCTGAAGCTGCCGCCATAGCGCTCGACGCGCGTCTGCTCCTGGCGCAGCTGAAGATCGAGCGCATGCCGGTTGGCCACCCCGGTGAGGGCGTCGGTCCTGGACAGACGTTTCAGCTCGGCATTGGCCTTTTTCAGCGCACGTGCGTAGCGCCCAAGCTCGATATGCCGCCAGCCCAGGAACATCAACACAACCAGGATGACCGCAGCCACCTGAGCGATGAGCCGATAATCCAGCGCGGCATCCATGCGCACGGCCAGCCATCGATTCTCGACCTCGCGGAAGTCCTCGGCGGTCAGGGTATCGATCGCCTTCTCGAAGATGGGCAACCACTCGGGACGGTCGTTGCGCACGCCGATCGCCAACGCCCAGCGGTCATCGAAGCGGCCGGCGATCTTGACCTCGAACAGGCGCTGCTGCTGGATGGCGTAGGACAAAGTGGCCAACGTGTCGATCAGGCCGAACACCTCCCCACGCCGGACCTTTTCGAGCCCCTCATCGATATTGTTCACCTCGGTGATGTCGATGCCCGGATGGCGCGTCCTCAGCAGTTCGACATAGGCATAGCCCTTCACCATGGCCAGGGGCTTGTCGAGCACCTGATCCAGGTCCTCGACGAACATCTCCTCATCCCGCGTGGCGATCACGAAGGGGAAGCTCAGGTAAGGGCGGGTGAAGTTCATGTAGGTCCGCCGCTCGGGCGTGGCCATGGCGAGCGAGAAGATGTCACAGTCGCGGCTCTTTGCGCGCTCGATTGACTCCTGCCAGGTTCGGGTGGGCACCACCTCGAAAACGATGCCGGTGTGCTCGGCCATCCGTTTCAGCAGGTCGGCCGCCATCCCTTCATGCCGCCCCAGTTCGTCGATGAACTCAAAAGGCTTCCAGTCAGGGTCCACGCACACCCGAACCGGGCCATGCGCCTGGAGCAGGACCTGCTCCTCGTCCGTAAGCGGGGCAGCACCTACCGGCATGGTCATCAGCCCGAGCACCATCCCAAGGCCTGTAAAGAGAGAGCAAAAACGTCTCAAGCCCCATCCCTTTTCATCGATCGCTCCCCTTCCCTTTGTTCGTTGCGACTCAAACGGCTACGTCGGCCAGGTTGCCCTTGGTCTCCAGCCAGGCCCGCCGATCCGCCGCGCGTTTCTTGGCCAGCAGCATGTCGAGCATGCGCGACGTCAACTCGCCCTCGTCCATGTTCAGGCGCACCAGGCGGCGGGTTTCCGGGGCGATGGTCGACTCGCGTAGCTGCATCGGGTTCATCTCGCCCAGGCCCTTGAAGCGGGTGACGCTGGTCTTCGGCCCCTTTTCGGCCTTCAGCCGGTCGAGAATGCCGTCGCGCTCGTGCTCATCCAGCGCGTAGAAGACCTGCTTGCCCGCGTCGATGCGGAACAGCGGCGGCATGGCGATGTAGACATGCCCGGCCTCGACCAAGGTCGGGAAATGGCGCACGAACAGAGCGCACAGCAGGGTGGCGATGTGCTGGCCGTCGGAATCGGCGTCCGCCAGCACGCAGACCTTGCCGTAGCGCAGGCCGGAAAGATCGGGATTGGCCGGTTCGATGCCGAGCGCGACGGCGATGTTGTGGACTTCTTCCGAACCAAGCACCTGCTCGGGGTCGGTCTCCCAGGTGTTCAGGATCTTGCCGCGCAAGGGCAGGATGGCCTGGAAGTCCCGGTCACGCGCCTGCTTGGCGGAACCGCCCGCGGAATCGCCCTCGACCAGGAACAACTCGGTGCGGGAGAGGTCGGTGGACAGGCAATCGGCCAGCTTGCCGGGCAGCGCGGGGCCCTGGGTGACGCGCTTGCGCACCACCTTCTTCTCCTCGCGCAGGCGACGCTGGGCCTTCTGGATGGCGAGCTGGGCGATCTGCTCGCCAATCTCCGGCTGCTGGTTGAGCCACAGGCTGAAGCTGTCCTTCAGCACGCCGGAGACAAAGGCCGCGCTCTCGCGCGAGCTGAGACGCTCCTTGGTCTGCCCGGCGAACTGCGGCTCGCGCATCTTGAGCGAGAGCACAAAGGCGATGTCCTGCCACACGTCCTCGGCGGCGAGCTTGAGCCCGCGCGGAAGCAGGTTGCGGAACTCGCAGAACTCGCGCAGGGCCTCGGTCAGGCCCAGGCGCAGACCGTTGACGTGAGTGCCGCCCTGCGCGGTCGGGATCAGGTTGACATAGCTCTCCTGCACGGTCTCGCCGCCTTCCGGCAGCCAGGCCAGCGCCCAGTCCACGGCCTCGCGTTCGCCCGCGAGTGCGCCGGTGAAGGCCTGACCGGGCAGCAGTGGCTGGCCCTGCAGGGCCTCGAGCAGGTAGTCTCGCAGGCCATCGGCATAGCACCACTCGTCCTTCGTGCCCTCCCCCTCGTCGACAAAGATCACCTTGAAGCCGGGACAAAGAACCGCCTTGGCACGCAGGAGCTGGCGCAGGCGGCTGACCAGGAACTTGGGCGTGTCGAAATATCCGGGCTCCGGCCAGAAGCGCACCATGGTGCCGCTGCGGTTCTTCGCCACCGTGCCGGTCACGCGCAGGTCTTCCACCTTGGCGCCATGCTCGAAGGCCATCACGTGCTCCTTGCCGTCGCGCCAGACCGTGACTTCCAGCCGGCTGGAGAGCGCGTTGACCACCGACACGCCCACCCCGTGCAGACCGCCGGAGAAACCGTAGGCCTTCTCGGAGAACTTCCCACCCGCGTGCAGCTTGGTGAGGATCACCTCCACCCCCGGCACGCCCTGTTCGGGGTGGATGTCGACCGGCATGCCGCGCCCGTCGTCGATCACCGTGACGGACTGGTCCGCATGCAGGATGACCTCGACCTTGCTGGCGAAACCTCCGAGCGCCTCGTCCACGCTGTTGTCGATCACCTCCTGCGCCAGGTGGTTCGGGCGGCTGGTGTCAGTGTACATGCCCGGGCGCTTCTGCACCGGCTCAAGCCCGGTCAGCACCTCGATGGCGGCGGCGTTATAGGCGGTGGCACTCATGCGTCGGTTCTTGAATCCTTGGGCAATGCGCCCATTCTAGCGAGTGCTTGTAAGATACAGGCCACTTTTCTGGATTCGAACCCGAGGTTTAACGATGAACACCCACGTCTTCGAAGCTACCGAGCAGGATTTTGCCGCCAAGGTCATCCAGGCCTCGCACGACAAGCCGGTCGTGGTGGATTTCTGGGCCGCCTGGTGCCAGCCCTGTCAGATCCTCAAGCCGCTGCTCAAGCAGGTGGTGGAGAGCTACAACGGCGACGTGCTGCTGGCCTATGTCGACACCGACCAGGAGCAAAACCTCGCCGCCCAGTTCGGTATCCGCAGCCTGCCGACAGTGATGGTGTTCAAGGATGGCCGTGCCGTGGATCAGTTCATGGGCGCGCAGCCGGAAGGCGCGATCCGCAAGATCATCGACAAGCACATCGTGCGCGAATCCGACCTGATGCTGCGCCAGGCCATGATGCTGCTGGAGCAGGGCCATGAGGTGGAGGCCATCGAGATGCTGCAGCAGGCCAACAAGCTCGACCCGCAGAACACCGCCGTGCTGTTCACCCTCGCCCGCTTCGCCGCCCATTCCGGCAATCTGGACGAGGCGCTGGCCATTGTTGGAGCGATCCCGGAGGACGCGCCGGAAGCGGCGATGGCCCGCGAACTCAAGGCCCAGATCGGCTTTGCCCGTCAGGCCCAAGCCATGGGAGAGGGCGCGGGCGACATGGGCGAGTTGCTCAACCGCATCAGCCACGACCCGGCCGACTGCGAAGCGCGCGAGAAGCTCGCCACCATCCTGGTCGGCCAGGGCCAGCACGAGGCCGCGATGGAGCAGTTCCTGGAGATCATGAAGCGCGACCGCGCGTTCAACGACGATGCCGGCCGCAAGGGCCTGTTGCAGATGTTCGAACTGCTCGGCAATGAGCACCCTGCCGTCGGCGCCTACCGGCGCAAGATGTTCAGCCTGATGCACTGAGCCGCATCACGCGCCCGCAGCCTGGATCGGTCCGCCGCTTGGCCTGGCCGATCGCTTATCAGCCTGCTGAAATACTTATTTCAGCAGGCTGATAAGGCGGGACATGACCGCCCCGCACGCAAATCGACCACGCAAGTGGTTGATTTGCGGTTGGCCAGTACGGGCGTGTACCGGACTGGCCATGGCTGAAAAACCTCAGGATGAGGTTTTTCAGCCTCCTTTAAGGTGTTGACGAAGGCTTAAAGCCCCTCGCCCCTTGCGGGAGAGGGGGCGAAGGACGGCCAAGCGTGGTGCGCTGACGCAAACGCCGCTCACCCTCTCCCCAACCTCTCTCCCCTCAAGGGGGGAGTCTGCCAGGCGCATGATTTCCGTGTGATTGGATCAGCAACGCCTTTGCCGATCCCGTAGGCCCTTGGCGGGCCTTTCCTTAATTTACGCGGCCGTGGAAGTGGTGGTTCGTGCCACCCACCATCCGCCTAGCCGCACCTCCAGTTCGACCACGACCAGCACGCTCAGCGACACCAGCACCATCCAGCCCCAGGTGGCGGCCTCCAGCGGGGCCGTACCCAGGAGGGCATGCATGAACGGCGCATAGGTCACCATCATCTGCAGCAACATCAGCGCCGCGATCACCCACCACACGACCGGATTGCCGAACATTCCCGTCCGGTTGAGTACGGGCGCATGCAGGAAGCGGGCATTGAACAGATAGACACACTCCATCAACACGATGGTGTTAAGCGCGGCAGTGCGCGCTTCCTCAAGGCTCGCGCCCTGCTCCAGCAAGGCGTTAAAAAGGCCGTAGGCGCCCAACACCATCACCCCGCCGACCAGCGGGATGCGCCACAGCACCCTCCCCTCCAGCACGGAAGTGCCGGGTGGACGCGGAGGGTAGCTCATCACATCCTGCTCGGGCTGCTCCAGCGCCAGGGCGATCGCCAGGTTGACCGTGGTGACCATATTGATCCATAGCACCTGTACCGGCGTGATCGGCGCGACCACCCCCAGGAGCAGCGCGGTGAGCATGATCAGCGCCTCGCCCATGTCGCTCGGCAGGATGTAGAGGATGGTCTTGCGCAGGTTGTCGTAGACGCCGCGCCCCACCCGCACCGCCTCGGCCAGGGTGGCAAAGTTGTCGTCGGCCAGGACGATGACCGAGGCTTCGCGCGCCACCTCGGAACCGCTCCTGCCCATGGCGATGCCGACCTCGGCGCCCTTGATCGAGGGCGCATCGTTGACCCCGTCGCCGGTCATCGCCACCACCTCGCCATTGCGCTGCAGGGCGCGCAACAGAGCGAGCTTCTGCTCGGGGGAAATGCGTGCGAAGACATCCGTGTCGCGAACCCGGCTCGCCAGCGCCGCCTCGTCCAGCCGGGCGATCTCGTCCCCGCTCATCACCCGCGCGTTGCCGATGCCGAGCTTCGCGGCGATGGCGGCGGCGGTGACGGCATGGTCGCCAGTGATCATCTTCACCCGGATGCCCGCCGCCTGGCAGGCGGCCACCGCCTCCGGCACGCCCTCGCGCGGCGGATCAATGAAGCCGACCACGCCCAGCCATTCCAGGCCATCCTCCAGCATGGTGTCGTTCAGCATTTCTTCGGTCACCCGCCGCCGGGCGAGGGCCAGCAGGCGTAGCCCCTCGCCCGCCAGACGCTGCATATCTTCACGCATACCCGGCGGAACCTCCGCCACCCGTTGCAGGATGAGCTCCGGCGCCCCCTTGACCATCACCCACAGGCCGTCATCCGGGGCACGGTGCAGGCTGGCCATGTAGCGCAGATCGGCATCGAAGGGTCGCTCGTCGAGCCGCTTCCAGTCGCGCCTGATCTGCTCGGGCTCCAGCCCGTACTTGCGCGCCATCACCAACAGGCCGCCCTCGATCGGATCACCGCCGATGTGCCAGACATCCTTCTCGTGAATGAGGGTCGAGTCATTGCACAGCACCCCCGCCAGCATCAGCGCCGCCAGGGGACCGTCACCGTTGGCCTCGATCGGCCGTCCGTCGAGCATGATGCGCCCGTGCGGGTCGTAGCCGACACCCTCGATGGCGTACTCCGACTGAGGCGTCAACACCTTCACCGCCGTCTGGCTGTTGCAGGTCAGGGTGCCGGTCTTGTCGGTGCAGATGGTGGTGACCGAACCCAGTGCCTCCACCGCCGGCAGGCGCCGCACAATCGCGTTGCGCCCCGCCATGCGCTGCACGCCGACCGCGAGGGCAATGGTCAGCGCCGCCGGCAGGCCTTCCGGAATGGCGGCCACCGCCATGCCTACCGCGATCAGGAAGGTCTCGTCCCAGGACATGCCGCGCCACAGCACGCCGATCAAAAAGGCGAGTACCGCCAGGGCCAGAATGACCAGACTGAGACGGCTGGCCATGCGGTCGAGCTGGTTGAGCAGCGGCGTGCGCAGCGGCGAGACATGTTCCAGCATGGCGCTGATGCGGCCGAGCTCGGTCCGCGCCCCCGTCATCGCCACGACCCCGGTCGCCTGGCCTCGGGTGACCAGGGTGCCGCCGAAGGCCATGCCGGTGCGTTCGGCAAGCACGGTCTCGCACAGCACCGCCGAGGTGGACTTGTCGACCGGCAGGGATTCCCCGGTCAACATGCTCTCATCGGCCGCCAATTGATGGGCGCGCAACAGGCGCAGATCGGCCGGTACCTTGTCGCCTGCCTGCAGCAGGACGATATCGCCCGGGACCAGTTCGGTGGCCTTGAGCCGCCGCACCTCGCCATCGCGCAAGACCTGCGCATGTGGTGTCAGCATCCTGCCCAACGCCTCCAGCGCGCGTTCGGCCTTGCCCTCCTGCACAACGCCGAGCAGGGCGTTGATGAGGATCACCCCCAGGATGACCGCCGTGTCGGTCCAGTGCCCCAGCATGGCGGTGATGAAGGCCGAGAGGAACAGCACATAGATCAGCGGGTTGACCAACTGGGCGAGGAAGCGCCGCCACCAGCCCGGCCGGGGCGGCTCGGGGATTGCATTGGGGCCGTACTCCGCAAGACGCCTGGCGGCCTCCTCCGTATTCAGGCCACGCTGAAGATCCGTGCCGAGCTCACGGATGACCTCGTCCGCCGTACAACTGTGCCAGAGCTTGTCAGTATCCATACATGAACAACACGAAGCCGTTGAGGAAATACATCAGGAACAGCGCGATGCTGACCCATCCCATGGCCCTGAACAGTCGCAGCCGGGGACGAAAAAGCAGGCCAACGATCGCCACGCCGCTCATCATCATGGCGGAAAACGCGGATACCGCGTGCATGGACGTTACATGCGAGAGCAGCGGACCCTCCAGAAAGAATAGGTCGTCCACCGCCAGGATGGCGATATTGAACAGGTTGCTGCCGAACAGGTTGCCGATCGCAAGCTCGACACTGCCCAGCCTCAGGGCCGCCAGGGTCACCGCCAGTTCCGGCAGGCTGGTGCTCAGGGCGACAAAGACCGTGCCGACGAAACTGTTGCTCCAGCCCATCTGCCGTGCCAGTTCCTCGGCCACGAACGGCAATGCCACCGCGGCGCCCACCACCACGGCGGCGGCCAGCGCAAATCGATAGCTGGCGTGTTTGATGGTCGTCACATCCCCCTCCGCCCCGCCCGCGGCTTGAACGGTGTCGATGCCCTGAGGGACATGGTTGCTCTCGTAGACAAACACAGTCCGCAAGGCGACCAGATAAAGGATGAGGATGACCGGGGTGTAGAGCCCGACATGTCCGATGACTGGCTGCGGCCCTTGCTGGGCGAGCAGGATGTTGAACCCCGCCAGACCGATCAGCATGACCCCGAATCCCGCACCGAGGATGTGGCCATGACTGGCACGGGTGTACACAGACTCGCGCCGGGAGAACAGATCCAGCAGAACGATCATGGCCAGGTTGAAGACGCACGAGCCCAGCACATCGCCGACCGCGATATTGGGTACCCCCGCCACCGTCACTGAACTCACGCCGGTGACCAGTTCAGGCAGGGAGGTCACCGAGGCCAGCAGGGCAAGCCCGATCCAGCCACGCGACAAACCGGTCAGCTCGGCGATCCTGTCCCCGTAGACGGAGAGGTAATACCCCGCGACACCGATGACGGCGGTCAGCAGGATGAAGCCGAGCCAGGCGACCATGGCCGGCCGATCCTCAGCCGCCGGCTTTGAGCTTGTCCAGCACCCTGATCAGGTCGGATGCGGGACGGTACCCGGGCATGACATGGCCGCTTTCGGTGACGATGAAAGGCGTTCCTTCCAGGCCCATCTGCTCGCCGAGTGCAAGCTGGCCGGCCAAGGGGTGTTTGTCACAGGCCGGCAGGCTGACGCTCTGGCCGCTCAGCGACTTGTCCAGTTCGGCCTTGCGGTCCTTGGCGCACATGATGCCGATGCTGGACTTGCCGATCGGCGAATCCAGGCCGGCGCGCGGATACATCACATAGCGCACCTTGACGCCCTGCCTGTTCAGCTCCGGGACCTCGTTGTGCAGCTTGCGGCAGTAGGGGCAGCTCGGGTCGGTGAACACGGTGATGGTGTGCTTCACCGCGCCCTGCGGGGCGAAGATGACAGTGTCTTCGTCCTTCACCTGCTTGAGCAGGTCGATGCGCAGGGCCGCTCGGCGGTCCTCGGTCAGGTTCTTGCGCTGTTCGAAGTCCAGCAGCACGCCCTGGAACATGTAGCGGCCATCCGCGGTCATGTAGACCACGTCCGGCCCCGCCACCACCTCGTAGATCCCGGCCACCGGGGTGGGCGTGACCGACTGAAGCGGCATGCCGGGCATGCTCTCCTTGAGCTTCTTGGTCAGGGCGTCCGCGCCGGCATCGGCCCAGGCCGTAGACAGGGGGGACAGGGTGGCCGCGAGGGCGATGGCCGAGGCCAGGATCAGACGATTCATTCCGTTCTCCGGTAAACGCGCGTGGCAAGCATGCGGCGTCAAGGTTGCAAAATCATGTTCCGAGCATACATGAGCATCACCCGCGCGGGTGGTGCTCATGATGCAGTGCCTTCAGGCGGGCGCGGGCGACGTGGGTGTAGATCTGGGTGGTGGACAGGTCGCTATGCCCCAGCAGCATCTGCACCACGCGCAGGTCCGCGCCGTGGTTGAGCAGGTGGGTGGCGAAGGCGTGCCGCAGGGTGTGCGGCGAGAGCGGCGACGCAATCCCCGCCTGCGCCGCATGACGCTTGATCAGGGTCCAGAACATCTGCCGCGTCATCCCCTCGCCGCGCCGCGTCACGAACAGGGCCTCGGTCTCACCCAGGCCCTCGAGCAGGACCGGACGGGACTCCGCCAGGTAGCGCTCGATCCAGTGAATCGCCTCCGCCCCCAGCGGCACCAGGCGCTCCTTGCGCCCCTTGCCCAGCACGCGCAAGACGCCCGCGCTCAGGCTGATCTGACCGCGCGAGAGCCCAACCAGTTCCGACACCCGTAGACCGGTGGCGTAGAGCGTCTCCAGCATGGCGCGGTCGCGCAGGCCGAGCGGGGTGTCGAGCTGCGGCGCGGCCAGCAGGGCCTCGACATCGGCCTCGCTCAGGGCCTTGGGCAGAGGGCGGCCGAGCCGTGGCGGCGGGATATCGAGGGTGGGATCGGCTTCGGCCTCACCGCGCACCAGCCGCCAGCCGTAGAAGCGGCGCAGGGCGGACAACAGCCGCGCCATGCTGCGCGGCGCCTGACCGGCGGCCAGCCGTTCGGCCATGTAGCGCATGATCGCGGCACGATCGGCCTCCGCCAGGTGGCTGCCCTGCCCCGCCAGCCAGGCGGCAAACATCCGCAGGTCGGTTTCATAGGCGCTCAGGGTGTGGCGCGACAGGCCTTGCTCCAGCCAGAGCTGGTCGAGCACCCGCTTGACCAGGGCCTGCTCGGCATCGGGGATGGCGATGCGGGGGTGTCTCATACGGCGTGCACTGTAGGCGCGGGCTGGCGCCGGCTTCGCGTTAGCCTGCTCGCGATGTCCGACCTTGCAATCGCGAGCAAGCTCGCTCCTACGGGATAACGCAACCGGTACATCGCGTTCACAACCGAATCACCTCGCCAAACGGCGGGGTGATGCGCTCCGAACCCTCCCCAGCCAACACCCACAGCACCGGCAGACCGGGTGGGGCAGGCGGATAGTCGCCCTTGCCGTCGGTGAAATAGAGCAGCGCGTCGAAGGTCTCGACGCTTCGCGCCAGCCACTCGAACACGGGACGGAAATCCGTGCCGCCCTGTCCATGCGGCGCAGGCCAGACGGGCACCTCGCCGACCTCGAAATGCCAGGGCGCGCCGGGCGCGAGGCGCAGGTCGGCGGCCAGCAGGGTGATCCGAAGCGGCAACTGGCCGGCCAGGGCCTGAATTTCGGCCCAGAAGGCCTGCAACAGCTCGTCCTTGATCGAGGCGCTGATATCCACCGCCAGCGCCAGATGCGCGGCCGCCGGGCGCAGGGCGGACAGAAGGAAGGGCTCGACCGCGCGGCGCGAGGGCCGGCCGTAATGCGGCTCGGCGCGATGCCAGCGCTGCAGGAAGGCGGCGAGCTGGCCGCGCCAGTCGTGCGCCATGCGATCGGGGGCATGGCCGAGCAATTCACGCAGCAGCTCGCCCTCGGCCTCGCCGGTGCCGAAGGCCTCGCCGACCGCCTGGCGAACGCGCAGACGCCATTGTTGCGCTTCGCCACGGCGCGGAGCGGACGAGGGTTCCTCGTCGGCCTGGGCGGCGCCCATGCGTTGACGGGCGACCTCGCCGCCCTCCTCGCCCCGATCATCCCACCAGGCATGCCGCTCTCGGACCTCGCCGGGCGGCTCGCGGAAACCGAGTTGGCGCAGCAGGTCGTTCACCTTCGCATCGCACTGGCGCGACCATGCGCCCGGCGCCCCAGGCGGCGGCTTGAAATGCAGCAGGGCGGCGTGCAGCGCGGCATGGGCCAGCCAGAAGCGGAGGCTGCCCTCGTCCGCCACGGCGAGATAGGCCGGATCAAAGCGGATGTGGCGCGGTCCGGTTTCGAGCGCATGGCCCTCGACTTCGCCCTGTTCCAGACGCAGGAAGCTCGCCAGCCTCCCGATGACCGGCTGGGCGCGACTCAGTTCACGAAAAATGCGCAAGAAACGCTCATCATGCGTAGCCTGGATGAAGGCCGCAGGCCGAAATCCGGTATATCGAGCGCTCATGTGGAAACTCGCCGACTCATTCCCGGATTCCGCGCTGCTCCATCCGGGCTTCGGATTGTGTGGCAACCGCCCAATCGTCAAACGCATCCAGCGCGTACAGGCCCTCGCCCAGACGCTCGCGCAGGGCGCGCACCAGGCGTTCGCCCATCTCCGGCCCGAAGCAGGCGGCCAGGCGCAGCAGGGCGCTGGCGGCATCGGCGTCGTCCTCCAAGAGCTGCCCGGCGCGGACCAGGGCCGCGTCCAGCACCGCCCAGCGGGCGTCGGCATCCTCCGGCAGGACCGGCTCGGCCTGCGCCAGCAGGGCATCCAGGTCGAGCATTGGCCGTTCGATCCAGTCCAGCAGCAACAGCGCCGCCACCTCGCCCACGCAGGCGATCAGGGCGGATTCGAGCAGGTCGGCATCGTCGCCGAACTTGCGCAGGGCACGGTCGGCGAAAGCCCAGCTGCGCGGGCTGGGGAAGGCATGCACATTGGCGCTTTCCGGAAACACGAAGAGCAGGTCGGGGCGCTGGCGCAGGAAGCCTCGCAGGCGCGCATCCACCCCGGCGGCCTCGGCCCAGCCCAGCCAGTCGTCGATGGCGGGCTCGAGTTCGTAGTGGGTGAAGCGGTTGGCCAGCGGCGCGGGCATGGCGTAGGTGACGCCCCGGTCGCCCAGCCGGTTGCCCGCCGCCAGGATCGCCCAGCCCTCGGGCAGGCGGTAATCGCCCAGGCGACGGTCGAGGATGAGCTGATAGGCCGCCGCCGCGACCTGCGGCAGGGCCGCGTTGATCTCGTCGAGGAACAGCACGCCACGCGGTCCGTCCCGGTCCGCCCGGGGCAGCATGGCCGGGATGGCCCACTCGACCCGGCCGTCTTTCTGGTAGGGCATGCCGCGCAGGTCGGAGGGCTCCAGTTGGGACAGGCGCAGGTCGATCATCGGCGCCGCACACGCCCGGGCGGACTGGGCGACCAGCGCGGACTTGCCGACACCGGGCGGCCCCCAGAGCATGACCGGCGTGTGCTCCCCCGCCACGGCGGCCTCGATCTCGCGCACGAGCAGGCGCGCCACCCCTCCCGCGCGCATGTCATTCGCCCTGCAGTCGAGCGAAATGACGCTTCTTCAGCTCGACAAAACGCGGTGTCGGGCCGGCATCCTCGTAGATGGGGTCATCCTGCTCGTCCCGCTCGACCACCCGCTCGCCGGGCACATAGCCGAAGCCTGCCTCGACATCGAGCAGGGCAGCGTGGATCAGGTCGCGCAGGATGACGCGCGCGTCGCCCGCGGCGAACATCTCCGCCAGGGCCTCGATCTTCGCGGCATCCTCAAGGCCCAAGGCCACCGTCACTTCCTGCACGCGCCCCGCTTCCGAACGCTGCGACCAATGCTGGATCAGCTCACTGACTCTCATGGAACACCTCCTCTCCGTCCGGCCCACGGCCCGACGTTAATGCAAATCGTCCGGAAAGGCATCTGGCAAGGATGGCCCATCCTCCTTGGCAGGCTGCTGAAAAACTCCTTCCGGGAGATTTTCAGCCTCGCTACGTTCGGCGCATACCCGTACGCAGCCATAAAAATCAAATGTTTACCAGGCTGTTGAAAAACAGCCTGGTAAGGCAAGCCATGGATGGCTTGCTCGAAAATCGATCACGTTAAGTGATTGATTTTCGGAGCCCGTCGCGGACTTCGTCAGCTTCGCGTTAGGCGTGTACCGCGACGAGGCGAGTTGAAAAAGGGCAGGAAAGCCCTTTTTCAACATCCTGTTACACATTCGAATTTTGAGCTGGATATCCCAGCCCCACTTTATCAGGCTACTGAAATGACTATTTCAGCAGCCTGCCAGGGCGGCTAGAATGCGCAGCATCTTCCGTTCGCGCTTAACCAAGGAGCTAGCGATGTCCGAAGCCCTGGAATCCGTCCTGCATGAAACCCGTGTTTTCGCCCCGCCCGCCGAATTCAGCGCCAGCGCGCGCCTGAACGAGGAGCGTCTCGCCGCGCTGCTTCAGCGCTTCGACGCGGATTTCGAAGGCACCTGGGCGGACCTGGCCCGCAGCGAGATCGACTGGCATACCCCGTTCTCCTCTACCCTCAATAGCGAGAACGCACCGCACTTCCGCTGGTTCGAGGACGGCAAGCTCAACGTCTCCTGGAACTGCCTCGACCGTCACCTCGAGACCCGCGGCGACAAGGTCGCCATCCGTTTCGAAGGGGACAAGGGCGACACCCGCGAGATCAGCTACCGCGAACTGCACGCTGAAGTCTGCCAGCTGGCCAATGGCCTCAAGAGCCTGGGCCTGACCGAGGGCGACCGCGTCGTCATCTACATGCCCATGATCGCCGAGGCGGTCATCGCCATGCAGGCCTGCGCCCGTATCGGCGTGATCCACTCCGTGGTGTTCGGCGGCTTCTCCGCCGAGGCCTTGCGCGACCGCGTCAACGACGCCGGCGCACGCGTCATCATCACCGCCGACGGCGGCTTCCGTGGCGGCCGCACCATCGAGCTGAAGGCGGCGGTGGACAAGGCCATGGAGCACGGTTGCCCGAGCATCGAGAAGGTCGTCGTGTTTCAGCGCACCGACCATGGCGCCGCCATGCACGAGGGCCGCGACATCTGGTGGCACGAACTGACCGCCGACCAGCCCGCCGCATGCGAACCGGTCTTCGTCAGCGCCGAACACCCATTGTTCCTGCTCTACACCTCCGGCTCCACCGGCAAGCCGAAGGGCATCCAGCACTCCAGTGGCGGCTACCTGCTGAACGCCATCCTGACCAACAAGTGGGTGTTCGACAGCCGCGACGAGGACGTCTTCTGGTGCACCGCCGACGTCGGCTGGATCACCGGCCACACCTATGTCGCCTACGGCCCGCTGGCGATCGGCGCCACCCAGGTCATCTTCGAGGGCGTGCCGACCTTCCCGCACGGCGGCCGCTTCTGGGAAGTGGCGCAGAACCATGGCGTATCCGTCTTCTACACCGCGCCGACCGCCATCCGCGCGCTGATGAAGCTGGGCGAGGAGGTTCCCGCCCAGTTCGACCTGAGCAAGCTGCGCCTGCTGGGCTCCGTGGGCGAGCCGATCAATCCCGAGGCCTGGATGTGGTACCACCGCGTGATCGGCAAGGAGCGCTGCCCGGTCGTCGACACCTGGTGGCAGACCGAGACCGGCGCCCACATGATCGCCCCCATCCCGGGCGCGGTGCCGACCAAGCCGGGTTCCTGCACCCGCCCGCTGCCGGGCATCCTGGCCGACGTGGTCGACGACCACGGCCATCCCGTGGACGCCGAGCACGGCGGCTACCTGGTCATCAAGAAGCCCTGGCCGTCGATGGTCCGCACCATCTGGGGCGACGACGCACGCTTCAAGAAGACCTACTTCCCGGACTACCTGCCCGGCTACTACCTGGCTGGCGACTCCGCGCGCAAGGACGCCGACGGCTACTTCTGGATCATGGGCCGTATCGATGACGTGCTGAACGTCTCCGGACACCGCCTCGGCACCATGGAGATCGAATCCGCCCTCGTCGCCCACCCGCGCGTGGCCGAGGCCGCCGTGGTCGGTCGTCCGCACGATGTGAAGGGCGAGGCCATCGTCGCCTACGTGGTGTGCAAGGGCGAGCGCCCGGTGGGCGCGGAGGCCGACAAGATGGTCGAGGACCTGCGCGCCTGGGTGACCGAGCAGATCGGCCCGATCGCCAAGCCGGACGACATCCGCTTCGGTGACAACCTGCCCAAGACCCGCTCCGGCAAGATCATGCGCCGCCTGCTGCGTTCGATCGCCAAGGGCGAGGACATCACCGGCGACGTGTCCACCCTGGAAAACCCGGCCATCCTGGATCAGCTCCAGGGCAAGGCCTGACCACGTCCTCCCGCCGGGTTCGGGCCATTGGCCCGAACCCGCTCATCAGCCGCACACTCACTTCATTCCCGGCACATCAGCTGGACCTGATGAGTCCAAGAGACTCATAACATTTCCCAACGGATTCATTAGAAAACACTTGAATTCTGATGAATTAATCGAACTTTACCGAAGCGCTTCTCACGCGTAATCTGCGCCGAGGCCGAACTGGCCCGAAAGCCTATGTGGGCTGGGATAGCCGGATAGGCGCCATCCCGGCAAAACAAAAAAGAGGGAGTCACCCACCATGCAACCCGATCTTGCCGCGCGCATCCAGGCGGATCCGCGTTTTCAAGAGCTCGTGAGCAAGCGCTCCGGCTACAACTGGATGATGGCCATCGTCATGATGGTCATCTATTACGCCTTCATCCTGTTCATCGCCTTCAACCCCGCCGCACTCGGCGCAAAGATCGCCACGGGTTCGGTGATCTCCATCGGGATCGTGGTCGGCTTCCTGGTCATCATTGCCGCCTTCGTGCTGACCGGCATCTATGTCCGTCGCGCCAACAGCGAGTTCGATGTCCTGACCGCGCAGATCAAGGAGAATGCCAAGTGATGATGCGTCCCATGATGATGGCGGCGGGCCTTGCCGCCCTCGCCTACGCCGGCGTGACCTTCGCCGCGGATGCCCCCGAGAAGGGCATCAACGTCCCGGCCATTTCCATGTTCGTCGCGTTCGTGATCGCCACCCTCGGCATCACCTACTGGGCGGCCCAGCGCACCCGCACCGCCAAGGACTTCTACACCGCCGGCGGCGGCATCACCGGCTTCCAGAACGGCCTGGCGCTGGCGGGCGACTACATGTCCGCCGCCTCCTTCCTCGGCATCGCGGGCCTGGTGTTCGCCAACGGCTTCGACGGCCTGATCTACTCCATCGGTTTCCTGGTCGGCTGGCCGATCATGCTGTTCCTGCTGGCGGAAAAACTGCGCAACCTCGGCAAGTACACCTTCGCCGACGTCGCGTCCTATCGCCTGTCACAGGTACCGGTACGCACCGTCGCCGCCGTCGCATCGCTGATCGTGGTCGCGCTGTACCTGATCGCGCAGATGGTCGGCGCTGGCAAGCTGATCCAGGTGCTGTTCGGCCTGCCGTACATGTACGCGGTCGTGATCGTCGGCGTACTGATGATCCTCTACGTCACCTTCGGCGGCATGCTGGCCACCACCTGGGTTCAGATCATCAAGGCCGTCCTGCTGTTGTCCGGCGCCACCTTCATGGCCCTGGCCGTGCTGTGGGCCTTCGGTTTCAGCTTCGAGGCGATGTTCGCCAAGGCCATCGAGACCAGTCCGAAGGCCGATGCCATCATGGCGCCGGGCACCCTGGTCTCCGACCCGATCTCCGCCATCTCCCTGGGTCTTGCCCTGATGTTCGGCGTCGCCGGCCTGCCGCACATCCTGATGCGCTTCTTCACCGTGGCGGATGCCAAGGAAGCGCGCAAGTCCGTGCTGGTCGCCACCGGCTTCATCGGCTACTTCTACATCCTGACCTTCATCATCGGGTTTGGCGCCATCATCATGGTCTCCACCAACCCCGAATACCTGGATGCGGCCAAGAAGCTGATCGGCGGCAACAACATGGCGGCGATCCACCTGTCCCACGCCATCGGCGGCGACCTGTTCCTCGGCTTCATCTCCGCCGTGGCCTTCGCCACCATCCTCGCGGTGGTCTCCGGCCTGACCCTGGCGGGCGCCTCTGCCGTCTCCCATGACCTGTACGCCAACGTGTTCAAGCGTGGCCAGGTCGATGAGCAGGCCGAGATGCGCTTCTCCAAGTACGCCACCATCGGCCTGGGCATTGTCGCCATCCTGCTCGGCATCGCGTTCGAGAAGCAGAACATCGCCTTCATGGTCGGCCTGGCCTTCGCCGTCGCGGCGTCCGCCAACTTCCCGATCCTGTTCCTGGCGATCTACTGGAAGGGCCTGACCACCCGTGGCGCGGTCATGGGCGGCCTGGGCGGCCTGCTGGTGGCCTCCGTGCTGGTGATCCTGTCCAAGACCGTGTGGGTGGACGTGTTCGGCTACGCCGAAGCCATCGTGCCGTACAAGTACCCGGCGATCTTCTCCATGCCGGTCGCCTTCGTCCTGGCCTGGTTCTTCTCCATCACGGACAAGAGCGCCCAGGCCCAGGCCGAGCGCGAGGCCTTCACCGCCCAGTACGTCCGCTCCGAGACCGGGATCGGCGCCGAAGGTGCCGCGCGGCACTGAGCCGCGCGCACACCGACGAACGCAGGGCCACGAATGGCCCTGCGGAAAACCCAAAGCCCGACACCATGTGTCGGGCTTTTTTCATGGCCGGTGGTCAGACATCCTTGCCTGAACCCTCGCCAGGCTCATCCGGCCTGCCCTGTCGCGACAGCCGTTCCGCCTCTTCGACCGCTTCGGTCCAGTACGGCTCGGCTTCGCAGGAACAGGAGTCGTGCCAGACCGGCACGTTTTCATGCATGCTGATGCCTTTCTTCGAATGGTTCGACTGTTCGCCCTTCTGCTCCTGAGGCTCGCTGGCACTCCCTTCGCTTGGCTCGGTATTCATGGTGTCACCTCCCGCATCGATGACGTGGAATGGTTCCATGGATATAGCAGGGATATGGAAGCCAGGGGCGGGACAATCCGCGCCCCGGCTCGGGTCAGAGCCTGTGAAAATATCCCCTGCCGTCGCGAGGGTGACCCTGGGCGTGTCCGGCAAGGCGCGGGGTGCAGAACATCGCGAGCGTAGCAGGGCCTACGTGAGCGATGTTCGGGGCCCCCGCAACGCCGCCGGGCGCGTCCAGGGGCAGCCGCAGTAGGTAAGGGGATATTTTCACAGGCTCTCAGTCGGCCAGACGATTCTTGGTGCGCCGGGTCGGCGTGGCGGTGAACGGGTCTTCCGGCCAGGGGTGCTTGGGATAGCGGCCGCGCAGGTCCTTGCGCACATCCTGGTAGGGGCCGCGCCAGAAGCTGGCGAGATCCTTCGTGACCGCGACCGGACGCTGCGCGGGCGAGAGCATGTGGATCATCACCGGCACGCGGCCCTGGGCGATGCGCGGAGTATCGAGCAGGCCGAACAGTTCCTGCAGCTTGACCGCAAGCACCGGCGGCCCTTGCTCATCCAGACAGGGGGTATAGTCCAGCGCGATACGCGACCCGCTCGGCACCGCGATATGAGTGGGGGCCAGCTGGTCCAGCGCCTGCTGGCGGCTCCAGTCCAGCATTCCGCGCAGAGCCGCGTCGAGATCGAGACGCCCCAGGTGCGAGAGTCGGCTCACCCCGTCCAGCCACGACCCAAGCCAGGCCTCCACGTTCTCCAGCAGGGCCTTGTCCGAGACATCCGGCCAGTCCTCGCCCAGCACCGAACGCAACAAGGTCACCCTCCCGCGCCACTGGGCATGACGAGGCTGCCAGGGCAGACAACCAAGGCCGGCTTGGCGTATGCCATCCAGAAGAGTCATCCGCACCTGCTCCGCCGATGGCTGCGCCAGGGGCCGGTCCTCCAGCAACAGCGCGCCGAGCCGGCGCTGTCTGCGCGCGCTGACGGCCTGTTCGCGCACGTCCCAGACCACCTCCTCAACCGTCGCGATCTGATCTGCGAACACCGTCTCGATGTCGGCGACCGAAACGGCGGCGGCGAGAAACACGCGCGCGTCCTTGCGTTCGCCATCGAGATGGGCAATGGCCAGCCAGGGCTCACGCGCCAGCGCGTCCGCAACGTCGAGGGTGGCCCCCCGCCCATTCGCCATGACAAAGCGACCCGGCTGGCCGGCACGGGCCTGCGCGATGCGATCGGGATAGGCCAGGGCGACCAGCAGGCCGAGCGCGGCATCATCGCTTGCCTGCTCCGACAGGCGAATCTTCAGGCGCCGGGCCAGATCGCGGGCGGACTGACGAATGCGCGCGCGTGCCCCCTCGTCCACGCCGATGGTCGCCGGCACGGCGCGTGCACCGTGGCGCACGGCCTCCAGGCGCGAGTGCAGGTCGACACCCGGGCGTCCGGCCGTCGAACGCAGCGGATCACGCTCACCGAGCATGGCGGCCAGTTCGCAGGCCAACGCGCCATGCCCGAGCCTATCCCCTTCGATCAACATGTGCCCCAGGCGCGGGTGAAGCGGCATTCGGGCAAGCAGGCGGCCATGCGCCGTGATGTGCCCCTCGACATCGAGCGCACCGAGTCCGTGCAGCACATCGCCCGCCTGGTCGAGCAGGGTCGCGGGCGGTGGATCAAGCCAGAACAGTTCGCCCGGCCCAGCTCCCCAGGCGGCGAGTTCCAGCGCCAGCGGCAAAAGGTCGGCGCGCAGGATCTCCGGCTCCGCCTGCGACGCGAGCCGGCCCTGCTCGCTCTCGTCCCACAGGCGGATGCACAGGCCGGGGCCCAGGCGCCCCGCCCGGCCGCGTCGCTGTTCGGCATTCGCGCGGCTGACCCGATGGCTCACCAGGCGGGTCATGCCGCTGCCGGGATCAAAGCGGGACACCCGCATCAGCCCCGCGTCGATGACGATTCGCACCCCCTCGATGGTCAGACTGGTCTCGGCGATATTGGTGGCGAGGATCACCCGACGCCGGTCATGACGGGGGTCCAGCACGGCATGCTGCTCCGCCAGGCTCATCTCGCCATGCAGCGGGAGGATATCCACATCCTCTCGCTGCAGGAGCGAGCCTGCTGACTCGAAGCTGGCGCAAGCCCGCGATCCATACCCCGTATCGCGAGCAAGCTCGCTCCTGCACAAATCCGCCACCCGCTGGATCTCGCGCTTGCCGGGCAGGAAGACCAGGATATCGCCCTCCTCCTCGGCCAGGGTGCGCCGCACGACACCGGCGCAATGGCCCTCCAGCGGCACGTCGCGTCCGGGCGGACGGTAGTAAACCTCGACCGGGTGCATGCGCCCGGCACTACGGACCACGACGGCATCGAGCCCCTCGGCCAGGGGCAGACCTTCCAGCGTCGCTGACATGATCAACACCCGCAGGCTGTCGCGCAGCATCTGCTGGGCCTGAAGGGTCAGCGCCAGGCCAAGATCCGCCTGCAGGCTGCGCTCATGAAATTCATCGAAGATCACCAGTCCCACGCCTTCCAGTGCGGCGTCGTCCTGCAGCATGCGGGTCAGCACCCCTTCGGTGACGACCTCGATGCGAGTCTTCGGACCCACGCGACTGTCGAGGCGCATCCGGTAGCCCACCGTGTCGCCTACCTTCTCCCCGAGCAAGGCCGCCATTCGCTCGGCACTGGCACGCGCGGCGATGCGACGGGGCTCGAGCATGAGAATGCGCTGCCCTCCAAGCCAGGACTCCGACAGGAGGGCGAGCGGGGCCAGCGTACTCTTGCCAGCGCCCGGGGCGGCCTCCAGTACCACGACCGGACGGTGCGACAAGGCCTCCTTCAGTCTGGGCAGAGCCTCGACAACCGGCAGCGCAATATGGCTTGGATCAAACACGGTCAGCACAATTTTTTTCTTTTCCCCAGGCGTTCAAAAAGTTCCACACCGCACGTGGATGAAGCTGTGGAAAAAGAGGTGGAAAGCCTCGCGGGGCAGCATCGGATCAAGGGCTCGCAGGCCTTGGACAATTTTTGCTCAGCGCTCGACTGCCATAAACAATCAATGACTTACGCAGCAGCAAGGGCCGAAGTATGACCCATCCACCGGATTGTCAAGGGCTTGACAAGCGATTGTGGAAAAGAAACCTCGCAACGCACCGAAAGTCATCCACACAGGCTGTGGAAAACCCTGTGAAGGACACGGGTGTGAATGACTAAACCCCTTGTCCGGCCTGAGGTTTCAATCATGTCCGGGAGGATGGTCAGCTGGCGATCAGCGTTTCGGGCCAAGCAGTTCGATCGGATAACCATCCGGATCTTCCACGAAGGCGATGATGGTGGTGCCCGCGTTCATCGGCCCCGCTTCGCGGATGATCTTGCCGCCGCGGGCGCGAATATCTTCGACAGCCTTGTAGACATCCTCGACCTCCAGCGCGATATGGCCATAGGCGTTGCCCATCGCATACGTCTCCACGCCCCAGTTGTAGGTAAGCTCCAGCACCGCACCGTCGGACTCCTCCTGGTAGCCGACGAAGGCCAGGGTGAACTTGCCGTCCGGGTAGTCCTTGCGGCGCAACAGACGCATGCCGAGCACGTCGGTGTAGAAGCGGATGGAGCGATCGAGATCGCCGACGCGGAGCATGGTGTGAAGAATGCGCATGTTCGAAACTCCTGCGTGAAGGTGATTGGCGCTTCAGGAAACGCTGAACAATTCAGCGTTTCCTGTCCGGGGCATGGATGCCCCGGCGCAATCAAGGGCATAAGCCCTTGATTTTCGGAGGCTACCGCGAATTCACTTCGCGGTAAGCCGAGCTGAAAAAATCCATGGATGGATTTTTTCAGCCTATCCTTCAGGGTCTTACCACCGCCAGTTCGCTGGCGCGGACAAAGGCCTGATCAAGGGGAGCAGGACGATGCAGGCCATAACCCTGCAGATAGTTCACCCCATGTTCGGTCAGCACCGCGCCGGTCTCGTCATCCTCCACCCACTCGGCGATGCTGTGCATGTTCAGCAGACGCGCGAGGTCGAGAATCGAGCCCAGCATGACCTCGGCCACGGGGTCCTGACGGAACTCCTGCACCAGCTTGCCATCGATCTTGAGATAGTCCACCGGCAGGCTGCGCAACATCCCGAAGGACAGCAGACCGCTGCCGAAATCGTCCAGCGCGAAACGGCAGCCAAGTCCCTGCAGGCGCTGCATCAGGCGGGTAGCCTGCGGGAGGTTATCCAGCGCCGCGGTCTCCGTGATCTCGAAACAGACCCGCTCGGGGCGCACTCCGGCAGACTCGAACCAGGCCACGATGTCGTCGCCGATGAGGGGGTCCTGCACGGATTGCGCCGACAGGTTGATGGTCAGCACGGCGGCGTCCTGCATCGGTGCGAACCGGCTGAGCGCGCTGCGCACCACGCGCCGGTCGATGCGCGGCATCAGGCGCTGACGCTCCGCCGCCGGAATGAATTCGCCCGGCATGGCCAGCCCCTGGCCATCGTCCAGGCGCAACAGCACCTCGCAGTGGATGTCATCGCCGGGCACGACCGGCAGGATCAACTGGCCATACAGCTGGAAGGCATCGTGATGCAACGCGTCCCGCAAGCGCGTCACCCAGGCGAGATCGGCGTGATGACGGGCGATCGCCTCATCGTCCGGATGGTGCAGATGGACCCGATCCCCCCCCTGAGCCTTGGCCTGGACACAGGCGGCATCCGCCTCGCCCACGTGCTGTTCCAGCCCGCCCATGGCCGGGTCGTAACGCACGATGCCGACACTCGCACCCACCTGGTAATCCCGCCCGTCCCGGTGAAGGCGCAGGGCGGCAATCTGCTCGACGAGGTCGTGAAGTGCATCGATGGCCTGCTGCTGCGGCAGGCCGCGCAACAGAATGACGAACTCGTCGCTGTTCATCCTGACCACCATGGCATCGACCGGCGCCCAGAGCAGCGAGACATCGGCCACCAGGCGCAGCATTTCGTCACCTGCGGCATGCCCGCCCTGGTCATTCACCGCCTTGAAGTCATCGAGATCAAGCAGGGCGAGGAAGGCCTGCGGCTCCCCCTGCCCTTCGGCTTGCATGTCGAGGAAAGCCCGCTCCAGGCCACGCTGGTTGAACAGACCGGTGAGCGGATCGTGTTCGGCCTGCCAGCGTAGTTTCTCGTTCAGCCGGGTGATCGCGGTAATGTCGTGCAGGGCCAGCACCATGCCCTCGCTCTGACCCCGCTCATCCCGCAGCAGGCGCACGCGCAAGCTGAGGACATGGCGCACATGATTGATGACCTCCACCCGCTGCGGCAGACCGGCGGCGTCACCGAGTCTGAGCACCTCGAGCAGACGCCCCTCGAGCGGCTCGAGGGTTTCGGCATCCAACAACACAAAGACCTTGCACACCGGACGGCCCTGGGCCTCGTGCAACGGCAGGCCGCACAGGAATTCGGCCTCGGGATTCATGTAGTTGATCAAGCCCTTGAGGTCGACGCGAACCACAGCATCACCCAGGCCATCAAGCGTGCTGTCCAGGCGCTGGGTAAGACGGGTCAGTCGCCGGTTGCTGCGCAAGACGGTCAGCATCAGCGCAGACAGTACGGCTGCCAGCAGCACGGCCAGCCAGGGCCAGTACAGTTTGAGCAGGGTCAGCGGATCGAGCGGCTTGCGATCACTGAATGGCCCCAGCTTCAGATCGTGCATCAACCCACTCACGCCGCTGTAATCCAGCGGCGGCGCCCAGCCGTCGATATCGGCCGCGATGGCGACCGGATCATCCGGCTCGATGGTCAGCAACGCCGAGAGGATGTGGCGCGACAGGGAAGGCTCGATCGAGGAGGCGATCGCCATGGGCCATTCGGGGTAAAGCCGCGAACTGACAGGCTGGCTGAAGGTCACCGGTGTCGGCGGCGGCAGGATGCGATACGCGCCCGGGGTGACGCGGCCACGCGCGACCAGTTCTTCAAGCACCCCCGTGCGCACGATGCCTGCATCGACGCCGCCCCCGAGCACACGCTCTACAGTCCGGCTCTGCGGCAGTCCTGTGTACTCCATGGCACCGAAGAAGTGGGCTGGATCGTGACCGAGCAAATGCAGTTCGCGCTGGATCATCAGGGTGGGGAAGGAGTCTGGCGCGGGCGAAACGAGCTTCTTGCCGCGGAGGTCCTCGAGAGACTCGGACGGCGAGTCGGCGCGCACCAGCACCACGGCACCGAACATGGGCGCGACATCACCCATGCCACGCGGTCGCAAGGTAGCGATGCGGCTCACACCACGGCTCGCCTCCAGCCAGGCATAGTCATAGGGATTGACCAGCACCAGGTGCAACTCACCCTTGTCCAGCCCGGCTTCCGCCTCGTGGCGCAACAGTGGTTGCACCCTCACCGTGATGCCGGGCACATGTTTGCCCAGATAGTCCGCCAAGGGCTGCCAGCGGGTCCGCACCTCATCCAGCCCCCGGTAGGCCAGCACCCCCAGGGTGAGCTCGCGCGCCTGCCCTTCATCTTCGGCCATCGACGCCGGGGCGGAAACGAAAAAGGCGATGACCAGGAACAGGGTCCCGATCATCGCCGTGGCGGTCTTGAGCAGCTTTGGCATCCGATTCTCTATAGCTGGTTCAAGACATCCCTGTCATGAAAAGGTTACTCCCTTATCAACCCCGCTGGGCGGCAATCCGCATGCGCAAGGCATTGAGCTTGATGAAGCCCTCGGCGTCCTGTTGATTGTAAGCGCCCTGATCATCCTCGAAGGTCGCGATCGAGGCGCTGAACAAGCTATCACGCTCGGAGCGACGGCCGGAAACGATCACATTGCCCTTGTACAGCTTCAGGCGCACTTCGCCGTTCACGCGCTCCTGGCTGGCGTCGATCATGGTCTGCATCATGCGGCGCTCCGGGCTCCACCAGTAGCCGTTGTAGATCAGGCTGGCATAGCGCGGCATCAGCTCGTCCTTCAGGTGGGCCACCTCGCGATCCAGGGTGATGGATTCGATGGCGCGATGGGCGCGCAGCAGAATCGTGCCGCCCGGGGTCTCGTAGCAGCCGCGCGACTTCATGCCGACGTAGCGGTTCTCGACCAGGTCCAGGCGGCCGATGCCGTGCTTGCCGCCGAGCTGGTTGAGCTTGAGCAGCAGCTGGGCCGGGGACAGGCGCTCGCCGTTGATGGCCACCGGATCGCCCTTCTCGAACGCGATGACGATCTCCTCGGCCTGATCCGGGGCCTTCTCGGGGGACACGGTCCAGCGCCACATGTCCTCCTCGGCGCCCCACCACGGATCTTCCAGACCACCGCCCTCGTAGGAGATGTGCAGCAGGTTGGCGTCCATGGAATACGGCGACTTCTTCTTGTTCTTGGCGAAGTCGACCGGGATGCCGTGGGTCTCGGCGTAGGTCATCAGCTTCTCGCGGGAATTCAGGTCCCACTCGCGCCACGGGGCGATGACCTTGACGCCCGGCTTGAGCGCGTAGGCGCCCAGCTCGAAGCGCACCTGGTCGTTGCCCTTGCCGGTCGCGCCGTGGGCGATGGCGTCGGCGCCGGTCTCGTTGGCGATCTCGACCAGGCGTTTGGCGATGAGCGGGCGGGCGATGGAGGTACCCAGCAGATACTCGCCCTCGTAGAGGGTGTTGGCGCGGAACATCGGGAACACGAAATCGCGCACGAATTCCTCGCGCACGTCCTCGATGAAGATGTCCTTCACGCCCATGGCCTGCGCCTTGGCGCGCGCCGGCTCCACTTCCTCGCCCTGGCCCAGGTCTGCGGTGAAGGTGACGACCTCGCACTGGTACTGCTCCTGCAGCCACTTGAGGATGACGGATGTGTCCAGGCCGCCGGAATAGGCCAGCACCACCTTCTTGATCGAGGACATGATGACTCCTGAGGGATACGCGTGAATGGCGGAATTATGACACAGCCGCACACCGTTTACCCCCCGCGGGCTTGGGCGGTCGGTAGGAAAATGCGCATCCTTCGCGCATAATCGGGGTCCTTTTTCCGCTCGGGGGGAGGCTTCGCCCTGCCCTCGCATCGACCGTCTTTAGACCTTGGAGTGCGCGCTGCATGACAACGACATATCAGGACCACGATCCGCACGAGACCCAGGAATGGCTGGACGCCCTCGAGGCGGTCATCGGCTTCGAAGGCACCGACAAGGCCCAGCACCTGATCGCCGCGCTGATCGAGACTGCCCGCAAGCACGGCATCGACACCCCGTACAGCGCCAACACTCCCTACATCAACACCATTCCCAAGGAAGCCCAGCCGACCTACCCGGGTGACCTCGCCCTGGAGCGCCGCCTGCGCGCCCTGATCCGCTGGAATGCGATGGCGATGGTGGTGAAGGCCAACAAGGCGCATGACGGCATCGGCGGCCACATCGGCAGCTACGCCTCCTCCGCCACCATGTACGAGGTCGGCTACAACCATTTCTTCAAGGGCCCGGACCATCCGGACGGCGCCGACATGATCTTCTTCCAGGGCCACATCGCCCCCGGCATGTACGCCCGCGCCTTCCTCGAAGGCCGGCTGGACGAGGACCACCTGCTGCACTTCCGTCAGGAGGTCGAGGGCAAGGGTATCCCGTCCTACCCGCACCCCTGGACCATGCGCGACTTCTGGCAGTTCCCCACCGTCTCCATGGGCCTCGGCCCGCTGATGGCGATCTATCAGGCGCGCTTCATGAAATACATGGACGCACGCGGCCTGGCCCCGGCGGCCAGCCGCAAGGTCTGGGCCTTCCTCGGCGACGGCGAGATGGACGAACCGGAAGCGATGGGCGCGATCGGGCTCGCCGCGCGCGAGGGTCTCGACAACCTGATCTTCGTGGTCAACTGCAACCTGCAGCGCCTGGATGGCCCCGTGCGCGGCAACAGCAAGATCATCCAGGAACTGGAATCCCACTTCCGCGGCGTGGGCTGGAACGTCTACAAGGTCATCTGGGGCTCGGGCTGGGACGAACTGCTCGCCCACGACCACTCCGGCAAGCTGCCCCAGCTGATGATGGAGACCGTGGACGGCGAGTACCAGTCCTACAAGGGCAAGAACGGCGCCTACGTGCGCGAGCACTTCTTCGGCAAGTACCCGGAGACCCTCAAGCTCGTCGAGCACATGACCGACGACGAGATCTTCGCCCTCACTCGCGGCGGCCACAGCCCACGCAAGATCTACGCCGCCTACAAGGCCGCCACCACACCGAACGGCAAGCCGAACGTGATCCTCGCCAAGACCGTCAAGGGCTACGGCATGGGTCCCTATGGCGAGGCCTCGATGGCCGTCCACTCGCAGAAGAAGCTCGACCTCGACGGCCTGAAGTACTTCCGTGACCGCTTCAGCGTACCCATCTCCGACGAGCAGCTGGAGAAGGACATCCCCTTCTACCGCCCGGCCGAGGACAGCGAGGTGATGCAATACATGCAGGCCCGTCGCAAGGAACTCGGCGGCTACCTGCCCACCCGCCGCGACGCCGCCCCGGCGGTTCCGGTCCCCGCGCTCAGCGTCTTCGAGACCCTGCTGCAGTCCACCGGCGACCGGGAGATGTCCACCACCATGGTGTTCGGCCGCCTGCTCGCCCTGCTGCTGCGCGACAAGACGCTCGGCAAGCGCGTGGTGCCGATCATCCCGGACGAGGCCCGCACCTTCGGCCTGGAAGGCCTGTTCCGCCAGGTCGGCATCTACGACCCGGCCGGCCAGCTGTACGAGCCGATCGATGCCAACCAGGTCATGTGGTACAAGCAGTCCGCCAACGGCCAGGTCCTGCAGGAAGGCATCAACGAGGCCGGCTCCATGGCGAGCTGGATCGCCGCCGCCACCGCCTACGCCAACCATGGTGTGAGCATGGTGCCGTTCTACATCTACTACTCGATGTTCGGCTACCAGCGCATCGGCGACCTCGCCTGGGCCGCCGGCGACAGCCAGGCGCGCGGCTTCCTGATCGGCGCCACCGCCGGCCGCACCACCCTGCCGGGCGAGGGCCTGCAGCACCAGGATGGTCACAACCTGCTCGCCTTCGGCCAGATCCCGAACTGCATCAGCTACGACCCGACCTTCGCCTATGAAATGGCGGTGATCGTGCAGGACGGCCTCAAACGCATGGTCGAGACCCACGAGGCGGTGTTCTACTACATCACCGCCATGAACGAGAACTATGCCCACCCGGACATGCCGAAGGGCATCGAGGACGGCATCCTCAAGGGCCTCTACCCCTTCCGGGCGAGCGCCGCCACCAAGCACCCGGTCCGTGCCCAGCTGCTGGGTTCCGGCTCCATCCTGCGCGAGGTCATCGCCGCCGCCGAAATGCTGGAAGCCGACTGGGGTGTGGCCGCCGACGTGTGGTCCGCCACCAGCTTCAACCTGCTGCACCGCGAGGGCGTGGACTGCGAACGCTGGAACACCCGCCACCCGGAAGCCGAGGCACGCGTCCCTTACATCACTCAAACCCTGGCGGAGGCCAAGGGCCCGATCATCGCCGCGACTGACTACGTGCGCGCCGTGCCCGAGCAGATCCGCGCCTTCCTGCCGGGCAAGCGCTACGTGACCCTCGGCACCGACGGCTTCGGCCGCTCCGACACCCGCGAGGCCCTGCGCCGCTTCTTCGAGGTGGACCGCTGGAACATCGTGGTCGCCACCCTCAAGGCGCTGGCCGATGAAGGCGCCATCCCGGCCGCCAGGGTCAGCGAAGCGATGACCAAGTACGGCATCGATGCCGACAAGCCCAACCCGATGACCGTGTAAGGAGCGCAGCGCATGGGTATGCACAAGTTCATGCTGCCGGACATCGGCAACTATCACGACATCCCGGTCATCGAGATCCTGGTGAACGAGGGCGACACGGTCGAGAAGGACCAGTCCATCCTCACCCTGGAGTCCGACAAGGCCACCATGGAGATCCCCGCGCCGGTCGCGGGGGTGATCCGCAACCTCCAGGTCAAACTGGAGCAGAAGGTCAGCGCGGGCGCCTACATCTGCGACATCGAGACCTCGATGGACGCGCCCGCACCGGCTCCGGCCGCCAAGGCCGAGGCCCCTGCGGCAGCGGCCCAGGCGCTCCTTGCCGAGGCACCGAAGCCAGCACCGGTACCTGCGGCCGCTCCCGCACCGACCATCGCCGCTCCTGCGGCCCCGACCGTGGAGAAGCCGATCAATATCCAGCCCGCGGGCGCCAAGTTCCACGCCTCCCCGTCGATGCGGGCCTATGCCCGCCACCTGGGTGTGGAACTCCAGCACGTCGCGGGCAGCGGTCCGAAAGGACGCATCCAGAAGCAGGACATCGAGGCCTATATCAAGGCCGTGATGCAGGGCGAGAAGGCCGCGCCGAAGGCCCCGGTCACCGCCGGTGCCGGCATTCCGCAGGTGCCGACCATCGACTTCAGCCAGTTCGGCCCGACCGAGGAGAAGGAGCTCTCCCGGATCAAGAAGCTGTCCGGCAAGCACCTCACCGCCTGCTGGCTCAACATCCCGCACGTCACCCAGTTCGACGAGGCCGACATCACCGAGCTGGAAGACTTCCGCGCCAGCCTCAAGGTCCGCGCCGAGAAGGCCGGCGTCAAGCTGACCCCGCTGCCCTTCGTGATGAAGGCCGTGGTGCAGGCGCTGAAGGAATTCCCGCAGTTCAACGCCTCGCTCAACCCGGGCGCCGAGAAACTGATCCTCAAGCGCTACTACAACCTCGGCGTCGCGGTCGACACCCCGAACGGCCTGGTCGTTCCGGTCGTCCGCGATGTCGATCAGAAGGGCCTGTTCGATATCGCCCGCGAGCTCGGCGAGATCAGCCAGCGCGCGCGTGACGGCAAGCTCTCCCCCGCCGACATGTCCGGCGGCACCTTCAGCATCTCCAGCCTCGGCGGCATCGGCGGCACCCAGTTCACCCCGATCGTCAACGCCCCGGAAGTCGCCATCCTTGGCCTCTCCAAGGCGAAGATGGCGCCGGTCTGGAACGGCAGCGCGTTCGAACCACGCCTGATGATGCCGTTCAGCGTGTCCTACGATCACCGCGTGATCGACGGCGCCGAAGGCGTGCGCTTCACCACCCGCCTCGCCCAGTTGCTGCGCGACCTGCGCGAAATGCTGATTTAAGGACGCAGTCATGGCGAAGATCGAAACCATCCTGCTGCCGGACATCGGCAACTATCACGACATCCCCGTCATCGAAATCCTTGCCCAGACGGGCGACATGGTCGAGAAGGACCAGTCGCTGCTGACCCTGGAGTCCGACAAGGCGACCATGGAGATCCCCTCGCCCGTCGCGGGCAAGCTGGTGGAGCTCCTGGTCAAGCTGGAAGACAAGATCAGCAAGGGCACGCCGATCGCGAAAATCGAGATAAGCGCCGAAGAGCACGCGCCGGCCGCCAAGCCGGAAGCTCCGGTCCCGGCCACTCCCGCAGCCACGCCAGCGGCTGCCGCCCCTGCGCCGACGGTCACAGCCCCCACACCGGCTGAACTGCCGGTCGCCGACATCACCTGCGATGTGCTCGTCCTGGGCGCCGGCCCCGGCGGCTACACCGCCGCCTTCCGCGCCGCCGACCTCGGCAAGAACGTGGTGCTGGTGGAAAAGAACCCGGTTCTCGGCGGCGTCTGCCTGAACGTCGGCTGCATCCCGTCCAAGGCCCTGCTGCACGTCGCCCAGGTGATGAACGAGACCCGCGAGATGGCTGACCACGGCGTGACCTTTGCCGAACCGACCGTCGATCTCGACAAGCTGCGCGGCTTCAAGGAGAGCGTGATCAAGAAGCTGACCACCGGCCTTGCCGGCCTTGCCAAGCAGCGCAAGGTGCAGGTCGTGACCGGCGAGGGCCACTTCACCTCATCGCACACCGTGACCGTCAGCACCGCCGAGGGCGAGAAGACCATCGCCTTCCAGCACGCCGTGATCGCCGCCGGCTCCCGCCCGGTCCAGCTGCCGTTCATCCCGCACGACGACCCGCGCGTGATGGACTCCACCGGCGCGCTGGAGCTGGCCGACATCCCGAAGCGCCTGCTGGTCATCGGCGGCGGCATCATCGGCCTGGAAATGGCGCAGGTGTATGACGCGCTGGGTGCGAGGATCACCATTGTCGAGCTGTCCGAGACCATCATCCCCGGCGCCGACAAGGACATCACGCTGCCGCTGCTCAAGCGCATCAAGAAGCGTTACGAAAACATCTACCTCGGTGCCAAGGTCACTGCGGTGAAGGCCACGCCGGAAGGCCTGGTCGTGTCCTTCGAGGGCAAGGGCGCACCGGAGACCGACACCTTCGACCGCATCCTGGTCGCCGTCGGCCGCGTGCCGAACGGCAAGCTGATCGATGCCGACAAGGCGGGCGTGCAGGTGGACGAGCGCGGCTTCATCGCCGCCGATGCCCGCCTGCGCACCAACGTGCCGCACATCCACGCCATCGGCGACGTGATCGGCCAGCCGATGCTGGCGCACAAGGCCGTGCACGAGGGCAAGGTGGCCGCCGAGGTGATCTGCGGCATGGCTTCCGCCTTCACCCCGATGGGTATCCCGGGCGTGGCCTACACCGACCCCGAGGTGGCCTGGGTGGGCAAGACCGAGGAGGAGCTCAAGCGCGAGGGCATCGCCTACGAGAAGGGCGCCTTCCCCTGGGCCGCCTCCGGCCGCTCGCTCTCGCTCGGTCGCGACGACGGCCTGACCAAGGCCCTGTTCGACGCCGAGACCCACCGCCTCCTGGGCGCGGGCATCACCGGCCCGAACGCCGGCGAGCTGATCGCCGAGGCCGCCCTGGCGCTGGAGATGGGCGCGGACATGGCGGACATCGGTCTGACCATCCATCCGCACCCCACCCTGTCGGAAACCCTGGGCTTCGCGGCGGAAATGGCCGAAGGTACCATCACCGACCTGCTGCCGCCGAAGAAGCGACACTAAGTGCCGATGGATCTGCTCGCCCTGGGGATCTACGCCCTGCTCGGCATCTTCGCCGGACTGATGGCCGGGCTGCTCGGCATCGGCGGCGGGCTGATCGTGGTACCCGTCCTTGCCTGGCTGTTCACGCTGCACGGCACCGTGGGCGGCGAGCACCTGATGCAGGTGGCGGTCGGCACCTCGCTGGCCACCATCCTGCTGACCTCGATCGGTTCGGTCTGGTCGCACCACAAGCAGGGCGCGGTGGACTGGTCCATCTTGCGCCGCATCCTGCTGGGACTGATCCTCGGCTCGGTCGCGGGCTCCTATCTTGCCCACTACCTGCCGAGCGACATCCTCAAGAAGGTGTTCGGTGCGCTGGAAATCCTGATCGCCCTGCAGATGGCCTTCGGGCGCCAGCCGGCACCGCATCGCCAGCTGCCCGCCCTGCCCGGCATGAGCGCCGCGGGCTCGGGTATCGGCATGCTCAGCTCCATCATGGGCATGGGCGGCGGGGCCATCTCCACCCCGTTCTTCGTCTGGTGCAACGTCCCCATCCGCAATGCCATCGCCACCTCCGCGGCCATCGGCCTGCCGGCGGCCATCGCGGGCACCACGGCCTACATCATCACCGGCTATGGCCTGACCGGCCTGCCCGAGATGAGCCTTGGCTACGTCTACCTGCCGGCCTGGCTCGGCATCGGCGTGATGAGCATCCTGTTCGCCAAGGTCGGCGCCAACCTCACCCACAGGCTGCCGATCCCTGTCCTCAAGAAGATCTTCTCGATCCTGCTGATCGTGCTGGGCGTCAAGATGCTGCTGGGCTGATCCTGCCCGGCAGCGCACCCTCGCCCCTTTCCTATCCCACCAGGCAGGCCTCCTGGCCATGCCGCATATCCCATTCCACCCGCAAGATGACAGTTGCCATTGCGCGAACTGACGTCTTTACTCCAATCACCCCATGGCAGCCGAGGGGGCCCACGGCTCACCGCCGCTACCCTCTCACCCGCCCGATCGGCCTGCCACGGTTCTCGGGGCGCGTCAGCCCCTCCTCACGGATGCCACCCACCAAGGATCGAGCGATCAAGGCATACGACATGCCGAGAAGCACGGGATTCCATCCCATCATCGAAGTCTTGAGGCAACCATCATGAACGATCCATTCAAGCAGCACGGGGCCTTCAGCTGGACCGAGCTGATGACCACCGATGTCGAAGCCGCCACGCAGTTCTACAGTCGACTGTTTGGCTGGGAGACCGAAGAGATGTCCATGCCGGACATGACCTACACCGTGGTCAAGGCCGGCGGCAATGGCGTGGGCGGCATCATGCCCATGCCGGCAGACGCCGAAGGCACGCCGCCGATGTGGGGCAGCTATGTCACCGTCGACGACGTCGATGCGACGGCCAGGACCGCGGAAAGCCTGGGCGGCAAGATCCTCGTGCCACCCCGGGACATCCCGGAGGTCGGGCGCTTCTGCGTGATCCAGGACCCGCAGGGCGCCGTGATCAGCGCCATTACCTACACCATGCCCCCTCAGGAACCCCAGTACGAATGAGCATGGACCGCCGGTCGTCATGGATTGGCGGCCCGCCGCAGGGTGCACCTCGGCCCTGTCGAACCCTCAACTCGAACTCATGGGAGACTCCAGTCATGACCCGCTATTACCTCGACTGTCGCGAAATACCCAGCGAATCGAAATGCACCGTGACCCTATCCGCCGACACCAGGGAAGAGCTGCTTGAAGCCGCGGTCGAGCACGCCACCAAGACGCACGGCCACAAGGACAGCCCCGAACTCAGGGAGCAACTGAGCAAGTCCTTCAAACAGGGCACCCCGCCCGCCTAAACGGCGGCCCGCGGCAACGCATGCGCCTCCCGAGCGGGTTGAAGCGGCAGCGGCGCTCTCCGTATTCAGCCCTCCCCCCTCGTCGACCAGGAGCACGACCATGCCCATCCGTACCGCCTCCGCCGTCTGGGACGGCAACCTCAAGGAAGGCCAAGGCCGCATGAAGCTTGGCAGCGGCGCCTTCGAGGGCGCTTTCTCCTATGCGACCCGATTCGGAGACGAACCCGGCACCAATCCCGATGAGCTGGTCGGCGCGGTCGAGGCCGGCTGCTTCTCGATGTACCTGTCCGGACTGCTGAGCGCTGCGGGTTTCCCTCCGAAGCAGATCCGCACCCAGGCGAAGGTACATCTTGACCTGGAGCCACGCATCACGCTGATTGAGTTGCAGACCGAGGCCGACGTCCCCGGCCTCGATGACTCGACCTTCCAGGCCAAGGTGGATGAGGCAAGCCAGAACTGCCCGGTTTCAAAGGCCCTGAGGGGGCCGGAGATCCGGGTGACCGCACGACTGACGACGTGACCGCCCTCTGTGTTGAGTCCCTGGGAAAGGCTTCCCGGACGAGCTTTCCGATCAAGAGGTAACCCCATGACAAGGCAAATCTTCGTCAATCTGCCCGTCAAGGACCTGCAACGTTCAGTCGCCTTCTTCACCAGCCTGGGCTTCGAGTTCGACCCGCGCTACACCGATGAAAACGCGACCTGCATGATCGTGGCCGAGGACATCTACGTGATGCTTCTGGTCGAAAGCTTCTTCCAGACCTTCACCCGCAAACCCCTGTGCGATGCGATCAAGGCCACGGAAGTCCTGGTCTGTCTGGCCTGCGACAGCCGCACGGAAGTGGACGAGATGCTCGTCAAGGCCCTCGACGCGGGAGGCATCCTGGCACATGAGGCCATGGAAGAGGATTTCATGTATGGCCAGAGTTTCGAAGACCTCGACGGCCACATCTGGGAACTGATCTACATGGAGCCCGCCTAGGGCTTCCCGCAGGAGAACCCACCCATGTGCGCGGCCACCATTCTCTGGCGACGACTCGACACTCCGGGGCACGACGCCTGCCGCCTGGTGAAAAACGATCACGGCTGGCAGCTCGACGGGACCGCGGTCTTCCTTCATCACGGCGCGCCTGCGCGGCTCGATTACGAAGTCCGCTGCGATCCGCACTGGCACACCCGGCAGGGCCGGGTTTGCGGCTGGCTGGGTGAACAATTGGTCGAGTACGACATCACGCGAACGAGTGAGGGGAACTGGCTACTGAATGGCACGCCCTTACCACAGCTTGCAGGCTGTGTCGACCTCGACCTGGGCTTCACGCCGGCCACGAATCTGCTGCCGCTTCGTCGCCTGGCACTGGAGGAAGGTCAGGCAGCAGAGGCGCCAGCGGCCTGGCTCAATGTCGCGACCGGCACCCTGGAGTGCCTGCCGCAACGTTACGAGCGGCATGCGGAAACGACCTATGGATACGAGGCCCCGAGCGTTGGCTACAAGGCCTTGCTGACGGTCACCTGGCGCGGCTTCATCCGCCTCTATCCGGATCTGTGGGAAGCTGAGGCAGAAGCCTAGAAGCACACTATTCGAGCGATATGACACCAGGGGTTCAGAGCATTTCCACCCATGCTGCGAACGCTTCGTCAAAACCGCGGATGGCCTGCACCAGGGGCCGTGCGGCCAGGCCATGCCCTACGAAACTGTGGGCCGCGAAGGGATGGATATGGCAGGCCGCGGGCGGGCGGATGCCCTGGCGCACGGTTTCACGCATGCGCGGAAGAAAGATCCATTGCAGCCACATTTCCAGTGGCATGGTGTCGTGCGCGAAGGGTGCGGTGCTGGCGAGGGCATCGACGGAGGGGGCTTCAAGCGACCAAAGCCCCAGCTGGCGCATTTCCCGCTCGATCCGTTCCAGATGTTCGAGCATATCGGCCAGTTCAATGGAGCATGGCACTGTTGTTTCCCCCCTCGACCATCATCTCTTCCTCGCCACCACCCCAGAACAGGCGATTGGGAATCAGCTGCCCCCGCCCAAGCCGATAGGCCTGTTCAAGCGCCTGCCAGGTGTAGTCCTGGGCCTGATGGATGGCGGTCATCGGCTCGTGTCCCTGCGCAAGCAGGCCGGCGATGGCGGACGCGAGGGTGCAGCCGGAACCGTGGTAGCTCTCGGGCAGGCGCGGCCAAGTGTAGGTTTCCAGTAGCCGATGGCCGCCGAAAAGCAGGTTCTCGACCTCGGCGGTCGGCTCGTGGGTGCCGGTGATGAGCACGTATTCGCTGCCCTGCTCCAGCAGGGAGAGGGCGCAGGCGTGCAGATTGTCGGCATCAGGGGCCAGCCGTCGGGCCTCCGGGCTGTTCGGCGTAAGCACGGTGGTCTGCGGCAGGAGCAGCTCGCGCATGGCCTCGATCAGTTCCTCGTCGGCCAGATCGGTGCCGCCGCCCGCGCGCAGCACGGGGTCGAGCACCACCGGGACCTGCGGCACCTCGCGCAACAGGGTGTGGATGGCCTCGACCATGCCCGCGCTGCCGAGCATGCCGATCTTGATGGCGGCCACCGGCATGTCCTCGAGCAGGGCGCGGGCCTGTTCGACCACCAGCATGGCATCCACCGCCCCCACACCGAGCACATTGCGGGTATTCTGGACCGTGAGCGCGGTGGCGATCGGCGCCGCGTGGCAGCCCTGGCTGATGATGGATTCGATGTCGGCGGAGAGGCCGGCGCCTCCGGTCGGATCGAGCCCGGCGAACAGAAGCACGACGGGCGGCGGAGTGGTGTCCTGCATGATGTGGCGATTGACCTAAGATCGATGAATAGCTCCGAGAATAGACCCATGAGCAAACTCTCTCAACGCCTGAACCCGGCCATGCTGCGCCTCGGAGCCCGGCGCACGGAGTTGGTCGCCCGTCATCTGTGGAGTGAAATCGATCGCGGGCAGCTCAACCTGCACGCCATGAGCCTGTCATTCACCACCCTGCTCTCGCTCGCGCCCCTGCTGGCGGTCAGTTTCTCGGTGCTCAAGGCCTTCGGCGTGCAGGACGTGCTCCAGCCCTTCCTGCTCAACCTGCTGGAACCGCTCGGCACCCAGGGCGAGGAGATCGCCGCGCGCATCGTCAGCTTCGTCGAGAACATCCGCGTCGGGGTACTCGGCGCGGTGGGCCTGGCGCTGTTGTTCTACACCGTCATCGCCCTGATGCAGAAGGTCGAGCGCGCCTTCAATGACGTCTGGCGCGTCGGTGAAAACCGCCCGCTGGCACAGCGTTTCACCCATTACCTCTCGGTGGTGATCGTCGGACCGGTGCTGCTGTTCGCCATCATCAGTGCACTGGCCCAACTGAGTGGCGGCGCGGCCGCGCTGAACATCCCCGGCGGCGCCCTCCTTGCCGGACTGGCGCACCAGTTCGATGCCCTCACGCCCTATCTGATGCTGGCGGGCACCTTTGCCTTCATCTACATCTACGTGCCCAACACCCGCGTGCACCTTGTGCCGGCCCTCATCGGCGCGGCGCTGGCGGCCTTGGTGTGGCTGCTCACCGGCCGCCTGTTCGCCGACGTGGTGGTCAAGACCAGCAACTACACCGCCATCTACTCGGCCTTCGCCGGCCTGATCCTGTTCATGCTCTGGCTGCATCTGGCCTGGCTGATCCTGCTGCTGGGCGCGAGTGTCAGCTTCGCCCTGCAGAATCCCCAGCGGATCATCCAACAACGGGGGGGCCAACAACGCCCCGCCGGCGAGATCGCCCTGCGGATCGGAGCATTGATTGCAACCGACTTTGCCCACGCCGGCAAGGGATGGTCGACACCCGCGCTGGCCGCCGAACTCAACCTGCCGCAAGCGGATGTGCTGGACGTACTCGAACGCCTGCGTGCGCAGGACATCCTGTTGCAGGATGACAATCTGCCGCCGGGCTGGCGTCCGGCTGCAGCGCTGGACTCCGTTGCCTTGGCGCGGCTGGTCGAGGTGGCCGAGGGCGGTGCCCCTTCATCAGGAGCGGGCCAGTCCGCCGACACCCTGCTTCGACGCCTGCTCATGGCCCGTCGGGAAGCCCTGGCCGGACTGACCCTGCGGGATCTGGTCACCCCTCCAGCCCCCCAATCCGACACCACCAAAAGCCACACTCAGAGCACGGACTTGCCCGAATAACCCTTCTTGGTTAATGTCTACATACGGTGTGGTTATGGCCATGCCGTATGACACAACGACATGACGGGAGGCGTCCAGATGAACCTGATCCTGAATGACCCGGCGGCCTGGGGAAGCATTGTTGTCCTGACCATCCTGATGATTGGCGGAGCCTACGCCGTATATCGCGCGGTGAGTCGTCACTGACAGGCAGGCCATGGAAGGCCGCTCGAAGGTCAAGCGCCACAAGTGCCTGATTTTCATCAGCCGCAGCGGTCATGACGCGAGAGGCCGTCACCCGCCGTGGCGAGATGAGTTGAGTTGAAATGCGGCATGGATGCCTTTTCAGCATCCTGCCAGATACCTCCCGAATGCGGATCAGCCGATCTGCGTACCGAGCAAGGCACCAATGGCGTAGGTCACCGCACCGGCTCCGGCGCCGATCAGCAGCATCCTCAAACCGCCTCCCAGTGCATGCCTCCCGGTGAACAGGGACAGTGCCGCCCCCACGGCAAACAGACTCACCCCGGCCAACCCCGCCGCCCATGCCAGAGCATGTCCACCTTGCGCCCCCAGCAGGTAGGGCAGTAGCGGGATCAAGGCACCGGCCACGAATGACACGAAGGAAAAGGCCGCCGCGCCCCAAGGTGAGCCCAAATCCTCGGGATTGAGGCCGAGCTCCTCGCGGGACAGTACGTCCAGGGCGTGTTCCGGATCCTGCAGCATCTGACGCGCCATACTGCGCGCCTGCTCGAGGTCCATGCCCCGCGCATGGTAAATCTGAGCCAGTTCCTCCGCCTCTTCCTCCGGATAGGCCTCGATTTCAGCCCGCTCCAAACCGATCTGGTACTCGTACATCTCCTTCTGCGAGCGCATCGATATGTACTCCCCCGCCGCCATGGACAGTGCACCAGCGAGCAGGCCAGCCACCCCGGCGGTGATGATGGCGCCAGCCTCCGCGGTCGCGCCCGCGACGCCCATGATCAGGCTGGCATTGGACACCAGCCCGTCATTCACCCCGAAGACCCCTGCACGCAGGGCGCCACCACCGTAGCCCCTGTGCCAGCTTTCCTGCTGGTTGGCACCTGGCCTGGGATGCGCGGCGGACAGTGACGGCCCTTGATAGGCAGACAGGCCACGCACCTTCATGGCCGCCAATACCGGGCGGATGGCACGCGGAGAAAGGCGCCGCGCAAGGTGGGCGACCACAACCGCGCGCGTCGAAGGCCTGAAGGCTGGCATAGGCTGGCCGGCATCACGAAGCTGGATTGCCCAGATTTCAGACTGCTCTTCGGCGGCCTGGGCCAGATCGTCGAACAATCTTGCCTGGATCTCGTTGGTTTCGCAGCGCGCAAGCTGGCGGTACAGCCAGGCCGATTGCTTCTCTTCCATCCAGCCTTCGTACGCGCTCATGTCGCCCCCTTGTGCGGGTTAAGGAACCGCTGACCCATTCAGCGGTTCCTGTCCGGGGCATGGAGGCCCCGGCGCGAACAAGGGTGTAAGCCCTTGATTCGTGGAGGCCACCGCGAATTCACTTCGCGGTGCTCTCGAAAGCCGAAGTCCGAAGGATCTTACGGCAGGGATGCCGTAAGGGCTTGAGAGGAAGGACCAGCCGAGCTGAAAAAATCCAAGGGTGGATTTTTTTAGCATTTCATTAACCTTCCGGTGTTTCGGGAGAGTGATCGAAATGCTCGCCCCACAGCGCCCGGGCGCCATACCAGGCTATCGCCAAAAGCCCCCAGCCCAGTCCCGCCACCACGCCAAGATCCACGATGCCGCGCCAGGGTTGCGGCAGCATCCGCACCAGCAGGATCAGCAGAACAATGCCCGAAGTGACCGCGATCGAGACCATGCGACGCTTGCGGGTAGCGTGGATGAAGCCCATGCAGAATACCGGCGCCAGCAGGACATGCAGGGGGCGAGGGTTGTCGCGCAGATAGCGCGCACGCGCCGCGACCCGTGGGGCGAAGCCCTTCTGGAAGCCGCGATAGCCTTCGCCGACCAGCATGAAGACCAGCCAGGGCACGGCCACCAGCCACTCCAGCACACCCCAGGACATACCCCAGGCCTCCACCGCCACAGGCGTCAGGCGGACCACCGCCCAGCCAATCAGCAGGAACACCCCGGTCAGACCCCAAATGGCTGCTATACGACCCAGCATGACGACAACACATCCCCACAAGAAAGGCCCGGAAGGATACCACGCGCCTACGCCGGGCTGGCGATCGGCACTACAATGCTTCGAGTATCCACATGCAGGGACCGAGAACCATGGAACACGACGTTTTCATCGGCGCAGGCGAGCACGAAACCCGTCTGCTCGGCCGCATGGCCAACCGCCACGGCCTGATCGCAGGGGCGACCGGCACCGGCAAGACCGTCACCTTGCAGGTGCTGGCCGAAGGCTTCAGCCGCCTGGGCACGCCGGTCTTCCTGGCCGACATCAAGGGCGATCTGGCGGGCATCAGCCAGGCGGGTGAGTCCAAGCCGAAGATCCAGGAACGGGTCGCAAAGCTGAAGATCGCGGACTTCGCGCACGAGGCCGCGCCGGTCGTGTTCTGGGACGTCTACGGCGAGCTCGGTCATCCGCTGCGCACCACCATCTCCGAGATGGGCCCGGTGCTGCTGGCCCGCCTGCTCAACCTGAACGACACCCAGACCGGCGTCCTCAACATCGCCTTCCGCCTGGCCGATGAGCAAGGCCTACTGCTGCTCGACCTGAAGGACCTGCGCGCGCTGATGCGGCATGTCGGCGAAAACGCGCGCGAACTGACCACCGCCTACGGCAATGTCTCGGCAGCCAGCGTCGGGGCCATCCAGCGTGCCCTGCTGACCCTGGAAGAAGCCGGCGGCGATCACCTGTTCGGTGAACCCGCCATCACCCTCGACGACCTGCTCCAGACCGATCCACAAGGCCGTGGTGTCATCAACGTACTGGCGGCGGAAAAGCTGTTCCACTCGCCCCGCCTCTATTCCACCTTGCTGCTCTGGCTCTTGGCCGAATTGTTCGAGCAACTGCCGGAAGCGGGTGACCTGGATCACCCCAGGCTGGTGTTTTTCTTCGACGAGGCCCACCTGCTGTTCGACGACGCGCCCAAGGTCCTGCTCGACACCATCGAAAAGGTGGTGCGCCTGATCCGCTCCAAGGGCGTCGGCGTCTACTTCATCACCCAGAACCCCCTCGACGTCCCCCTGCCCGTCCTCGGCCAGCTCGGCAACCGCGTGCAGCACGCCCTGCGCGCCTTCACCCCGCGTGACCAGAAGGCGGTCAAGGTCGCCGCCGAAACCTTCCGCCCCAACCCGAAACTGAATACTGAAGAAGCCATCACCCAGCTCGGCGTGGGCGAAGCGCTGGTCTCCTGCCTGGACGAAAAGGGCGCCCCGCAACCGGTCGAGCGGGTGCTGGTCGCCCCGCCCCGCTCGCGTATCGGCCCCATCAGCGCGGATGAGCGCAAGACGCTCATCCAGCGCTCCCCCGTGTTCGGCGTGTTCGAGAAGCAGATCGACCGTGAATCGGCCTACGAGATCCTCAAGAAGCACACCGAGGAGGTCATGGCCAGCAAGGAGGACGCCACAGCCAAGGCAGCCGAAGAAAAGGAAAGCGGCGGCCTGCTGGAGGGTCTGCTGGGCGGTGGCAACAGTCGGCGCCAGTCGGTTGGCGAAGCCTTGGTCAAGAGCGCCGTGCGTGCCGCGGGCAGCCGCCTGGGACGCGAAATCATGCGTGGCCTGCTTGGCGCCATCATGGGTGGACGTCGATAGGCCGGGAAAATACGCGCAAGGCTTGAGCCCGGCCGATGTCTCCAATATAATGCCGGGCTTTCGTTATACGACCCATTTCAACAGGTAAGCATCATGTCCCGAGTTTGCCAGGTGACCGGTAAGCGTCCGGCGACCGGAAACAACGTTTCCCACGCCAACAACAAGACCCGTCGTCGCTTCCTGCCCAACCTGCACCATCATCGCTTCTGGCTGGAATCCGAAAAGCGCTTCGTAAGCCTGCGCGTTTCCTCCAAAGGCATGCGTGTCATTGACAAGCTGGGCATCGAGCAGGTCGTCGCCGATCTGCGCGCCCGCGGCGAAAAGGTTTGAGGTAAGAGCACATGGCCAAGTCAGCCCGCGACAAGATCAAGCTGGTATCCTCCGCCGGTACCGGTTTCTTCTACACCACCACCAAGAACAAGCGCAACACTCCGGACAAGATGGAGTTCCGCAAGTACGATCCGGTGGTCCGTCAGCACGTGATCTTCAAGGAAGCCAAGATCAAGTGATCTTGATCCCGCGATGACCGTCCAGAAAAACCCGGCCCCGCCGGGTTTTTTTATTGCCCGCGTTGCACGGCATCAGCGACGCATCCAAGCACCAGCACGACCATGCCTGAATTACCCGAAGTCGAAACCACCCGGCGAGGCATTGAGCCGCACCTGCTCGACCGCAGCCTGAGCGACGTCCTGATTCGCGAACGCCGCCTGCGCTGGCCCATTCCCGAGGGTCTGGAATCCATCCTGCGCGGGCAGCGCGTGCACTCCATCGAGCGCCGCGCCAAGTACCTCCTGATCCAACTCGATCAAGGCACCCTGATTGCCCACCTCGGCATGTCCGGCAGCCTGCGCCTGGTCGAACCCGGCACCCCACTCAAGAAGCACGACCACGTCGAACTGCGCCTCGACAACGGCCTGGCCCTACGCCTTCACGACCCGCGCCGCTTCGGTGCCCTGCTCTGGACCACGGAGGCGCCGGAGACACATGTATTGCTCGCAAAACTGGGCCCCGAGCCTCTCGAAGAGGGATTTGACGGCGCTTACCTGTACGAGGCCCTGCACCAGCGCAAGCAGGCCATCAAGAGCGCCATCATGGACAACCATGTCGTGGTCGGGGTCGGCAACATCTACGCCAATGAGGCGCTCTTCCTCAGCGGCATCGACCCACGCCGGGCCTGCAACCGCATCAGCCGCCAGCGGATCATGACACTGGCCGACAACATCCGCACCGTACTCGCGGCCGCTGTCGAGCAAGGCGGCACCACGCTACGCGACTTCGTCAATCCCGAAGGTCAGCCCGGATACTTCCAGCAAACACTGAATGTCTACGGCCGCGCGGGCGAACCCTGTCACCAGTGCCAACAGCCCATCAGCCAAGTCGTCATCGGTCAGCGCGCGAGTTTCTTTTGCTCACACTGCCAGCGTTGAACCCGACTGGGGTAGAACTCGAAAAAACCCCGGACTTCTCCTGCCCGGGGCATATCGTTGGCTTTGAGCGCCCCACGTCAGAACCGAGAAGAGAGGCCCCTTCTCACACCCGGAATTCCCTGACGAGGACATTGAGCCGCTCGGCCAGATTTGCAAGCCCTTGGCTTGACTCCAAGGTGCGATGCGCCTGCTCCGACGTTTCGGTGCCCGCATGACTGATGTTGACGATATTCCGCGCCACCTCCTCCGCCATCGCGCTTTGTTCCTCGGTAGCGGTAGCGATCTGCAGAATCATGTCGCTGATCCGATTGATCGCCTCATTGATGGCGGTCAATGCCTCACCGGCCTGCGCGGACTGCTCAACCGCCCCTGCAGCCTGCTGACGACTGTTTTCCATGGCGTCACTGGCCAGCTTCGACTTTTCCTGGAGCGTGTTGATCATCGCCTGGATCTCATGCGTCGAGGCCTGCGTCTTGCTTGCCAGATTACGTACCTCATCAGCCACCACCGCGAACCCGCGCCCCTGCTCCCCGGCGCGCGCGGCTTCGATCGCGGCGTTGAGCGCCAGGAGATTTGTCTGCTCGGCGATGTTGCGGATGACGTTAAGAATCCCGCCGATCGCCATACTGTCCGTGCGCAGCTGCTGAATGACCTCGGTGGTGTCCTGAACGTTCGCGGCGAGGGTCTCGATACTTCGCATGCTGCCCTTGATGACGGTAAAGCCGTCCAGCGCCGTATGCTCGACCCTTTCCGATTCCTGTGCCGCCATGGAAGTGTTGCGAGCCACTTCCTGAACGGTCGCGCTCATCTCGGTCATGGCCGTCGCCACCATTTCGGTTTCCCGACGTTGCTTCTCCAGACTCTGGTTTGTCTGCTTCACGATCAGATGCACCCTATCCGCCGACGAGGCAACGCTGCCCGACGCGTCAGCCACACCCTGGATTGCCCCCTGAACGCGCTGCATGAAGCGATTGAAGGACTTCGCCATCTGTGCGACCTCTCCCCGCCCCTGCTCATCAAGACGTATGCGGAGGTCATTATCGGCCTCGGCCTGATCAAGCTTCTTCATGACACCCTTGAGCGGACGGGTGACCATGCCGCGCACAAGGCGGAAGATCACGAACAGGGTCAGGATCAGGCCGATGAGCGCGGTCAAGCCACCGATCATGATGCCGTGCCAGATCTGCTCCTTCGCCGCATCGAGCGGACGGATGATTTCGAAGGCGCCATGAAGGTCACCAATCTTCTTGTTCTCCATCCGATAGCCCGACAGATCGTGACCATCCTCGCGCCCCCACAACTCCCGGGCACGCGCAGGGTCACCGTGACAGTTCATGCAGGTCTCGGTGAGATGGACCGGGCGAAAATAGCGCACTGCATTCATGCGCTTGTCGATGACAAAGTGCTCCCGTACTTTCGGGTTGGCCTCAAAGAAATTGAGCACCTCGGTCTCCAGCGGATCAGCCTTGTGCGCCGGATTGCGCGGATTTCTCCGGGGGCTCTTGAAGGTAAAGCCCCCCTCCTCTGACTTTGCCTTGGCCGCCTCCCAGGCAGAGACCACAGGGATGACCGCCAGGACCCTCTCCTTCGCAACCTCCCGGGACGTTGCGGTTGCCACCATGTCTCGCATGGCCTCCGTACTGAACAAACCCAGGCGCCATTTCTCTTCCATGTTCTGGCGGACGGATTCCGTCATCAGCAGAAGGTTGCGTGCGGCATGGACCTCGGCTTGGATCTTGTCATTCCACTCCATTCGAGCCCTATCGAGAAGCATCCCCCCCTGTAATAGAACGATGATGCCACCGATGGCCAGACTGGTACGGAAGCCGATGGAATCGAGCACTTTCATGGATAGCTCCAAATCTCAAAATGAATCCAGAAAAACGGAAGCAGCAGGCAGGCCCACGCCAAGGGTCTCGGGCACGGCAAGACCCATCGCTCAGTTGGCGGCTCTTGGCGCTGCTTCCAGGTGATCTCACGAAGTGCGCGACGCGATGTGCGCTGACAACTGTCTCAAGTCGTCAAAAGCCAGAATGCCTTCGGACAGGGAATCCATCCTGCCCACACCACTGCCCCCGACCCATACCTCTGTTTCAGGCCTGACGGAGTCACGTAACGTTTTCAGATATGCCCGCCCATCAAGGGGCGAATAGCTGCTGCTGATAGAGATGCCGATGGCGTCAGGCCGGACGGCTTCCGCGCAGGCCAAGAGCTGGTCGACGGGAAGATTCGGCCCCAGATCAACGCACTGGCATCGAAGCCTGGTCAGAAGAGCCTTCGCCGCCGCAAGACCCAGGGCATGAAGCTCACCGGAGGGTGTGGCAAGCAAAACCTTGGGGGCCTTGGCCTTGTAGGGTTTGTTGCTCGCCGGCTGATCGAGCAACGACTGCACGATCTTCGACAAGGCATGCTCACGAAAGACCGGCAACTCGCCCACGGCCCAGGCGTCACCCGCCCGCCTCATGAAAGGTACGATCCGCGCTTCGATGAACTCCAGCAAACCCATCGCCATGGAGTCCAGCCTCAAGCGCTTATCAAGCTCATCGAGCCTGTCCTGCCTGAGCAGCGCCAACAGGCCATCAATCAACTTGGCTTGTTGTTGCCCCTCAGCCGTCCCAAGCGATGTCTCGGCCACCTCGATATCCAGCGTGCTGGCAGCCAGGGAACTAAGGACTTTCGCGGGACGCAGTCCTTGATCAATAAGCTCCTTGGCAGTGCGCAAAAGACTCAGGTCCAGAGCGTCATAAACCCGAAAGCCACCCTCACTCCGCCTGGGGCGGGGAAATCCGTAGCGCTGCTCCCACTTGCGCAACGTGTCTGCGGAAATACCAAGCTCTGCACTGACTCGCTGAATGGTTAACACGCTTTCCCCCGCCGACCACAACCTTGTCCAACTTTTGTCCAATATTAGAGATAGACAGATCACGCCACAAGACATGGGATCGAATCGTGGAGCCACGGATCTTCAAAGATGAGCGGCACATGTGCCGAGGAGACAAAGAAAAGAGATGACCTCAATCCAGACAGCGACTCCAGCCTCAGGGACCCAACCCCAAATAATGAGATGCGGGATGGAGGTGAAACAGGCCATCGCGTTTGACGCCTGGAGCCACAAAAACAAAACTCCCAAGAGGAACAGCCGGAGCACGGCTACCCTACTTGGGAGTTATGGAACGCCTTAGAACAACTACCAGATCGTCCTAAATGCGCGAATTAGTGGCGGAGAGAGAGGGATTCGAACCCTCGACGCAGCTTTTGACCACGTACTCCCTTAGCAGGGGAACAATTTTTCTCAAAAAAACGCTGTCACGACAACGTTTCAGAGGGTATGATGACCTCATTAAGCAATTTCCGCTGCACTGGCGCTGCACTGGCGCTGCACTGGCGCTGCACTGGTGCATTTTGGAGGTTCGAGCGATGGCAGGCATTTACCCCCGCAAAGACGACAAAGGAAACATCATTGGCTGGCAAGCCCAGGTCAGGAAAAAGG
>JBFLVP010000033.1:0-7199 GCA_040758395.1 Pseudomonadota bacterium
GGCGATCCACAGCCTGGTCCGCCACCTTGGCATCTGCGATGGCAACATGCAGGAGGGCTCCTTCCGCGTGGACGCCAACGTCTCCGTGCGGCCCAAGGGCCAGCATGCCTTCGGCACCCGCGCCGAGGTCAAGAACGTCAACTCTTTCCGTTTCCTGGAGCGCGCCATCAACTTCGAGGTTGAGCGCCAGATCGACGTGATCGAAGGCGGCGGACGGGTGGTGCAGGAAACCCGCCTGTATGACCCGGACCGCGACGAGACCCGCTCCATGCGGGGCAAGGAAGAGGCGCACGACTACCGCTACTTCCCCGACCCTGACCTGCTGCCGGTGATGCTGGACGAGGGTTTCATCGAATCCGTGCGCGCCACCCTGCCGGAGCTGCCGCAGGAGAAGAAGCAGCGCTTCGTCACCCACTACGGCCTGCCGACCTACGACGCGGGCTTTCTGACCGCCGACCGCGCACTGGCCGACTACTTCGAGCAGGCGCTCAAGGTGGCGGGCTGCGAGCCCAAGCTTGCCGCCAACTGGGTGATGGGTGATGTATCCGCCGCGCTCAACAAGGCGGGACTGGAGATCGGCGCCTGCCCGGTCAACGCCGACATGCTCGGCGGCCTGCTCAAGCGCATCGCGGATAACACCCTTTCCGGCAAGCTCGCCAAGGAGGTGTTCGAAGCCATGTGGGCGGGCGAGGCCAGCGCCGATGAGCACGCGGCTGATGCGATCATCGAGGCCAAGGGCCTCAAGCAGATCACCGACGAATCCGCCATCGAGGCGATGGTGGACGGCGTGCTGGCGCAGTTCCCGGATCAGGTGACCGAGTTCCGCTCCGGCAAGGACAAGGTGTTCGGTTTTCTCGTCGGCCAGGTCATGAAGGCCGCCAAGGGCAAGGCCAACCCGGCCCAGCTCAACGCGGTGCTGAAGAAGCGCCTTGAATCCTGAGCGGGAGTCCTGAGTTGAGCCAGCGCGATCTTCTTCATCGTTTCATATTCACGCGCGCCGAGCAGGAAAACGCCTCCTACGCGGGGGGGGCGCGCGGCGAGCTGGTGCAGCTCGAGGCGGCCTGGCAGAGCATCCTGTCGCGTAGCGACTACCCGCCCGTGGTCGCCAACCTGCTCGGTCAGGCCGCGGTCGCGACCGTGTTGCTGGCCGCCACGCTCAAGATCGACGGCAAGCTGACCCTGCAAGTGATCGGGGAACATCCATGTTCCCCGCCCGCTGGGCCTGCTGCGCAGTCTCCGGTTCGCGGGTCCCTCCCCTCCGACCCTTCCGGCATTCATGACGGAAGCCCCTGCGGGGTTGGTCCCTCCTCTCGGTCCCTTCGGCCATCCATGGCCGAAGCCCCTGCGGGGTACGGCCCTCGAGATCAGCCGTCGGGAGCCGGGCAAACCGGTCAGGGGGATGGCGCCATCCATCTGCTGGTCATGCAGGTCACCTCGAGTCGTGAATTGCGCGGCCTGGCCCGCTGGCATGGCGACGTGTCGGCCGAAGCGGAAGACGGGGGGCTCTCCCTCATGGGCGATGGCCGTCTGGTGATGACCATCGAGACTGCGCGTGGCGAGCGCTACCAGGGCATCGTGCCGCTGGAGGGCGCGAACCTCGCACAGGCGCTGGAGGGCTATTTCGAACGCTCGGAACAGCTCTCCACCCGGCTTTGGCTAGAGGCCTCCGCCAACCGCGCCGCCGGTCTGCTGGTGCAGAAAATGCCGGGGCAGACCGGCGCCGAGGCGGATGAGGACTGGCGCCGCATCGTCGCCCTGTCCGAAACGGTCACCCGTGACGAACTGCTCGACCTGCCGGCCGAAACCTTGCTGCATCGCCTGTTCCATGAGGAAGACCGGCGCGTGTTCGAGCCTGAGTCGGTGCGCTTCGCCTGTTCCTGCTCGCGCGAGAGGGTGGCGGAGATGCTTCGCAGCCTGGGACGGGACGAGGTCGAATCCATTATTGACGAACAGGGGCGGGTGGAAGTGGATTGCGAATTCTGTAACGCTCGTTATACCTTCGATGCTGTGGACGCGGCGGCGGTGTTTGTCGATTCGCCGCACCCGGGGGCCGAAGGCCTCCACTGAACAGAGGCAAAGCCATGGGCGAGCACTCATCGATGAAGGGCGCCGTGACGAGCGGCTGGGGCGAGCGGGCACCGCGTTTCCGGGATACGGATGAACGCCTGCGCCGCCTGCATCTGATCGATGACGAGGTTGAACGCATCATCCTTGCCCGCCAGCATCCCGTGACCGGCCTGCTCCCCGCCAGCACCGCGATCACCGCGCATGGCGACTACACCGATGCCTGGGTACGCGACAACGTCTACAGCATCCTGGCGGTATGGGGGCTGGCACGCGCCTATCGCCGCGCCGACCTCGAACCTGGCCGCACCTACACCCTCGAGCAGAGCGTGGTGAAACTGATGCGCGGTCTGCTGTTCGCCATGATGCGCCAGGCGCACAAGGTCGAGGCCTTCAAGCACACCCAGAACCCGCTCGATGCCCTGCACGCCAAGTACGACACCAAGACCGGCGGCGAGGTGGTCGGGGATGAAGCCTGGGGACATCTGCAACTCGATGCCACATCGATTTACTTGTTGATGCTGGCGCAGATGACCGCCTCCGGCCTGCGTATCATCTTCACCCAGGACGAGGTCGACTTCGTCCAGAACCTCGTCTACTACCTCGGTCGCGCCTACTGCACCTCCGATTACGGCATCTGGGAGCGCGGCCACAAGATCAACCGAGGCATCCGCGAGCTGAACGCCAGTTCCGTGGGCATGGCACTGGCCGCGCTGGAGGCGATGAACGGCTTCGACCTGTACGGCGGCGAGGGGGATGAGCGCTCCACCGTGCATGTCCTGCCGGACGAGATCGCGCGCACCGAGATCACCCTCAAGTCCATTCTCCCGCGCGAGTCCAATTCCAAGGAGGTGGACGCGGCCCTGCTGTCCGTGATCGGGTTCCCTGCCTTCGCGGTACGCAACCTTGAGGTGGTGGAGCAGACCCAGCGCGCGGTGATAAGCAAGTTGCAAGGGGCCTATGGCTGCAAGCGTTTCCTGCTCGACGGCCATCAGACGGTCCTGGAGGACCACAGCCGACTGCATTACGACCCGCACGAACTCAAGCAGTTCGAGCACATCGAGTCCGAATGGCCGCTGTTCTTCACCTACCTGCTGCTGAACAACCTGTTTCTCGGCAAGGTGGACGAGGCTCACTACTACCACGAGGCGCTCAATCGCCTTGCGATCGAGCAGGACGGACTGCATCTGCTTCCGGAGCTGTACTTCGTGCCTGCTGACCGGATCGAGACCGAGCGTGCGCTGCCAGGCAGCCAGATGCGCCAGCCGAACGAGAACCTGCCGCTGGTCTGGGCGCAAAGCCTGTTCATCCTCGGCAAGCTGATCCAGGGTGGTCTGCTGCATCCGGCCGATATCGATCCGCTCGGCCGCCGTCTGCGCCTGGGGCGGCGCTACCACCGCCCGGTGCAGGTCGCGGTGCTGGCGGAAAACGTCGAGGTTCAGGCCGCCCTGGATCAGGTCGGCATCCGTGCGGAAGTGCTGGAACAGGTCAGTCCGATACGGGTGGCGCATTCTTGCATGCTTAGCGAGTTGTTCGGCGTGCTCGGACGCAATGGCAAGCTGGGACTGTCGGGCCGCCCGCCGCGCCGTATGCGTGCGCTCACCACCTCCCGCCTGTACGACCTGAGTGGCCAGCGGGTGGCGTTTGTGGCGCAACAGCTCGACCGGCAGGACTTCTATCTGGGTCTGGACAACATCTACCTGGCCGGCAAGCTGCGCTCGGAGATCGGCTTCGTCCACCGTTACTGGCGGCAGACCGGCATGCCGCTGGTCACGCTGTGGGTCACCCGCGACATGCTTGACGCTGCGGACAGCGAGGTCCTGCTGGAACTGCTGCGTGAACTGGAGGGCGGGGAGCTGGATGGCTATCCGGTACGCACCGGGCGGCTATCCCAGCTCGCACAGCATTGCGCTCCGGAGCGCATCTACACCTCCGACACGTTCAGTCTCAGCGATGACCGGCTGCCGCGTTCGGAGGATCGCCCCGCACTGTTGCCCACAGGTGAGGTGACGCCGCACCCGCTCACCGATGCGGAGTTTCGCGCGCTGGGATTGGATGCTCCGAGTGAAGCCCTGTTTGATCTATTGGCGCGCACCAGCAACCCCTATGCCCAGATCGAGGTGTTGGTGGCCTTGCACGGGCGCCACGGTGCGGATCATGTCAGTCCGCTCGTGCATCCCGTCCATGGTCATGCCCTGACCCTGCGCGACTTGATCAAGGACATATTCGAGCGTGCCGGGGGACAACAGCTGTGGGGTGTCTTGCGCCGTGCGGCCGATCTGCTGGAGAAGGTCGATGCCCAGCTCGAGGTGGCGGTCATGGACATCCTTGTGCGGCAGAAACAGCTCGCCGTCGGGCGCGCCTACAGCCGCCGGGCGATCATCCGCGAGCCGCTCGGCAACCTCGACACCCTGGCCATGATCCGCGCCTTCTGCGGTCAGGATGAACGGGAACGCATCCTGACCCAGGAACTCATCATCTATCTCGGTCACATCGCCAAGAACGAGGCCGACCTGATTCGCGACATCCTCACCCTGCGGGTGGGGCACCTGCTGCAATTGCTGATCGCCGGGCTTGCGCATGAGCGTCATCTGTCGCTGGATGCCGCCTTCGATGCCCTGCTCGACAAGCCGCCGCATCGCCTGTTCGCGCGCCTGCGGGAGTTGTTGGCCCACTTTGGTGATGAGCAGCGCAGCCTTGGCCGGATCGAATCGCTGCACCTGTCCACCACCCCGGGAGAGGTCAAGCCGGTGCAGTTCGGTGAGGAGATGGATGCCGCCGACGGCGCCCAGCCGGTCGAGGACTGGCTGCGCTGGCGCGAGGTCCAGGGTGCCATCGGCCGTCTGCCGGACCGTTTCTATCCACAGGTCTGGGGCCTCCTGCGCCACTGCCGCGCGCTGGTGATCGGCGACAAGTACAACCGCAAGAACCGGCTCGACAGCGAGCAATTGCTATCCGAGAGCACGGCCTGGGAGATGAACTTCGCCCTTCGCGTCGACCACCTCCTCAACAAAATCGCCGCGCCGGAGTACCGCCAGCTCGTGATCGAGGGGCTGGGGGCCCTGGTGGCCGTGCTGCAGGTCAACCCCGGTCTTCGTTTCGAGGATGATCTGATCATGGATGTGCTGATCGGCCATGCGGTGCGCCTGGCCTGGATGGAGCGCCATCCGGACGATGCCGGACGTTATGGTGAGGTGCGAGACCTGGCGTGGGAAGACTTCTACCGCCGCACGCCGCACGAGGTGGCCGCCTTTGTCGCCCACGCGCTTGAATTCCTGGTCGCCGAGGGCTCGGCGGCGCATCTCGTACTGACTGACTGAGGACGCGTTCATGTTCCTGGCAGGCGATATCGGCGGAACCAAGACCGTGCTGGCGCTCTACACCCAGCGGGGTGGCGAACTGGTCTGTGAATGCGAGGTGAGCGTGCCAAGCCGCGAGCACGCGCATTTCGAGGATATCGTCGACGACTTCCTTGGCGTGAATCGTCCGGCCCTGCGAGGGGCGGCTTTCGGTGTGGCGGGACCGGTGGTGGACGGGCGCTGCCAGACCACCAATCTGCCCTGGGTCCTGGACGAAAACGAACTCGCCACTCGCATCGGTTGCCCGGTCAAGCTGCTCAACGACCTCGAGGCCGCGGCCCTTGGCATGCTCCAGCTTTCGCCTGAGCAGCGCGTGCCCCTGTCCGTGGCGCGCCGGGGCAGGGACGGCATGACCGCCGTGATCGCCGCCGGTACCGGCCTGGGCGAGGCTTTGCTGTTTTGGAACGGCCTGCGCTACCAGGTGCAGCCTACGGAAGGGGGGCACTGCGATTTTGCGCCGAACAACCCCGAGGAAGATGCGCTGCTGGCCTATCTGCGCGAGCGTCTGGGGCATGTCAGTGTCGAGCGTGTACTGTCAGGCCCCGGCCTGTTCAATATCTGGTGCTTCCTGCGCGATACCGGGTGCGGTGTCATGGATGCCGACACGCGGATGAGCATCGAGCGCGCGGAGGACCCGAGCGCCGAGGTCGCCGGTCGCGCGCTCGCGGGTTCGGACGACGTCTGCGTGCATGCCATGACCATGTTTTGCCGCATCTACGGCGCCGAAGCCGGCAATCTCGCGCTCAAGTGCCTCTCCAGCGCGGGGGTGCTTGTGGGTGGCGGCATCGCGCCCAAGATCCTGCCCTTCCTTCAGCGTGGGCCCTTCATGGAAGGTTTCCTCGACAAGGGGCGCTTCCGCGACCTGCTGTCGCGCATGCCTGTCGAGGTGGTGCTTGAGCCGCGCGCCCCGCTGATCGGTGCGGCACATACCGCGCGCGGTCTGGCGTGATGGGCCTTCGCGGTCTCTATGTCATCACCGATCCAGGCCTGATCCCCGACGATCAGTTCAGTGTCCGGGTCGAAGCAGCGCTGCGCGGCGGCGCGCGCATTGTCCAATACCGCGACAAGCGTGCGGACACGGCCTGGCGCATGCGGCTGGCCGCTGAGATGGTGCGTTTGTGCCGCGCTTACGACGCCATCAGCATCATCAACGACGACATCGAGCTGGCTGTACGAGCGGGCGCGGACGGTGTACACATCGGCAAGGATGATGCCGCGTTGGCGCAGGTGCGTGAGCGGCTAGGGCAGGGGGCCATCATTGGCGTGTCCTGCTACAACCGCCTGGAGCTTGCCCTGGATGCGGCGGAGCAGGGTGCGGACTATGTGGCTTTCGGCAGTTTCTTTCCCTCGCGCGTGAAGCCGGAGACGGTGCCTGCCAGCCTGGATCTATTGCGTGAGGCGCGTGAAAAACTGAGCCTGCCCCTCTGTGCCATCGGGGGCATTACGGCTGATAATGGCGGCCCGCTGGTCGAGGCGGGGGCTGACATGCTGGCGGTGATCTCGGACGTGTTCGGCGCTGGGGATGTCGAGGCTGCCGCGCGGTGGTTCGAACCGTTGTTCGGCGGTCACTGACCTGATGGTCTGAGGGTTCTTTGCCAAACGAAGGTTTTCTGGACAGACAGTGAACGTCGAACGGAGGGAGTCTCCCTCTCGGGGTCGCCATGGACGGGGTTGTGGAGACCGGGTGAAAGGGCCATGGATGGCCCTTTCAGTCCCGCCGTCACAGGACGTGACGTCGGGACGGCCCGGTCGGAGCGGCCCCGGCCATGGCTTGCC
>JBFLVP010000034.1:0-6073 GCA_040758395.1 Pseudomonadota bacterium
GCCCATGCTGGGGACATGAGGCTGCCTCTCAGGCCTCTCCGGCCATGCGGTTGAACTCCCGCGCTTCTTCAACGGAGAGGAAGTGGGGGTTGTTGCCGGAGTTGTACTCGAATCCTTGCGGCACCAGTTTGCCCTTCTCGCCCAGGTTGTTCACTGCGTAGCCCACCTCGCGGTGATGGAATTTGATGGTTGGGCAGATCACGTAGTGGTCATCGAATTCCAGTGTGAGATGGGAGTCATCGGCCGGGCACATGATTTCGTGCAGCTTCTCGCCGGGGCGAATGCCGATGACTTTCTGTGGCATGCCGGGGGCCATGGCCTCGGCCAGGTCCGTGATGCGGATGGACGGGATCTTGGGCACGAAGATTTCGCCGCCATGCATGCGTTCGAAGTTCTTGAGAACGAAATCCACCCCCTGCTGGAGGGTGATCCAGAAACGGGTCATGCGCTCGTCGGTGATGGGCAGATGATCCGCTCCCTGGGCGATCAGTTTCTTGAAGAAGGGAACGACGGAGCCACGGGAGCCAACGACGTTGCCATAGCGCACGACACCGAAGGTGGTGCGATGGCCGCCCGCCATGTTGTTGGCCGCAACAAAGAGCTTGTCGGAGGCAAGCTTCGTTGCACCGTACAGGTTGATCGGGTTCGCCGCCTTGTCGGTGGAGAGGGCGATCACCTTTTCCACATTGTTCTCAAGCGCTGCGTGGATGACGTTTTCGGCGCCATGGACGTTGGTCTTGATGCACTCCATGGGGTTGTATTCCGCAGCCGGGACCTGCTTCAGGGCGGCGGCGTGGATGACGTAGTCAATCCCCTTCATGGCCTGGCTCAGGCGCGCCTTGTCACGCACATCCCCGATGAAGTAGCGCATCTCGGGGCTATTGAAATCCTGCTGCATTTCGAATTGCTTGAGTTCGTCGCGCGAATAGATCACGACGCGCTTGGGCGCGTAGCGCTCGAGGATGGTGCGAACGTATTGCTTGCCAAAAGATCCGGTGCCGCCGGTGATGAGGATGGATTTTCCATTGAGCATTGTATGAGTGTCCTGCCTATGGTCGTTGGAACGTAATCACTGTGGCGATCATCGTCTAATCATTGCCAAAAAGGTCACGGGTGTAGACCTTCTTTTCTACATCGCGGATCGAATCCGACAGCCGGTTGGCGACGATCACGTCCGAGATTTGCTTGAACTCCTCCAGATCGCGGATCACGCGCGAATGGAAGAATTCGTCCTCCTTCAGCACCGGCTCGTAGACCACCACCTCGATGCCCTTGGCCTTGATCCGCTTCATGATCCCCTGGATGGATGAGGCGCGGAAATTGTCCGAGCCGCTCTTCATGATGAGGCGGTAGATGCCGACGACCGGGTTTCTTTTTTCCCCCTCACCCCAGCCTTGGTCCCTCCTCTCCGTCCCTTCCGACATCCCTGTTGGAAGCCCCTGCGGGGTGCGGCCGTCGAGAGCTCCCCGCAGGGGCGAGGGGGCTGTAAGGCGGCGGATGATCGAGTCCGCGATGAAGTCCTTGCGGGTGGTGTTGGCCTCGACGATGGCGTGGATGAGGTTCTGCGGCACGTCGCGGTAGTTGGCGAGCAGCTGCTTGGTGTCCTTGGGCAGGCAGTAGCCGCCGTAGCCGAAGGACGGGTTGTTGTAGTGGGTGCCGATGCGCGGGTCGAGGCCGACGCCCTGGATGATCTGGCGGGTATCCAGACCGTGGGTCTCGGCATAGGTGTCCAGTTCGTTGAAGTAGGCCACCCGCATCGCAAGGTAGGTGTTGGCGAACAGCTTGATCGCCTCGGCCTCGGTCGGGTGGGTGAACAGGACCGGGACGTCTTCCTTCCGCGCCCCTTGCACCAGCAGTTGGGCGAAGCGCTCGGCTCGTCCTGTCCTCGCACCCTTGGGGCCTCCATGCCCAAAGCCTCCTTCGGAGGGGAGGCGCTCGGATGGGTCTATATCGCCGACGATGATGCGTGAAGGATAGAGGTTGTCGTGCAGTGCCTTGCCCTCGCGCAGGAATTCGGGCGAGAAGAGAATGTTCTCGGTGCCCAGTTCCTGCTTGATGCGCGCGGTGTAACCGACCGGAACGGTGGATTTGATGACCATGACCGCGTTCGGATTGATGGCCTTCACGTCGCGAATCACCGCCTCGACCGAGCCGGTATTGAAGTAGTTGGTGTCGGGGTCGTAGTCGGTCGGTGTGGCGATGATAACGAACTCAGCACCGCGATAGGCGTCGTCCTTGTCCAGCGTGGCGCGAAAGTGGAGGTCGTCCCGCTGCAGGAAGGCCTCGATCTCCGTGTCGACGATCGGCGAGCGGCCGGCGTTTAGCTGGGAGACCTTCTCAGGCACGATGTCGAGGGCGACTACTTCGTGGTGCTGGGCGAGCAGCAGGGCGTTGGAGAGGCCTACGTATCCGGTTCCGGCGACGGCGATTTTCATGGTGTTACCAGACAAGCTCTCAAGACTCGTTCGTCAGTGCAGATGGGTGATGATTTGTCGCCAACATGGGAAACCGGCATTGCGTCCAGTGTAGTGCATCCACGTCCGGTGTTTGGTCTGGCGATCTGCATGAAGGACACGCCCTCAGCAAGCTTTCGTCTACATGATGCATTGATCGCCTCCTCGGACTCCTCGGATAAGAGTCGTGGAAGGCGTTATGGTTCATGTCCTTATGTTCCGGCTACACTGCCGCCCCTCGCGGGGTTATCCGTGTGGTTGGTGTATCAGCGGAGGCTTATGGTCCCCCAAGAGCTGTCTTCTTGTCGAGGGGGCATCCATCAGCTGTCGTTGACGGCTGATGGTTCGCGCGTACTCCCGGCGCCTCTGCCATGGTGCTATTTGCCCGACTTGTATTCGTACTGGTAATAGTCGTACCCCTCGTAACCGTAGTAACGCGCGGCACGGCGTTCTACGGCGTTGAGAATGGCCCCCTTGATGACGATGCCGTTCTGTTCGAAGCGGCGCAGGGTGGCTTCGATTTCCTTGATTGGATTCTGGGCAAAGCGGGTCACGATCATGGCGGTGCCGGCCAGCTTGCCGATGATGGCGGCGTCGGTGACGGCAAGGATCGGCGGGGTGTCGATCAGCACCAGGTCATACATCTCGGAAGCCTTTTTCAGGAAGGCCTCAAAGCGCGGGTTCATGAGCAGTTCGGCCGGGTTGGGCGGGACGCGGCCACGAGCGATGAAGTGGAGGTTCTCGATCTCGGTGGCGTGGATGGCCTGCTCCGGGGTGATTTCGGCGGCAATCAGTTCGCTCAGGCCTTGTTTCTCGTCCAGGCGGAAGAAGCCATGGATGTGGCCCTTGCGCATGTCGGCGTCGATCAGCAACACCTTCTGGCCTGACTCGGCGATCAGGGCGGCGAGGTTGGTGGACACGAAGCTCTTGCCGACCTCCGGGCTGGGGCCGGAGATCATGAGGATATTGTTGCCGGCATCGAGCATGGCGAAGTGCAGACTGGTTCGCAGGCCGCGCAGGGATTCGATCGCGAGGTCGGCGGGATTGCGCTTGGCAAGTACCAGGCTTTGCTGCTGGGCTTGCAGCCGACGCAGCCGGAGCCTCTTGACCAGTTTGCTTTGGTCTTCGGACAGAGGCACGGTGGCATAGACCGGCAGGCCGATGTTCTCGAGCTGCTCGGCCGAGATGACGCCCCGGTTCATGCTTGCGCGGGCCAGGACGAAACCGATGCCTGTCATCAGGCCAAGAATGATGGCAAGCACGATGGTCAGTGCTGGCTTGGGCATGACCGGCTCGGGGGCGACCACGGCCGGGTCAATCAGGCGGACATTGCCGACGGCGCCGGCGCGCACGATGTCGAGTTCCTGAATCTTGTTGAGGAGCTGGGTGTAGATTTGCGTGGTGACCTCGACGTCACGCTGCAGGCGTAGCAGTTCCTGCTGGGTTTCCGGCAGGCCCTGGATCTTGCCGCTCAGCTGGGCCTTGTCGGCCTCCAGCTCCCGGGTCTGTTGCAGCAAGGCACGGTAGGCCGGGTGCTCGGGGGTGTATTTCCGGTCCATCTCGGCGCGCTTGAGCTGGAGCTCGGAGAGACGGGTGTCGAACTCGACCAGCTGGTCGAGCACGGCCTTGGTTTCAAGCGAGATGTCTACCGTGCGGGTGCTGGATTGGAACTTGTTCATGCGCTGCTCGGAGTCTTCGAGCTGCTTGCGGATCTCAGGCAGTTGCTGCTTGAGGAATTCAAGGCTTTGCGCGGCCTCGGCGGAGGTGCGCTCGACATTCTGGCGCACATAGATCTGGGCGATGGCGTTGATGGTGGCGACCGCTTTGTCCACGTCGGTGGACTCGAGCGCGAGCTCGATGATGCCGCTGTCCTTGCCTTTCTCCAGGGCCTTGAGGTCGTCCTGATAATCGAGGATGGTCTGGACGCGGTTGTGCTTGGTCAGCTCGAACCGGCTGCCTGGGCGGCCGGCGAGGTCGCTCACTAGCAGCTTGAAGCCGCCCTGGTCCAGCGATTCACCGACGCTGCCTTGCAGGAGCGGGTGGTGCTGCGTATCGAGCAGGACGAAGTGCTGGTCGTCCGTGAGCTGAAGGAGCAGGGGTTTGCCTTCCCACAGGGGCGGAACCTGGAGGCGCTCGACGCTGATGCGCTCACCGCCCCAGGCATGGCTGCTCAGGCCATACGGGGGCTCGGCGAGGGGCTGGGCTGGCGTGGGCAGAAAGCGACGGGCGAAGGCCTGGCCGATGAGCGGAAAGTGGAGCGGTTTCGCCTCGATGTCGAGTTTGAGCCGGTCGACCGCCCCGCCGATCACCGCGCGGGATTTGATCAGCTGGATTTCGGTGACCGCCTCGCTGGGGGTGCCAAGCAGTTCGCCCATGTCGCCAAGGCCTGCGATGCCGCCCTTCTTCTGCTCGACCTGCACGATGGCGTTGGCCTGGTAGATGGGAGGGGCGATCAGCACATAGACCAGCCCGAAGATACCCGCGATGAGCATGAATAGGGCAATGCGCCCTTTGCCTTCGGCCAGGGTGCCGAACAAGGCCCGTAGATCGATTTCGTCGTCAGCAACGTCGGCGGGGTGCTGCGGGGGTCGGGATGCTTCGGTCATGCGGGGCTCTGGGCTTGGGGGCAGATAGGCAGTTTAGGGCAACATTTCAAGCATTCGTCATCGCGAGGATAGAGTCGACGAGACGACCCATGAGGCGTTTGTTGTCCTATCTTTTTGGATCGCCTCTCGCCATGGCCTTCGGCCTCGCGGCTAAAGGCAGCTTGCAATGACGGCGAACGATGGCTCACCTCGCCTTAGCGTACAAGCCGCTGGCTCCAGGCCTGGATGCCCTCTTCCACCCTGCTCAGGGCAAAGTCGAAGTCCTCGTGCGACTTGCGATAAGGGTCCGGGATGTCTTCGCCACCGGTCCAGTGGCTGAGTAACATGATTTTGCCGCGCGCGGTAGGGTGACGGCTGGCGATGTCCTCGACATGACGCTTTTCCATGACCAGGATCAGGTCGGCCCAGTGGACCAGGTCCTGGTCGAGCTGCTGGCCCCGGTGCTGGTCGAGGCTGGCCCCGCGCTGTTCCGACCAGGCGATGGATGCGGGGTCCGCCGGGTTGCCGACCAGCGCGCCCACGCCGGCGGACCGGACCTCGAAGTCCTCCGGCAGGCGGGCGCGCAGGAGCACCTCGCCGACGGGGCTACGGCAGATGTTTCCGGTGCAGATGACAAGGATCTTGCTGGGTTTCATGCTGTGCTTTGCGTGTTTTCCTTGTGCTCCCGGATTCCGCTGGGCTTCATCCGGGCTACGTTGTCGTTCCTGTAGGTGCGCCCCTCGGGTCGCGAGGCTCAGGCTGTCACCTCATCGCGGCCCGAGGTGCGTTCCTACCTCGGGGGCGGGTTGTAGGAGCGAGCTTGCTCGCGATCCAAGTCTCAGCCAGGGAGGGCATCGCGAGCAAGCTCGCTCCTACGGGAACTGGTCCCGTTCCAGGCCGCGATGTCGTCCTGTAGGTGCGCCCCTCGGGTCGCGAGGCTCAGGCTGTCACCTCATCGCGGCCCGAGGTCCGTTCCTACCTCGGGGGCGGGTTGTAGGAGCGAGCTTGCTCGCGACCCAAGTCTCAGCCAGGGGG
>JBFLVP010000034.1:6173-30509 GCA_040758395.1 Pseudomonadota bacterium
CTCATCGCGGCCCGAGGTCCGTTCCTACCTCGGGGGCGGGTTGTAGGAGCGAGCTTGCTCGCGATCCAAGTCTCAGCCAGGGGAGCATCGCGAGCAAGCTCGCTCCTACGGGGACTGGTCCCGTTCCAGGCCGCTCCTGCGGCCGTGTGTCCCGGATGGGGCCCTACGCCGGAATCCGGAACCCCTGGCGCTTATTTAACGATGGCATCCAGCCCGCGGTAGAAGCTGTCGAAGTCGCGCTCCGCGGTCATGTCGTACAGCTGGTAACGCCGAGCCAGGCGCTGCCCGCCGTCCCGGGTCAGGAAGCTCCAGTCCACGCGGACTTGGGTCTTGCTGCTCTTGGCGAAGAACCAGTCGAACGGGATGCGGAGGTAAAACCCCTTGTCGAAGGAGCCTTCGCCGAATTGCTCGCTGCTGACATCGGTGAAGGTGGCCCAGGCGCCGAGGGTGACACCACTTTCAAAGGTTCGGCTGAGGTCGAAGGTCACACCGACATCGCCCGCAAGATAACGGCCGATACTGACCTTGGCAACGGTGTTCTTCAGCCAGGGGAGGTCGTAATAGGCCGTGGCGTGGCCGGTAACGACGTCGTAGTCGCGCAGGCCGAGGCCCATGTCGAACTCGCGCTGCCGGACATAGTTCAGATCCGCGCCCACGGCCCAGCGCTCGCCAAAGGGGCGGTACAGCACCTCGCCGCCCACGCCTGCGTACATGCTTTCGAGATAGCCGGCGTAGCCGAGGGCATACCAGTCGTCGTTGAGTTGTTCATGGTGGGTCAGCTGGAGGTTGTCCAGACGCACATCGGAGGTGGTCAGGTATTCGCGGATGTAGGTGCGCACGCGCGGCAGGTTGCTGGGTGCGGTGTATTGGAACTTGTCGAAGTTGTCGAACAGCGCGGCGGTCAGCTGGCCCGAGGCCCAGGTGTTGGGGGCCAGGCGGTATTCGGCGGCGAGGTTGGCGGTGAACTGATAGAGCAGGAAATCGTCCGGGCCGCCGAAGCTCTGGATGAGGCCGGGCTTGAGCGTGAAGCGGAATGGATCGATGCCCTGGGTGTAGACGGTCTGGCCGTGTTCGTCCGGGCGCGAGACGATCACCTTGCGGGCAAGTACTTCAGGTTCCAGCCGGTAATCGACGGCTTCGGTGAATGCCTCGCGCTCGATGCTGATCTGCCCGAGACGGGCGCCGTTGCTGTTTTCCACGAAGGTGAACCAGCGGATGTCCTCGCCCATCGCGTTGGCCAGCACGCGGGAGGCCCGCCCCAGTCCCTTGGCACGGTCGCGGTAGCGCGTCTGCTCCCCCTCGAGGATCAGTTCGTGGTCGGCCAGGCGGGCTTCCGTGAGGCGCCAGCCCGACTGCTGTTCCAGCCGTTCGGCCAGGGCCGGCCAGTCCGGGGACTGCTGAGTCGGCGGGGGGCTGCCGATGGGGACCGGCTTGGGGTCCAGCAGTTTGGGCTGGCCTTCCTGGGCGTTGAAGTTGGTGTGGATGGTCAGCCCGAGCATGAACTCGTTGCCGCGCTCGTAGCCCGCGTGCAGATCGACGCCGGGGGAGACGTGGTACACCAGGCCGACATTGATCGGGGAGGCGGTCGCCAGGTTGTTGCCTTGAGGCTCGTGCCGGTAGTCGTTGCCGTCGTATTCGAGCTTGAGGGTGATCGGCGCCCAGCGGGGGCGGTATTCGACGCCGCCGAACGGGGCGACGTCCTGGCCGCTGAAGTAGTTGCCCAGGCTGAATGTGCCCCCCTCGCCGATGTCGGCATCGCGCTCGTCGAAACGGCTGGACAACAGGGTGAAGGGGTTGGTGAGTCCCCCCCGGTTGCCCGGGTAGCCCCAGGCCAGGCCAAGGGTGAAGTCGAGTTCGTACCACTGCTTGCTGAGCGCGAGATACTCGCCGGAGAAGAGGCCCGTGCCGGCGACGTCCTGGGCGCCGACGGCGATCCGCGGCAGGTAGTAGCCCTCTTCGTTGAGGAGGAGCTTGATGTCGACGCTTTTGTCCTTGTAGGTCTGCTCGCCCGCGATGCTCGGGCCATACAGGCGGTTGGAGACATCGGTGTAGCGGAACAGGACTTCCAGCCAGTCGAAGGGTTGGGCGGCGAACCCGCCATGGGTGTAGGGCTGCGTCCGGCTGAGGAAGAAGCTGAATTCGCCCTCCGGCGCCATGCGGGCCGAGGGCATCTGCAGGAGGCCGACGCCGCCAAAGTCCCGCTGGCTGTAGTGGATGCCCTCGCGTTCCGAGGCTTGAGTTGAAGCGCAGGTCAGCAGGCCCGTCAGGACCAGGGCCAGGTGAATCCGGGGGGCGAAGCTTGCCGACACGCTGGATTGCTTCCCGCCACGGCCGCCAAGCTCAGCTCGCGGTGACGTTCCTTCGGCCGCGCGGCTGAGAGCTGGCGCGCTCGCCATGACGCGTTCCAGGTTTTCGCGTGTTTCCTTAGGGGGCATCGCTCCAGACCTGGGTTGCGAACCAGCGGGCCAGCTCATCATTGAGGGCCGGGTTGATCTCGCGCAGAAGGTCGTCCCGGATCGGACGGAATACGAGATCGGCGGCGCCGGGGCGGACGACGGTCAGGCCGCGCCAGGGGCCCATGCGTGCGCGTTCAACGGTGCCGTTGCAACGGACGATGATGACTTCGCCTGGCTGATGCCAGGGTTTGCGCGGCAGGCTCTCTAGGTAGTCCTCAGCCGTCGCCCCGGGCCGATAGGGCATGGCCTGGATGGCGCCGGCGCGCAGGGTGTAGACGCTGTTGCTGCACGCGGGCATGAGGATCCGGTCGCCATCCTGGAGGAGGCGGTCTTCGGCGGGGACGGCGGCCAGGCGCTCCAGGTCCAGACGTTGTCCGGGGATGCGTCCGGTGATCGGCGTGGCGGCCACGAATCGTGCCTGGGTGTGTGCCCACCGCGCGAGAGCCTCATCCCCTTGCAGCGCGGCTTGCTGGGCCATGACCTGCAGGTCGTAGACCAGCCCTTGTTGCAGCACGCGCTGCGGTTGCCGGGCCGATGGCCTGAGCAGCGCCCGCTGCATGGGGCAGTCCTCCGCCGGGGGTGCCGCCTCAAGGGCGTTGCTCAGCCTCGCCAGGGGAGGAAGATCGAGCTTGAGTGGCCCTGCTGTCGCAGGCTGGAGTTCGACCCGGATCTCGGCATGGGCGATCGGGGCCAGGGCGCATGGGGCCAGCAGGAGGAGTGTGCGAACACGTCGCGCGAGCATGTCGAGGTCACGAGGCATAGGGGCGTACGGCCTCGATCAGGATGGGGGCGATGCCCGGCGCCGGAGCCTGGATGCTCTTCAGGACGCGACCGGTCTGGGGATGGAGCCAGTAATGGTTGCTGGCCTCGTAATCCAGGGCCGCCGCGCGGAGATGCTCGACGACGTGGATGCCCACTTCCGTGCGATCGCCCACCTGGATGTCCTCGGCGCCAAGCCGTTCGAGCTCGGCCTGAACCGGGATGCGGCTGAGGTGGGCCGGCATCAGGTCGATCTCGTATTCGAAGCGGGCGTGCTGCGTACGGTTCATCGAGGGCAGGGGGTCTTCGACCTGGCAGCGCCAGCCCACGATTTCGACCGGCCAGTTGGCGAGTTTGATGATGCGGCCGTACCGGGTGACGAGGATGACGCGGTCCTGCGAGACCCAGCTGAGCTGGTTCTGCTTGACCCCGCCGAGCACGACCATGCCCTTGGGGCCGTCGCCCATGCGGACGAACTGGGCCGCATAGGGGAAGCTGTTCAGGGCCTCGCTCGTGGGCAGGGTCGCTTGGGTGCCCGTGAAGAGCAGGCCCAGCGTGCCCACCGGCGCCGATGACTCCAGATGCTTGCCACAACCCACCAGGAGCAGGCTGGCGGCACAGGCGGCAAAGATGAGAGGGGGGCGGGTGGACATCATGCAGGTTGGACCACAAGAGCGCGTACGTGATGCATTCGCATCAGAGTAAACCGGCAGGCCGATTTGGCAATGGCTGAATGCGTTTTCCGGCAGGACATTGCCGCTTGGGCAGGCGTTGTCTTGCCTCAATAGCCGAGATTCTTCGTGACGTCGCTGCTCAGTGAGAGGGTGGTCAGGGAAGGTAGCAACTGGCTGATCACGCGATTCCAGCGGGTGACGGAGGCGGCGCCGACAAACACGACATCCCGTGGCTGCAGGCGGAAGTTGTCGGCCACCACGAGCGCGGTCGGCGAATTGGCATCCAGGTGATAGAGCCTTGCCTTTTCTCCGGTGCCGTCGGTGGCGCGCACGACATAGACCGAACCGGCGTCGGAGAAGATCTGGCTGACGCCCCCCACGACGCCCAGGGCGTCGGTGAGCGTGAGGCCATGGGTGGTGATGTCTACCGGCATGGGGCGGTTGACCTCGCCGAGCACGTAGACCTTCTGGTCGGACTTGTCGGCCACGTGAATGACGTCGCCCGCCTTGATGTACAGACGCGCCAGATCCTCACCGCGCCGAGCCATCAGGCCGGTCATGTCCAGCTGGTGTTGCTGCCCGTCACGCACCACGGTCAGGCGGCGTTGGTCCGCGATGTCGGTGTAGCCCTTGGCGGAAGCGATGGCGTCCAGGATGTTGATGGGCTGGTTGGCCAGGATCTTGACGCCGGGGTCCTGCACTTCGCCGATGACGGTGAAGCGCTGGCTTGCATACTTGGTGACCACCAGGTCGACCTGCGGCGAGTCGATGTAGCGGGCCATGCGTTCGGTGATGAGCTGGCGCGCTTCGGCGGTGGTCATGCCGGCGATGTGAATGTTGCCCGCGTAGGGCACGAACAGGTTGCCCAGTGCATCGACCGGCCGGCCTGTCGGTGCGCTACCGGTTGCGGGGCCCGCCGGAGCGGTGATTTCCGGATGATCCCAGACGATGATCTGGATCTCGTCATGCGCGCCGAGCCGGTATTGGTCCGGCGTATAGGCCAGCAGCGAGGCCGGGATGGAGGGTTCGATGGGCGCGATGGCCTCGATCGCCAGCGTCTTGGGGGTGAGCTCGACCTTCTCGATCTGCGGGGAGGCGTTCTGCGCCTGGGCAAAGTCCTGTTTCCAGAGATCCCTCTCCCCTTGGTGCATGCCTGGGGCGAGGGCGCAACCAGATAGCAGGGTAGCTAAAGCCAGCCCCGAAAACCGAAAGGTCTTGATCATGGTTTGAATCAGTCCGGAGAGCCGAAGAACCCTGTTCTTCAGCTCGTCTCAGGGATCATCGGGCGCCCGAAGGATGTCCGATGCGCGAGATCAGCGGGTGCCGCTGGGAGGAGATGATGAGTCACTGCTTTGGACACCGACCGCGAGCCCCACCGCGGCAACGGCGGCCGCGATACCTGCGATGGTGAGGCCGCCGATGGCGGAGGCGGATGCGGCACCCGTATTAGCAGCTACCCCAGCACTGGTGCCTGCGCCATTGTTGGTAGTGCCACCCGGAATGGCCGCCCCCTCTGGCGGAGCGGCGTGAGAAAGGATGGGGGAGAGGAAAAGCACAGCGGCGGCAGCAGCGGCGCCGACGGTTTTCATGAGGCTCATGCTAATAACTCCTTGGCATGCAATGGAGATACACCCCTACCGTGGTCATTCTCATCGGTGACGGCCCCCATTTCGATGGGGCGTGTAACTAAAAGCTAGATGATGACGCAGGCTTACGCCAAGCAAATATTCATGGGCAAGCATCACATGGCTTCATTTCTCAATCATGAAATGTGACGTACCAGCGTGCGAACGCGTCCAGGCCTTCTTCGATGGAGGTTTGGGGGGCGAAGCCGGTGTCGCGCACCAGGTCGTCCACATCGGCATGGGTCGCGGGCACGTCTCCAGGCTGCATGGGCAGCATGATCTTCTCGGCCTTCCGGCCGAGAGCACGCTCCAGCGCCTCGATGAAGCGGGACAGCTCGACCGGGCTGTGGTTGCCGATGTTGTAGATACGATAAGGCGCGGGGCTGCTGCCCGGGTCGGGCCTGGCACCGTCCCATTCGGGGTTCGGCTGCGGCACGCGGTCGAGCACGCGCAGCACGCCCTCGACGATGTCGTCGATGTAGGTGAAGTCGCGCTGCATCTTGCCGTGGTTATAGACCTCGATCGGCCGGCCTTCGAGGATGGCCTTGGTGAACTTGAAATAGGCCATGTCCGGCCGACCCCAAGGGCCGTAGACGGTGAAAAAGCGGAGGCCGGTGGTCGGCAGACGATAGAGGTGCGAGTAGCTGTGCGCCATCAGCTCATTGGCCTTCTTGGTGGCCGCATAGAGGCTGATGGGGTGGTCGACGTTGTCATGCACCGAATAGGGCATGGCCGTGTTGAGGCCATACACCGAACTGCTCGAGGCGTAGACCAGGTGTTCGATTTCGTGATGCCGGCAGCCTTCAAGGATGTTCATGAAGCCGACGAGGTTGCTGTCTACGTAGGCGTGCGGGTTCTGGATGGAGTAACGCACTCCAGCCTGGGCGGCGAGGTGTACCACGCGCCTGGGCTTGTGCCGGGCGAAAAGATCGGCCATGCCCACACGGTCGGCCAGGTCGAGCTGCAGGAAACTGAAGTCGGGATGCGCGCCAATCTGTGCCAGACGGGCGTGCTTCAGGCGGACATCGTAATAGTCGTTCAGGTTGTCGATGCCGACCACGCGCTCGCCGCGCGCCAGCAGGGCCCGGGTGACGTAGAAGCCGATGAAGCCGGCGGCGCCGGTGACGAGAATGGTCATGGTAGGTCTAGGCTTTATTGAGGATGGTGGGAACCTTAAGTCGGTTCCCGGGCAGGGGCAAGTGGGGCAGCCCGGGGAAGGCGTGGAGCCGTTGGAGAGCCTCGCCATGGCGAGGCGAGCAAAGCAGTCCGCTGTATCCTTTCGTGACTTGCCTGCCCCCTTTTGTTAGGTGCTTCCAGACTCGCCTGTCTGCTCGGTCATGCGCTCGATCACCTTGTCTCTGAATTCGGCGATGAAAGCGGCGAACAGGCCGGCGAACAGGCCGACGAAGCCGGAGAGGGCAAGGATCAGACCCTTGCCTGGCGAGCTGGCTTTGACCGAGCGTGTGGCGATCTGCGATGCATGGGTTGGGCTCATGCCTTCGATGCGTGCGGTCAGCTCGTCGATCTGTCGTTTCTTGTCAAGAATGATGGGGAGCGATCCTTCTGAATCGCTCGCCTCCAGCGTGGCAATCTCTGCCTGGGCGGCTCTCATCTGGCTTTCGTAGATGGCGCGCATCTGACCGAGGCTTTGCTCATGTTCTTTGGCGATTGCACGCATGATCGCCGCATGAATGGTGTGAACCCTATCGGCCTGTATTTCGGTGACCTTGCTCTCGAGGATGATCAGGGGGCTGTTCTTGGGGCTATCCACCTTCACCTCAAGCGGCTTGTCAGGGGCTTCGGCCAGTGTGATCTGGGATATGTAGGCGCTTTCCAGCTTGGATTTCACGGTGGCTGGGTCATCGATCTCGGCGAAGTCATGGCCGTTCCAATATTGGCCGATTTCGATGGTCGTGCGGTAGGTGTAGCTCTTGGGCAACAGTAACGCGGCGGCTAGGCCAATGAGCAGAGCGATCAGGAGCACGGCCAGCACCAGTCGCTTGTGTCGCATGATCGCGAGCCACAGGTCGACAAGACTGATTTCTTCTTCGTAATAGGTGGACTGGATGATCTGAGCGTTGGGTGAGGCCCGATGGTCGGTTCGGGTGATCCGTCGGTCATGAGATGGAGGCATGGTTTGCGGTTTCCTCACGGGGGTCTCCGTGTATCAGTGATTTGATGCGCCCGTCTTCCCCTGGTCAGGGCGCTTTTTAGAGATGCTTTTTTCTGTATACAACATAGCAAGGAGGGACGGAGATGTGTCGTTTCACAGCTTGAATTCCTGAGCGCTTTCGCCCGCCAGGCACCCATGCCGCTTCCGGACATGCCAGTGCTCAAGTGGCTTGTTTCCCCCCGGCAATTTGCCGGTAAACCACCTGGGTCTGTCGGGCACATTGCTCCCATGTGAACGTTCGGGCTCGATCACGACCTCGCGCGACCAAGGACCTTGCCATGTCGGCATCATCGGCGAGGCGTGCCATGGCGTCAGCGATTTCGTCCACCGATTCAGGATCAATGAGCAAGGCCGCATCACCGGCCACTTCAGGGATTGCCGTGGTGTTGGAGCTGATCACAGGGATGTTTGAGGCAAACCCCTCAAGGATAGGTAATCCGAAGCCTTCATAGAGCGATGGATATACGAGCGCCGTCGCTGATTGAAGCAGGGGGCGCAGCTCTGCGTCCGAAACATCTTCTAGCCAATGACAGCGACCATCGTGTTGAAGGCGATGCAGAGTCTGAGGTAGCGCCTCATCCCCCCAGCCATATTTTCCGATGATCAGCAACGGGTGCTCATCCCGAATGCTGGAGGGGAGGCGACGGTGCGCTTCGATGACGCGACACAGGTTTTTTCTAGGTTGAAGCGTGCCGACAAAGACAAAGCTCCCCCGCCTGACGCCATGCTTCTGCAGTACTTGCTCTATCTGCTCTTGGGTCGAGCGTTCAAAGAAGGCCTCGTGGACTCCCAAGGGGATGATGTCGATGAGCTCGGGGGGGACATTGAAGTGCTCGACGATGTCCTGCTTGCTGTATTGCGAAATGGTGATGATGCGCTCGCACCAGCCTGCCGAGCGTTTGAATGCAAAGTTTTTTAAGAGCCGGAGGTTCTTGGAAACCCACTCGGGATGGGCGAGGGGAATGGCGTCCATGATGGTGGCGATGACCGGGGTGCGACGAAGCTTTGGGATGTGATGGTCTGTCGCGTGGAACACATCCACCTGCTTCTCGCAGTGGCCTGTGCTGAAAAATGGCAGCCCGGTGAGGGATGAGCAAGCAGCCTGAAACTTGAACCTGCTTCGCAGGCAGGTATGACGCTCCGGAAGCTCCGGTGCCGGCGCGGCCCGAGGGCCGAAGCGCACGCCGTGCATGTCGCAACCCAACGCATCCAGGCTGTGCCACAGGTTCTGGGTATACACACCTATGCCGTCCAGGTGTCGGCGATCAAGCCCTTTTGCCCATGCGGTGATGCCCAGCCCGATGCGCATGTTCACTCCGCCGTTGCGTACATGGTCATGAGGGTGTCGATCAACGGGGTTTGTGGCACTGAGCGGACAAGCCTGTGCAGCAGGTCGTTGTTTCCTCGCAGCCTCGGGATCTCGTAGGGCCGGACAAACGCCGGATTGATCCGCACCTCAATCTCATGGCCTGCGATGGCGCTCATCATGGCGATGATTTCGCGTAACGACGTGGCCCGTCCCGAACACACATTGACCGTCAAGGATGCGGCTTCGGCCTCAAGCAAGGCGGTATAGGCGGCCACCACGTCGGAGACATCCGAAAAATCGCGGCTGACATCCAGGTTGCCCAGCTCGATGAATGGTGCGTCACGCTTGAAGTGGCTCACTATCTTGGGGATCAGGAAACGCTCGTCCTGGCCGGGGCCAGTGTAGTTGAACGGACGCGTGATGATGATGGGAAGGCGATCGAACCAGGTGTGCGCCATGTGTTCCATGGCCAGCTTGCTGCAGGCGTAATGGTTGATCGGGGCGGGGCAGACTGATTCATCGATGAGCTCAACCTCCGGGGTTCCATAGATGTTTGCGGAGCTGGCGATCAGCACCTTGCGTGGTGGGGTCTCAAGGGCTGCGAGGGCTTCGAGAAGGTTCAGCGTGCCGAATACGTTGACCCGATAGAAATCCTCGGCATCGCCATGGCCCACGAACGACACCGCCGCAAGATGCACAACATGGTCTGGCCTGGACCACAAAACGGCGTCAAGAACGGCCTGCCTTTGGGTCAAGTCGCATGAAAGGATGGCGTCAGCGTTTGATTTCGCGTCTCCAATGCCTACGACGCGATAGCCACGCCCCTTGAGCGAGGCAATCATGTGGCGCCCGGTGAACCCCGAGGCACCGGTCACAAGCACGGTCGTCCCGTCCATCAGCCCGGCCATCAGAATGAGAAACCTTGCCTGTTTCGGCGAAGGTCGGCTTCGACCATCATGCGGCAGAGCTCTTCAAGGTCCGTTTTCGCTTCCCAGCCAAGCTCGCGCTCGGCTTTTTCGGGGTTGCCGATCAGCAGATCCACTTCGGCCGGACGGTAGTACTTCGGATCGATCGCCACGATCGTCTTGCCGCTAGCCACATCAATCCCGCGCTCCTGCTCGTGCGCACCCTCCCAGGCCAGATCGATCTCGGCAGCCCGGCACGCCATGTTGACGAAATCGCGCACACTTTCGGAGCGGTTGGTGGCAAGCACATAGGTATCCGGCTTGTCCGCCTGAAGCATGCGCCACATGCCTTCCACGTATTCCTTGGCGTAGCCCCAGTCGCGCTTCGCCTCGATGTTGCCAAGCTTAAGGACATCCAACTTGCCCAGTTTGATCTTGGCGATGCTGTCCGTGATCTTGCGTGTAACGAATTCGCGGCCGCGCAGAGGCGATTCATGGTTGAAGAGGATGCCACTGCTGGCGAAGATGCCGTAGCTCTCTCGGTAGTTCACCGTGATCCAGTGTGCGTAAAGCTTGGCCACGCCATATGGGCTGCGTGGGTAGAAGGGCGTGTCCTCAATCTGAGGAATGGCCTGCACCTTGCCGAACATCTCAGAGGTCGAGGCCTGATAGAAGCGAATCTTCGGATTCACGATGCGAATCGCTTCGAGCAGATGCAGCGGGCCGATGCCGGTGATCTCGGCTGTGGTCAGCGGCTGGTCGAAGGAGACGCCTACGTGGCTTTGTGCCGCCAGGTTGTACACCTCGGTCGCCTCGCTCTTCTCCAGGAGACGGATGGCCGTACTCATGTCCGTGAGATCGAACTCGACAAGATGCAGGTTTGGGTGCTTGTCAATGCCAAGTTCCGCAATGCGCCAGAAATTGACCGAACTGGTACGGCGATAGGTGCCGTAGACGGTATAGCCTTTATGAAGCAAGAGTACAGCCAGATAGGCTCCATCTTGTCCAGTAATGCCGGTGATGACGGCTGCTTTCTGCATACGCATGTACTCCTTAAAGGAGGTGATTCCATGGTGTGTATGTGGTCTCATTGCTCGGTCATTTCATCTGGATGCGTGCTCCAGGTTTCACATCGGGCATTATTCAAAAGGCAATCAATCAGCTGATTCGCGCTTTCCTTCCAGGTGAGGAAGGGCATCCCTTCGGGCCTGATGTGCTGCCCTTTGCGGTGCTTGTCTAACCAATTGCAACATGCGTCGGCAATCACATGAGGATCCAGCTCATCGGGAAAGTATGTGGCGAATTCTTGCGAGACTTCCCGGAACACAGGAATGTCCCTGGCTAGAATTGGTAGGCCATGGCGGGCGGCTTCGATAATTGGTAGGCCAAATCCCTCGCCTTCGCTTGCCATAATAAAGCAAGTGCTGGAGGAATAGACTTTATCAAGATACTCGTCGCTTATGTCTTGTAACCAGTATAGGTGGTTATCTTTCTCTGGGTGATGTTGAAGTGTTTCCACCAAGTCATCGACCATCCAGCCCTTTTTCCCGACGAAGACAAGGTTGATGTCATGCTCATCGCGCCAGAGTGCCTCGAAAGCGGCAAGCGTCTGCGCGTGACCTTTACGAGGCTCGATTGTTCCGACCATTAAGAAACTAGGTACTGAACGAAATCGTTCGAGTATTTTTTCTGCTTCAATTGGCACGCCTAAACTCGGTTTGCTGCGTTCAGAGTCAGCACCTAGGTGAAACCAGCCAAGTTGCAATGGGGTGGCGCGCTGTGGGTTTTGCTCCTCGAGCCATGATCGGAACTCCTTGGAAGCGACGCGGGATATGGCGATTGTCTGGTCACTGCGTGCGATGGATGCAAGCCATTGGGCATGAATACGATCTGCTCCCTTGACGAAGTATTTTGGTAGTAATAAGGGCAAGAGGTCATAGATTACAAACCCAACCTTCACCCCACGCCGCCTCCACTCCTGCCAGCAAGTTTCTTGAAAACTGACTACGTGGTGCTGCAAGTCCAAGCCTATGAACACATCTCCTTCCCATGCTTCGACCGGATCATCTTCCGACCAACCATCAGAAATGCCTAGAAACCGCAGGGTAAAGCGTCGTGCGTAGCGATATCCATGCGCGTCCGTCATGGCATATACGGGTTCGACGAGAAAGCCTGCGGGTGGGTTTTCAAGCCATTCTTTCAGAATTGCACGCACCACGCGCTGAATACCTGTCCTGGCGTCGTGCAGCACGATTTCGGAGATATCAACGAGAATTTGCTTTCTGCGCGGCCTGGGGGGGTGGTTGCGAGCGAGGCAGGCGGCAATCTCAGGCCAGTACGAACTCGGAGTTCCTGACAGTCGCTGGATGGCGCCTAGGGCACCTAGTTCGGCGCGTCTATAAAACTGTTCGATAGATATGAAATACTGTTCGGCGCAGAAGCGCGGATTATTCAGCGTGCGGATGGACTCTCGTGCCTTGGCGCCAAGGTTGCGTCGTTGTTGGGTATCCAGCGCCAAGTTTTCCAGCGCATTGATTAACTCCGTATTGGAGAAGTCGTCCGGAAGCATCCGTGTGGCCTCACGGTCAAGTTCGGCCATGCTGCCGTGAGCATTGGTGATGGTCGCAAGACCAAAACTCATGCAATCGAGCACAGCGCCAGAGGTTTCTCCTCGGGAATGGCTGCGTACCTGCACCGCAATGTCCGCAGAGGCGAGCCAGTCGCGGTAGTAGGCAGCATCAACCCATCCAGTGATTTCAATATGTCCTGCGACTTTGGCAGCGTGAACTGAGTGCTTCATGCGAGCGCCGTAAGAACCAACAGCTTCCCCGACGAACACGAGATGAGCCTTCGCCTCATTGGCCAGCCTTGACTCCAGCCAGGCTTCAAGCAGCCGGTGGTTAAGCTTGGTCTCACCGAGTAACCCAAACGAACACACCACGAGGGCATCCTCAGCCAACCCTAGGCGTCTGCGGGCTTCGACCCTTGGCGGGGTTACTTCGGGGGCCCGCAAGTGTGGTATCACGGCCCAATCGAGGCCAGTGTCCTCGCCATACCAAAGCTGGCCAAGCCTACGGGTGAATTGGCTGTGAACAATGATGCCTGTTGCCTGTTGCAAGACATTTATGTTGGCTGGGTATTTATTTAAGGAGTCCCAGGTGTTGATCTCGCAGGATTCGGCATTTTCTCGTTCAAGTACGGCCTGGTATCCATTTGCCGCAAGCACGGCTTTGCGCCATGCATCTCGTCTCCATCCATTGGCTTCGGATGATCCTTGAATTCCAGAGATATAGAAATCATGCAGTACAACGACACCTGGGTATGATTCCAGTAGCTCGAACATGTGCTCATGAAATTCGGAATTACCAAAGTGGTAAAGCACGCGGTCGTAATCTTTGGCATGGGATGAAAAGTCTTCCACCGAGCGTATACCACAGGTAGCATGAACATACTCGTCCATAACTGCGTTTGGTTGTTTGGCAATGACATCGATCTCATACCAGCGGGTTAAATCACGCAACAGCTCGGCGCTGTAGTCGGAAATCCCGCTTCTTTCTGGTGGCAGAGGGGATATGTATGCCAGTTTCGGGCGTGCGCTTGCGGGCAACAGAGTAGCTGACACATGCTCATGATCGATCGACAATCGATCTTCTAACGCCTTCCAGGTGCGTCGTGCGGTTTCCTCCCAACTGAATTTTTTTGCATGTTCGGTTGAGTGGCGAGCCAACTCGTGCCTCCAGTCGGAGTCGGTCAGTGCTCGCTCGATCTTGCGAGCGATGTCCTGTGTATCGAAGGGGTCGAACAAGGCATCCTCCCGCCCTGCTACTTCCGGCAGGCTGGAGCGGTTGGAGGCGAGCACGGGCTTGCCGCACTGCATGGCCTCCAGTACAGGCAAGCCGAACCCCTCGTGCCAACTTGGGAATACGAACAATTCGCAGGCGTTGTAAAGCCCCAGGAGATGATCGTCAGGCACGAAGCCAGTGAAAACAATGTCCGTTTCGTCCAGGCCACACTTGCGGGCAAATTTGCCCAGACGCTCCCTGTCCTGCGCATGCAGGCCGCACACGACGGCCAACTGGTACTGGTGCCTTAGGTTAAGAGGCAAGAGACTCCAGGCTTCAGTCAAGCCCTCGACATTTTTACGCCGGTCGATGCCCCCTGTGTACATCACGAAGGGACGAGACAGGCCGTATTTCTTCCCTAAAGCATCGCGCTCGATGCTTGTGACCTCACGATGCTTGAAATGCTTGTCTGCAGCGGTCGAAATATTTACAACGTTCCCGGGATTGAATCCAAGGTGATCCATGGGCTCGCGCCCGCTGGATTCGGAGATGGCGAGCAGCAGATCTGCGCGACGCAGGTTGTCGATTTTCTCAAAATACCACGACCGTAAATGGTCATTGGTCAAATATGTTGTCTGGTGAATGAGTGGAATCAAATCATAAATAACAACAGCGGTTCGTTGTTTGGATGATCGCCCAACGCTGGTTGCTGTATCGTGGGTGAGCCCTTCAAACAAAGAGGTGACGACAATCCAGTCGGGATTGAGTGACGCAATGAAAGCTTCTCGCAGGATGTGTGCTGCGTACTTCCTGTCTGTGGTCGCTTGTTTTTCATGAGCGACGGGTTGCGGGATTGAGTAAACGACTATGTTTTCTGGTGGCAGCAGCTGTGCAAACGCGGCACGTAACGGTTCAATTGTCTCGGTAAGTGCACCATTGAGGGCGACAACAACTTCGTGCTCCCCGCGTAGTCGCGACAAGCTCTGTGCAAAGTTGAGCGAGTATCTACCAATGCCTCGCGTACGATTTTCGCCTTGCGCACCTTGAAGATCGATGACGATGCGCATGAGCTTTTATCTCTTGCCATTGACTAGTAGTTTGTGGAAGTAGTGGGCTCGTTGAGAGTGCCTTTTGTGGGTGCTGATCGGGTCGGTGCCATATTCTGATCGGTTAGGCATATCATGTTGTGGGTTATTAATTATTCTTCTTAGACGAGATTTGAGTGCTGGCATGTGGTTGACTATCACAAGGCAGCCGTGTTTTATGGGTGGGTTTTTCATGGCCCAGTTGCCAAGTCGATAGAGCGCTGCTTTTGAGTGCCTTTTTATATCGCTCATAACACGTCGGCCAATAATGACGGATTTCATTCGGCGTGCGAGATTAGCGGCTCGGCGCAAGGGCGCCGTCATGCGCCACGATCTACTGCTCAACAGGGCTGCAATCTGTCTTGTCGAATCAAGTAAAGCCTGTTCTGCCTGTTGTGCTCGCGTGTCGGAGGCTTGGGCGTAGGCTTCGGCCCGCCTGGCGCGTTCTTCGTTCGCTTGGGCGTGGGCCTCAGCCTGCTGGGCCCGTGCCTCGAAGGCTCGGGCGCGGGCTTCGGCATGCTGGGCCCGTGCTTCGGCAGCGTGGGCATGGGTTTCGGCTCGCTGGGCTCGAGCCTCAGTGGCCTGCGCGTTGGCCTCGGCCTGCTGGGCGCGGGCTTCGATCACTTCGGCGTAGGCCGTGGCTTCTGCTTGGGTGGCCATAACAAAGTCATCAAACACATTGGGCGGGTACTTGAAGGCTGGTAGTAAGTCGCCGTGCTCTTCAGCAATATAGAAGCGATTGAGGCCATCCGCATAGGAAAAAAGGTAACCTGATTCAAGTAAAAGCGGCTCCCATGCTTGATGGCTTTCGACTTGGGACATGGGTAGTGTCGCCTCAATAAGTACGATCCAGGGGCGGTTTTGATTCCAGTCATTCCCTCTGATAGTCGCCTCTTCGAGGCCCTCGACGTCTACTTTTAAAAAGTGAATATCTTGCCCATGAGGAATGTTTTGTTTCCAGATTTCAGCAAGGGTTGTTACGTCAACCTCCCGCTTTTTTAAACCCCATCCTGATTTTTCGTGCTGCTTTGCGATGGCTTCGTCCAGTGTTGAAAGGCCTGGGTTTTCAATAAAATTCATTTCCAATGATCCGGAAATGTTGCTTGTGGCGTATTTTAGATTTATGTCCTTGGGGCGTTTTTCTTGAAGTTGTGCATGAAAAACCGGGTTTGGTTCTATGTTGATGCCCTTCCAGCCTCGTTCATAGAAGGCTCTTGTGACTGAGTCCAGGTCTGGTGACCAGGCTCCGATGTCGATGTAAAACCCATTTTTGATATGTTTTAGGGCGCGCCATAGCATGACGTCCTCGAAGTTTTGGGCATAGGAAATAAACATCATGTCAGTTTTTCAATTTGAATCACCGGGTCGCTCCACAGGCAACCAACGAACTGTGACTTGTTGATATTGACGACATTGAAAATAAGGGCCAAATCCATCCATTCGTAATTGGCTGTCAGATGGGTGTCCCGGTCAACGAGGGCAGTCTGCACCGAATAATCTCCGACGCCGAGGTTGGCCGGAAACGAAATAGTGAATGCATAGGTGTCCCCAGCGTGTGGGTGTTCGATCACTTGCTTCGTATGCCATGTGTTGGTGCCATACATGATCTGGCCTAACCGGTCTTTGATCCCGTATCCGAAGACCAGGGTTTCTAGGTCTGCGAAAACTCTGACCTTTGCGCGTAACTCAATGGGCTCGCCCACTCCGATGAATTCCACGGGCTCACCTTTCGCGTTGTAAAGGGCGATTTCTTCAATGCTTGCTTCCCCGGTTCCTGAAATGGTCTGGACCTTGCCGTCTTCACGTTTGATCTGATCGATCTTGCTGTTTTCTTTGTCGGCCACGAGTGCGTTGTAGAAGTCCATGACTTCTTCAGGCTCGCCGACCTTGATTATCTGTCCTTTCTCCAGAAGGATGGCGCGATCACATATGGCCTGGATGGCGCTTCGGTCGTGAGAGACGATCAGCAGCGTAGAGCCTTGCCGCTGGAATTCACGGATACGATCGAAGCTCTTGTGTTGGAAATATGCGTCGCCAACTGACAAGGCTTCATCGACGATGAGGATTTCGGGGCGATAGGCTGAAGCAACGGCGAAGGCCACGCGCATCTGCATGCCGCTGGAGTAGGTTCGTACGGGCTGGTCGAAGTATTTCCCGATTTCTGCAAAGGCTTCGATGTCGTTGATGACGTCGTCGATTTGTTCGCGACTGTGGCCCATCAGGCCAGCGGCCTGATAGACGTTCTGGCGGCCGGTCAGCTCCGGGTGGAAGCCCATGCCGAGTTCGAGGATGGCGGCTATGCGCCCGTGCGGGTTGATTCGGCCCCTGCTGGGTTTGAGCGTTCCGGTGATGATCTTTAGCAGGGTGCTTTTGCCAGCACCGTTCCGACCGACGATACCGATGGCCTCACCTGGCTGAATGGCAAAGCTGATGTTCTGCAATGTCCAGCGCTCCTCGCGCGGTTTGACCGGCAAGCCAAACCAGGACAGCACTCTCCGCCATTCTCCTCCGTAATAGCGGTATGCCTTGCCGATGCCATGGACTTCCAGGACGGGCTGCATGGTGCTCATAACATGTCCGCCATGTCTTCGCTGGCGCGGCGGTAGAGGAACAGGGCCAGGATAAGGCTGCCTATGGCCAGCAGCGTCGGGTAGAGAAGGATGGTGAGGCTGGGGGACTGGCCGTATACAAGGATGCTCTGGTAACCCATCACAATCCCTGTCACGGGATTGAGCAGGGAAAGTTCGCGGTGGTTTTGGGGTAGCATCCCGGATGTGTAGACGATGGGCGTCAGCCAGAACCAGAATTGCAGCAGGATGGGCGTGACCTGCCCGATATCCCGAATGAATACATTGATGATGCCCAGGCTCAGTCCCATGCCGATGGCGAGGGACAGAGTTACAAGCAGAAGCAGGGGCAGCCACAGAATAGTCAGAGTGGGAAAATGGCCAAGCAGACTGAATACGACCAGGATGGCTGTGAAAAGAAGCAGGTTGTTGATCAAGGCGCTGCCCGTGACGATGAGAGGTAGGGCGATGCGAGGAAAGGCCATTTTCTTGATCAAGTTGGCGTTATCGATGAACACCGTCAGGCAACGAGCGAAAACCTCCGCAAACAGGGACCAGCTGAGCATGCCCGCCATCAGGTAGATGGCGTAGGCGTACCGGTTATCGATGCCGGGTAGTTTGGCAGCGAGCACAGCCGACAGGATGAGCGCGTAGATGGCGACTTGCGCCAGGGGGTGCAGGATCATCCAGGCTCCGCCCAGGCGGCTACGTGCGAAGCGGGTAGCGATCTCGTTCTTGATCGAGCTGAGGATGAAATGACGGTAGTGCCATGTGGCCAGCAGCATGCCTTTCATCAAAGGACCGGGATGATCATGTTTTTCTGATCCACTGCTTCCGAGCGATGGGGATAGAGGCAAATCCAAACATGGCGCGGAAGCAAAGGTCGCCACTCTGCGGGCAAACTCGAATTCGGCGCCATCGATCGGTGAATGGCCGGAGTGAAGAGGCCTGCCCTTCCCAGGCACGATGAGGGGGCGGTGGGGTGTAGTTGGGGCCTGCGCATCCAGTTACCGCGGCAGCAATTTCCATGGGGCGATTTATCAGTTCCGGCGTCGTTTAACACTGTGTGTAGTAGGTGCGACAGCAATCAGCAAATCACGTTAACTGATCCTCGAATCGATGCAGGGAATGAGGCTGGGATCGAGCGCGGGATCGCCCCGCCGGGTTCAGTGGGTGTGCGCATTATGGTTGGAGTCCGGGCGGAAGAACTCCTCCATGCCGGTGTGCTCATCTACTCCAGTCTGCGGGAACGCAAGCCGGACAAGACACGCTGGCTGCGTGCAGGCAGGGCCAGTGGGGGACGTAAAAGCTGATGTGGGCGTCCCCCTTGTCGCCGGGGGGAATCGGGAGAAATGGCGCTTGAGCGTCTTATGCTTGGCTCATACGAGAGCGGCGGATGGTCTTACAGGCGCTTCTGACACAGCATCCGTACCGCTTGCGGATAGATCTGGTGCTCGATGGTGTGCACACGCTGTTGCAGGGTTTCGGGCGTGTCGTCCGGTAGCACGGGCACGCGGCCCTGCAGGATGGCGGGTCCCTCGTCCACGCCTTCGGTGACGAAGTGCACGGTGGCGCCGTGTTCGGCGTCGCCGGCTTCGATGGCGCGGGCGTGGGTATGCATGCCGGGGTACTTGGGCAGCAGGGAGGGGTGAATGTTGATCAGCCGCCCCGCATAGTGGTGCACGAAGCCGGGAGTGAGAATGCGCATGAAGCCGGCCAGCACGATCAGGTCTGGGTGGTGAGCGTCGATCCGTGCCATCAGGGCGGCATCGAAGGCTTCGCGGTCGGGGAAGTCCTTGTGGCTCAGGTGCTCGGCGGGGATGTCCGCCTGCCGGGCACGCTCCAGGCCGTAGGCGTCAGCGCGGTTGCTGAGTACGGCGACGATGTGGCCGCCGCCGAGTTCATCGCGCTTCTCCGCGTCGATCAGGGCTTGCAGATTGCTGCCGTTGCCGGAGATGAGGACGACGATGCGGGTTTGGTGCATGGATAGGGACAGGTCGCGGGAACGGTTTGCGTAGGAGCGGACCTTGGGCCGCGAACAATGGCCAGGCCGGAGCATCGCGGTCCGAGGCCCGCTCCTACATCGGGTCAGGCCAGGATCACGCCTTCGCCGTCTGCGCGCTTGAGCATGCGGCCCATCACCCAGGGCTGCTCGCCGGCTTCCTCGAGGCGGGCGATGACGGCATCGGCCTTGGCGGCATCGACCATCAGCACCATGCCGACGCCGTTGTTGAAGGTGCGGTACATCTCGCGCGGCTCGACGTTGCCGCCCTCGCGGATCCACTGGAACACCGGCGCCGGGGTCCAGGACGCGGTGTCCACTTCGGCGGCGAGGTCCTCGCCGTAGACGCGCGGCAGGTTCTCGGTCAGGCCGCCGCCGGTGATGTGGCACAGGCCATGGACGCCGGACTCGGCGTCGCGCAGCAGCGGCAGCAGGCTCTTGACGTAGATGCGGGTCGGCGCGAGCAGGGCGTCGGCCAGGGTGACATCGCCGCAGGGAGCATTCAGGTCGGCGCCGGTCACGGCCAGCACCTTGCGGATCAGGGAGTAGCCGTTGGAATGCGGGCCGGAGGAGGGCAGGCCGAGCAGCACGTCGCCTTCGCGTACCTGGCTGCCGTCCAGCATCTGGTCCTTCTCGACGATGCCGACCGAGAAGCCGGCGAGGTCGTAGTCGCCCTCCTCGTACATGCCGGGCATCTCGGCGGTCTCGCCGCCGACCAGGGCGCAGCCGGCCAGTTCGCAGCCCTCGGCGATGCCGGTGACGACGCGCGCGGCGACATCGACCGACAACTTGCCGGTGGCGTAGTAGTCGAGGAAGAACAGCGGTTCGGCGCCCTGCACCAGGATGTCGTTGACGCACATGGCGACCAGGTCGACGCCGATGTGGTCGTGGCGGTTCAGGTCGATGGCCAGCCGCAGCTTGGTGCCGACGCCGTCGGTGCCGGAGACCAGGACCGGCTTCCGGTAGCCTTCCGGCAGTTCGAACAGCGCGCCGAAGCCGCCCAGGCCGCCGAGGACCTCGGGGCGGCGGGTGCGGCTGACTGCGGGCTTGATGCGGTCGACGAGGGCGTTGCCCGCGTCGATGTCCACACCGGCGTCGCGGTAACTAAGGGAAGTAGGCTGGCTCATGATTTGGGCATGCGGCGGCAAAAAAGGGGTGTGCTATTGTACACATCAACCCGGCTTGCGGCCTCCTGAATATGAGCTGCCGGATCACTCCGTCATCGCGAGGAGCGTAGTGACGCGGCGATCCATGGATTGCTTCGCTTTGCTCGCAATGACGATTTAGGAATCGTCCAGCGTTTCCCGCCATGCTCAAACACATACCCAACCTGATCACCCTGGCCCGTATGGCGCTGATCCCGTGGATCGCGCTGGCGCTGTTCGAGGCTCGCTATGCCGAAGCCGCCATGCTGTTCGTGGTGGCTGCGGTGAGCGATGGCGTGGACGGCTTTCTGGCGCGGAGATTCGGTTGGCAGACCCGGCTGGGGGCGATCCTGGACCCGCTGGCAGACAAGGCGATGATCCTCGCGGCGATGATTGCGCTGGTGGCCGCGGATCTGCTGCCATTGTGGCTGTTGCTGCTTCTGCTCACGCGTGATCTTCTGATCGTGGCTGGCGCGACACACTACAACTTCTTCGTTCGGGCGGGTTTTGTGCCGCGTCCGATGCTGCTCGGCAAGTTGCATACCTTCCTCGAGGCGCTGCTGATCCTGGTGGTGATTGGCGCCGCGTGGCAGGGCTGGCCGCTGGGGGCGGAGCGGGATGGGCTGATCGGCCTGGTCACGCTGTCGACCTTGATCAGCGGCTATGGCTATTACCGGCAATGGCGTGATTTGCCGGGTAAGGAAGCAACACCATGAATGCCGGTCTTCCGCGTTGGCTGCTTGTCACCATTGGACTTGGCCTGCTGGTCTGGCTGTTCACGGCCCTGCAGCCAGTGCTTACCCCCTTCTTCATCGCGGCCTTGCTGGCCTATCTCGGTGATCCGCTGGCTGACCGGCTGGAGCGCCGCATGCCACGCGCGGTGGCCGTGTCGCTGGTCTTCCTCGGCTTGTTCCTGATCCTGGGGTTGCTGCTCCTGATCGTCGTGCCGCAGGCCGCCGAGCAGGTGGTGCAGATGTCGACCCAGTGGCCTCGGGCCGTCGAGTGGGTGCAAAACAACCTGCTGCCGCGTTTTACCGAGCTGACTGGGATGACGCTCAATCTCGATACCTTCAAGTCCGCCCTGGCCGGTCACTGGGCGCAGGCTGGGGCGATGACGGCGGACGTGGCGGGCTGGGTGTTCGGCTCCGGCGTGGGTGCGCTCGCCTGGCTGGCGAACCTGGTGGTGATCCCGGTCGTGACTTTCTACCTGCTGCGCGACTGGGACGCCCTGGTGGCCTGGGTGCATGACTTCCTGCCGCGCCGGATCGAACCGACGGTCAGCCAGCTTGCGCGCGAGTCGGACGAGGTGCTGGGGGCTTTCCTGCGCGGGCAGCTCACCGTGATGCTGGCGCTTGGCAGCATTTACACCCTTGGGTTGTGGCTGGCGGGCCTGGAGCAGGCCCTGCTGTTCGGCATGCTGGCCGGGCTGGTCAGCTTCGTGCCCTATCTTGGGGTGATCGTCGGGGTGCTCGGCGCGGGGCTGGCCATGCTGATCCAGACCCAGGAGCTGCTGAGCCTGTTGCCCGTGGTGGCCGTATTCGCGGTCGGCCAGGTGCTGGAAGGCTATGTGCTGACGCCGAAGCTGGTGGGGGAGCAGGTGGGGCTGCATCCGGTTGCGGTGATCTTCGCCATCATGGCGGGCGGGCAGTTGTTCGGTTTCACCGGCGTGCTGCTGGCCCTGCCGCTGGCGGCCGTGCTGGCGGTGTTGATCCGTCATGCGCATGACCGCTACAAAACGAGCCGTCTCTACGGCGAGGCTGGTACTGCCTTGGCGGTTCAGCCTGGAGCGAAGAGGGCGGCCCCCGAGGAGCCACCGGCCGGTCATGAAGGCGGCCCTGCGTCCGCGCAATGATGTTCCAGCAGCAGGTCCTCGATTTCGGGCTGGCCCCGACCCGCACTTTCGAGCAGTTCGTGCCGGGCGCCAACTCGGTCGCCGCCGGCTTGGTTGCGCAATTGGCGGAGGGGCGGGGTGAGCCGCAGCTGTTTCTGTGGGGCGTGCCCGGTAGTGGAAGGACCCACCTCCTGCAGGCCGCCTGTCAGCGCGCCGCCGAGCGGGGCTTGTCAGCCGCCTACCTCTCGCTGGCGGAGGCGCCGCATCCCGGCGTGCTGGAGGGGCTGGAGCGGTTGTCCCTGGTGGTGCTGGATGACGTGCACGCCGTGGCGGGCGAGCCCGCCTGGGAGGCGGCTCTGTTTGACCTGATCAACCGTCTGCGAGAACAGGGCGTGCCGCTGCTGCTGTCGGCGGACCAGCCGCCCGCCGCGCTCTGCGTGCGCCTGCCCGACCTGGTGTCGCGCCTCGGTTGGGGGCCGGTGCTGAGACTGGAAGGGCTGGATGATGCGGCCAAGCTCGAACTGTTGCGGTCCCGCGCGATCGAACGAGGCCTAGTCCTGCCGGACGAGGTCGGGCGTTACCTGCTCGATCACCTGCCGCGCGACCTGCCGAGCCTGCTCGAGGGGTTGGACCGGCTGGACCGGGCCTCGATGGAACAGCAGCGCAAGATCAGTCTGGCGTTGGCGCGCGGGGTGCTGGGCGGTGGTCAGGGTCAGTGAGGAGTGAGGGATTACCTGACCCGTGACCCCTATCAAATCACCTTCGAGAACCGCTGCGCCGTCTGGCCGCCCAGGTAGCGGTCGAAGGGCATGCATACGTTGCGGATCAGCAGACGCCCGCGCGGCAGCACGCGGATGCCGTGTTCATCCATCTCGATCAGGCCGTCGGCGGTCATCGGCTTGAGGCGTTCCAGGGCTTCGGCGAAATAATCCTGTACATGAATGCCGTGCCGGGCGCCGAAGCTGGCGTAGTCCAGGCCGAACTGGCAGATCAATTCCATGATGAGGTCGCGGCGGACATGGTCGTCCTCGCCCATGCACAGGCCGCGTTCGATCGGAAGCCGACCTGCCTTCAGTGCGGCTTCGTAAGGCTCCATCTCCTTCACGTTCTGGCTGTAGCAGCCGGTCACCTGGCTGATCGAGGACACGCCGAAGGCCAGCAGGTCGCATTCGGCATGCGTGGTGTAGCCCTGGAAGTTACGGTGCAGACCGCCTTCGCGCTGGGCGACGGCGAGGCTGTCGTCCGGAAGGGCGAAGTGGTCCATGCCGATGAACACATAACCGGCCGCGGTCAGGTGTTCGATGCTGGCCTGAAGGATGGCGAGCTTCTCGGCCGGGGCGGGCAGGTCGGCGTCGTTGATCCGGCGCTGCGGCTTGAAGCGGGTCGGCAGGTGGGCGTAGTTGAACACCGACAGGCGATCCGGGCGGGCTTCCAGTACGCGATCGAGGGTCTTGAGGAAGCGCTCGACATTTTGGTGCGGCAGGCCGTAGATCAGGTCCACGCTGATGCCGTGGAAGCCTTCGGCGCGCGCGGCGTCGAGCACGGCGAAGGTTTCCTCCGGCGACTGGATGCGGTTGACCGCTTTCTGCACCGCCGGGTCAAAGTCCTGCACGCCGAGGCTCATGCGGTTGAAGCCGAGTTCGCGCAGCAGTTTGACGGTGGCGGGGTCGGCCTCGCGCGGGTCGATCTCGATGGAGTATTCGCCCTCATCGTCGTCGCGCAGCGCGAAGCGCCGACGGGTGGCGTCCATCAGGCGGCGCATCTCGTCATGACTGAGGAAGGTCGGCGTGCCGCCGCCCCAGTGGAGCTGGTCGACGATGCGGTCGCGGTTCACGTCGCGCGCGACCAGGTCCATTTCCTTTTCAAGGAGGTCGAGGTAGGGCGCGGAGCGCGTGCGGTCCTTGGTGGCGATCTTGTTGCAGGCGCAGTAGAAGCAGACCGTGTCGCAGAAGGGAATGTGGAAGTAGAGCGAGAGCGGGCCGCCGAAGCTGTTGCTGCGCGCGAGCGCCTCGCGGTATTGCGC
>JBFLVP010000035.1:0-15976 GCA_040758395.1 Pseudomonadota bacterium
CGTCAAAAGCCTTCAGCTCGCCACCGAAGGTCTCGGCGGCCACCTTGGTCAGCGCCGCAGTCAGCGTGGTCTTGCCGTGGTCAACGTGACCAATGGTACCGACGTTGACGTGCGGTTTCGTACGTTCGAACTTTTCCTTAGCCATGAAACACCCCCGGATGGGTCAAATGGACGATGGGACAATGAACAAAAGAATGGAGCTCTTGACCAGAATCGAACTGGTGACCTCGTCCTTACCAAGGACGCGCTCTACCGACTGAGCTACAAGAGCAAGATTTGGAGCGGGTGATGGGAATCGAACCCACGTCATCAGCTTGGAAGGCTGAGGTTCTACCATTGAACTACACCCGCCTAGGGAGCAATTCCCATCAACCGCTGCCTCCTGTTTATACAAACAGACAGCGAAAACTGGTGGTGGGGGAAGGATTCGAACCTTCGAAGGCAGTGCCAGCAGATTTACAGTCTGCCCCCTTTGGCCGCTCGGGAACCCCACCGTCAAACGAGTTGCGCATTCTGCTAAAGCGTCATGCGCCTGTCAAGCATGGTGCCGGCAGTGGGACTCGAACTCACGACCTACCGCTTACAAGGCGGTTGCACTACCAACTGTGCTATGCCGGCAACGGGCGCGGATTCTATGCCATTCCCGACCATCGGGCAAACCAGGGCTCAGCCGGTCACCTCGCTCGCCATGAGAGCCATGCCTTCAAGCACAAGGTCGGGCCTGACCTCAACCCCGCCCCCCAGCGCGGTGGCGACCTCGCCGGAATCGCCGCCGGTCAGCACGATGCGGGCGTCCCGAAGCATGTTCGCGCGCACCTCCCGCAGGGCGCGCTCGATGCCTCCCAGCCACATGACATGCACGCCAGCGCGAAGGGCCGCCTGCGTCGTGACCTGGAGCACGCGCTCTGCCACCCCGCGTGCGCCATCCTCACGACATGCGACATCGAGATCCGCCGTTCCCTGCCGTAGCACCGCCCCCAATAAAACCTTACCGGGCATGATGACCCCCCCGAGGTGAAGCCCCTCGGCATCGAGGGCATCCACCGTGACCGCCGTACCGGCATCGATCACGATCACCGCCCGACCCCGCGCCCCGGCAAAGGCGGCGACCAGAGCAGCCAGCCGATCGACCCCGAAGCGCGCAGGCTCCGTATAGGCCACCCGCACCCCACAGCAGATCGAATGGCTGATCAAAAAGACAAGAGTCGCCTCCGGCCACAGACTTCTTACCCTCTGGACAATGGCCTGACGCAAGGCGTCGCCCGCCACGCAGGCGACGTACACACTTGAGGGCTTGGGCAGCTCCTGCCAGAGCGAGTCCAGCACCTCTCCCGGCGCATGCCCACGATGCGTGACGACCCCGCGCACGCATGTGCCCGCCACGGAGTCCAGCACCCATTTGAGGCGCGTATTGCCCGCATCGACCAGCAGTCTCATGCCCTACCGTCCTGTTCGTGTGCTCGCATTCTGATGCTTACCTCGCCCGCATGGCAAAGCCGCTCCCCATCGATCGTTTCCACCCTCAGCGCCCCATCCGCGGTGATCCCCCGCGCGATGCCATGCCACGCCGTCTCCCCGACCACTCGAACCGGCCGATCGCACAGGGCGTCATAGCGTGCGAAGCGCTCGGCCCAGTCATCTTGCGTCCCTCGCAGCATGGCCTCGATGGCCTCCAGCATGACAACCGCCACCCGCTCCCGAGAGGGCGCGCGAACACCCAACTCATCCATCAGGCTCGTGAATGGCTGGCCTATGCCGGGATCAACCCGGCTCCCGGCTGACACAAACCCATGATGGTTAAGCCCGACACCGATGACGAAGCCCGCGCTTCCCCCCTCGATCAGCAGCCCACCCAGCTTCCGCCCATGCACCACCAGGTCATTCGGCCATTTGATCCCAACCTGCCGCAGGCCCAACCTGGACAAGGCCTCGGCCACCCCCACCCCCACCCGCAGCGGGAGGGCCCGCCGATCCCGGAGACGCCCCATCGGCACCGCCACGGAAAGCGCCAGACCACCACCAAGCGGCGTCAGCCAAGCCCGCCCACGGCGTCCGTGCCCCTGACTCTGCTGCTCGGCCACACAGGCGCGAAGCCTGACATCGCCTGCCCCAAGGGCGCGCAGCAAGTGGCTGTTGGTCGAGTCGAGCAGGAAATGGGTTTCGACCGGCATGGGAAGGCGCACGCCTCGCCTCAGCAGCCCGGACGCAGGGAGTGGCGACAGCTCACGCAGGGCGCGCCCCCCCCGTGCCGTATCGAACTGCAACGGGGCGCCCATGCGTGCGAAGGCTTCCAGCGCAGGGCGCCAGCAACGCACGGGGATGGAGCTTGCGCGCGCAAGCTCCGCCATGGAGTGCCAGCGCCGGTCAGCAAGCAGACGTACCGCCCAGGCCCACTGACGTGCGTGATCGCAACGGCGGAAAGACTGATTTGACATGGAGGGCATTATAAACTTCAGAAACGGTCCGCCATGCCGTTATAGACCCTTGCACACCGGCCCCGGAGCCCCCCCCTGTGGAACTTGTCACGCTGCTTGCCATCCTCGCCGCCCTGGGCATGGTGGTCACGACCATCGCCATGGGCGGAAACATCGGCATGTTCTTCAACCTGCCCGGCCTGCTGCTGGTATTGGGCGGCACCTTCACCGTTACCCTGGCCATGGTGTCGTGGCGGCACTTCCTCAACTCCTTCAAGATCGCGGCCAAGGTCATGGGCCGCCCGGAGGAGTCGCCCATGGCGCTGATCGAACGCATCGTCGAACTGGCCAAACGCGCCCGACGCGACGGCCTCCTGGCACTGGAAGACGAGGAGATCAGCAACGACTTCCTGCGCCGCGGCATCCAGATGAGCATCGACGGGCAGCCGCCCGAGATCATCCGCGCCACACTGAACAACGAGATCAACCAGTCGCTGCAGCGGCACGAAGTTGGCCAGCGCATGTTCCGCTCGATTGCCGACGTGGCCCCGGCGATGGGCATGATCGGCACCCTGATCGGCCTGGTGCAGATGCTGGCCCAGATGGACGATCCGAAAAAGATCGGTCCGGCCATGGCCGTGGCCATCCTCACGACTCTCTACGGCGCGATCATCGCCAACGCGATCGCCCTACCGATCGCCGAGAAGCTCGCCTTGCGCAGCCAGAACGAGGCCCTGCAAAAGACCATGATCCTCGAGGGGCTGGATGGCCTGCAGGCGCAGACCAATCCGATCCTCCTCCGTCAGATGCTGTTGAGCTTCCTGCCCGCGCATGAGCGCATGGAGACCGTGCCGATGCGCGCCGAGACGGAGCAGGCATGATCCCTCCCCCGACGCCGGCCCAGCGCTGCCGCCGCGGAGCGCCCGCATGGATGGTCACCTTCGCGGACATGATGACCCTCCTGCTGTGCCTGTTTGCGCTGCTGCTGACCTTTGCCGAGATGGACGCGGAGAAATACCGCGACATCGCCCGCTCCATGCGTGCCGCCCTCGGTGGCGACGGGCTGCTGGAGAACCAGCGCGCACTGCCCCCCCCACTGGAGACGCCCGCCCCGGCCACGGAGGCACCCGCCGAGACCCAGCCCGCCCCCGGACCCAGCCCGCAGGAACTGCGCGCCCAAGCCTACGCGGACCGGCTACGCAAACTGCTCGACACCGAAATCAGCCAGCAGAAATTGACCGTGGAGCGACGAGCCACGGAGATCATCGTCCGCCTGCAGGAAAAGGCTTCTTTCCCGTCCGGCAGCGCCGAACTGGAAGTGAATTTCGCGCCGATCCTGGGCAAGCTCGCCCAGGCCGCCCGCGAGATCCCCGGGGCCATCATCGTCACCGGGCATACCGACGACCGACCGATCGCCGGAGCGCGCTTCCGCTCCAACTGGGAACTGTCGGCCGCGCGCGCGGCCACCGTGGTGGAAGCGTTGATCCGCGATGAAGGGGTCAACCCGGCCCGGCTCGAAGCGCGCGGGATGGCGGAGCACCGACCGCTGGCCCCGAACATCACCGAAGAGAGCCGGGCGCAGAACCGTCGGGTCGAGATCTCCTTCGCGATCGAGCGCGGGGAAGGGCCAGCTGAGCCGGCCACGGCTCAGCCCTGAGCCAGCCAGCGGGCACGCAGCGAGACGGCCTCCAGCGGCGCCGAAGAGAGGGGGCGCAGACGGGCGCGGGACAGGGGCGGCTTATCCAGCGTCAATATCGTCTCGAACAGCTCATCCCGGCGGAAAGCATGAACCCGCACTTCCGTGCCGGGGCCATGACGTCGCAGCAGGGCATCCAGGAAAGCGGCTTCGACCCGCAGGCCATTCACGGCCACCAGCACATCACGCGGCGCCAGGCCCGCGCGCTCGGCGGCAGCACCGGTGTAAACCGTGCCGATCAACGCTTCGCCACGCGGGCCGGTACGCACCTCCGCCCCCAGCCATGGGGCATCGCGCTCGCGGCCCCAGTCAAGCTCCAAGCCCAGCGCGGCCGAAACCGCCTCGAGCGGAAGCTCGTCCGTCCCGCGTAGTCCAGCCTCGAAAAGGTCAGCCAAGGCCACCCCGGCCACATCCGCAAACCACGCCTCCAGCTCCTCCTCCCGCACACCACGCCCCGTAAGGCCATGCTCGCGCCACAACGCGCGCAACAAGTCATCGAGGCTGGTCCGCCCCTCGCTGCGGCGACGCAATTCGACATCCAGCACCCAGGCGAACAGTGCCCCCTTGGTGTAGTAGCTCACGCCTGCATTCGGGGTGTTCTCATCGGCCTTGTACAGCCGTGTCCACGCCGTGAGGCTGGAATGCTCGAGTGAAAGGCGAAGGCGGCCTGGCGCGCGGCGCACACGACTCATCGTGGTCGTGAAAGTGTCGAGGTATTCTTCGGGCGAAATCAGTCCCGCGCGCGCCAACAAGAGGTCGTCGTAGTAACTGGTCCAGCCCTCGAACAGCCACAGCAGGCGGGTGTAGGCTTCACCCTGCAACGGTAGCGCCCCCGACGGCCCAGGCATCAGCGCGACGGGGCGGATGCGCTTGACCAGCCAGGCATGCAGGTATTCGTGCGTGCACAGCCCCAGGAATTCGCGGTAGGCGGCGCTGCGTCCATCCTCGCCCGGCACGGGGAAGTGGCCGCGATGACAGAGCAGCGCGGTCCCCTCGCGATGCTCCAGGCCGCCATAGCCATCTCCCGTCACGAGGGCGAGGAACAGGTAGCGCGGGAAAGGGGGAGGCGCCTCGCCGAACAATCCGATGACCGACTCGCAGGCGCGGGCCAGGTCGGCGGCGAGCAGCGCCTGGTCGAACTCGACTCGCCCCAGCCAGGCGAAGCGATGGGGCACACCGCGCACATCGAATCTCAGTTCGCGCAACGGCCCGAAGGCGACCGGAGCATCCAGCAGGGCCTCGAAGTCATCAGCCTGATAGCTTCCGTAACCCGCCTCGTCGACGGCTTCCGGGGGCAGCATGATCGCGGCGCGCCAGTCGCGCGCGAATCGGCTGCCGGAGCGCAGCAATTCGACCCTGCACGGCAGCCGCTCCAGGCCCAGCGGACGCAGCCACAGGGCCGCGCCATCGGCAAAGCCCCAAAGGCTGTCCAGATGCGCGGTCCGCACCGAGAGCTCGTGCGCATGCACGCGCCAACGCAGGGTCAGCGGCCCGACGCAGGGCGCGGCGCGCCAGGTATGCTTGTCCACCCAGGTCAGCGGCACCGCCCGCCCCTCGCCGTCAACGGCCTCGATATGAGTCACATGCCGCGCGTGGTCGCGCACCATGTAGCTGCCTGGGGTCCAGGCCGCCATGGCGAAGACCTGGCCTTCGGTGGCGGGCTGCGGCACGGTCAGTTCCAGAGCGTACTCCCGGGCCTCCGGGCTGGCCGGACAGAGGCGGTATTCGAGCATCACGGAATCAGGCATCACTCGGACTTGGCGGCAGCCAGCTCGTCGAAGGAGGAATCACTCACCATCAGGTGATGGCCGGCCGGGTGCACGCGATGATGCTTGATCTCGTCCGGGTGCGCGTCGCGGATGGCGCCGACCTCGACCTCGAAATGCAAGGTCATCCCGGCCAATGGGTGGTTGCCGTCCAGCAGCACCATCTCGTCATCGAAACCGGCGATCATGAACTCCATCCGCCCTTCCGGGCCCATGGCCTGAACCAGATTGCCGATTTCGATCTCCACCTCTTCACTGATCGTGGCACGCGGCACCTCGATCACTCCCCCCGGATCGCGCTCGCCATAGGCCTCCGAGGGCGGCACGCCGACCTCGAAGCGTTCCCCGCTGGCACGGCCTTCGAGCGCCTTTTCCAGTCCCGGAATCAGGTTGCCGTGCCCATGCAGATAGGGCAGCGCTTCGTCACCGATGTTGCTGTCCAGCACCTCGCCGTCGTCGCCGCGCAGGGTGTAGTGAAGGAATACGACCTTGTCTTTACTGATGGTCATGCGGAACCTCGATCAATCATTCAGACGCCCGCCAGACCATGCCAGAACGGCAGGGTCAGCAGGGCAAGCAGGGTGGAAAGGGTGGCGGCGGCGGCGTACAGGCCGGTGTCCAGGCCGTGGCGATCGCACAGCACCAGGCCGAGCACCATGACCGGCATCCCGGCCTCCAGCACCACGGCGGTCAACAATGGGGGTTCGAGACCGAGCATCAAGCCCGCGCCCCAGACCAGCAGCGGCGCCAGCCCGAGCTGGATGAGCAGGACCGGGCTGACCCGCGCCAGCGCGGCGGGCTGCAGGGCATCCAGGCGCAGGCCCATGCCGAGCGCGATCAGCATCAGCGGCACCACACCCGCGCCAAGCCGGTCGAGGATGCCGCCGAGCAGCTCGGGCATCGGCACGCCGGCGAGATTGAGCGCGGAGGCCAACAGCGCCGCCCACAGCGCGGGCACCTTGAGGATGCCGAGCCACAGCGGCTGGTCGCCATGCGGACGACCGTAAAAGACCGCGATGGCGATGCCGATGCTGAGCAGCAGCGGGGTACAGGCGAACAGGTCGTACTGCACCGCCACCGCGCGGCCGTAGTCGCCGAACAGGGACTCCAGCACAGGCAGGCCGAGATAGGTGGCATTCGGAAAGGAGGCGGCGAGCAGCAGGGCGCCGGTCTGGCCGCGCGAGAGCGACATGAAGCGCGCGACCAGGGCCATCAGGCCCATGCTGGCAAGCACCCCCAGCGCGGCAAGACCCGCGATACGCAGGCTGTCCGCCCCCAGCGGCGCGCGCCACAGCACCGCCAGCACCAGTGCCGGCAGAAGCACGTAGTAGACCAGGGTGGTCAGCGCGCCGCGCGCCTGCGCGGCATCCCAGCCCCCGGGGCGCGCCCACTGCCACCACAGGCCGATCAGGACCATGGCGGCCATCTGGCCGATGACCAGGATCATGCCCGGCCGGACTCCGGCGCCTGCATGGCGGCGCGGACCTCGTCCATGTCGACCGACAACAGGTGGCCGACCAGGGCGTCCAGGTCGCCGGCCGACAGCGCCCCCGGCTGGAGGTAGAGCACCACACCCTCGCGCACGCCCATCAGCATGGGGATGGAGCGCACGCCGAACTGGGCGGCCAGCTCGGGCTCCTCATCGACGTTGATCTTGCCGAACACGGCATCCTCGGTCTCGGCCGCAACATCCTCGAACACCGGCGCGAAGGCCTGGCAGGGACCGCACCACGGCGCCCAGAAGGCGACGATCACCAGCTCGTGCTCGGTAAAGGCGCGAGCGAGACTCGCCTCGTCGAAATGGATGACCGTACTCATTCGGACCACAACCCCAGCCTCCGCGCAGCGGCCTCGATCACGTCAAGGGCCTGACCGATGTCCGTCGCCTCCAGCACGGTCTGGCGCTCGCCCAGCTTGAGCGGCAGGCGCTCGGCCAGGCGGTAGGCGACCCAGCGCGCATCGTTCATCGGCCCGGCGACCATTGTCGGGCGCGACTCATTCTCGACCTCCAGCAGACTGGCCAACAGTCTCCGCATCGGTTCGGGCGGCTGGGGGCGCACGGGCTCGTCATCCAGCCATTCGACCTCGGCCATCACCAGCATGTCCGGCCGGGCCTGCATCGAGCGAATGCGGAATCGGTGCTGGCCACGCGTGTAGATACCGAGCAGCCCCTCGGCGCGCAGACCGGTGTCGATGATCTGGGCGGAGGTGCCGACCTCATAGGGCATGGCCGGCTCGCCCACCTCGCTGCCGGAGCGGATCAGGCAGACGCCGAAGCCGGTGCCCGCGCGCAGGCAGTCCCGCACCATGTCGATGTAGCGTGTCTCGAACACCCGCAGAGCCAGGTCACCCTCCGGGAACAGCACAGTGTGCAGCGGAAACAAGGGAAGCGTCGTCGGCAGGGCCATGGTCATTCCCCCCAGCGTGCCATCAGGGTGTGCGGCAGTTTGAGATGGTCGAGGATACGGGCGACCACGAAATCCACCAGGTCCTGGATGGCTTGTGGCCGGTGGTAGAAGCCCGGGCTCGGCGGCAGGATGACCGCCCCCAGCCGCGCCAGTCCGAGCATGTGCTCTAGATGAATAGCAGAGAACGGCGCCTCGCGCGGCACCAGGATCAGGGTGCGTTTTTCCTTGAGGGCGACGTCAGCGGCACGCTCGATCAGGGAGTCCCCCAACCCCTGGGCGATCGCGGCCAGGGTGCCGGTGGTGCAGGGACAGATCACCACAGCATCCGGCGGATTGGAGCCGGACGCGGCCGGCGCCAACCAGTCCTCGCGTCCGTGCACGCTCAGTTCACCCGGTAACTCGGGCAGCCTACCGAGGAAGAAGGCGCGTAACTCCTCCGGCCGCGCGGGCCAGGTCTCGCCCATCTCCAGTGCGGCGACCTGGTGCGCGGCCTTGGAGACACACAATTCCACCCGCGCCCCCGCGCCAAGCATGCATTCGAGCAGACGCTCGGCGTAGATCAGGCCGGAGGCGCCGGTGATGCCCAGGAAAATACGCGGGATGCTCACCCCCCGGACTCCGACACGACACGCGCCCGCAGCGCCTCCAGCAGTTGCCCGTGCGCACCGCCGAAGCTGCCGTTGCTCATCAGCACGATGTGATCACCCGGGCGTGCCTGGGCGACGAGGTCCTCGACCATCACCTCGATTTCGCCACCCGCCCAGCTCGGGCGGGCCATTCCCTCGGCCACCCGGCGCACATCCCAGCCCGCATCCTCCGGCTGAAACAGCCAGACCGCGTCCGCCGCCGCCAGCGAGGGGGCGAGCAGGTCGGCATGCACGCCCATGCGCATGGTGTTGGAACGCGGGTCCAGGGCCACCAGCAGGCGCGCCCCTCCGACCCGCGCGCGCAGGCCCTCCAGGGTGGCGCGGATGGCGGTCGGGTGGTGGGCAAAGTCGTCATACACGGTCACCCCATCCGCCACGCCGCGCACCTCCAGCCGCCGCTTGACCCCGGAGAAGCGTGCCAGCGCCTCGATACCGACAGCGACCGGCACGCCGGCATGACGGGCGGCGGCCAGGGCTGCGAGGGCGTTGTGCATGTTGTGGGTGCCGAGCTGGCTCCAGTTCACCGTCCCCGCGCACTCGCCATCGACCAAGACCTCGAAGCGCGAGCCGTCCGCCGCCGCCTCGCCAATGACCCACTGCGCGTGCTCATGGACCGGGCCGCCGAAGGCCTCGACCGGTGTCCAGCAGCCGCGCGCGATCACCTCGTCCAGCGCGGGGTCGGCGGACGGCCTGACAATCAAGCCACCGCCGGGAATCATGCGCACCAGATGGTGGAACTGGGTCTGGATCGCGGCGAGGTCCGGGAAGATGTCGGCGTGATCGAATTCGAGGTTGTTCAGAATCGCGGTGCGTGGGCGGTAATGGACAAACTTGGAACGCTTGTCGAAGAAGGCCGTGTCGTATTCGTCCGCCTCGACCACGAAGAAGGGCCCGTCACCCAGGCGCGCGGAACAGCCGAAGTTGTTAGGCACCCCGCCGATCAGGAAACCGGGCTTGAGTCCGGCGTACTCGAGGATCCAGACCAGCATCGAACTGGTGGTGGTCTTGCCGTGCGTACCCGCCACGGCGAGCACCCAGCGCTCGCGCAGGATGTTGCGACCCAGCCATTCGGGGCCGGAGGTGTAGTTCATGCCGCGATCGAGCATCGCCTCGGTGATCGGCATGCCGCGCCGCATCACGTTGCCGACCACGACCTCCCCCTCGAAGCCCTCGAGCTGACCGGCGTCGTAACCCTCGACCCAGGGGATGCCTGCAGCGGCAAGCTGGTCGCTCATCGGCGGATAGACGTTGCGGTCCGCGCCGGAGACCTCATAGCCCGCCGCGCGCGCGAGCTGGGCGATGCCCCCCATGAAGGTGCCGCCGATGCCGAGAATGTGGATGGAGCTGGTCATGCCGGCGACTCTCCGGGGAAGAGGACTGCGAGAGTCAGACTGGCGAGCAGGAAATAGATGAAGGCGAGGAATAGCCCCAGCCCTGCGCTCGACTCAATGGCGCTACGCAGGACCTGCCCCTGAGCCACCAGGTTCCATAACAGCACCACCAGAAGACCGATCTGCGCGGGGCTCAGGCCATTTGCCGCGACCTCCGCCGGAGCCATGGCAAACAGCGGCCAGGACAGCAGGGCGATGACAAGGTTGATGCCGACCAGGGCCGCATAGGTCTGGTTGAAGCGTTCGGGGAAGTCCTTGAAGCGCAGAACCAGCCAGGTGAAACCGGCCAGCAGGACCGCGTCCAGGGCGGCTTGCGCCATGCCCTCCGCAAAACCGACCTCAGAAAAGAGCACCATGCCGCCGACCAGGGCATATCCCGCAGCCAGCCACAACGGCAATCGCGGATCGCCCGGCAAGTCCTGCGGGCCGCCACGAAGCAGGCAGAGATGGAATAGCTGGCGCAGCACGGTCAACACGGTTGCCCTTTGAAACTCGAAGCTCGCCAGCGTACAACAAGCGGGCCCCTCAAAAAACTTTTCGATACCTCGCCAAGGAACGCCCACGCGCGATGAGACACGCACACGCTGTATGGGCATGAAAAACCCGGCCAAGGCCGGGTTTTCTACGTCGACGTCCGGATCACCATTGAATCATCTGCGATAGGGGCGCAGATACAGCCACTCGAAGATGCGCTTTCCCCAGTGCAGCAAGCGGCAGGGAGGCAGGATGAAGGTGCGCTTCGCATCGCGGTAGACCAGGATGCCCTTCTCGAGCGTATCCATGATGCAGATCAGCTCCCAGCGGAAGGTCTTGTCGGCCACCCCGCCACGCATCTCAGCCAACAGATTTTCCGCTGCCGCCACGGCCTGCAGATCGGCCATGTGAGCCTGCTTTGGCGCCCAGTCAGGCGCGGGAAAACTGCCGGAGTCGCCGGCCACGTAGACCTTGTCGAAGCCATTCACACGACAATGGGCATCTGCTTGAATCATGCCCCCCGGGGAGATCGGCAGGCCGGCGCCCTCCAGCCATGCCGGCCCTGTCATGCCCGGCATGAACAGGATCAGGTCGGCAGCAAACTCACCGCCCTCGGTGACGACCTTGCCCGCCTCAAAACGCAGCGGCTTGTGACCCAGATGGGTTTCGATGCCGAGCGTGGCCATGCGCTTGAGGAGGGCGTCGACCGCAGCCTCCCCGAGTCGATTGCCCGGGCGCGCTGCTGGATTGAAGAACACCAGCTTGAAGCGATCGCGCCGCCCCTGCCTACGCAGCAGGGTATCCAGTCCGAACATCAGCTCGAACATCGGCCCGCCACGCACGGCGGAAGGCTCGTTCGGGTTGCCGCCGAAGCCGAGGGCGATGGCGCCCCCCCCCATGCGCTCGACCGCGTCGCGGATGCGCTCGGCCGCCTCGATCCCCTCGCACAGGGTGATGGCGTGCTCGATGCCCGGCAGCCGTTTGATGAAGCGACCACCGCTGGCGACGATCAAGCCGTCGTTTTCAACCTCCCCCTGATCGGTGATCACCAGACGTCCGCCACCGCGCATACCGGTGACTCGACCTGCGTGGAAATGAACCTTGTGACGTTCGAGAAAACCACAAAGGTCGACACGCAGATCATCAGCCGAACGCAGGCGGGAGGGAACCCAGATCAGGCTGGGCGCATAGATGAATTCCGCCTTCGGCGCGATCAGGGTGATTTCTGCGTCCTTATCCTGCTTGCGCAGGGCGCGCACAGCAGTCAGTGCGGCAAAACCGGCGCCGATAACGCTGATGCGGCGCATCTCAGTCCATTTCTCCGCATCGCTTGTTGGCCGGCACCGCCACATCAATGCGGCGCGGACGCGGCAGGTCGAGGGCGTTCATCTTGGCCACGAAGGCGGCGCGATCCAGTCCGGCAATATAAGGGTTGATGCCCTTTTCCTGACCGACGGTGCTGACCCGGCGGCCGTTGTAGTCATGCCCCGGGAAGACCAGGGTTTCGTCGGGGTGGGCGAGCAGCTTTTGCAGGCTGTCATAGAGCCGTTCCGCACTACCTTCCTGGAAGTCGGTCCGACCACAGGCGTCGATCAGCAAGGTATCACCGGTGAACAGGCGGTCGCGCCAACGGTAGCTCATGCAGCCGTTGGTATGGCCAGGCGTAGCGATGGCGTGAATGACTTCATCACCAAAGGCCAGAAACTCGCCGTCGTTCAACAGCACGTCGGTACAGGACAACCCTGTGCCCTGCCCGGCCACGAACTGCGCGCCGATTGCCTTGCGCAAGCCACCACCGCCGGTCACGTGATCAGCGTGCACATGAGTTTCAAGGATGTACTTGAGGTTGACGCCCATCTCGCGGATGACTGCCATATCACGCTCCACTTGCTCCAGCACCGGGTCAATGATGACCGCATCGCGGGTGCGTGCATCGGCAAGCAGGTAGGTCAGGGTCCAGGTTGCGGGATCGAAAAGTTGGCGAAAGAGGATCATGATACCCCCCAATAGAATCTACTAATATAGACATCATACACGATACGAGGCCGACCTCACCAAGTCCGCCCCTACAAGCCAAGGGGGTTCAGCCCCTGCCGCTAACACGATGCAACTGGTGTAAAACCAATCAACTTGGGCTCTAATGGCACCTATGGATCGCATCGTCATTTTCGAGCATCTCGGCATTGCCCTCGCCATCGGCCTGCTCATCGGCACGGAGCGAGGCTGGCACGAACGCGAGGCCGCTGAGGGGCAGCGCGTTGCCGGCATCCGCACCTTTGCCTTGGCAGGACTGCTTGGCGGATTGATCGGCTTGGCTTCAGTTGAACTCAGTGAGAGTTTCGCCGGCCTGTCCTTCGCCGGCTTTACCGCCTTGGTCGTCGCCAGCCATTGGCTCTCTTCCTCACAGAGCAAAGCGGAACTCGGCATTACCACGGAGGTCGCGCTGCTGCTGACATTCGCCCTCGGGCTCCTCAGCAGCCTCGGTTATCCCCTCATCGCCGCAGCCAGCGCAGTCGTCGTCACCATCCTGCTCGGACTCAAATCAGTGCTACATGCCTGGCTGGATCGACTGACGGGAGACGAACTGCATGCAGCGATGAAGTTTCTGCTGATCTCCGTCGTGATGCTGCCATTGCTGCCCAATGAGGGGTATGGACCATGGCAGGCTTTCAACCCCCACCTGGCCTGGTGGATGGTGGTCTTGGTGTCCGGCATCTCATTCATTGGGTATTTCGCCATCAAGCTCGCAGGCCCCCGCCGCGGGATCATGGCCACCAGTTTGCTCGGTGGACTGGTCTCTTCCACCGCCGTCACACTCAGCATGTCGCGCCATGCTGCCGCCAGGCACTATGCGCCGCGCCTACTTGCAGGGGGTATCCTGGCCGCATGCGGAGTCATGTTTCCGCGCGCGCTGATCGAAGCCACGGCAATCAATCCGGAGCTGCTGGCAAGCCTCGCCGCCCCGCTGATTACCATGACCCTGACCACACTGTTCGGAGCTGTATGGCTCTGGCACAGCACCCCAAAAGGCGAGGAGCTCACGGAGCCACGCAGTCTCCCCAACCCATTTGAGCTCGGCACCGCGCTCAAGTTTGGCCTGCTCCTCTCGACGATCATGGTGCTGGCAAGCGGGGCCAGAGAGTGGTTCGGCGATTATGGCCTTTATGCATTGGCATTTGCCGCAGGCCTCGGTGATGTTGACGCATTGACCCTCTCTACCGCAAAACTTTCGCTCGATGGACTGGCCCTTGAGACAGCCCGCAATGCCATCCTCATCGCCATCGTCACCAACTCGACGGTCAAGGTCTTGTTGGCGTGCTTCATCGGCACCATCGCGGTAGGCATGCGCGCCGCCCTCGTCATCCTCCTCGCCTCAAGCTTGGGACTTGCTGCTTTACTGGTCTGACACATGAGCAAACGCCTTGACCTGATACGCCACTGGCTCTTCGACGAACTCAGCTTGCCAAAGACATCGGTCGAACTTGCTTCGTCGGATGCAAGCTTCAGGCGCTACTTTCGCATAGAAACACCGGAAGGACGCCGCATCGTAATGGACGCCCCCCCCCAGCACGAAGACATTCGCCCCTTCGAGTCCATCGCGCGCCAGCTTGCCACACACGGCGTACACGTCCCGCATGTCTACGCGAGTTGCGCTGAACGTGGATTGATGCTCCTTGAGGACCTCGGCAATACCCCGTACCTTGCAAGGCTTTCCACAGAGAGTGCGGAAATCCTCTACCGGGATGCACTCGCGACCCTGCTGCACATTCAGTCCTGCCCGGCTGATGAGTTGCCACGCTATGGCCAGGGCTTGCTCATGCGCGAAATGCACCTGTTCGACGAGTGGTTCCTGCAACGTCAGCTGGGCCTGCACCTGACTGACGACGACAGGGCCTTGCTGCAAGATGTCTATACGCAACTGGCCGCGCGGGCTGTCGCCCAGCCGCAAGCCTTTGTGCACCGTGACTTTCACTCGCGCAACCTTATGGTCACCAACGATCGATCGCCCGGTGTGATCGATTTCCAGGACGCCGTCTCAGGCCCCATCACCTATGACCTGGTGTCACTTCTGCGTGACAGCTACATTGAATGGCCTGAACAGCGCGTGCAGCAATGGGCCCGAGATTTCCACGGCCTCCTGATCACCCATGGGACACAACCGCCCGGATGGGATCAGTTCTGGACCGATTTCAACTGGATAAGTGCACAGCGCCATCTGAAGGTAGCCGGTATCTTCGCCCGCCTGAACCTTCGTGACGGGAAATCGGATTACCTCAAAGACATTCCGCTAACACTGCGCAACATGCACCACGCCATGCGGCCCTACCCTGAATTCAGCCAATTCCTCATCTGGCTCGATGAAAGGCTTGCTGATACGGACTTTGTGTCATGAAGGCCATGATTCTTGCCGCAGGCAAGGGCGAGCGCATGCGTCCCTTGACCCTGGCCTCGCCCAAGCCACTGCTTGAGGCAGGAGGCAAGCCACTGATCGTTCACCACATCGAACGGCTGAGGAACGCGGGTTTTACCGACATTGTCATCAATACTGCCTACCTGGGAATCAAAATTCAGGCCGCCTTGGGCATGGGACAGGCCCTCGGAGTAAATATCCAATACTCTCATGAGGGCGCTACGGGGCTTGAAACAGCGGGTGGAATGCAGCGGGCACGCCCGCTGCTAGGGACTCAACCGTTTCTGCTGGTAAATGCCGACGTCTGGACTGATTATCCGTTCGATAAACTCCCGAACAGACTTGAAGGGCTTGCTCACCTCGTCATGGTCGACAACCCGGAACATAATCCTAGCGGGGATTTTTCGCTTCAAGGCGCGCTAATCAGCAACCAAGGGCTACGCATGCTGACCTATTCAGGTATCGCAATCATTGCCCCCGATTTACTTAAAGACGCACCAAGCGGCACCCTAAAACTCGCCCCGCTACTCCGTCGCGCCGCTGACGAAAGTTACGTCACCGGAGAACATCACAAAGGCACATGGGACGATATCGGCACCCCCGAGCGCCTGATGCAATTGAATGCCCGCTTCCTGTGATTGTATTTTTCTGATGACCTCAAAGGTAAAAACCCCCGTCTTCTGGTTGAAGACGGGGGTTTTTGGGTTGTAGGTGCTTGGCGGTGACCTACTTTCACATGGGGAAGCCCCACACTATCATCGGCGATGGC